>CAYUVY010000001.1:0-113125 GCA_964448465.1 uncultured Gammaproteobacteria bacterium
ACTATTCGCGACTCCACTTTAAAAAACGTCAAAACCAACCCCTTGGCAATCGAAGCAGATATTTACAAGTATTTAGAAAAACAAATTAACAGTATTCTCGAAGCTAATTTTGACCCAACTACAGGACAATACGACAACGAAAAAATTAACCTTGAGCTACGCGACATTTTGCCTATTAAAATCGATTTAGCAAATACTCTCAATCCCAAAGAAGGACTCATGGCAGCTATAAAAGCCGCCTGGCAAGAGCGCACCAAGCTATTTGGTCAAGATTTAGCCAGCGAAATGGCCTCCTATGCCATTATTTCCACCCTAGACCCTCTCTGGGTCGACCATTTAACTTCACTTGATGATTTAAGAAATGGTGTAGGCTTACGAGGCTATGCTCAAAAAGATCCTTTGGTGGAATATCGCAAAGAAGCTTTTGAAATGTTTCAAGCCCTCATGTACCGTTTTGAATACAATTTATCTAGAAAGATCTTTCGACTTCAACCTCAATTTGTCAATCCCAGCCAAATACCCCAAGCCCAAGAAAACCGTGGTCAATTGGAAGCCTCGGCCCAAACCGTGGGGCCAGTAGGGGACGATGCTCAAGACATTCAGCTTCCTCCTTTGCAAAAACCAGTCAAAGTCGACAAAAAACCCGGTCGCAACGATCCCTGTTGGTGTGGTTCCGGCAAAAAATACAAGAAGTGCCACTATCCAAACTAACCCCTTCCCAGGCTATATTTGCCATGTTAACATACATACCATATGTGCAGAGATATAATACTTGGATCAGGGTACTTAGCTCCAGGTTCACCATATGTTAAAAGATTAAAGCTTGAAATAGGTGATTCGGTAGTATTGGCAAACGATATTCACCACAGTGTTCTCGCCGAGGTTGACGAACACAATAAACTGACAATTACTTCAAAAATGCAGCCTGGGGCTACCGAGGGCAATTTTCAACCAGCAACCTGGTGTGCAGATAGTAAAAGGTGGACTTACACCAATGACAACAATGCCCGAGGATTAAAGTCAATGCAAGTCAGAATTCTCAATAGAGGTGAAAAACGAAAATATCGTAAAACCTCAAGGTTTGAGATTCTCAAATAAATTCAGAACTATAAAAGATAGTCTAGTTACGGAAAATTTTATTCTATACATGGTATAAATATCTGTGAGCACGATTTTTGAAAAAATAATTTCTGGAGAAGTACCTTCATATAAAATAGCTGAAGACGATAATTTTCTGGCTATACTTGATATTCATCCTCGCAGTAAAGGACATACCTTAATAATCACTAAAAAACAATACAATTGGGTTTGGGACGTGCCTAATTTTGGAGAATTTTGTGAGTTTGCCAAAAAAGTATCTCTTGCTATACAAAAATCTCTTCAACCTGAATTAATTTCTATGTACACCTATGGACTAGAAGTACCCCATGCTCATATACATCTAATTCCTAAGTATCCCACTGAACCTGAAATCGAGCGCGACAAAAACATACAATTTAATACAGGGGAAATGCAAAACATTGCTGGTAAAATTAAATCATCCCTAATAAAATAAATATGGATCAAGAAATACTACAAGAACTAAAAAATATTAGTCAAAAACTTGATAAATCTAATAGTTTAAGCCGTAAAGTGTACGGCTCTTTTATCGGAGGTATGATGCAGTCATTGGGGTATATGGTTGGCTGGGTGCTGGCTTTATTCATCAGTATTTATCTAATTTCACTTCTTAAAATAGATCTTGTAGGTTTGAGTAGCAAACTAATAGAACAAAGCTTTTCTCGTATAAATTGGCAAAAAATCATGCCTGCACCAAAAGTACTCGAAATTCCTTCTAATTTCAACCTAAAAGACCTTGGGTTATAGTCTTGCATATTAGTACCCGTAGGTATAAAATCCGCCATGAATAAAGAAACAGTCTTAAACAAAATAAAAGATACACTTAACACCGGGAGATTCCGAAGAGGTGTTGTAATAGGAGCGCTGGCGTTAGCTTCTACCTTTTGTGCTTATGAGACCCTAGTTACTGCCACAACGCAAAACAATAACAATGGCAGACTTACTCTGGAAACTATAGGTTATGGAGTATTTACTGGTATTACCCTGCGTGCCAAAGAACTAGTTTCTTCTGAAACAAGCGAAGACAACTGGAAGTAAAAAAATTCTACTTATTCTTCTTACTCGCCTTTTCTCGATCACCTTTATTGAGCAATTTCTTGCGTAAGCGAATATTCTCTGGAGTCACATCCACCAGTTCATCTGCCTCAATAAAGTCCAATGATTCTTCAATAGAGTATTTTAAAGCGGGTGGCAAAGAAATATTGTCGTCATTACCTGCAGAACGCATATTAGTCAATTGTTTACCCTTGCAAACATTCATTTCCAAGTCTCCTTCCAATGGTCTTTCTCCCACGATCTGGCCTTCATAAATATTTTCATTAGGATTGACAAACAAAATACCCCTATCTTTGGCAATATCTAGTCCATAAGACAAAGCCTTACCAGTTTCTGAAGCGATAATTACCCCATTTCTACTATGAGCCGTAGTCTCAACCTTGGGTTCAAAAGCGATAAACAAATAGCTTAAAGAAATCGATCCTCTGGTTTGAGTCATCATTACCGACCTAAGTCCCAAAGCATTTCTCTCACTAATTTTGTAAACCATGCGTACGTTGCCATTTTCTGCAACCATGTCCAACATTTGTGCCTTACGTTTACCAAGTTCAGCTGTAATTGCCCCCACATATTCTTCATTGCTCAAAATTGTTAGTTCATTAAATGGCTCACAAATTACTCCATCAATAGTTTTCAAAATTACCTCCGGTTTGCCCACTTCCATGGCGTAGCCTTCGCGCCTTAAGTTTTCAATTAAAATAGCCAAATGCAATTCACCTCGACCAGATACAATTAGTCTAATACTATCCTCTGTGTCTTCGGCTACTCTCAAACCCAGGTCCGTTTCCGCGTACTCATACAATCTGGCTTTTAGTTCTCGACTGGTCAAAAACCTAGATTCTGCTTTGGCGTAAATACTAGTATTTGGCCCAAAACTCGATTTTAAGGTTGGCTCGGTAATCATTATTGTTGGCAAAGCTTTTTCCACTTTTGGACTAGCTATAGTTTGTCCAATTTTTAGCTCATCTACACCGGCCAAGTAAACAATTTCTCCACTCTTTACTTCATCCACTTCCACCTTATTTACGGCTTCGTTTACGTACATTTTTTCGGACCTAAATTGTCCAACCTTGCCTTTAACTGGGTCAAGTAAATTCATACTTTCACCTTTCTTTAATACTCCAGAATAGACCCTGCCTACAGCCAATTTACCCAAATAAGCATTTTTTTCAAAAGCCGAAACCAACATACTGAAAGGTTGTTCTATGTTTTTTTGCGAAGTTGGTATATATGACATAATTGCTTCAAACAAAGCAGTTGTGTCCGACTTTGCATTTAAATCTTCTGGCATTGTCTTCCAAGTCTTACCATCTTTGCCAACCGCATAAATTACTGGAAAATTCAACAATTCCGGATCCGTCACGCTTGACAAAAACAATTCTTCACAGTCTGCCAATATTTTCTTCACATTAGCATCTTTACGGTCAATTTTATTAATCACTAAAATAATTTTTAAACCAGCAGCCAAAGCTTTTCGTAGAACAAACTTAGTTTGGGACAGTGGTCCTTCTGCTGCGTCTACAATAAGTAGGGCTCCATCAGCCATATTTAAGATTCGTTCCACTTCGCCACCAAAATCAGCGTGTCCAGGTGTATCAATAATATTAATTTTCGTATCTTTATAAAAAACAGAAGTATTTTTAGACAAAATCGTAATTCCTTTTTCTCTTTCCAAATCATTACTGTCCATGATTCTTTCTTGACTCATTTCAGCCTGATTATCTCTAAAACTGTGGGTCTGTTTAAGCAAGGCATCTACCAAAGTAGTTTTACCGTGGTCGACGTGGGCAATAACAGCCACGTTACGAATATCATTGTAGGAGTGCATAGCCGTCAATTATAACCTAAATACTACTTTTTATCCATTTCTGGGTAATAATTGAGGTTTAATATTTCCTTGCCATAAAGATATTTTTTTGTATGCTCATCTAGCTAATCAAATATTGACAATAAAAATAAGTTATAATAAAGTTCCCTATGAAAACATATAAATTACACACCTTAATTCTTTGCGCGTTAATTCTTGCTGCTTGCGGTCAAGTTACTAAAACTCCCAATTCAAATATCAACATCACTCTCCCAACATCAGCTTCTAATCCAACCACAAAACCTTCCAATTCTCCAAGCTCTCAGCCTAAATCTGGCAATTTAGTTGGCTTAAAAACAAAAGATGGTCAAATTGTCATTAAGTTATACGACAAAGATGCACCCAAAACCATCCAAAATTTTTTAAATAAGGTAAATTCAGGTTTTTACAACAATCTCACCTTTCATCGTGTTGTTTCTAATTTTGTTGTTCAAGGTGGGGATCCAACTGGTACAGGTACTGGTGGCGGTACCATTGCCTCCGAGCTCAACAATCTTCCTTTCAAGCGTGGTAGTTTAGGACTAGCTCGCACAGCTCAAAGTAAAGAGATAAGTAACGATAGTCAGTTCTATATCTGTCTTACCGATATAGAATGTAGTCATTTAACCTCAGAATACGTCAATTTTGGCGAAGTTATTTCCGGCTTTGATGTCCTGGATAAAATCCGTCAAGGTGACCTAATCCTGGAAATGACCACCACTACCAAGTAAACTGTATAAGTGAGAAAAAAACACAAACCACAGGCTAGCTTTTTACAAATTGTCCTAAGGCTAATTATATTTACCTTGTTAATACTACTTGCCATAGGTTACTTAAGCTCTGGTAAAAGTAATCTAAATCAACCGGATTTACAAATTCCTCCCGAAATCTTAAACAATTTGATCAAACCCGAAAAGCAAGAGCAAATAAATCAATTTCTAGCAAGTCTTTCCAGCCAAACCTCCAAGTTACAATCTTCAACGAGCTCCGTAAACCTAGCTACTTGGCTAGATAATGAATTTAAAAGTATCAAATTGAGTATAATAAACCTGGTTTATCAACGTATTGTCGAAAAAATATGAATTTAGCCCAATTATCCAACAACTTAGACAACATTAAGCAAAAATTAGATTGGCCACAATTATTAATTAGACGAGATAAACTAGAAGCTCAAACTCAATCTACGGATTTTTGGCAAGATCAAGGTAAGGCTCAGAAAATTAGCCAAGAGCTATCCGATCTAGAAAAATTAATTCAGCAGGTTTCCAATATAGACAAAGAAATCACTAGTCTTAAAGACCTAGAGTTACTTTTAGTTTCCAATCAAGATGATTTGCTCAGTCAAGAGCTCTCCCAACAACTTGAAAAAATTGGTCTATCTTTAGCTCAAGTTGAATTGCAAACTTACATGTCAGGCAAATATGATTCTAATCAAGCCATACTATCTATACATTCTGGTCAAGGTGGTACCGAGGCTATGGATTGGACCAGTATGCTACAGCGTATGTATCTACGTTATCTTGATAGCAAGGGTTGGAAATACCAAGTTTTAGACCTCGTTCCTGGTGAAGAAGCAGGAGTTAAGTCTGTAGTCATAAAAGTTGAAACTAGCTACGCCTACGGTTATTTAAAACATGAAGCAGGAACACACCGCCTAGTTAGGCTTTCCCCTTTTAATGCTCAAAACTTACGTCAAACCTCTTTTGCTAAAGTTGAAGTAATGCCCGTTATTGGTAATACCAGTCAAATTCAAGTTGATCCAAAAGATGTGGAATTTGCTGCCTATCGGGCAGGAGGTCATGGTGGCCAGAACGTCAACAAAGTTTCGACCGCAGTCCGACTGGTGCACAAGCCAACTAATATAACCGTCTCTTCTCAAAGCCAGCGTTCTCAAGAACAAAATCGCCAGATGGCCATGGAAGTATTGCTGTCTAAACTTTGGGCCTTAGAACAAGAAAAACTTCAAACTGAAACCAAGGAAATTAAGGGTGAAAATGTCATTGCGAGCTGGGGTAGACAAATCCGCTCCTATGTTTTGCAACCCTACAAACTGGTTAAAGACTTACGTACTAATTACGAGACTTCCCAAGCAGACAGCGTTCTAGATGGTCATTTAGACGAATTTATTCGAGCCGAACTAATCCAACTATGATCAAAAAAATATTATTAAGCCTATTTGTACTAGTTTTGGTCTCTCTTGGTCTAATCTATTATCAAGGCAACCGATTTTTAGCTACTTATAACTTAAGTTACGCTAAGCTATATTCACTTGCCCAAGAAGTAGCCAATCGGCCCATTTCCAACCAGCCTTTAAATATTTTATTACTAGGACTAGACCCTCGCAATGATTTTTTGGAAAAATCCAACACTACCGATACAATTATTTTAGTCCACTATTTTCCTCCGCATAATACTATCCAGCTAGTATCTGTCCCCAGAGACACTTGGCTCCCAGATAATAAAATAAAAATAAACAAGCTATACGAGCAAACACTTAATAATCCAACCAAAAAGATAGATTTAAAGAGTGAGTTTGCTCAAATATTAGGCCAACCCATAAACAATTTGTTTATTCTTAGCACACAAGATGTCGTTAATTTATTGCAAATAACCGGTCCTGTCGAGATAAGTTTAGATTATGATTTAACCGACCCAACCTATCCTAATCCAGAGTATATTAAAAATAAAACTGGTAGTATCTACAAAACCATCTATTTTCCCAAGGGAAAAAACCAAATAACTTCCGACAATGTCCTGCCATACATTCGTTCTCGCAAAGGCTCTGATGATCCAAAAATAGGCACTGATCTGGGTCGAAGTTTACGTCAGCAAGAGTTAATCCGCTCTCTTGCCTCCCAAATTCCGGCTAAGGTTAAACAGGACCCAACTTTAATCTTCAAACTATACCAGTTTTACAACTTGTTAAACACAGATATACCCTTGTCTCAATTACTTTCTTTGGCCAATTATGCACTTAGTGTTTCGCCCAAACTTCAAATCCAAACAATACTTTTGCCGATTGATACCAAGACTGGCGCTGTCTTATACCATCCAGATTACTTAGTAGAAAAACAATGGGTCTTTTTACCCACCCAAAAAAACTTCCAACTACTTCAAGAATTTCTTAATAAAAACCTTAGTCATGAAATACCACAATAGTTATTTATCTATCCACCAGTATCGACTAGATTTAATTTTAAAATCTATCCTAAGCTTAAACTTACCCATCGGTTCCACAATTCTTGACCTTGGTTGCTATCCAGATTATTTACTACAAAAACTTAGACACAAAGGCTATAAGGTTATTGGCATTTGCTCACCACACGAAATAATTAATGATGTTGATGTATATACTGTCAACTTAGAAAAACAGAATCTGCCCCAAAAGGACAGCTCTGTCGATTTGATTATTTTTACCGAAGTATTAGAACACCTAGTTAACCCCACACAAGCCATTAAAGAAATCTCTAGAATCTTAAAGCCCAAAGGACTATTAATTCTTACCACCCCCAATGCTGTACGGTTACAAAATCTAATCAGATTGCTTTTTCATAAAAACATTACTTTTGACCTAGAAACAACCCTCACCACTAGCCATGAATTAAACAATATTAACCACCGTCACAATCGCGAATACACTCAAACAGAACTAAAGACCTTGCTGCAAAAATATGGATTAGAAATTCAGACAAGCTATTGTTTTACCGCTTATACACCCTTTCGCCAAAGACAGACTAGTTCTGGTAAAAAAATATTAGCTTGGCTAAATTATTTATTTTGTCTAATCTTACCCAACAGAGCCGACTCGGTGTTTATACTTGCGCAAAAAGGTTAATACTGACATACTTAAATATCTATGGAAATACCCAACCTAACCCCAAACCCAATCAGTGATAAGTCAAATAAAATATTTACCCCAAAGACTGGTAATAACTACGACATCTTAATTGCCACAATAATTGCCCTGGTTGGTCTGTTGCTTGGCTTTGGTTATACACGCTATGGTGCAACAAAAATTTCTAACACTAACCCCAATATTCCTTCACAAACAAATGTGATCGATGCGGACACTATCCGAGACACTAGTCAGGTACAAGTAGGTCAAACTTATGGTACTAGCCGGCCAGAATTTAAAGATATAGCCATAGGTCTAGTTAGTAAGGGGGGTCAAAATGGCGAAGGGACACATACTCTAGAGCGCGATGGTGGTAAAACCCAATGGGCTGCCCTAACTTCCTCCACTCTAGATCTCGACCTATTTGTTGGCAAAAAAGTTCAAATTTTTGGTCAAACCTACAGCTCTACTAAGGCCGGCTGGCTTTTGGATGTTGGTACCATCAAAGTCCTAGAATGAAAATAAGTTTTCAACAAGTTAGTAAAAAATATGGCTCAACTTCGGCCCTCAAAGATATTAGTTTTGAGGTAGAAGAGGGAGGATTCATTTTTATTACTGGTCCATCTGGTGCTGGCAAAACCACACTCCTAAAACTACTCTTAGCTCAAATAATGCCAACCTCTGGCAAGGTTTTTGTAGGCAGTATTGAAATCAGTAATTCCAAGAAAAATATTAAAGAAAAAATTCGTCGCAATATTGGGGTAGTTTACCAAGATTATCAACTGATTAACGACAAAACAGTTTTAGAGAACATATTACTAGCCCTAGATATTATCAACTATCCTTTTGAAAAAAGAACAGAAACCGCTGTCAAAGCCATTAAGCAAGTTGGTCTATCTGGCAAAGAAAATACCTTTCCTTCCCAGCTTTCGGGAGGCGAACTTCAACGTGCCTCGTTGGCCAGAGCCCTCTCTATTCAACCAAAGGTAATTCTCGCCGACGAGCCCACGGGTAATCTTGATCAAGACACCGCCAAGGATATTGTCCACCTCCTCGATTCCATTAACAAAGAATTAAAAACTACTATTCTTATGACAACACATAATCCAAGCCTTATAGATATGTTTGCCCACCCTGTTATTCATTTGCAAGCAGGGGAACTTGTCAAACAAGCAGAAAGCCACCCCAAAAAACCAAAACACTCATGAGCATTACTACAACTGCCTGGCACCACTTAAGACGCTCACCTTTTCAGAGTTTGACCGCATTTTTAGTTATGTTTTTAAATTTAACCACAGTAAGCGCTTTTCTCTTGCTCTCATTGGGTACTTCCAAAATCTTAAATTATTTCCAAAGCGTACCAGAAATTAATATTTATCTCAAAGACACCGTTACCAAAGAACAACTTCAAAATCTAAAACTAGAAATTAGCGGCTATGCAGGAGTCAAGGAAATCAAAGAAATATCCAAGGAAAAAGCTCTTGAGTTATATCAAGAAATGAACAAAGATAAGCCACTACTACTAGACATGGTAACCTCCAGCCTACTCCCAGCTTCTTTGGAAGTCTCTGCCACAAATCAAAATGTGTTAGCTGATATTGCCCAAAACTTTCAAAACAAAACAGACTTGATCGACGAAATAATTTACCCTAAAGATATTATTCAAACCCTTAGTAGTATTACTACTTTTCTTCGTCAAACAGGTACAGTTATCATAAGTTTTTTAACAATTACCTCATTTTTATTAATACTTAGTACGATAAGCTTAAAAGCCACAAATCGTAAAGAAGAAATTAAAATAAGTAGGCTGCTAGGTGCTACCGAATGGTATGTCAAAGCTCCTTTTATACTTGAAGGTGCCTATTATGGCCTACTTTCTAGTACTGTTGCCTGTCTCTTGAGCTTTATTTGCTTATATTATTTACAAAATCCCCTAAACGCATTTTTTAAAGAAATAAATCTAATCCAACTTACCCCCATTTTTGTCCTACAAATTTACTCTATTTTGCTTTCTTACGGTGTGGCCATCGGTGTTTTTGCCAGCTGGGTTGCTGTAAAAAAGCAAATAAAATTTTAATTTCACTCCTATGCTAGCCAAAATCCTCGGTCTAGCTCTCTTGTTTACAATCCTCATCACAATACGACCCAATATGGTGCTGTCTGTAGACACCAGTGAACTTCAACAAAAAATTGATGAATACACAAAAAAAATATCCGATTTGTCTACCCAAAAAGATTCACTTGCCAACGAGGTTAAACGTTTTGATTCTCAAATCAAACTAGCCGAACTTAAAATAGCCCAAAGTGAACTTAGTATCAATACACTCCAACAAGAAATATCCCTGCTAAGTACTCAAATAGGTAGACTTGATACTGATTTAAATAAAATTTCCTCAATTTACTTAGAACAAGTCAATTCCATCTATAAACTTAGTAAAACCCAAAACTTTTTAGCATTTCTATTAGACAAAAGTTTTAGCAAGTTAGTGTTTAGGTATAAATATTTAAGTTCACTACAAACACAGAACCGTAACTTGTTGGTGTCACTTGAAACTGCTAGGACTAATTACGATTTACAAAAAGTTAAAAAAAGCCAAAAACAACAAGAATTGGAACAAATTCAAGCCAAACTTGATGAACAAAAAAATAATCTTAGTGTTCAAAAATTATCAAAAGCTAAATTGCTTGAATTAACAAAAAACGATGAACAAAAGTATATGGCGCTGCGTAAAGAAGCCGAAGACGAATTATCCTCATTACTAAAAGCCAAGTTTGTTGGTAAACATGCAGTTAAAAAGGGAGAGGCCATCGGTTTGATGGGCAATACAGGTTATTCTTTTGGGGCCCACCTTCATTTTAGTTTATATAATTTATCTGAAGATAACTTGGCCAGTTTCAATTATTACAATGACATAGATCCCTATTCCTACCTAAAAGCTAACCGTTGGCCCATGGAAAACTATACCTTAACTCAAGGTAGGGGAGCCACCCAATTTGCTTATATGTACAAAGATCACTTTCACCATGGTATAGATATGGTTTCCAGCAACAAATCAGTTTACGCAGTTAACGATGGGGTTGCCTATTTTTATAGAGGTACTACTAGTTTTGGCAATCATATACGCCTATTTCACCAAGACGGCAAAATGACCCTTTATCTTCACCTTCAGTAGCCTCGAATCAACTTTCTACCAGTAGTAGCTAGTGCTACGGCTCCCAGTGCTAAAGTTATCCTTAAGACCATTAGTTCATTACCTGTATCTGGTAAGGTTGGGCCACCAACATAATAGTAAGCCCTATCATCATCATAAAGTTTACTTGTACTAGCCTCTAGAAAGTTATTATGTTTAACAATACTTGATTTTGGAATACATCTATCAGAGACAGTTGCCCGCAGTGTATACTTTTTACTGGAGCCTGAAGCTAGATTTGCAATATTCCACGACATAACGTCTTTGTTTGAGCTAAGAGTACCAGGATAAAAAACTAAATCCAAACAAGGATTAACTTTATCCACTACCACAATATCTGTTAAGTCCGTGTTGCAATTATTAATAATTTCATCTGAAAATTCTATTACGCTACCTTGGGTAAATAAATACTGTTTAGAGCTTAAATTGTCATAAAAATCAGCTTGGGTAACACTTCTAACCTTTGTATCTACATTCAGACAATTTGTATTTGAAGTGGAGTATTGGGCCAATACTGGTGAACCAGAAACTAGGGTAAACAAGGAAACCGAGAGAAATATAAAAAGTTTATTTTGCATAATGCTTATTAATAATATTACAAGACAGTATAGACTAATTTCTCCCTAAGTCAAGATTCTTGTTATACTAAAATCATGACTTTAACACAAAAATACCCACTGCCAGAAATATCTATATTTTTTCCTTGCTACAACGAAGAGAAAAATGTTCAAAAAACCGTGGACAAGGCTCTTCCAATAATTCTAAAATTAGCCCCAAAATGGGAAATTATTCTGGTTAATGATGGGTCCAAAGATAAAACTGGGGAAATACTAAAAAAAATTCAATCGAAATATCCTAAAAACATTAAAATTGTTACTCACAATCCTAATCGAGGCTATGGTGCTGCTTTCAAAAGCGGTATTTACAGTTCTCAATACGAATGGATAGCCTTTACCGATGCAGATGGCCAATTTGATTTTCAAGAAATAACTAAACTAATTGATAAACAAAAAGAAACCAAAGCAGATTTGGTTATTGGCTACTATCTAGGTAGAAAGGTGCCTTTTGTCCGTATTTGGGGTTCTAGTGTTTGGCAATTTTTTGTACTAGTACTTTATGGATTGAAAGTAAGAGACATTGATTGTGGATTTAAATTATTTAGAAAAAAAGTTGTCGACACAATTCCCAAGCTACAAGCTGAAAGGGGACCGTTTATTAACAGTGAATTCTTAATTAGAGCTAAAAAATCTGGATTTAAGATGGTGGAAATTGGGGTGAGTCACTTCAGTCGCCTTGCTGGCGAAGCTACCGGCAGTAAATTAAATGTCATTGTTGCTGGTGTCAAAGATCTGTTTCGACTCTGGTACAAAATAAACATCTTGGGCCAGTAAGTATGAAAAAGATACTAATTTTGATTATTCTTGTCTCCGCCCTTCTTAGACTTTATCGTATCCAAGATTATATGGAATTTTTGGGGGATCAAGGTCGTGATGTAGTAATTGTCAGTAACTTCCTAAAAAACAAAGATCTAATTTTTATTGGACCACAAACTTCTATCGGTAATATGTACCTGGGACCATGGTATTACTATTTAATAGCCCCAAGCTTGTTCTTGGCCAATTTTAGTCCTGTTGGTCCTGCTATTTTTGTTGCACTCTTGGGTATTTTAACTACCTATCTAATTTATAGTTATTCCTTAGAATGGTTTGGTTCCAAGCTGGCAAGTTTAATCTCTGCAGCAACCTTTGCCATTTCTCCGGTAATGATCAAATACACCTCTTTTTCCTGGAACCCAAACATTATGCCTCTATTTTCCTTAACTTTTATCTATTACATAGACAAATACCTAAATACTAGAAGGATCCAAGACCTTGTTTTGGCCACTCTCAGTTTTTGCTTAGTCTTAAATTCACACTACCTAGGTTTAGTTCTTTTAATAGTTCCGATCCTAACTATTTTTATCCAAAATATTCGTTTAAAGTCACTAAGCCTTCGACACATATTTGTAGCTTTTCTAATTCTTTTGGCCTGTTTTTCCCCTTTAGTCTTATTTGACATTAAACATCACGGTCAAAATTTTCAAGCCGTTTCTAAATTCTTTTCAGTCCGCCAAGAAACCATCAACCTTAAACCATATAAAGCTATCCCAGGACTGGTCCCTTTACACTTACAAATAAGCCAGGATCTCTTGTCTGCAAAAAATACCCAGTTTACAATTATTTTTGCCTTAGTATTCTTTCTTGGAACTCTTCTGCTATTTAGGTCCAAAAATAAAATTGGCAAGATTTTGTCCATTACCTATCTAGTCTCACTTGTTGCTTTGGCTTTATACAAGCAACATATTTATACTCATTACTTTGGTTTTCTTTTTCCAATATGTTGTATAGCCTTTGGTCTAGCTATCTCCAAGCTCAAATACATAGGTTGGCTTGTTTTTGCACTTTTTGTATATATTAGTGTAACAAATTCACCCCTCCGACAAGAGCCCAATCGTCAACTTGCTATTGTAGACCAAATATCTCAAGAAATTACCCATGACTCTAATAGTAAACCTTTTAATATTGCCTTACTTTCCAAAAACAACTACGACCCACCTTATCGATATATTTTAGACCAAAAATCAAATAATTTATACCCAATTGACCAAAATAAAACTAGTCAACTCTATGTTATCTGTGAGGAAAAAGACTGTAAACCCTTAGGCAACCCTGAATATAATGTCGCTGCCTTTGGTATAGCTTCCATAGCCAAACAATGGGAGGTAAGCGGTATTAAAGTTTATAAATTGATACAATCAAACTAATGGATAAACAGTATGTCAGTATCATTATTCCTTGCTACAACGAAGAAGAGAATATCAAAAGGGGAGTACTTACTGAAATAGAATCATATCTAAATAAACAAAAGATGTTTAATTACGAGGTCTTGCTTGTAAATGACGAGTCCACCGACCAAAGTATGCAGTTGTGTGAAAAATATATTCAAACTAATCCTAAATTTAGTTTAATCAATATCCCACATGGAGGTAAACCATCTGCGGTTTGGGCAGGTATAAAACACGCTAAAAATAAATGGGTCTTATTTACCGACATGGACCAATCCACGCCACTTATTGAAATAGAAAAACTCCTCAAATATCTTGATAAATACTCTGTTGTTATCGGCTCCAGAGGAAAGACTCGAGAAGGTCAGACTATTTTAAGAATACTCATGTCTAAAGTTTTTACCTTATTTAGACGTAGTATCTTACTTTCTGATATCCACGATACCCAGTGTGGTTTTAAAATTTTTGAAACTAATTTAGCTAAAAGACTTTTCCCCAACCTAGGTTATTTCCAACAGGTTTCCGACAAGGGCTGGAGAGTTTCTGCCTTTGATGTCGAATTATTATTTATGGCTGAAAAATGTGGCTATAAAATCAAAGAAGTACCTGTCAATTGGCACAATGAAGACACTAGTAATACTAAGGGTGACGATTTAACCAGATTTAAAAAAGAATCCCAAGTTATGCTTCATGAAATTATTAGAGTAAAACTTAACGATCTTAAGAGAAAATATGAAAAAATATAATTTAATCTATTGGTTAGGTTTTTTAGCTATCGTTCTAATCTATTTTTTTACTCGGTTACAAAATCTCACCATTTTACCGGTATTTGTTGATGAGGCCATATATCTTCGCTGGTCTCAAGTAATTGCCTCTGTGGAGACCTTGAGATTTATTCCACTAACCGACGGTAAACAACCACTTTTTATGTGGCTCGCAGTACCTATACTTAAACTAATTTCTGATCCACTCTTTGCAGGTAGGTTGCTTTCAGTCTTTGCTGGATTAATTAATCTTGTATTTGTTGGTTTTATCTTTAAGCTTATAAATAACGACAAAAATCAACAACTTGAACCAACAATACTAAATTCACTTGTACCTAGTCTTAAAACACTTTTACTCGGCCTTATATATGTCTTAGTACCTTATCACTTTTTCTTTGACAGAGTAGCCCTACCAGACAATCTTCTTACCAGCCTTCTACTAATCAGTACTTATTTCTTTTTCCTACAACTAAGATTTTCTCGCCTAGATTTAGCCATTATACAAGGTGCATTTTTGGGGTTAGCCTGGCTAACCAAATCACCCGCCTTCTATTTTCTCATCTTATTGCAATTCTTTACTATAATTTATGCAAGATCAAACATCTCCAAAAAACTAGTTCTTGTCTCCATTACTACCTTAGTTTCTGCACTTATATATAGTATCTTGCGCCTAGGGCCACAGTTTCACATGATAGCTCTGCGTAATCAAGACTATGTCTGGCCGTTAACCGAGATTCTCAAACACCCGTTCGACCCTTTGTTGCCTCATTTTTTAGCCTATCTTTCAGTCTTAAATTATTATTTTTTGCCTTCACTTTTGCTACTTCTTTTAATCATACTTGGACTAACAAAACTTAAAAATAAATATTACTTAATACTCTTTTTCTTGTATTTATTGCCAACACTAGGAGTATTATCTACGGCCAAAGTCTTTACCAGCCGCTATGTCCTCTTTGGCTTTCCTTATTTATTAATATTTATCTATATGACTATTTTGGCCTTAATACCCAGAAGTAAAACCAAACTAGCAGCAGGGCTAATTTTTATTTTTGCTATATTTAGTTCATTCAAGTTATATGGACTATCCAAAGACCCAGGCTCACAAAAATTGCCTACTAATGATATCGGTTATCTTCAAGGTTGGACCAGTGGTTGGGGAATAAAACCCGCAGCAGAGTATCTAATTAGTCGAGCAAATATGGGCAAGAATGTCATCGTTGGTACAGAGGGAGCTTTTGGTACTTTGCCAGATGGACTCCAAATATACCTGAACCAAAGAACTAGACTAACAGCTTTCGGGCTTGGTATAGGTATCCTTAAAGTACCTGGTAAACTACTCGAAGCCAACGCTTTTGGAGACGATGTTTATCTGCTATTTAACCGATCACGTTTAACCTTACCTCCCGAAGAGTATCAAAAACTAGAGCTAGTAGAAAAATATCCCAAACCAGACGGGGATTATTTGGAGTTATATAGAGTTATTGTTAAAATCTAGTAATGTTTAAGCTCAAGTTTCTTGTACCCATTGTTTTGGCATTAGCCCTTCGTTTGTTTTTAATGTCTAGCACCTATCACCCCGATCTTGCCGGACAAAGCTTGTCGGCTTACTTTTGGGGTTTTAAAAATATTACCAATATTTACGAACATTTATTATCTTTACCACAAACTCACCCCTTGGTTAGAAATTTTGGAGTTAGCGATATCTTTATTTATCCTCCTTTGACCTACTTTGCTCTTGGAACCTTCCAAAAGATATTTGCCTTCACCGGTTTACAAAACTTTCTAGAGACTGTTATGGGGGGGTCAAACATTTATCTTATTTCTGGGCTTAACTTTTATTTATTCGTTATAAAATTTCCATATTTATTTTTTGACCTAGCTGTTGCTTATCTACTTTATGGCTATTTTGATAATGCCAAGAATAAATATACAGCCTTACTACTATGGTTATTCAACCCCCTAACTCTTTATTCAACCTACGCTATGGGTGTTTTCGATATCATACCAGTATTTTTTACCGTACTTTCCGCCTACTATTTAAAAAAGAAAAAAATTAGTTTGTCTTCATTAAGTCTTGGTCTAGGCATAGCATTCAAGATGTATCCAGTATTTTTATTGCCTTTTATTATCTTCAAAAGCAGAGATAATTTAAAAGATAAGCTTAAAAACTTATTCATCTCCTTGCTGCCAGTCATTTTAACTAATCTACCGTATATCTATTCCCATGCTTACAGATATATGGTTTTCAGCCCCAAAAGTCAAAAAATGATGTATATGCAGTTTATGCTTTCTGGGGCAGAGGGCCTATACCCATTTTTACTAATACTAGTTTTATTGTATTTGTTTGCGCATAGCGCGAGTTTTAAGCCAAAATATTATATTTCATATTTTTTAACTCTTTTTTTATTATTATTTTCTGTAACCCACTATCACCCTCAATGGTTTATCTGGATGAGTCCTTTCTTGATCATCGAAGTAATTAACTATAAGTTTCAAGAATGGTACTTATATTTAGCTCTACTAATCATCTTTGTGTTTATTGTTTTTACTTTCGAAAATTCTCTTTCCTTAGGCTTGTTTGCTCCACTAAACCAAAACTTATCCAAATATATTGGAACCCAAACATTATTGTCCCAACACTTAGACCTTAATCAAATAAAAAGTTATGCTCGTTCAATATTTGCTGCCATTTCAGCTTATTTAGCCATTACCCATCTGAGCAAAAGTGCTAAATAAGCTACTATTACCAATAGTAATCCTACTCCTAATCATCCCTACCTTTAAGTTTTTTCTTACCCCAAATATTTACTGGAATATGCACGATGATATGCAAGTAATTCGACAATTAAGTATGGAAAAGTGTTTACTAGATGGCCAAATACCGTGTCGTTGGGTACCAGACGCTGGTTATGAATACGGATACCCACTTTTTAATTATTACCCGCCACTTCCATATGTCGTGGGGTTATTTTTTCGATTTTTTGGCTTTAGTCTTCTCTTTAGCATAAAACTCGTAGCTGCCACCCAAATAATCTTAACTAGTCTTTTTATGTATTTACTCTGTAAGTCTCTTGTTGGACGCCTGGGGGGTCTTCTAGGTGCACTTTTTTATACTTATGCACCATATCATGCTGTAAATATCTATGTCAGAGGTGCCATGAATGAGGCTTGGGCTTCCACTTTTTTCCCTTTAGTCTTTTACTTTATTTACAAACTAATCGAGCAACCCAAATTAAAATATATACTTGGACTAAGTTTGGCTCTCTCGGGACTATTACTTTCACACAATCCGATGGTTCTAATATTTACCCCTATCTGCATAGTTTGGTCTACCTACTGGTTAATTTACTACAAAAAACTAACCATGGTTTCGACATATTATAAATTACTTGAGGCAGCAATTTTAGGTTTGTCCTTATCAGCCTTTTTTACTTTGCCAGTTATTTTTGAAACTAAACTTGTCCAGGCCGAGAGTCTTTTTCAAGGATATTATACTTACTCTGTTCACTTTGCCACCTTAAAACAAATTTTTATTAGTAATTTTTGGGGTGATGGTGGCTCATATTGGGGCCCCAACGATTCCATGTCCTTCTCTGTTGGTTATTTACACTGGCTTGTACCCATATTTATTTTTCTTTTTACTATTTACATGTTAATTAGGCACAAAAGAAATGTAAATTTTCTACCGGTATTGTTAACCATAATGGGTTTTTTATCTTTATTTATGGCTCACGAGCGATCCACACCACTTTGGATACTATTTAGCCCTATTCAAAAAATTCAATTTCCATGGAGATTTCTAAACATTGCCATCTTTGTACTTTCTTTAGCTTCAATTTATCTAATTAAAATTATTAAAAATAAGATATATTTGTTTGCCATAATGTTTTTGGTCATAGTTATAAATGTCAGCCACTTTTATCCAGTTCACCTCGGCCCTGTTACAGACGAACAAAAAATATCTGGAGAAAGTTGGAGACTTCAGGTTACGGCTAGTATTTACGACTATCTGCCAAAAACAGGTAGAATTGCACCTCAGTCTCCTCCACACCCACCCATAGATCAAGTAGAACCCAAAGATCTCAAGTTAAGCCTAAACAGTTACAGTCGAGGTACAAACTGGTTAAAAATAAACATTTCTAGTCCCCAGAAAGCCAAGATTACTTTGGCAACCCTAGTTTTTCCCAAAACGACAATATTAATTAATGGTATAGCGCAAAACTTTACTATAGATCCTGAATTAGGACGACCCATTCTTAATATTGACGCAGGAAATAGCGAAATATACTTTAAAATTACGAATACCACCATTCGGACTTTTAGCAATATATTGTCTATCATGTCATTATTTCTGATTATCCTTTTAATTCTCAATGACCGACTTAAACACAGATACATCCGAAATTAAATCCAGGGCAAAAAAGGGTGCAATATTGCTTTCCTTACGAAACCTTGGACTTCAGTCCGTTTCCATTCTCGGATTTTTTATCTTAACAATTTTACTTGGTGTCAGAGATGTCGGTATATATGGCATAGTCCTCCAGGTTATCGGAGTATTGAATTATTTTTCCGACCTTGGTCTCTCTGCAGCCTTATTACAACAAAAAGAGTACCCCTCAACTTCAGACTTAAGAACTTCGTTTACTATTCAACTGAGTCTTTCCTTGCTTGGTGTCGTCGTTATGGCCTATTTTTTCCCAAATATAAGTAGCTCCAAAAGTTTCGGCACTAATGAAACTATGATTTTTTATGCTCTTTTATTAGCTTTTATTTCTGCATCCCTCAGAACTATTCCAACTATTTTGCTGGAAAGGGACCTACATTTTCAAAAAATATCACTTATCGATATTTCCGAGAACATAGTTTTTTATCTAGCTGCAGTTATTTTTGCCTTACTTCACTTTGGTAGCCTTAGCTTCGCCTTTGCCATAATCTTAAGATCAATTGTTGGTTTAATTTTGACCTATACCATTCAACCCTGGAAAATTGGGTTTGATCTAAATTTAGCAGTAGCTAAAAAACTTTTAACTTTTGGTATACCGCTCCAGGTTAATAGTATTCTCGCCGCCGTGAAAGACAACTTTTCTCAAATCTATTTAGTTACCTATTTGGGAGTAGAAAATTTTGCTTACCTAACCTGGTCCCAAAAAGTATTTAGGAGCTCTATTAGTTTGATGGACTCAGCTACGAGGGTTACTTTTCCTTTGTTTTCCAGACTACAACATGATACCGAAGAACTAAAAAAATCTATAGAAAAAACATTAGAGATTATTGCGACATTAACCTTTCCTCTTTTAGCATTTTTAATAAACGCCCTGCCACTTTTAACTCAGATTATTCCAAAGTATCAAAAATGGCAACCTGCCCTGGTTTATTCCATTCCCATCGCTTTAAGCTTTGCCATAGCCTCTCTAACTACGCCCTTGTCCAGTGCATTCAATTCAGTGGGTAAAGTTAAGATCAATACCAAATTTATGCTAATGTGGACAATTTTAACTTGGATTGGTTATATCTTTGCTAAAAACAGTGTTTCTCCGGACAAATTTGGTTGGGTGATTTTTACCATTGGGGTTAGCTCCTTTTTTGTTTGGAATGTAGCTGGCAAAATATTTAACTTATCTGTCTACAAAATAGCCATTAAACCTTTTCTTTTGGCTACAACAATTTACTTACTTTCACTTTTAACTCTTAAGGACAACTTTATGCCTATTGTAAACTTTTGCTTACAAGGACTCATCTTCGCCTCGCTGACCTTATTATATATTAGAAAGTTTGTACCATATTTATTTAGCTATATACCAAAACGTGTTCAAAAATAAACTCACCATCTTGGTTATCATAGCCTGTTCCCTACTGTCTTCTTTAACCATGTTTCGCAGCGGACTAAACTATTCCTTCGGAGAGGGCTATTGGGGTCCTTCTGGCCATGACGGTATTTGGCACTTAGCTTTAGTAAAACAGTTTCAACAAAAATTTCCTCCTGAAAATCCTACTTATTCAGGCACAATTTTATCCAATTACCATGCGGGCTATGACTTATTAGTAGCAATCCTAAGCAATTTAACCAAGATCAAGCCGGAGATCTTTATATTTCAGGTATTACCAATATTTTTTAGTATATTCATTGGCATTTTTATCTTTTTGTTATATTCAAAGTTATTTAAAGTAAAAATGCCCTGGTGGGGTTTTATCCTAGTTTATTTTTCAAGCTCAGCAGCAAGCATAGTCGGATTACTAAAAAATGGCCACTTAACCTCTGAATCTTTGTTTTGGTCAATGCAACCTGCCTCTACTCAACTCAATCCACCACTGGCCTTGTCATTATTAGTGCTAAGTATTGCCATGTACTTATATTTTAATAAAACCAACCCTTTAATTGTTGGTTTAGCATTCTCCTTGCTAACACCAATCAAGATATATGCCAGTATTTTAGTCATTATTGCACTTACCTTACAAGTAATATTCAATTATTTTAAGAAACTAGATAATTCTTACTTTGTCAAAGTTTACCTATCTCTAATATTAATTAGTCTGATTTTTATTAAAATATTTAACTTAGTAGGTCACGCTAATCCTCTAATTTTTCAACCTTTTTGGTTTAACCATACGTTAGTTGAATCAAGTGACAAGCTATACCTGCCTAAACTAGCTTCACTACGTTTTAATCTAGCCAACCAACCAATATCTTACAAGACTCCTGTACTAGTAATAATTGAACTTTGCCTTTTACTCATATTCATTGTGGGCAATTTTTTTACTCGATTATTCTTATTATATAAATCCAACATACTAATAAAGAACCATAATACATTATTTTGTTTATTTATAATACCTTCTTCCATAATTTTACCTACACTTTTTGTCCAATCTGGCACTGCTTGGAACACTATCCAATTTTTATACTATGGTATTTTTATCAGCAATCTACTATTTATACGTTATCTACAAACTCTAAACAATAAGATTATTGTAATTGTTCTAATAATCATCAGTTGTTTTGGTTCATGGGATACCTTAAAAGGCTATTTTGGCTATCCACCACCTTCACAAATAAGCACAGAAGAACTATCTGCCTTAAGCTTTTTATCCAACCAAAGTAGGGGAGTGGTTTTAACCTATCCCTACGATAAAGAAATTAAATTTAAAGACAAAGTAATCACTCCCATTCCGATGTATTTATATGAAACTACTGCCTATCTAAGTGCTAAAAGTACCCAACCAAGTTATTTATCTGATGAGATTAACCTGGAAATCACTGGCTATCCTTGGCGGGACAGGCAACTTCAGGTAACTAATTTTTTTCATAAATACAATATATTTCAAGCTAGAGGCTTTTTATTAAATCAAGATATTACCTATATTTACTTACTAAATAAACAAAACCTACCGTTTTCACCAGTAGACTTGGGAGTAAGGTATATTTACAATCAAGGGGATATCAAGATATACCAAGTGTTAAAATAAAGTCACATGACAGAAAACAAAATAAACATAACTGCAGTTATAAATTGTCGTAACGAATCTCATCACTTAGAAAAATGTATCAAGTCTATTAGTAACCTAGTTCAAGAAATAATAGTTGTTGACATGGAGTCCACAGACAACTCGCCCCAATTAGCAAAAAAAATGGGTGCACGTGTTATACCACATCCGTGGTTACCAGTAGTAGAACCTGCTAGAAACTTTGGTATAAGCCAAGCTAAAGGGACATGGATCCTTCTTCTTGACCCAGACGAAAGACTTACCAGAATGTTAAGAATTGAACTTAAGAGAATTTCCCATTTAAGTAATATCTCTGCAGTTAAAATACCCAGAAAAAATTTAGTATTTAAAAAGTGGTTAAAACACGGAAATTGTTGGCCTGATTATTTGATTAGATTTTTTCGTAAAGGACAGGTCCAATGGTTAAGTCAAATACACAGTCAACCCAAGGTCTCAGGCGAGATATATACACTTCCAGACAATCCAAATTTTGCTATCAAACACTTTAATTATAAAAATATTGATGAATATATTTATAAAGCGCTTCGTTATAGCCAAAAACAAGCAGAAGAATTATTCAAGGTGGGTTATAGAGTTAAAGCACAAGACTTCCTATTAAAGCCAGCCCAAGAGTTTAATCAAAGATATTTTTCAGGTCAAGGTTTTAAAGATGGTATTCATGGTTTAGCTTTTGCTCTACTACAGGCATCTACTGAACTATTGAAATACACCAAGCTCTGGGAATTAGAAGGTAGCCAGGACAAAAACATTTCAAAGGAGTCACTAGTATCTGCCCTACAGCAAACAGCTTATGAAACTGGACACTGGTTTACAAAATATTTCATTGAAGAATACACAAAAAACCCACTCAAGGTTTTATTAATAAAAACTAGACAAATAATTAACCGTCTTACTAAAAATTTTTAACATGAAAACGATCGCCGTCGTTGTAGTAAATTGGAATCAAGGAAAACTTACCATAGACACCATAAAAAGTCTTGAGAAATGCTCCTTGCCCAAAAACTACAAGCTAAAAATAATCTTAATTGATAACAATTCAAAAACGGACATCGTTGCTATGCTAAAAAAATTTATCCAGAAGTATAAAAATATTCAATATTTACAGTTAAAAACAAATACAGGTTTTTGTTATGCCAACAACCTGGGTATAAAGTTATCCATAAAAAATAAATATACTTATTGTTGTCTTTGCAACAACGATGTAATTGTCAAATCTGATATCTTTGACAAGATAATAGATTGCTTTCATAAAAATTCTGGTTTAAATATTCTTACTCCAAAAATTTACTTTAGCCCCGGTAAGGAGTATTTTTATGAAAAATATAATCATGATCAAAGAGGTAAGGTTATTTGGTCTGTTGGAGGTAGGCTCGACAAACTGAATATCTATGGCTCAAACCTAGGGATAGATTCGGTTGACACTGGTCAATTTGAAAAGCCAAATAAGAACATTGATTTTGCCACGGGTTGCTTTCTTTTTTCCAAAACTGAATTGTATAAAAAAATTGGTCTTTTAGATGAAAAATATTTTATGTATTTTGAGGATGTTGACCTATCTACCCGAGCCAAAATTGCCAAACTAGATCTAGCTTATTATCCACAAGCAGTCCTTTGGCATGTAAACTCTGGATCTTCAGGTGCTAGTAGCAATCTACATCAATACTTTATCACCAGAAACCGATTATATTTTGGTATGAAATATGCCAGCTTACGAACCAGGTTTGCGCTATTTAGGGAATCTGTTGGGTTATTGGTGAAATCTAAAGAAAAGTGGGTAAGGCAGGGCATAATAGATTATTATTTAGGTAAAATGGGGAAGGGGTCTTGGCATGTCTAAACTAACTTGCATAATTATTGCTGGCAATGAACAAAGTGTTATCTCAAATTGTTTAAAATATTTATCTTGGGCAGATGAAACTATTTTAGTTGCTGCTAATTCTACAGACAAGACCATAGAGTTAGTTAAAAATAGATTCCCAAAAACAAAGATAATTATAATTTCAGACGAATATGGCAAACACTTTGCCAAGTGGAGAACAGTTGGCTTAAATGCTGCTACCTCAGATTGGATACTATATGTAGATGCTGACGAAATAATCCCCACCGATCTAAAGGAGGAGATACAGTCAACAATCATGAACCCAACAACTTACAACTATTTTGCCATACCGAGAATAAATTATTATTTGGGCAAACGAGTAAATAACGGGCAAAGTTACCCGGATTACCAAAAGAGATTATTTTTAAAATCTTCTCTAAAAAGCTGGCAAGGTAATCCGCACGAGGAACCCATTCTTATTAACCCGAGACTAGGACATTTATATAAACCATTCTTCCATAACACCCACAGAGACTTAACTAGTATGACAGAAAAAACTATTATTTGGACCGACATGGGTTCCGACAACTTACTCAAAGCCAAGCACCCTGAAGTATACTGGTGGAGAATTCCTCGTATGTTTTTTACCACCTTTTTTCAACGATACTTTATACAAAAAATGCTTTTAGACGGTTCTGTTGGATTTATTTCCAGTTTATTTGAAAGCTTTGATACTGCAATTATTTACTCAAAATTATGGGAAAAACAATATGGTTCACAAACTTAAAGCCTGCCTTTACGACCCTTATCTTAATACTCTTGGTGGTGGAGAAAAGTATTTTTTGACCGTAGCAGAAAGCTTGAGTAATTTAAATTATCAAGTAGACATTATCTGGAACGGTGACCCAACAGTACTAAAATCAGCAGAAATTAGATTTGGTTTAAAACTTGGCAAAGTTAATCTTGTTCGTAGCCAGATATTTTCCAAAAATCAACTAATTCAAAAATATCTTTATCTTAGAGAATACAATCTATCTTTTGTTGTCTCTGACGGTAGTCTTCCTTGGTTATTCGCAAAGAATAATTACCTACATTTTCAAGTTCCTTTTACACACCAATCTTCTTTGCTAGATAGACTAAAACTAACTTTAATTAAAAAAATTATTTGCAATTCAGTATTTACTGAAAACTACATTAGGCGTCAATATCTTACCCAAAACACATCCGTTCTATACCCACCAATAGATTTGCCAATTAAAAACAAGACAATTTCGAAGAGCAAACAAATATTATCAGTAGGCAGGTTTGACAACATATTAAACACCAAAAGACATGATATTTTAATTGAAGCCTTCAAGGAATTCTCTAAACATACCAAAGAATACAAGCTTATTCTTGTTGGCGGGTCGGTAGATATTAACTCACAGTATATAAATAAACTCAAGTCTTCCATCGCTAAACTGCCTGCAGAGATTAGGTTAAACGTAAACCCAAATGAGTTAATTAGTTTGTATCAATCCTCTTCTATTTACTGGCATGCCGCTGGTTTTGGTGTAGATGAAAAATCTAATCCAGAAAATACAGAACATTTTGGTATTAGCATTGTCGAAGCTATGTCTTATGGCTGTCTAGTTTTTGCTCCACAAAAAGGTGGCATAAAAGAAATAATTATAGATAACAAAAATGGATTTTTTTACGACACCGTAAGAGAATTAGTAAACAAAACTCTTAAAATAATTACTCAAAAAAATCAAATTAAACTTCGCACCAATGCTATAAAAACAATTAGATTGTTTGGGAAAACACACTTTTTTAACAATTTTAAAAATATTATCAATCATGGTTAAGAAAAAAGTTAGTGTCGTTGTCACGAACTGGAATGGTGCCAATTTACTTAAAAAGAGCTTGCCAATAATATTAAAAAATAGCCCAGAAGCTTCAGAAATTTTGGTGGCAGATGATGCTTCTTCAGACAATAGTCTTCAGATTGTTAAAGAATTTCAGAAGTCAGACTCTCGGATAATACTTATTAGTCACAAAAAAAATCTAGGTTTTGCCAATAACTCTAACCATGCTATTTCAAAAACAAAAAATAATCTAGTGGTCCTACTAAATAACGATATTTACCCCGAACCAGATTACATCAAAAACTCTTTAATATATTTTAATGATAAAAAGTTATTTGGTGTATCATTCTGTGAAATAAATAATCCTAACTGGGCAAAAATATTTTTTAAGAATGGTTATTTTCAATATTCGGAAGGACAGTCAATCAAAGAAATACACATTACCGGATGGGTTTCCGGGGGTTCCTCGATAATAAATAAATCAATTTTTCATAAACTAGGAGGTTTTGATAATATTTACGAACCGTTTTATTCTGAAGATTTGGACATAGGCTATCGGGCCTGGAAAAGCGGCTACCACTTACTTTGGAATCCAACATCAAAAGTAAGTCATAAACACGAAACCACTACCTCTAAGTTTCCACGCAGGTTCCTTGACTATGTTAAGGAAAGGAACAGGTTGCTTACAGTATACAGAAATATTACTGATGTCCAATATCTACGACACAACACTATCGCAAAATTTACCAGGATACTGTTTGGACCAAATTATTTAAAAATAATTTTAGCTGCTCAACGCCAACTCAACTCCTACCCAAAACCAGTAGTATTCCCAAAGCTTACTGACAAAGAAATTTTTGCCAAATTCGACCATGACTAAACAATATTCTATTATTATTATTAATTACAACACTTCACAAATTACCTTAAATTGCATACAAAGTATAATTAAGTTCACTAATAATCTTGAGCATGGCGAGTTAATTGTTCTAGACAATGGGTCTACCGATGATTCTGTAGAGAAAATTAGTAAATTTAAGAACAAAAACATTCAACTGATTTTAAGTAAAGATAACCTAGGGTTTGCGCGAGGTAATAATTTAGGAGCAAAACATGCCCAAGGATCCTATCTATTTTTTTTAAATTCCGATACCCTTCTGATTAAAAACGATTTACAAAGTAACATTAGTTATTTACACAATCATCCCACAATTGGTTTACTAGCACCCAGGCTACTTAATCAAGACTTGAGTATTCAAGACAGCTGCTTTCAAGATCAGTCTATACTTAATGCTTTAAAATATCTTTTTGGAAACAAACAGGCAATAGGGAAATATTCTCCCAAGCAGCAAATAAAGGTTCAATACGTTGTGGGTGCAGCTATGCTTATTAGTAGAAACTTGTTTACAGACATGGGCGGGTGGAACGAAAAATACTTCATGTATTTTGAAGATCTGGACTTTTGTGACAAAGTTAGATCATTTGGCAAACAAATAATATACAAACCAGATTGGCAAGTTATACATCTTCATGGTCAAAGTGGTATAAGTTCAAAACAACCATCCCAAAGCTATAATTTTTTAGTTCAAAGTAGTAAAACCTACCACGGTAAAATTAAATACTATCTTATGACGGGTATTCTTAAGCTGGCAAACAGACTAAACCTAAATTAACCGATGTCGCTAGATAGCCAAATTAACTATCAATAAAGTATAATTGTGTTGTGATATATATTCTGATATTTTTCATATCATTTTTTACTAAGATTTATAAGATAAATTTCGTCCCCCCAAGCCTTTTTTCCGACGAGGTAGATATTGGATATCAAGCTCAAATATTTAATAAATGTTATAGTGACTACTACGGTAATTTTTTACCAACCCATTTCCACTCCTTTTCTGACTGGCGAACCTCCGGATATTTATATTCCACAATAATTCTTGAAAAGTTAGGTATAAATTCTGACTTATCTATTAGACTACCAGCAGCTATTTATGGTTCTTTGTGTGTCTTACTCTTAATTCTTATCATTAATATCTCTACCAAATTAACTATTATTCAAAAAATAACCCTAGCTATCGTTTTTTCCCTAAATCCTTGGTTGTATCACTACAGTAGAACAGGTTTTGAAGTCACCGGGATGCTATTTTTTATACTATTGGGCATATTCTGGCTAATCAAGTCCTACCACAAATTTCAAACAAAACTATTTACCATGGGATTGATTTCTTTGGTAGTTAGTACTTATTTTTACTCCACTGCTAAGTTTTTTTCGCCAGCCTTAGCTTTGATTTTTATAATTCTAACTATAACCAAAAACAAGATTAAGATATCTAAAATACTTTTACCGATATTTATCGTATTTCTGTTTTGTATCCCACAGGTTAAAGATATTTATCAGCAAAAATCTGGATACAGATTTTCTTATATTAGTGTTTTTTCCGATCCTTTTATCTCCAAGAAAATTGATTTTCAAAGATATTTAGATTCTTTTCCCAATGTTGAAAAGAAAGTTGGCTATCAAACCACCTTATTTGAAAAAATATTACACAACAAAATAACCAATGTTGGTCAGACCATTTTAAATAATTACTTTAATTCATTTTCCACAAGCTTTTTAATTATCAAAGGGGACGAAAACTTACGACAGGGATTTGGAGAGTACGGTATGCTTTTGATCGTAGAATACATATTCTTGTTCTTGGGATTATATCTATGTTTTAAAAAAACTCCATCTTTTACTTCTAAGCTTTTTTTAGTAATTCTAATTTTAGCGCCCATACCTTCCTCTTTAACCCGAGACTCAGCCGGACCCCATGCTACCAGATTAATACTCCTTCTACCATCAATAATGTATTTTTATGGAAATAGCCTTATTTACCTATTTAATAAAAAAATATTAGTCACAATTGTCTTTATCTTATTAGCGACAAATTCCATATTTTTTTATGAATCATATTTTGTTCATTATCCAAGCATATCCGAAGAATCCTGGCACCTAGGCTTAAAAGAAGCTGTACTTTTTGCAAACAATCAACAACAAGCTAATCCACAAACTATTAATTATTACAGCAGTCAAGTTGAGTCTTTTGTTCCTTTCTTTTTGTATTACACAAAATACTCACCCGTGTTAAATAGTTGTGCTCCAGCACTAACCATTTCTTCACAAAAAATTCAAAATGAGGAGTATCTTAAAGCAGAAAATAACAACTATTTTGGTAAATTTGACTGGCAGGAGTTAATAAAACAAGACTTTGGACTTAATTCCCACTTTATACTAAGAAACTCTGAGCTAACAAATCTAAAGCAAGGGGTTGATAATTACAACAATAATTATCAACCCACAAGCAAACTAACGACAAAAATACTTTGGAAATACAACAGTCCATATTATGAAGGCAATTATCCGCTAGTCGTAGGTCTTGATTTCATACCAAACACACAATGAAAAAATACATCTTACTTCTTTTTTTAATAATCTTATTACCATATTTCAAACTAATTTTACCCGGATTCCCTTCTTTACAAGATCAAATGCACCCTCTACGACTTACTGACTTGAGACAGTGTCTTTCGGATCACCAAATACCTTGCCGTTATTCTACAAAATCTGCCTTAGGTTATGGCTACCCCTTGTTTAATTTTTACGGCCAAGGTGCTTATCTTCTACCAGCATTATTCAGCTATATTTTACCCTTAAATTCCTACGATTTGATGAAAATTCAAATTATTCTTTTTGCCTGTATCGGTGGTTTGGGCATATTTTTATTAGCAAAAACCAACAAATTGGACAACCCCACCTCGATCCTGTTTGCAACTATTTTTAGTTATACGCCATATTTTGCCTTAGATGTATATGTTCGAGGAGCAATACCTGAATTTTCCGCCTTAATGCTCATACCATGGATCTTTCTTCTCTCTTACCAAAACAGAACTATTTTCACCAACCTCGCCCTATCCTTAATTATCTTGACCCACATTCAAACAGGTTTAATAACCTTATTAATTTACTTATTTTATCTTATATTCTCCCACAAAAACAGACAGGCTCTTCTAAGCCTTTTGACTACATTGTTACTTTGTAGTTTTTACTTAATCCCCGTTATCTTAGAAAACAATTTGGTCCAACTGAGCTCTACAACGAAAGGCATTTTTGACTACAATATCCATTTTCTCAACTTAAAGCAAATATTTATCTCACCTTTTTGGGGATACGGAGCCTCAACATGGCTTGACAAAGACGGTATGGGTTTTACGTTGGGAATACCTTTAATTTTTCTTATTGCTACCAGTGTGTATCTCTATTTTAAATATCAGCAAAAAAAATTACCAAGTACATTTTTACTAATTATTTCCATTCTTTTTATATTTCTGGCCCATACTCGTTCAGCTTTTATATGGAAAATATTACCACTCGGTTATTATCAATTCCCCTGGAGATTTTTAGGTCTGGCCTCAATATTCACAATTATATTTTCTATTAACATTGTCAGCAAAAGCAATCTCCAGGCAAAATCCTTACCATTATTTGGAATCATACTTATCACTATACTTATCAACGCTCCTTATTTTCGGCCAGATATGGTCTTATCCTACGATTACTTAAATACTCCCCAAAAACAAATCGAAATATCCTTGGGTGGTATTCAAGACTATTGGCCTACTACAGCCAAATCTATTCCCACTACACCAGCTCCAAATTTATTGCTTAACCTTGGACCAAAATACTATCCAACAACAACTAGTTTTACAAGAAAAAGTAATAGCATAGAAATAAAAGCCATTAACCCAGTTAGACAAGAATTAATCATCCCCATGTCCTATTATCCCGGGTGGGAGCTATTCGTAAACAGTAATCCAACACACATCACCCTGGATTCCACTTCAGGGTTTCCTAAGATAACTTTAGATCCGGGGCAGTACCAAATAAACATGTACCTCCAGAAAACAAAAGTACAAAAATATTCTGAATACTTAAGCTTGTTAACTATTTTTGCTTTAATTTTTATAAAGATCAAAAATGTCAAACAAGCATAAGATTGTCCTTATCTTAATATTCTTTCTTGGTTTATTCCTTCGAACTTACAAGCTAGGCGAATATCCTGCTAGCCTAAACTGGGATGAGGTAAGTCACGGTTATACTGCCTACAGCATTCTAAAAACTAGTAAAGATCAATGGGGGCAAAAATTACCCATATTTAATTTTCGAGCTTACGGTGATTATCCTACAACCTTAAACATGTACACAACCATACCTCTAATTAAGCTATTGGGATTACAAGACTGGGTTATTAGGCTTCCAACGGCGATTTTGGGCGCATCTATGATTATTTCAGCCTATTTTATCTCGCAATATTTTCTACAAAATGGCGCTGGTTCTTTATTAGTTAGTTTATTGGTTGCCATCTCACCTTGGACATTTTTCTCCAGTAGGGGAGTCTATCAGTCTACCGTAGGTCAGGCTATTTTTATGCTTGGACTTGCAGTTTTTTTTAGACAAAAAAACAAATTTGCCTTAGGTTTTGGGTCTTTAATTATTTCCTTATCAGTTTTTGGTTATCATTCCAATCGTATAGTTTCAAGTTTAATTTTAGTCTATTTAATTTACAAATATAAGCGAACTATTATTCAGCAACACTTATTTTCCAAATTACTGATTACTATCTCTATTCTCATAATTTGTTTTTCTACGATAAACATCATTAGTCCCGAGTCTAGGGCCAGATCTGCCTGGGTTGGCATCCTAAACATTTCCTCTGAAAACACCATAAACGAGGCAAGGCGAATATCCCCACAACCAGAAATAATTAAAAAAGTACTCTACAACAAAGCCACCTACCTAATTCCCAGATTAATTGGTAATTTTTTTAACTTACAAAACCCAATACCACTATTTGTTACTGGTTCCAACCAATATCAATACAATCTACCCAACTTTGGACTTATTTACCCCACGCTCTTACCTTTCTTCTACTTGGGCTTAATAATTATTTTATTTAATCCAAAAAGAAGTAAAAATACCGATTTTCTTGTACTTTGGGCTGTTGCCTTAATTCCAAGTCTAATTACCACAGGTGACTTTCCTACGCTTCGTTTGGCGACCATAATTCCACTACCTTTTATCGCCATAACCTATGCACTAATAAAACTGCCCAAACTCTTTAGACCTTTAATTTTACTGGTGACTATTCCTTTGTTTATATTTTATTATTATCAATATTTTTTCAATTACAACACAACCTATTCCAGTTCTTGGCAATATGGTTATAAACAAGTTGTCGAAATAGTTAGGCCTTTATATCCCCAATATGACCATATCATTATTACCAAAAAATATGGTGAACCACATGAATTTGTACTATATTATTGGCCGTGGGACCCCCAAACTTACCAACAAGATCAACAAAAAATAACAGATTATCACGCTAACTGGTATTGGGTCGATGCTTTTGATAAATTTGTTTTTGTCAACGACTGGGAGATGAGCTCTTACCTACTACAACACAATAGTGAAAATAATTTAATAATTACCTCGCCAAATAATTACCCCAAAGATATAAACTATTCTCATCTTCAAACAATTAACTTTTTAAACCAGCAACCAGCTTTTGAAATAATTGCCAATGAAATATAAAAACTTAATTATATTTTTAATCCTGATCTTAGCCAGCCTACTCAGGATATACAAAGTTAACGTTTATCCGCCCTTACTTTGGGACGAAGCCTCCCTTGGTTACAATGCCTACAGTCTACTAAAAACAGGCAAAGATGAATTTGGTACAATCCTACCCCTCACTCTTAAGTCCTTTGGAGACTACAAGCCAGCCCTATACGCCTATATAGACATACCTTTTGTGGCCATTTTTGGATTAACCCAGTTTGCGGTTAGACTACCTTCCGTTTTGGCCGGAATTCTTACTGTGTACTTAATTTATCTAGTCATAGATTTATATACTAAAAATACTAAACTAGCACTTCTGGCTAGTTTTTTACTAGCAACTAATCCTTTTCATATCCTTCTTTCTCGAGGTGCCTGGGAAACAAATCTAGTTTCTACTTTCTTTTTAGCTGCTATATACTTTCTTCAAAATAAAAAGTATTTGTTCTCAATCATATTTTTTGTTCTACCCGCCTACACCTATCAATCTGCCAAGTTAACTGCCCCACTTCTGTTTTTAACTACCTTATTAATCTACCCAAAAGTAAAAACAGTATACAAATTAGCTATCTTTTTTTGTTTATTTTCTCCGTTAATTTTTCTAAATTTTTTTGGCAAGGATAGTAACCGATTTAAAACTATGACTATTCTTAGCTATACCCAGCCAGACATCAGTAAAACTAGTATTTTCTTTCCTCAGTTATGGTTTATGACTAAAAATGTATTGATACGCTATTTTAACCACTTTTCTCCTCAGCTATTGTTTACTCAAGGTGATTGGCAAAACCCCAGGCAATCCGCACCATATACAGGTATCTTGTTGCTAATTACCTTACCGTTTCTAATAATTGGTTTATTTTCTTCCAAACCAAATAAATTACATCAATTGCTGTTAATTTGGCTATTTTTGGCACCCATACCCAGTAGTCTGACCAAAGACATTGTCCAACCTGTTCGTGCTACCTCTTTTATAATACCCCTAGTTTTTTTTACTGCAGTAGGTATCGAAAAAATTCTCAAACACAAGTTCCTCTTGAGTCTGTTCATTATTGTTTTGGTAATAAATTTAGCATATGTTCAAGAAATGTACTACCAACATATGGTTAAAAAATCACCGCAAGAGTGGCTATTTGGCTATCAAGAAGCAATCCAGTTTGCACTAAATAAACAATCCGAACAAACTTTTTTTACTAACTTTTATGGACAACCACACATCTATTATGCCTTTGTCTCCAAGATGGACCCAGTTTATTATCAGTCGCAGATAAAGTTGACAACCACAAGCAACGATGTGGGTACGGTTGACAAACTAAACAGCTGGGAATTTAAGGATATAAATTTTAACCAATACAAAGACTATAAAAATATTACTTTGGTTATGTCAAGAGACGAACTGTTAAGGCAAAACTTGGATTTTGCAATGTTTACACCACTTGGTTCTACTGATATTAATTATGCAAATTTTTATGGTTATAAAAAATAAACAACTTTTAGTAACAGTCATAATCATGATACTGGCTGTATTCCTAAGAGCATATCATCTTGATACTTACCCTCCAATCAACGCCGACGAGGCTGCCTTAGGTTATAACGCCTACAGTTTGTTGCAAACAGGCAAAGATGAACACGGTGCCTCCTGGCCTCTCCATTTCCAATCATTTGGAGACTATAAACCAGGTGGCTACATCTATTTATTGTTACCTTTTGTTAAAATTTTAGGATTAAATTCTCTTGCCTTACGTCTGCCAAACTTGCTTTTGTCGATTCTCTGTATTTATCTAGTGGGGCAAATATCTAGACTTATGTTAAAAAATGATTATGCACAATATTTTTCCATGTTATTTATGGCTATTTCACCTTGGCACATAATCTTTAGTCGTGGTGCCTGGGAAAGTAGTTTTGCTTTTTCTTTGTTTATTCTTGGTTTATATTTATTCCTAAAAAAACAAAAGATAGTTATTACCGCCATCTTTTGGGCCCTTAGTCTATATTTTTATCATTCAGCTAGGGTTTTTCTTCCTTTGTTTTTATTAAGTTTACTTATTTCTAATATTAAAGATAAAATTGAGTTTAAACGAGTACTATTAATCGGTGTCTTAGTTGCACTTTTAAGTTTACCGGCTTTCGTTTCCTTTCTTAAAAATAGTGGCACAGCTAGGTTTAACGGTGTTGGCATTTTTGCTGACCTCGGACCAAAAAATCGTGCCGAAGAGTTGCTAAACCAAGATGCAAACACAAAACTTATCAACAGAATCACCCACAACTACAGATTACTTTATCTATTTTCTTTTGTAGATAAATATTTATCCCATTTCAACCTAAACTTCTTATTTATAGAAGGGGATAGCGTCCCACGCTCTAAACTACCAGACCTTGGGCAAACTAGTCTATTTTTCTTTCCTTTATTTCTTTTGGGTTTATTTGCTTTGACCAAGCTAGACAGCAAGACAAAAATACTAATGCTTATTTTGTTATTTACCTCTCCCATTGCCTCTGCTTTAACCTTTCAGGCACCTTCTGCCCTTCGCAGTCTTTATCTTTTGCTTCCTTTGACTTTAATACTTACTCTTGGCTCACTACAACTACTAAAGTATAAAAGGACTTTTTTAACATTATTCACAATAGCCACACTTTTTAGCACCACCCAGCTAATCTATAGTTATTTCTATCGCTATCCTCGAGAACTATCCTTAGCTTGGCCTTATAGATTCCAGGAAGTAGTTAACTATCTAAAGACAAATAATTCCAATAACCTACCAGTTTATTTTACAAATACTTACGATCAGCCATATATACTTTACCTGTATTATTCCCAGTACCCTCCTTCCCGAGCCCAGACTCAAACTAAACTTACCACTCCCGACCAGTTTGGTTTCTCCACTGTCGAAAAGATAGATAACATAACTTTTGAGATTCCCAAATATACTGATATCGCCTCAAATTCCACCATAGTTGCTTCTAATGAAGTTATTCCAATCCTGCCAAAATTAACTTTTAATTTCGCAAATGGCCAAAATGCGTTTAAAATATATCAAAAGCCATGAAAACCAAAAGATTCCACACCTTATCTGTCGCTATCGCCACCTACAACGAAGAAAACTTTATTGGTAGCCTACTAGACCAGATATCAAACTGGGCAGAAGAAATTATTATTGTCGATGGCTCCTCCACTGACAAAACTCAAGAAATCATCAAAAAATATTCCAAAGTAAAAGTAATCACCACCAGCAATAAACCCATTTTTCATATTAATAAACAAATGGCCATAGATGCCTGTACACGGGATTGGGTCTTGCAGTTAGATGCCGACGAGATCCCGTCTGAAAATTTAAAAAATGAAATTGACCAGCTACTTTCCAATAAGATCATCGAAAAACAAGGCTACTGGTTAAATCGGGCCAACTATTTTTTGGGTAGGTTTCTAAAAAAAGGTGGTCAATATCCAGATCCCACCTTGCGACTTTACCAACGGGGACTGGGCAGTCTTCCTTGCAAATCAGTGCACGAACAAGCAGTAGTCCAGGGAACCACCGGGCACCTAAAAAATGATCTTTTACATTACGCCGACCGTTCATTTACACGTTATCTAACCAGACATAATCGTTATACTACCCTAATTTCCCAGGAAATTACTAATCCAGATTTTTTTGATTATTTTATCTTAAAACCACATCTTTGGTTTTTAACTACTTACTTCCGCCACAAAGGTTTCCAAGACGGTTTCCCCGGGTTTGTTTTTTCATTTTTTTCTGCACTCAGATTTCCAATAGCTTATGTTAAATATTGGGAAAATAAAACTACCAAACACATTCAAAGCAATGACTGGCAATAAACAAAAAATAGTTCAAATAGTTCTACCTCCTCAAACCGATACAAGTAAATTTAGAGGTATAGGTGAATACACCCAACACCTAATTGACCACGTATCTAAACAAAAAAAATATCAACTTCTTTTGCAACATGAAATTTCACCCAAGGCAGATTTAATCCACTATCCCAGTTTAGACTTTTTTAAAACCACCTTACCTTTAATTTTTAAGCAACCAACTATTTTAACAGTTCACGACGTTATCCCGATAGAATACGCCAATCATTTCCCCGTGGGCCTTAAAGGCAAATTGGCCTGGTTATATCAAAAACAACGCTTACAATCTGCAAATTTTATTCTTACCGACTCCCATAGCTCTAAATATAGTTTGCATAGACAAACCGGTTACCCTCTTTCTAAGATATACAATGTTTACCTAGGTGCAGACACCAATTATCATCCGATCCAAAAACTTGAAGCCAAAAAACTAGCTCAAAATTTACACTTACCCGAGCAATTTGTTCTATATGTAGGCGATATTAATTGGAATAAAAATATACCCAACTTATTAAATGCCTGCATAAATATTTCAATACCTCTGGTTTTAGTAGGCAAAACTGCTAGTACCCCACTAAACGAAGTGCCACATCATCCTTGGACAGAAGATATTCGATATCTCAAAATAATGCAAGAAAAATACCCCAAACTAATTCTTACCCCAGGCTACTTAGAAACAAAAACTATTAATGCCTTATACCAACTAGCCTTGTGTTATTGTCAACCTTCTTTTGCCGAAGGATTTGGCCTACCACTGCTACAGGCTATGCAGGCCGGTTGCCCCATTGCTTATAGCTACACTACCAGTTTAATTGAAATAGGTAATTATGTGGGGCAAATCTTTAATCCTGAAAAAACAAAGCAAATAGAAAAATGTGTATTACAATACAAAAACGATCCCAAACTTCGAGAAAATTCCATCAATAGTGGTTTAATCCAAGCCCAAGCTTTCTCTTGGGAAAAAGCTGCCACACAAACTTTAGCTGTCTATGACTTAGCTATAAAATGATTACTACCAACCATTTTTTGAGTGTTATTGTCCCTATTTATAAGCAGGAAAAAACAATTCAAGAAGACATAAGTCAAATTTTAAACACACTCTCGCTTTTACGCTACGATTTTGAACTAATTGCCGTTGTCGATGGCATTAATGTTGATAATTCCTATAAAATATTAAAAAAAATAAACAATCCAAAACTAATTGTCACCGGATATTTACACAACAAAGGTAAGGGTAATGCTGTTCGTTTTGGTATGGCCAAATCCAAAGGTGACTATGTCGCCTTTATTGATTCTGGTATGGATATCGACCCCAACGGTATCTCCATGCTTATAGAACACCTTGAGTGGTATAAAGCCGATATTATCATTGCCTCCAAAAATCATCCAGCCTCTATGGTTGTCTATCCTCTACAACGTAAGATTTTGAGTCTAATTGTTCAGACTTATATGCGCTTGTTCTTAGGTCTAAAGATTACCGATTCCCAAGCAGGACTAAAATTATTTAAACGAAAGGTTTTAGTCGCAGTTTTACCAAGGCTGCTAGTAAAAAATTTTGCTATAGATCTGGAAATATTAAGTGTGGCAAAATACTTGGGCTTTGACAAAATTTACGAAGCCCCTATTAAACTTAAATATGACTTTAAACCACTTACTCATTCCTCCACAAACTTAAAGGCTATCAAGCAGTTTGCTATCGACGCCTTAGCAATTTTTTATCGTATATATATTAAGCGCTACTATCGTGATAATAATTATCGGCAGTGGGTTTTTGATCCTGAACTAAAAATGCGCGTCAATACTGGCCAATGACACCTGTACCAATTTTTACTATCATTATTGCCGGTCGTAGTCACAATAAACTATTAGACCAAACTATCTCTGCTTTAAATAAACAAACCTGTAAATCCTATGAGGTAATTATTATTTTAGACAAAGATATAGATTCTACCCAAAGAGAACAAGTTATTCCTGCCTTTAAGCGCAACCTTGGAGCAAAAAGAGCCAAAGGGGAAATACTTGCGTTTTTAGACGACGACTCCTATCCGGATCCATTGTGGCTAACAAACGCTCTAACGATCTTTAGTACTAACGCACAAACTCTTGCTCTGGGTGGACCAAGCCTTACCCCTCCAGAAAACAACATCCTTCAACAAGCCAGCGGTTTAATCTATTCCAGCTTTTTAGGTTCGGGTGGAGCAGGGGACTATCGCAATTTAATTAAACCCGAAAGATATGTAGACGATTATCCAACTGTCAATTTTTTTATTCGCAAAAAAATATTTAACCAACTTGGTGGCTTTGACACCAAACATTGGCCAGGAGAAGATACCTTACTTTGTCGAAAACTAATCAAATATCAAGCAAATTCCATCTTATATTCTCCTTTGCCCATTGTTTACCACCACCGTCGACCAATTGGACTAAGTTTACTAAAACAAATTAGTCGTTACGGCCAACACCGAGGTTTTTTTGCCAAAATATATCCCGAAAATAGCCTTAAACTTGGCTACCTTATACCGCCAATATTTACACTATATATCCTAAGTTTATTTTTCTTTCATACCAAAATATATCTTACCCCCTTGCTTGCCTACGCCTCGCTAGTTCTTGTTAATTTCTTTTTGCAAATCAAAAATAATCTTTGGGCCAATCTGGTTTCCAACTTATTTATCCCCTTAGTTCACCTTACCTACGGGTTATTTTTTCTAAAAGGCTTTTTGTTTACCAAAGATTTATTAAGTCAGCCACACACCCTTAATACCAAGACTGGTCAATATCAAGGTGGATAAGGTATACTGGAATTCATGTCTAAGAAAAAACTATCCATAGCTATTTCTTACCCCCCTCTAGAAACCAACAAAGGCACAGCCTTTTTATCCCAAAATCGCCAGTTTCAATGGACAAATACAGGAAATTGTATATATCCAGTAATCCCAGCTTATGCCGCTAGTTTGTTAGAAAGAGAAGGCTACCAGGTTTATTGGGACGACGCTATTGCCGAAAAACTCAGCAAAGATCAATGGCTCAAACGGATATTAGAATTAAAGCCAGACGTCATTGCCATTGAGTCCAAAACACCTACTATCAAATGGTACTGGCAAGTTATCGATGAACTACGCACCTACCAAACTAAATCCTGGCAACCCACCATAGTCTTGCTTGGTGATCATCTTACGGCTCTTCCCCAAGAATCCCTAGAAAATTGCTCTGTAGACCTGGTAATCACTGGTGGCGACTATGATTTTATGTTGCTAAATCTAATGAACAACTTGGATCACGGAGAAACCTTAGAACCTGGTATCTGGTACAGGGATGGTAAAACTATAAAAAACACCGGTCCATATGCTTTAAAACACCACAATCTCGACAGCTTGCCTTTTATTAACCGAGATCTAACTAAATGGGAACTTTATGCCTACAACAATGGCAATTATAAATACACTCCAGCCACCTATATGATGACCGGACGCGACTGCTGGTGGGGTAAGTGTACCTTTTGCTCTTGGACCACTATTTTCCCCGGTAAGGCATTTCGGTTTTTTACTCCCAAGCGTACTCTTGCCGAAGTAAAACACGTGGTCGACAATTATAGTATCCGCGAGATTTTTGATGACGCCGGTACTCTCACTCCGGGCGCCTGGATTCATGAATTTACCAAAGGACTAATATCATCAGGTCTACACCAAAAGGTTCGTTATGGAGCCAATATGCGCTTTAATGCTGTTGGTGAAAAAGAGTACCAAACCATGGGTGAAGCCCGATTTAGATTTATGCTCTATGGCCTAGAATCTAGTAATCAAAAGACTTTAGATCTACTTGAGAAAGGTACCAAAACCGAGGACGCCAGAAAGTCCCTAACTTTAGCCAAAAAATACGGTATGGAACCACACTTAACTATCATGATTGGTTATCCTTGGGAAACTCGTCAAGATGCCCTAAATACTCTAGAAGAAGCCCGAAGCTTATTTCGAGACTGCCTGGCCGATTCTATGCAAGCCACCATTGTCATACCCTATCCTGGTACACCGCTATTTAAACAATGCCAAGAAAATAATTGGCTTTTAACCAACGATTGGAACGATTATGATATGCGCCAAGCTATCATGAAATGCGACATGGGCACAGAAGAATTAAAAGCCATGGTTCAGAGTTTATTCAAAGGGGTGCTTACACCAAAATTCTTAACCAAAAAGATTAGTTCTATTCGCAGCGTAGATGACGTTAAGCATCTGGGTAGCTATGCCTATAAGTTTATTAAAAAACTGAAGGATTTCCCAGTCTACAATGCCAACACTCTCGGTAGTCATACCCACGCTCAATAGTCAAAATACTCTTGCCCTTTGTCTAGACAGCCTTTTTAAGCAAAAATATAGGAACCTGGAGTTAATCATCTGCGACGGAGGCTCTCTTGACCAAACACTTTTAATAGCCAAAAAATATCATGCAATTATCCTAAAAAATACTCTCAAAACTGCCGAAGCCGGCAAAGCTCTGGGCCTAAAAAAGGCCACCGGTAAATATGTATTATTGCTAGATTCCGACAATATTTTACCAAATTCCAATTGGCTAGATGAGTTAATAAAACCACTAGACGGCGACCTGGTAGCTATAGGAAGTGAACCCTGGGCTTTTACTTATCGCCCAAAGGCAGGTTTTATCGAGCGTTACAGTGCCTTAATAGGGGCCAATGATCCATATGCCTGGTTTACCCACAAACTAGACAAAATAAATTATTTAAGTAACACTTGGCCACACCCTGAGCTCATAAATGAAGAAAATTCCCAATACTTGACTCTAAAACTAACTAAAAATAAAATTATCCCCACGATAGGAGCCAATGGCACAATTTTCCGCACGAACTTCCTAAAAAAGCACAGCAATAAAGACTTTTTGTTTGATATAGATATTATTAATCAGGCTGTAAACAAACAAGATTTACTATTTATAAAAACGAAAAATAGCATTATTCATACTTATTGCGAGTCGTCTGTTAAAAAATTTATACGTAAACAGACCCGTAGAATGCTAGATTACTACCAATACCAAGCAGTACGCCAGACTTCTTGGCAAACCACTTCCACCTCCCCAGACAATCTGCTCTTTACTTTATATAGCATATTATTTTTACCTGCACTTGGTACCTGTCTGTATGGTTATTTCAAAAAGCCAGACAGAGCTTGGTTTTTTCATCCATTAGCTTGTTTTCTTAGCGCTTGGATTTACATTTCTAAATATATACAAAACAAGTTGGGCTTACTAAAATATCAAAATAGGTTAAACTGGTCACAATGAAAATAAGTATACTTTTAACTACATACAACGGAGCAAGCTGTATCAAAGAAACAGTTGACAGTCTCTTAAAACAAAACTATAAAAATTACGAAATAATAGCTCACGACAATAGCTCTAAGGACAACACCGTTGGGATCTTAAAATCCTATAAAAATCCCAAGATTAAGATATATATTAACAAAATTAATTTGGGATACCCCAAAAATCTCGAAGGTGCACGACAAAAGGCTACTGGAGACATTTTGTTCCTCATGGGACAAGACGACTTGCTTGCAGATGGGGTATTGCAAAAAATCAATGACACCTTCCAAGCTAACCCAGAGATAGGAGCAATAAGTAGACCTTACTACTGGTTTAACCAATCATCACTTAGACCAGTACGGGCAAAACCCTATCTTTCCCTAGAAAAAGATATTCTACTAAATTACAAATCCAACCTCAGCGACATATTTTGCTTAATAGACAGTCTAGACCAACTTTCTGGATTAGCCTATCGACGCAAGTTTATGACCTCTGGATTCCATCCCGACATATTCCCTTGTCACATCTATCCTTTTTTGGAAATCTTTAAAAAACACCCCGTAGTATTCCAAGGTGAATACACCATTGCCGTACGTATCCAAACCAGTCAATCTCGTTGGCTCAAGTCAACCTACGAAAAATCACCAATATTAAGCTGGGTTGAAATGATAAAAAATACATTTAGGGAGCATAAATTTATAAAATTACAAAAAAATATAATAGAAAATTTTGTTGCAAAAAATTACGTTGGCTTAGTGCAAATTAGAAATTACGGATCATATATTTACCTCCTAAGAGAGGCATATTACCTAATTAAATTTCGACCACGAAACATCTTAGAGCCTAAATTTTGGTTTTATTTTCTTATGTGTGCTTTAACTCCAAGAAAAATACTTATTGCCATAACCGATTGGTACAAAGATCACCTACTTTCAAAAACAATACACATTAAAACTATTTCATAAATAAACATCCATGGCTAAAAATACACATAGCAAGGTAACTGTCATCATACCTGCCAGAAACTCCGAAACAACCATAGAACAAACAATATTGTCTTTAAACAAGCAATCTAAATATTTTGGAGAGCTTATCATCGTAGACAACGCATCCACAGATAATACCCTGAAAATTATAAAACAAACAGTTGAGAAAATAAATACAAACATACTGGTAACAATTATTAATCACCCCAAAGACAAAGGACTTTCCGAAAGTTACAACGAAGCCATAAAAATATCTAAGGGTACAATAATCGTAACTTTACATTCTGACATTTTACTAGAGAAAGACGCTCTCGTCTTGTTAACAAAGCCACTATTAGAAAATAGTAATGTCCTAGCCACCACACATCAGGTCATCCACCCTCTCAAAATTTGGCTAAACTATAATTTTTGGCAAAAGTCACTTTTTTCCAGACACCTTGGAAAAACGTTATCTGGAATGGATGGAAAGTTTGATGGTTTTAACAAAAAAGCAATAATTGAAGTGGGATTGTTTGATTCTACATCTTTCCGTACGGCAGGTGAGGACAGTGATATCGTAAACAGATTAAAGAAAATAGGGGAGATAATCTATACCAAGGCAACCATCGTCCACATGCATACATATAGTAAAAACTTTAATTTGAATGATTTAATTTATAAGCACGCACAATATGCAGAAGCACAAGGTACTTTACTAAGAAAACATGGACCCGTTGGTTTCAAATATATATTAATAGTTTACTTTAGAGAAATACTTATCCTCTCTTTGCTAATACCATATTTTAGAATAATTTCCTTGGTCCTAATATTAATATACTCATTTTTGTATACAAAAAATACATATATTTACGAACACAAAAATCCGAGAATAATTATTCTTCCGTTTGTAAACGTATTCCTACTTTTTGTAAGCTTGATATTTACAATCAGAGGCTACTTGCGAAATAAGCAAACTATTTAAATTTTATTGACCAATCGTAGGGAATTTCAGTATTATTTATTGGATCTAGTCTAATAATCTCCTCGGGATCATGGGGTAAAGTTGCGCAATTAGCTACTATAGCCACAGGAGAGCTTATTCCTTTAAATCCATTCCAAACCCCAGTAGGAATTGTTACCAAACTATAGTTTTCGGAACCTAAAAATATTTCTTGGACTTCTCCTTTGGTCTTAGAATTTTCTCTTGGATCATACAAAACTAGCTTGATCATTCCTGAAACAACGGCATAATTTAAAGTCATCAATTTGTGCAAGTGCCAACCCTTAACTACCCCAGGGTAAACAGTTGAAAAATATATTTCTCCAAACTTAATAAAATCAGGATCGTCTGATCTTAACATGGGGTAAATAGCCCCTCTTTCGTCCGGTCGCTTTGTTAATTGTTTAATCCTTACTCCTTCAATCATAATTTTTTAAATAACTCTTAATGGTTAATTTTAAACCATCTTCAATTGCAGTGGTAGGTTCCCATCCTAGCATGGCCTTTGCTTTTGAAAAGTTACAGCTCAAGAATCTAACGTCTTTGGGTATAACATTCCCCCAGCTAACTATAGGTTTTTTCTTTAAGTACTTTTCAACCACAGCTACGATTTTTCTGATAGTTACTACTTTTCTATTACCGATCAGAAAAGACTCATATTTGGTATTACTTATACTTGATGCAAACTTAATTGCTTTAAGATAAGCCATAACCACATCTCCCACATAAGTAAAACACAATTTTTGCCTACCATCAGACAAACCATACGTGGTGTTATTTATAGTATTTATAATAATTTTCGGAACAACTTTGTCGTTGTCAGCCTCACCATACACATATATTGGCTTCAAAGTAATCCCTCTTATTAGACCTCTATCCACTTGGTACTTAAAAATATTTTCAAAAGCAATCTTCAGAGCGGCATAGTAATTTAAAGGCTTAAGTATGGAGTTTTCGTTAATAGCTTTTGAGCTCAAAGCATATTCAAAACAAGTACCGGTATTAATAAAAGCCTTTACTTTTCCAACAATGCACCACTCTAACAATCTAGATGGTAAAACAAAGTTTGATTCAATCATCCGCATTTTTTCCTCGTAAGTACTCTCGTCTCGCACATAATCAGTTGCCATATGAATCAACACATCCACACCACCTAGTTCAAGTATCCTACGACAATCATCCAAATCTACAATTAGCTTAACCTTGCTGGATATGTCTCTAATTCTGTCAAATTTTGAGTTAGCACGAGCTAATAAAAATACTTCATAACGCAAATCAACCAACTTTCTAACCAAGTGACTTCCTACAAAGCCCGTGCCGCCAGTCAACAAAATTTTCATAAATATTTTGTCAAAAATTCTTGTGTGGTTTTTACTACATATTCTATGTCTTCAACAGAAATACCTGGATAAACACCCAACCAAAAAGCATTATTCATAATCATATCGGCTTTTTCCATCAAACCCACTATTTTATATTTAGACTTGTGTTCCAAATAGGCCGGATGTCGCAGTAAGTTACCAGAAAATACATTACGAGTGCCTATCATGTGGTTTTCCAAATAGGATGTTAGCTCGTTGCGAGTAAAAGGAGCCTTTGGTTTAACTAATATGGGAAATCCAAAATAGGAGACATCTTCTTTTGGATTATTTTTTAACAACTTAAAGAATTTTTTATACTTTCCAAAAAATTCTTCTAACAAATTATAATTACGTTGCCTAATTTTTATAAAATTTGGCAATTTCCTCAATTGGGCTAATCCTATGGCTGCCTGGAAATCTGTAAGCTTTAAATTAAACCCTATCTCCGAATATATATATTTATGATCATAACCTTCGGGTAGTTCTCCAAGTTTCCAGCCAAATCTCTTGTTACAGGTGTTATCTTTGCCAGGAGCACACCAACAATCTCTTCCCCAATCTCTAAACTGGCGCATTTTTGTGTGCAATATAGCACTGTTAGTCACCACGGCGCCTCCCTCACCCATAGTTATTTGATGTGCAGGGTAAAAGCTATAAGTAGCCATATCCCCAAAGGTTCCAAGCATCTTACCTTTATACTTTGAACCCAAAGCATCACAACAATCTTCGATTAACCATAAATTATACTTTTTACACAACTTTACAATTTTATCTATCTCAAAAGGCTTACCAAGAGTATGAGCCAACATTATCAACTTTGTTTTTTTTGTTATATTTTTTTCTATTTGGGAAGTATCAATATTTAGTGTGTCCAAAGAAGCATCAATAAAAATTGGTTTTAGTCCAAACATCAAGGCGGGGTTAACCGTAGTGGGAAATGCCACTGCAGTGGTTATAAACTCATCTCCTGCTCTTAATCTTCTTTCTTTAAAAATACGAGAGGTCAAAGTGGCCAATGCCAGCAAATTTGCCGAGGAACCAGAATTTACCAAAGAAACATGCCTAACCCCCAAAAACTTCTTAAATTCTGACTCAAACTCCAAAGCGAATCTTCCCTCAGTCCACCAACCATCTTTTGCTGCTTCAATTGCGTTATTTATTTCCGACTCATCAAAAACTTTCCCAGAAACTTGGATATATTTTCTATTCATTAAAATAAGTCTTGTACCATTTATAAATTTTTTTAACTACTTTCTCATAAGTATACAATCTTTTCCAACCTAGCATTTTTTTAGCCTTTTCATCATCTAACTTTTGGTATGCTAATTCGTTTTTTGCATTATCCAAAATACTATACTTCAATTTTTTACCCAAGACACTTTCTGATAATCTTATTAAATCAATTACACTAAGGGAGTCCTCTGAGCCAAAATTAAAAGCTTCACCTTTAATATTTTCGATCTTAGACCCCATCAACAAATAACCATTTACCACATCATCTACGTACAAATAATCCCTTACTTGTTTGCCGTTGCTCCTTAACTCTAATAGCTGATTTAGGCAAAAACTTTTCATAATTGCTGGTACTATCCTAGAAAAGTATAAATCACCTTCTCCATATATATTACCAGCCCTAGCTATGGCAACAGGTAATTGATAGGTTTTCCAGTAAGTATGGGCAATTAAATCAGCACAACTCTTAGATACATCATAAGGATGATCGCCCTTTAGGGGGTCAGACTCCTTATATTTATCCCCAGACCTTAGTGGCCCATAGGCCTTGTCCGAGGTAACCACTACAATTGCTTTAATTCTAGGATAATTTCTGGCAGCCTCCAGTATATTAACTGTCCCCATTATATTAGTCTCTAGGCACTCTTTTGGGTTAACATAAGCCACACCCACAATTGGTTGAGCAGCTAAATGAAAAATATAGTCAATCTCGGCGCCAGTGATCAAATTAAATAAGCCATTGTAGTCTCTTACATCTAAATTTTCCAAAACCAATCTTGGAGAATGCATCTTTATGAGGTCAAATTTTATTAAATTATCCTGCTTATAGGTACAAACCACGCTAGCCCCCAAACTTAGTAACTTTCTTACTAGGTTACTCCCCACAAAGCCGGTACCCCCTGTCACCAATACGTTCTTGTTAAGATACGCGTCCCTTAAAGTTCCCATACCTTACCTTTCTCATCTACAATTTTATTTAAATCTTCAAGCTCTTTGTATGTGTCAACAGCATACCAAAAACCAGTATGCTTAAATATTGCCAACTGTCTATCTTTAGCCATTTTATCCAAGGATACAAAGTCCATTTCATCTTTAGAAAAATATTTTAAAGCTTTTCTCTTATAAACCATAAATCCAGCATTTGTCCAGTCTGACATTATGGGTTTTTCTTCAATTTGCACAACAACTCCCTTCTCATCAACATGAATCTTGCCGTATTTTGACCTAGGATGAGCACACAATACTGTACCAGCCAGTCCAGTCTTTTTGTGAAACTCGTGAAACTTTTTAAAATCTACAGAAGCCAAGCCGTCAGCATAGCAAACCATAAAATCTTCGTCCTCCTTGGGAATATATTTGGCGCACATCAAAATTCTTTCTGCGGTTTTTGTATAACTACCCGTAGCTAATAAGGTAACTTTAAAATTTAAGTTAAGCTTATTAAAATATTTTATTTTACCTGTTTTTAAGTTTAGCTGAAGGTCGTTATCTCGTTGTTTAAAGTTTAAAAAATATTCCTTTATCTGGTTACCCATTAACCCTGTTGTCAAAATAAAATCATTGTAACCATACTTCATAAAATGATTCATAATGTGCAACACTATCGGCTTCCCTGCAACTTCCACCATCGACTTAGGTTTGAATTGTGTTTCTTCTTTTAGTCTTGTACCCGTACCCCCACACAAAATAATTACTTTCATATAAGTTTAGTCAACAAATTAGGAAATATTATAACATTTACAATATCGAACACAATTATACTATATTTGGCAATTTGACCACACGATTAAAGATAGAATAGAAATGTTAAAATTGACCAATTAACTAGACAAGAGTTTATGAAAATAGCATTTTTTTGTGCACCCTCCTTACTTAGTGGTGCTGGGGCAGAACAATATATGATCAACATAGCAAAGCTAATTCACAATGAAAACCCCAAATACACTGTAGAAATCGTTACTCTAAACACTAATTTTATGGTATTTCTATCCAAAGTGTTAAACATTGTCTATTCTTTTGATTTTTTTTCAAAATTGAAGTTTAGACATACACGCGATGAAGTTAATAGTATGATAAGTCCTATACCTTGGAAAGAAATTTCAACTAGAAACATTGGTCTATTAAACGATTACGATATTATTTATACAAAAAACGAAATAATCGATTTATTTTTTTTAAAAATTGCAAAGTTATCAAAAAATATTAAGGTTATCGTGGGAGTACATACACCCATCTACTACCCGCATCCAGAAAATTTATTTGGTAAATTACATAATTTCATCTATACATCCTTTATTTACAAGTGGTTAATCGAGAAAAATTGGATACTTCACACCAGCAATTCTCAAGATCTAAAATGTCTCAAAGAGTATAAAAATGTTTACATACCCTACCCGTTTAATTTTAAGTTGAATTCCAATAGTATTGTAAAAAGGGAAATTAAAAATGTTGGATTTACCGGAAGAATATCCATACAAAAGGGAATACGAGTTCTCGTGTCTACACTTGAAACTGTGGCCCCAAAGTTTCCCAAAATAAATTTTTATATTTATGGATCGGGGGAAAAATGGTTAGAAAATAGCTTGCAAGAACTAAGCAATAAGTGTCTAAACATAAAATATGACGGCCACGTTTCACACCCAAAATTACTTACCAAACTAAAAAAAATTGATCTCTTGCTAGCACCAAGCATGTGGGAAGTCTTACCCTTTTCAGTGCTCGAAGCTCAGTCTCTGGGCATCCCGGTAGTCAGTTTTAATATCCCTGGACCCAAAGACATAATTATCAACCACCAAACAGGTGAACTAGTAAATTCGGAAATAGAATTTCAAAATACTAGTCAAAAGTTACTTAAGGGGGGGTATGTAGCATATGACCGCCAAAGTTATAATAAGCAAAAGCAATTTTTTGACCCAAAAAAAGTAAACAAACAAATCTTGAAACTCTTTCAGTAATATGAAAAATAAAAAACGAATTTTAATAAATTTTGTAAACTCTGAACAACACCCATTTGCAGTCTGGAGCGAAAGAGTTAAACAACTAGAAAAGAAATTTAAGTGCACCATTTTGTGTAGTAAAAGTGTTCAGTCTATCATCATCAAGAGAAAGTTAATTCCCAATGTTGATTTCATCACCATAGGTGAACTCGACCCCAATGATGAAAAAATAAAAAATAAAAACAGATTAGGCTTTATGTATATTGCCCTAAAGAGGAACCTTATAGCTCTTAAATATCTGAATAAGTTACAGAATTTTGACGCAAGTTATAGCTTTTCTAGTGTATTGGACCTTATCATAATTAATTTTATTCTAAAATTACAACGTAAAGATATTAAGTGGATAACCTATCTTGATAACACGGTTCCATTTACAGACAAAGGAAATAAAATGGTTAAATTATTAGCTTGGATATTCTTTAAACTTAGCTTGTTTATGATAAGAGATTGCGACCTGGTTTTTGTTATCTCCAATGATTTATTTAACTTCTTGGCAGAAAGGGGATTCCCAAAATCAAAACTAGCCCTGACTTCAAATGGTATTGAATACGATTCTATACAAATAGCAAAACCCAAAAAACAGTTCTCCAGCGACCTGGTATATATGGGAAGAATAAACGAAGCCAAGGGTATATTTGACCTTATAAGGCTAATTAGCTTGTTCAAATCCGAAGGTAAAAACTACAAATTGAGTATCGTTGGAGCAGGGGACAGAAATACTGAATCTCACCTGAAAAAAGAAATTAATAAACTTGGGCTTAAATCACAAATTAAAATTTACGGCTGGATAGAAGGTGTGAAAAAATACCAGATAATTAAAAGTTCAAAAATATTTATTTCCTTAAGTTCCAACGAAAGCTTTGGGGTAGCACTATTAGAAGGAGTATCCTGTGGTCTTCCTGCAGTAGCCTATAAACTGAAAAGCTATTTATCTATCTACAAAAACAACGAGGTACAATTTGCCCAAACTAATAATCTTGCTGAGATAAAAACTTTAGTTGAAAACATACTAAGTAATAAAAATTTCATAAATACTAAAGGAATAGAACTAGGAAAAAAATATTTTTTGCCAACTTTAGCCAAACAAGAATGTCGAAGAGTCAGTGATTGTTTAAACCAGTGAACAATTTGTTAATATACAACTAAACTATATGTATCAAACAAATATCCAAAAACTAAACTTTGGCTGTGGAAACGACATAAAGACCGGTTACCTTAACTGCGATATCGAAAAGTTTAAAGGGGTGGATGTTTGCTTTGATTTTAATGTTATTCCTTATCCTTTTAAGGCTAACACTTTTAATTATATCTACTCTGACAATGTCATCGAACACCTGACAAACATCCCCTTGGTCTTAAAAGAGCTCCACCGTATTTCTAAAAATAATGCACAAATACGCATCATTGTTCCCTATTACAATTGCTACGGTGCTTACAACGATCTTACCCATACCCATTATTTTAGCCATTTATCCTTTGAACCATTTTATAAGTCCAATACCAGAGGAAATTATTTTATAAAAGAAAAATTCAAATTAGTTGAACTAAAATTAGTACCAACTAGGCTTGGAAAACTTATAATTAACAAACTTCGTTTACCTTTGAGTTTTATTTTTGGACAAATATATCAAGCTATTGATATAACCATGCAAGTGTCAAAATAATGATACCTTCCTTTTTATCCACATATTTTCTTATCCACTACTACCTAAAAAGAGACTTGACCAAGATTGTCGAAAAATACCACATAAAAGGTAGCTTGATCGACGTTGGTTGCGGTCAAAAACCACTCCGCAACATTTTTAGTAAATGTCCAACATATCACGGTATAGATTTTAAGAGTTATTCCACCACCAAAGATTTTCCAGTTAGTAAACCTAATTTTTTCTTTTCCAAGGGATATGTAAAATCACAAACCCTACCTTTTGTGAACAATAGCTATGAAAACAGCGTTTGTTTTCAGGTACTTGAACACCACCCAAACCCACAAAAATTAATTTCAGAACTCATTAGGGTTACCAAGAGAGAAGGATACATCCTCATAACCGCACCCTTTCTTTACCCGCTTCATGAAGTTCCCAATGATTACCAAAGAATCACAATTTATGGATACAAAGAACTTATAAAACTTCACAAAGATGCTCGCATTATAGAAATAGTTGAACAAGGAAGCTACTTTTCTGTTACAGCCATGTTCTACTCAGAAATTCTGAATAGCTTTGCTGCAAAAAGTGCCCTTGCCTACCTCATCTCAGCGATTTTCTTAATTCCACTGCTTACTTATCAATACCTAGCCCTAATTTTAGATAAATATTTTCCTACGCCAACTTTTTGCCTGAATTATTTGCTAGTAATTAGAAAATCATAAGTATTAGTAAAATGAACAAATTAAGATCCGTTAATCCCTCCTTCTACAACAAGGTCTATTTTAAGGGCATAAATTTTGGCAAAGTTGACCCCAGAAAAACAAGTACCTACCCAAAAAAATACTTAGAAATACTGAATATTTGCCCAATTAAATCAACAGATAAAATTGTCGATTTTGGTTGCGGCAATGGCCTGTTAAGCCTAATATTGGCTTATAAGAAAAACATTGAAGTTATTGGTATAGATTACTCCAAAGATGCCATAACTAACTCAATTGCCGCCCAACTAGACTTTCAAAAAACACTAGGTAGAACCTTAAAACTTAAATATCTCCAGAGAGATAACCTACATCTACCTATGTTAAAAAATATCTCCATAGTCTATCTTTCAGATGTGGTTGAACACTTATACGATGAAGAATTAACTTATATTTTTAATATTTTTAAAACCTGGGGTAAAAAAATTACAATAATAATTCACACAGACAATTCTTATTATTTAAAATTCGTTAAACCAATTCAAGATATCTTGGCACTGATTACCAGAAAAACCAGTATAAACAAAATCCTCTATGCAAATAATCTTAATGCAAAGTATCACATAAATCTTACGAACCCCCAAAAATTTAACAAACTAATGTTTTTGAATGGATATAAAAATATCCAAATAATATATCCTCAAACCACAAAAGAAGCAATTATTCAACAAATGGGTCAACTGTCAAATATTCCCGGTGCTTATTGGTTAATACAAAGAATATTAAAAATAGACATTTTCAAACAATTACTTTCACCAGGGTTTTACGCCGTATACGAGCACAAAAATAATAAAAAAACTGTTAGTTAATTTGTTTTAGTAAGTCTCTTGCCGGAGTAAAACCCGGATTAATATTCAATGATTGCTCGACTAGTTTTTTAGCGGAATCCCTCTTCCCTTGGGTCAGCTCATTAACTGCTTTCATATACAATCCTTGAAAATTGTTATTATCTAAACTTAACAATCGATCCAGTATCATGTCAACTAAGGGGTAATCCTTTTCTGTGTATACAACCTGAGCCAAACTAAGATAACTTTGATATAAAGTTGGGTTTAATTTTATTGCCGTAAGGTAGCTATCTTTTGCCAGGTCTAGTCTACCCATTTTATAAAATATGTTTGCCCTATTGTGAAAGGCATCTGCATAATCAGGCTTAACCACCGTCGACTGAGTAAAACCCTTAACCGCGTTCTCATATTGTGCTAATTTATCGTAATCATCCCCAATGTTGTTCCAAGCATTATGAGAGTTAGGTGAGACCTGGCAAGTATTAACCCATAAATTATGATTGGTCTGCCAGTCAATATTTCTTAAGTAAATTCTAAAAGCAAACACACCACAAACCACAGTTAACAGAAAATAACCAAAAAGAGGCAATTTTGAGTTTAGTTTATAAAACATTAAACCAAATATCAAACTAATCCCTAAACTACCAAAAAATACATAACGTTCAGCCACCATCCAACTTACCCTCAATGGTGACATGGCAATGCTGCTTGCCAAAAACGTAAATGCAAGGCCCCAAAATATAATTTTATTTTGTTTGGCAAAATAAAATAAACAAGCAAAATAGAGTATAAAAATCAACCAATTTAACCATACTGGATTTATAAATAAGGTGTGATATAGAGTTAAGTCAACCGGAAAAACTATCAACTGCAGATATTTTGATACTGAAGTTGGGTATTGCTCAAATGGATTATAAAAAACACTAACCGTCCCACTGTTAACTACCGTAACTCTCTCTTTAATAGCTGGAAAATAAAATGCAATCATAGTAAGAACCAGAAAAGTTACCATCAAAAAATAACTCAATTTGAGTTTCCTTGTAAATTGTCCAAACTCCCCAACTGAAAATTTTAAGAGTAGATACAAGAATATTGTGTTGGCGACCCAAAATTTTACTGTAAAAATGCCAACAAAAAGGGCTGATATAAGGGAAATCAGATAAGTTTTACTTTTAGTTTTTTCCAAGTAGTAAAAAGACAAGACTATCCACAAACTAGTTATAGCTAAATATAAATATGGCTTACCAGAAATCCAGGTAACTCCTTCTACGTGAACTGGTAAGACAGCGTAAATAACTAAAGATAGATTAGTAAGTTCCTTAGATTTCGTTATTAGATACAAGAAAACATAGCCTAAAACTAAGCTTGTTCCATACAAAAACAAACTAAACAGATGGTATGGCGTAGGGTTTTGATTGCCAAAAAGATGATAAAAAATATAGTAACCCACAGAAAGTAAGCTAAAATTTTCTCTAACATACGAAATATTCCCAACCTCACTATTTTGGTTCAAAGTAGCATAATCATCCGAGACAAAATTAGCGTTCATTCCGTTGGCGTATACAGCCACAACCAAAGCTAGAATAATCAACAAAAACTTCCAATTACCCTTAATTATTTGCCAAATACTTTCCACTTTTTCTGTCTGTAAGCCCTGTACTCTTTCGGCCACAAACTCTTTAATATCATTTATGCCCGCACCTACCTTTTTGGATAGTTCTTCAGGCGAAAGATGTGCATTTTGTAATACAAATTTACGCTTCTTTTTGCTTAAACCCATAGTCCTAGTATAATCTATACATGCCTCTTGTGGTAAAAGAAATTATCAGCATATATAAGTACAGAGAATTATTGTACCAGCTCACCCTGCGCGAAATAAAGTCCCGCTACAAACAGTCCATTCTTGGCTATTTTTGGGTTATTTTTAATCCCTTGGCTCAAATGATTGTCATGAGCTATGCCTTTTCCATTATTTTAAAAGTACCCACCAACGCCACCTCCAACATTCCTTATTCTGTTTTTTTATTTACAGCTCTTTTACCTTGGAACCTGTTTGCTAATTCTTTAACTTCAGCCTCCAATTCCTTGGTTACTAATTCCGGTTTACTTACAAAAATATATTTCCCTCGCACTATCCTACCTATTTCTACCATTCTCGCCAAAATCGTCGATTTTCTCTTTGCTAGCCTAATCTATATTATTTATATGCTTTGGTACCAAATACCCATAAATTTCAATGTACTCTGGATAATTCCAATATTTTTTATCCAATTAATTTTCACCACTGGTTTATCCTTGTTCCTTAGTGCTACCAATTTACTATATCGAGACATTCAATACCTCCTAGGCTTAATCTTAACGCTATGGATCTACATCACCCCCGTCTTTTACCCTGCCGACCTAATTCCCGCCAAAGCCAGGTTTATCTTTCAATTTAATCCCATGGCCGTGATTATCAACGCCTACCGCCAAGTTATCCTAGCCGGTGGGAACCCCAATTTCACCAGTCTTTGGATAGCTCTAGTAGTCTCTGTTACTACACTAATTTTGGCCTTAGCTTATTTTAAACAGCAAGAAAAAACCTTTGCAGACAATGTTTAATCCAACCCCCATCATCCAATTTAAAAACGTAACCAAGAAGTTCTCCTTTAACAAGCAGAAAACCTTCAAAGAATTTATCCCGGCCCTACTAGGTCAGCAAGAAACCAAAACTATGTTTACAGCTCTAGATAACATCAGCTTCGAAGTATATCCTGGTGAAACCGTAGGAATAATTGGCCCCAACGGTAGTGGCAAGTCTACTATCTTAAAACTAATTGCCAACGTCACTAGTCCCACCTCGGGAGAAGTTATTGTCAACGGCCGAGTCTCGCCATTAATTGAACTGGGGGCGGGCTTTCATCCAGATCTAACTGGGCGCGAAAATATATTTTTAAACGGCAGCATTCTTGGCCTAACTCAAAAGGAAATAAAGCACAATTACAAAAGTATTGTCGACTTTGCCGAGCTTGCCGAATTTATTGACCAGCCAGTCAAGCACTACAGTTCTGGCATGTATATGCGCCTAGCCTTTGCTGTGGCTGTACACACTAACCCACAAATCCTCCTGGTCGACGAAATCCTAGCAGTAGGGGACTCCACCTACCAAGCCAAATGCTTTAAAAAAATGGAAGAGTTCAAAAAATCCGGCGTAACTATCATCTTCGTCTCCCATTCTTTATCTTCTATTAGAAATTTTTGTGATAAAACAATATCTCTTAGCAAAGCAACAATAAAATATCAAGGTAAGACAGCCGATGTCCTAAACAAAACAACAAGTCATGAACAAAGTTAATATTGGCAATAGCTTGAAAATTAATCATATTAAAAACAGTAATCAGCTTAAGACCCCCTCCAAAGTTAATGTACAATTTACAACAATTTCCGACTTAAAAAGAATTATAAAAAAAATAAAGATTTCTAAGTATTTTAAGGTTATGAATTTTTTTAAAATATACGAGAATAAGAAATTAAATAATCAAGGAAATGCTGCAAAGCATAAAGCTTTAGTAGAAATTGAGTACTATTCAAAACCTGTTACTTTCAAAGTATGGCGTAAATATAACAACATAAAGGGTATAATTTTGCACTTACTTCTTGGCGTATTCTTGCTTATACCAAGCTTATTCTACTTATTGGCAACAATCATCTACATTGTTTATTTCACAATTTATGAACAATTAATGCGGGGTAAAAAAAGATTCCTAAACCTAAAACCAGAGGAATGTAGGCTAGACGGAATTAGCTTCATAATCCCCACTTGGAACAAAAGAGACATGGTAGTTAAGTGCATTAAGCTGCTTGACCAAGCTATTGTTGCAGAAAATCAAGGACTAAATTGTGAAATAATTGTCGTCGACAATGGTTCAAAGGACGGAACTTATCAGGCTTTATTAAATTTATCTACTAAAACAAAACTGGAAATTATTAAAAACGAAATTAACTTGGGATATGCCAAGGGAATAAACGAAGCGGTGGATAAATCAAAATATAATTATGTTTACCTCCTAAACAACGACATGGAGGTACAAAACGGCTTTTTGGCATCTTTAATATCTTTTGCTAAAAATAAAATTGACAAAAGTGAAAAATTTTTTGGCTTAGCGTCCCAAATATTTTTCTTTGACCCAAAGAAAAGAAGGGAGGAGTCAGGCAAAACTTATTGTCAGCCCAAAGCAGGCTTTATCAACATAGCCCATGTTGTTAGCAAGCAGAATTTGACTCAAAATTCTATTACGCTTTATCCGGGTGGCGGGTCATCGCTTATTAATAAACATGTCTTCAACAAACTTGGACAGTATGATTATAAATCCTATACACCTCTTTACTGTGAGGACCTAGATCTTGGTTACTTAGCCTGGAAATATGGCTATCCCTCTTATTTTATTTCCAAGTCACACGTCATCCATCACCACCAATCCTCTACTAAAAAGTTAAACAAGGACCCAACCTATTTTTTATACAAAAATCTATTAGTATTTATCTTAAAAAATTTTACTTCTCCAAAAGTAATCTTAAAACACACATTGCTTTTTGTTCCACAGCTTATTGTCAACACAAAATACACCAGGTATGCACTTGAGACGATCAAAAACATTCACAATATTTTTGCATCTAGACTTAAACTTGCTCAATATCAACCAATGCACACAGATCAACAACTAGAAAATTTTATATTATTTGAAGCGATATATAAAGATGATTGAAAATAAAAAGATACTTTTAGTAACTGCCATCTCTCCAGTCCCCAAATCCAGTGGTGGTGCTGTTCGTATTTACAACACAATCAAAGAACTATCTAAACATTTTGACCTTCACCTAGTTATCTTCAAAGACTCTAGGTATAAATTTAGCCAAGAAGATACTAATTTTTTAACTTGCAACAGCAAGTCCTGGACTAGCTATAACGCTAATCCAAACAAAACGGAGCAAACATTTATTGACTTTAGCCAGCCCTACTGGTTTTCCGACTGGTATAGTCCAGAAGCCATTATAGGTATCAACCAAATTATCAAAAGGTACAATATACTTACCGTACACATTGAGTTAACACAATTATTATACTTGTACGATTATTTACCTGAACATATCTATAAAATATTTGTAGCCGAAGATATTTCTACTATCTCCTTTTTAAGAAGATTAGGCGAAATTAAGAGCCTAAAAACGAAAATAATACATCTTTTTCGTTGGCTAGAAATATATTATTACGAAAAAAAGTATCTAAAAAAATATGATTTGGTAGCCTCAGTTTCTGAGTATGATAAAAAGATACTTCAAGACAGATTTAATCTTAAAAATGTGATTTGCATTCCAAATGGAATCGAAACTATAGATTTTCAAGAAATTAAAACAACTAAAAGGGAAATTCGACTTGGCTATTTTGGCTCATTTAGCCACCCACCCAACAAATACGCCTTTATTTATTTCTTAAACAAGATTGCCCCATTATTAGAAAAAAACAAAATAAAATACACTTTTTACTTAGCTGGCAAAAATGATCCAGCAGAAGTGATTGATTTAGTAAACAAGTCAGAACTAAAAAACAAGAAGTCTATTCTCGATTTAGGATTTGTAAAAGAAGTTAAGGAGTTCTATAAAAATATAGACATACTAGTAACTCCCATATCTTCAGGCTCAGGATCAAGAATAAAAATACTAGAATCACTCGGGCTTGGCACACCGGTAATTTCCTCCCAAATCGGAGCAGAAGGCAACAACATAGTCTCACCCTATCTAAAAATAGCTAACAACGAATCGGAATTTGTCGAACAAATAGTCTTAACTCACAAACAATTGCTAAACAAAAGCTTATTTAGCCACCAAACCAATCTGAAAACCCAAATTCAATCTCAACTCTGGTCATCCATAATATCAACATACGCAAAAATTATTGTTAATATAAACATATATAAATAATGTGAAGCCCCTATATCCAATACCTTACGCTAACCATAATATTGATAATCTTGCCTCCATTCTGGGCAAATGGCCCATTTATTGCCCGATTTGTGACAGTTTTTCATACATCAGCCATATCGATGCACAGAACCTCCGGGAGAGTTGTATTTGTCATCGCTGTAAATCTACCAACAGACAAAGACAATTGGCTATCGGCATATTGGAATTTCTAAAACTAAAAAAACTAAAAGACATATTTAAACTAGACATCAATATATACAACACCGAGACGGGTGGTGCTCTACACAATCTACTAAAAACACACCAAAATTATCAATCAAGCGAATACTTTGGACCAAAATATAAAAGTGGAGATATTATTAACAACACAATGAACCAGGATTTAATGGGGTTATCATTTAAAAACAACATCTTTGATCTTGTCTTATCAAGCGAAGTATTTGAACATATTCCAGATCCATACAAAGCCCACACAGAAGTGCACCGAGTACTTAAAAAAGAAGGAGCACACATATTTACAGTACCCTTTTATCAAACCGGATATACTGATGAAAAAAGAGCCTTTGTTGACAGTAAGGGAAAACTTAAGCACCTACTACCTCCCCAATACCACCTTGACGGTATCAGACCAGACGAAGGCATTCTTGTTTACAACATATTCTCAATAGAGATGCTTGGTAAACTTGATAGTATTGGCTTAAAGACAGCATTGTATTTACTACATAAAATTAATTTAGGTATCCTGGGAAATAATTGTACTTTATTTATTGCAGTTAAAAACTCATAGTCTTTTTACGAATTAAGACCGATACGAAGTAAGTGATAAAATAAACCATGATTTACGATTGCTTCATGATTTACAACGAGCTTGAAATGTTAAAGATTAGACTTAACATACTCTCAAAATACGTCGATTATTTTGTAATAGTAGAGTCTACGCATACTCACTCCGGTAAACCGAAGAAGCTGTATTTTAAAGAAAACAAAAACAAATTTAAGAAATTTTTAAACCAAATTGTGTATATAGTTGTAGATGATTTGAACAACGCTCCTATAATAACAGACAAACCACCGTACGATAAAATAGAATTATTTCAATTAAATCCTTTAACCTGGTCAAGGGAGTTCTACCAAAGAAATTGCATTACCAGAGGTCTAATAAACGCAAAAGATAGTGATCTTATCTTAATCGGAGATATAGATGAAATTCCAAAACCAGAAAAAATTAAATTAGTTAAATATTCACAAAAACCTACTTGCTTTGAACAAGACTTTTATTATTACTTTCTAAACTGTCTTTCGAGCGAAAAATGGAGAAAGGGAACAAAAGGCATATATAAAAAATTTCTCACTACTCCACAAGAAATAAGACATGTAGACTACAACAATTCACACTTACTCAAAGATGCTGGATGGCACTTTTCATATCTTGGTGGTAGGGAGCAAATAGTAAAAAAAATTGACTCATTTAGCCATCAAGAACTTAATAATATAGAAATAACAAATTTTAAAAGATTAAAATTCAACATTGATAATAATTTGGATATATTTGACAGACCTTATACTTACAAAATTGTAAAGATTAATAACAAATACCCACACTACATTATTAATAATAAAAAATACTTAGTAAATTTATAAAAAAGAAAACAAAAATTTCTAATATAATATTAGACCTAAGGAGCGAAATAATTCTAAACAGAAAATTAATCTCAAAATTACACCACGAAAAAGAACAAGAAATATCAAGTATTAGAAATGAATTGTTTGAAACTAAACAGACGTTGTCTAGAATATATAATTCAAAAACATGGAAAATCTCTACTGCGTATCAGGGTATTAAATCCAAAATATCAAAAATATTTAATAGATAAACAAGCGATTAATTTGTTCTAGTACAGCGGTAGATCAATGTATTCTCAAACAACGCTAGGCTTTGAAAATACCAAGCAGATTTATCTAACTCAAGCTTCTTGCAAACTCGATTTCGGTTCCAATAAATTATTTCTAAATTTAACCACTGCTTATCGCCAATTACCAATATACTCTTCTCAGCATCAACTCTCTTCAATAGCAGTTTAAAATTCTCTGAGACCAGCTTGCTGTTAATCAATTCAACATATCTTGTTTCATCAACGGCATTTACTATATTTGCACCTTTATAACTAGCCAAATATGCGAAAAAAGATTCCGGTCCACGAAAAGCAACTACAACCGTTTCCTTCTCTCCAATTATCGACTCGTATCCATTTACCATATCGTCTAGCCGATCTTTCCCCAATAATTTTAGACTATCTATATATGTTTTTACAAAAAAAGGCCTATTGGCAGTATTTTGTAACCAAATCAAGTTAGGTCGCCAACCAAAATCAGTTGAAACCGAAGTAAAACACAAGATCACAAAAACAACGAATAGCAGCCACCACCTCTTTAATCTAAGGCTGTAATTAAGTTTTAATGCGTATACTAAATACAACCAATAAACTGCAGCAAAAGTTAACAAATAGCGCGAGTAACCCATTAGCACCGACCAAATCAAATAACAAAAAATAAATATAATATATTTCCACTTTCTTTTAATTAGTAACAAATACCACGATAGCAAGTAGGGGAATGCCCAAAAACACGCAAAAAAGTACTTAGCTTCAGTTTTTACAATACCTTCTCCAAATCTTTGAGTAAATTGAGCCATTACCGGCCATGCCAATATCTCTTGCCAATTTTGTGGCCCCCACCTCGTGTCTTTAAAACTAACCAATGCATAAAATGGTGACTTAAAAAATCCATTGTATAAAAATGAAATTGGGTTTCCAGTATTTATGTATGATGCTCCAAAAAATATAAACACAAACAATACAATTAATATTACCCAAAACCATTTAATTTCTCTTTTATTTTGCCAGACAAAGTATAAAAATATTGGCATTAAGACAATCCCAGCAGATTGTTTGATTATCATTGATAGCAAACCCACAATAACTCCCAATGTTCGATTACCTGTCTTAACAACAAGCTGATAAAACATTTCCAAACCCAAAACAAGCGTCAAAAAATCTACCATAAATGTTGTGTGGGTTGCCATCAGGTGAGGAACAAAAAATATGTATATAAAAATAATGTCCCACCATATCTTTTTATTATTATTTTTCTCTACTTGCTTTAGTCTTAAATTAATCGAGGCGTACCATGCAATCAACAAAATACCATTAAATAGTAAACTTAACCTTATCCCAAAAACCTTTAATAATAACGGATATCCCAACTGGGCAACAGGATAAATATATGAACCAAAATCTAGGGGCAAAAAATTTACTGCCTGCCAAATATTTTTTGCATACCATCCAGCCTCCAAGTGGAAAGCAAAATCATCATAAACAGGATAATAAATAGGGAAGCGACTCAATAAGACTACCCACAGAGGCACGGTCCACCACCAATCGATTAAATAAAATTTAATTTGCTTGTCCTTATTATTTCTCCACAAAACATACCAAATTATTATCCACAAAATCAATAATCCCCATCCAAAATAATCACTAATATTAAAAACCGAAATCACGGCCAGCATCACCACCCCTGCCAACAAAAAACTAATATAAATCAATCTTGCCATAACTTTTCTTCATGATATCATTATGACAAATGCTTTTCAGCTCGAATATATTTTTACTAATATTCCTTCCCGCAATCCTTCTTTTGTATTTCTCGGTCTCCAAAATATTTAAAAATCCAAATAATTTTCTAAATTTAATACTTATCTTTTTTAGCCTATTTTTTTACTATTGGGGCAGTGGCAAATTTATTCTAATCTTCTTCTGTTCCATCATGTTAAATTTTCTTTTAGGCCAATTAATTGCAAAAAAAACAAACTTAAAAAAATATTTTTTATTTCTTGGCATTACTGGCAACATTTCCTTACTTATATATTTCAAATATTTTCAATTTTTTTATCAGCAAACATCTTTTTTACTTCATCTTGGTCTACCACCACTAAATCCTATATTTCTCCCCATTGGTATTTCCTTTTATTCTTTTATGGCCATTTCCTATCTTGTAGATGTTTACCAACAAAAACAAAAACCTGCAAACCTCCTCAGCTTTACACTGTATATTAGTTTGTTCCCTCATTTAGTTGCTGGACCAATTGTCCGCTATCAGGAAATTGCCGACAGTATTAAGAAACGAAGTCCCAACACAGATCAGTTTTTCAATGGACTATGGCGATTTTCCCTGGGACTTGGTAAAAAAGTAATTATTGCCAATTCCGTAGGACAGCTTGCTGATAAAGTTTTTAGCCTCCCGTTAAACGAAATTGGCTCGCTACTCGCAATTTTGGGAGTACTTGCTTATACAATTCAAATCTATTTCGATTTTTCTGGTTACTCCGATATGGCGATAGGTCTTGCCAGTTTCTTTGGTTTTACTTTTCCTGAAAATTTCAATCATCCTTACCGTGCTGTTTCCATCACTGACTTTTGGCGTCGTTGGCACATGTCTCTATCCCGATTTTTTCGTGACTATCTGTATATACCCCTAGGTGGTAGTCGTACAGGATCTGCCAGAACCTATTTCAACCTACTTGTTGTCTTTATTCTCTGTGGTCTTTGGCATGGTGCAGCTTGGACCTTTGTAGCCTGGGGTTTATACCACGGATTGTTACTAACCATCGAAAGAATTGCTAAGAACAAATTTAATTTTGAACCAAGTGGCATAATATTTCAGTTATTTACTTTCTTACTGGTTTCTATTGGCTGGATAATATTTCGTTCACCGAACCTTACCTTTGCATTATCTTACGTAAAAAATATATTTTCGTTTACTAACACCATACCTGAGTTTTACACACTTCGATATTTTGTACCCAACAACATTGCTTTCTTTTTAGCGCTTGGCTTGTTACTTTCATTCATACCAGCAACCAAACCAAAAAACGTTGTCATTTGCGGACTTGTCTCCATATTTATACTAATACTTTCACTTGCCTATCTATCCAAAACCTCATTTACTCCTTTTATATATTTTCAATTTTAATGACTGCCTTTTCCTCTTTAATGTTTTGGCACAACATAAAAGTTATCTTTTTAACGGTTATCTTCGGGCTTATTATCTTAAAGATACTTAACAAATATCTTAACCAAAAGAGAATTTTTATAGGGTTATTTTTTGTTCTATTACTTATTCCATTTGTTCAAACTAAAACAAACCTCATTCAGTATCGCCCCTTAGAAGAAAATCGCAAAAAATTAACCCTCCCTACCGGTAACCCTGTTATTGAAATTTTCAACAACCAAAAAACATACACCTTGGCTTATGAAAAATACTTCAACGATAACTATGGTCTGCGAGATTTATTTATTCGTGTAAAAAACCAAATCGACTACTCACTATTTAGGGTATCTGACGAAGTATTAATAGGAAAAGATAATTGGCTTTTTTACAAAAGTGTTGTTGAGAAGGAACAAGTATATATGGAACAGCAAAGCAATACACAATTATTAGCCATACAAGACAAAATGATTTCATTGAATAACTATTTTAAAAAGAGGGGTGTGTTGTTTGTGGTAATGCCAATACCTTTAAAAAACTCTATATATCCAGAGTTGTATATTAATAGAACAACAAACAGACCTAGTCCAACAAAATTCGAACGATTTATTGCATTTCTCCAAACACACCCTGAAATTAAATCTATAGACGCAAGATCTATTTTGCTTAACAATAAAGATAAATACCAACTTTTTTATAAAACAGATTTTCATTGGACAGATACTGCAGCATATTTAGTCAACAAAGATACTGTTGAATCAATAAATAAATGGGTACACGGAACAACCAAGTGGAGCTACTCACTTCAAACCCAAGAAGATAGTAGTTTTACAGGTGGACAAACTGATTCACTTGCAACACTTGTCTCACCTAGAGAAGTGGCAATTCATGTAATAAACTCACCAAAAGGCTCTACACCTGACCCTAAAACACCAAAACCTTTCTTATACTACTTTAAATCTTCACTTACAAATCAGAAGTTATTGCCAAAAACCTTGCTTATTGGCAATTCATACTTTTTAAACATGCTTAACACTGGTTTTGTTGATCACTTTGATGAATTTTTGATGATCCATGGTAATGACATGGATAAAATACCAGAATCAATCCCTAAAGATGTAAAAGTGGTAATATTTCAAATGATAGAAGTAGACCTGTTAAAAAATTTTTTGTTCAGTAAATCTAACACATAATAATATGTTATTGTTAACACATGTTATATAAAATAATTAACGTTACTCTAAAAAAAATACTTGCCATTATTTTACGGTTAATTATTCCAAATAGCATTTACAGTGATAGTAATATCAAAAATACAGTTAGCCTATACAAAAGTAAAGGTTTCGGTGGTCTTTCTGCCAATATTCGCTTTTGGGACTCACCACTAGTCTTTGTCGAAACAATAACTCCTGATAAAGGGAAAATACTTGATCTTGGCTGTGGCGAAGGTGTGCTTACCAACTACTTGGCATTGTGCAAACCATCCAGAAGTATTATTGGTATGGAGATTAGTCATAGGATAAAACTAGCGAACCATGGCCTTAAAAATGTAAAATTTCTACAAGGCAATGTTCTAAAAGACGATCTACCGGCGTGTGATGTAATTATCACAAGTCACTTACTGCACCATCTCCCATCACAAAAAAGCCAAGAAGAATTAATCAAAAAATGTTATCAGAGACTTGAAAAAGGAGGAAAACTTATAATTCTCGAAATAAACAGAGAATTTAGTTTTAGATATTTTATTGTTTGGATTACTGATGTTTTTATAGTACCAATTTTATTTGAAGGACAGCTTTCAAATATGAATGTTTTTCATCGCCAAGCTAAAGATTGGAAAAATATTCTCTTGAAAACTGGTTTTAAGATAAAATTAATAAATCATTTCAAGAAAGGACCGTTTCCAGATATATTATTTATATGCCAAAAATAAAACCCATTGCATGAAACAAACTGCTAAATTAATAAGTATTGTGATCCCTGCATTTAATGAAAGTAAAATAATTTCAACTTCTGTTTCTAGGGTGATTAAAACATTAATCAAAATTATAAAAATATCGTTAATAAATAACTATGAAATAATTTTTGTAGATGACGGTAGCAAAGATAACACATGGGGTTGCATTAAAAATTTACATAAAAAAAATTCAAGAATCAAAGGTATAAAGTTATCACGAAATTTTGGTATGCAGACTGCACTGATGGCTGGTTTAAAAAAAGCAACGGGGGATTACACAGTAATACTTGAATGCGACCTACAAGATCCACCGGAATTAATTGAGGGAATGTTAAATAAATTGATAAAAACAAGAAGTGATATTGTATGTGGAAAGAGAATAAGTCGATCAGAATCAGGTCAAAAGCAATTTGTATTTAAACTATTCCATTATATTTTTCACAACATTAGTAACATAAAGGTCCCTCAAAATGTCGGCACCTTTTCAATTTTAAACAGAAGAGCGCTAACTGCCCTGTTAAGTTTTAAAGAAAAAAACCGGTACATACCTGCTCTAAGATATCTTGTCGGATATAAACAAATATATGTAAACTATGAAAGACTTGACAGGGTTGATGGACCAGCCAAAATGAGCACATCAAAATTACTTGCTCTAGCATCAGACGCTCTCTTTTCATTCACTGATTTTCCTTTAAAGTTTTGTCTATTCCTGGGTTTTACTGGCGTTTTGCTATCTTTATTAGTAGGGTTGTATGCAATAATTTCAAGACTATTTAATTTCAATGTGATTATTGGTTGGAGCTCAACACTACTTAGTATCTATTTTTTTGGCAGCCTACAATTAATCTTTCTTGGAGTTATTGGACAATATATTTTTAAAATATACATAGAGGTTCAGGATAGGCCCGACTATTTTATATCAGACGAAACAAAATAATTATTCTTAACTAATCAAATCTTTTCTACGGTTGTTTTTTTCTTTTAATTATTGCCATATTATTTATTATTTTTGGATTACTTAGGTCATAACCTAATTTATCCATTCTGTTTAATAAATACTGATCTGCCTTTTTTGCATTATCTGCACCAAGAAAGGAAAGGTACCCACTCATTTCCATATGACTATCTCCAATTTTATTTACTCTAAGTATCACATAGTCTGCTGAATCAATTCCTAACGGGTAATAATACACCTTTCTTCCTTCAAAAATAGGCACCCAAAATTCTTCTGGTGCTGACACAATTGTCCCTTTTAACATGCTGTCGTCAATAGAGTTATTCCTCTGTACTAAGTAATCATAATACCCTCGATGCTTAAGGAAATCTTGGGCTATATTTTTATATTGAAGCCAAGCATTTTTTCTAACATCGTTAATGTTAAATTTTAAGTTTTTCCAACCAAAAGGATTAGTACTCCATAGCACTATTGCTATACCAAAAAGCACTAAATAACTAAAATATATCCAATGCCTCTCTTTAATATATTTATTTAGTTTCACATATCCTTTGGCAGACGCCCAAACTAATACAGGAAAATAAATCGAATGGTAGTGAGTTGACCAACCCATTTTTTCTGCTCCTCCAATACTGCCAACAATGTTTGGCAACATAACCATAATCGCGAGTAGGGATGCTTTTTTTTCCCAAACTCCAAAAATTAATAAGAAAATACCGTTAAACAACAAAAACACTGCCAAATTCTTAACTAACAAAGGGTCCTTAATCAAATTTGGAAAAAAATTTATAAAACTATGTATTGTTAAAAAAGACGAGTAGTAAACGTTTTCCAGATAGATATTGGTTATTAAGTAGCCAACAATAAATATTAATGAGCCAGCTAACAACAACCACACCTTCTCTTTCTTCGTCAGCCTAGTATGATATAAAAACACATAACCAATAATAAACATTCCGGTGATTAAGGCCGTCTTTTCTACTATCATCGCACAAATAACCGCTACCAAAACAACCCATTTCATTCGAATCTTATTATTATCCACCAATAAGGCCAACAATAAACCAAACAACATAAACAATCTATCAGGATAAATTTGCCATTGAACAGAATAATTCCAGGCAGGATGAGCCGAAATTAACAAGCAAAATAACACTGATCCTATTACCGATACACTCTTGCTACGCAAAAACCAATATATTAATCCCAACATTCCTATAAATACGACAGATGTTGCTATAGCCCAGACCCAAACAGCTGGAAATAGCCAAACAAAAGGAACAAGCAGATAAAGAATTAAATAAAAATGAATTTTAAATGCATTCGCGTTGCCATAGTCTTTAGGACTAAAATCCAAAAATTTTAAATCATCTGCTTTTATATTTAGCAAATCGGACTTGGTCTGAAAATCAACAGTCATTGGCAACATTTGGCTTTTGGGTAGAAAATATTTAGCCATATCCTCTAGTAAACTAACATAAATAGCATCATCACCTTGTCCACTCATCCAGTTCACTTTTATTGAAATCGAGAATATTGTCATAAATGTCAATAAAAATATTGACACTACTACTACCTCTAATTGTTTAATCGAGGTAAACATCATATCAAAAACTCCTATCCTTTATTTTTCTCGCCGGAACACCAACAACCACCGAGTATCGTTCTGTAGATTTGGTGACAATTGAGCCAGCTCCCACAACCGTACCTTTTGAAATAGTAACTCCCGGCATAACCACAACATTCGCCGCTATCCACACATTATCTTCAATAATGATTGGTTTTCTCAGTATAGGTTGGAACAAAACTGCAACTTTATTGTTCTCAATTTGATGTTCGCCCGAGGAGATAACAACATTAGGACCAATGAGAACATTGTCCCCAATACTAACAGCACCTATACCATTTATATATGTATTCGAATTACATGCAAAATTATTACCAATACTAATGTTTTTAGTAAATATAAAGATTACTCCTGGCTGTACAAACGCCATACCTTTTATACTATGAGAAAATATCTTTAAATATAAATATCTTAATATATAACCTACGGATCCGGGTAAATATTTTACAAAAAAATATATGTCCGACTCGATTTCGCTAACTAAAATATCTTTAAGAGAATAGGCATTAAGTTTCTTGAGGATAAAAGATATCATAATCTTATTGCTAAAACATTGTTATATTTTGAGATGACTAGATTAGTATAGTTAACTTTTACACCAGTATATGATAAGTATTTTGTTGCTAAACCATTGTTTGCGGTCAAGAACCCAACAGAAATATTATTTTTTTTGAAAAAATTAATAAATAGAGAAACTAACTCTTTTCTATTAAACACGACCGCCATATCAAACATTTGATTGTGAAGATACACGGTCTTAGGCATCCTCTTTAACGAGAAATAATCCAATAAAACCAAAAGCATTACTCCAGCAGAATAATCCTTTTTCACAATCAAACTTAACATTGGCAAGCAGGCGACTACAAACCCTATCTTTGACTTAATTGGTAGCTTTAAAAACCCTTCAACTACAAGCATGATTTGAGACTTACTTGTTAATTTTCTAGCCAAGGAAGCGACATCTGGCAAGATTACTAATTTATTTTTCATTTCTTGAATTTTTATAGCACATACTAATAATCTTCTCGATATTGGTAGCTTCCGAAATTGGACTAAGTAATAATTTTGGTTTTACACCAATAATCAAGTTCAAAAATGCCAGATGTTCTAAATAATACTCCTCCCCATATGCATCAGGGTTAATATTAAATATATTTTGAACACTAGACTCTAAATCTTCAAACATAGTTATAGATTTTTTCTTAGTCTTATTTTCCAATACGACTACCCTAGACTTGTTAACATTTATGGTGTAATTATCATAAAATATTTTGCACTCAAGACTGGAGATATCATGCCCAGGTTCTGACCAAGATGCATATACCTTGCCTGAAAAGTCCGGGTAATACAAATCTATATTCGCTTCGTCTTCTACTTCAACAGAATACTTCTTATTCAGTATCGAGTTAACTTTGGTTGGAATACCAAAAAATAAGTAGATTATCGAAAAAAAGTGTGGTCCTGGGTTCATTAGTACACCACCACCAGAAATATCCTTTTTAAACATCCAGCCAGACTTTGGCTTGCCTATAACTTCTGAGTGAAAATAAGTCATTTCAAAATTTTTAATTTTCCCATATTTACCAGAAAGAATAATCTCCTTGGCTTTCAAAAAGCAACGATTGTACAACATGGTATAACCCGTATAAGCAACCACATTATATTTAATGGCAAGATCTCTCAATTCCTTGGTTTGTTCTACGGAAATACAAACCGGTTTTTCTATAAAGACATTAATGTATTTAGAAATAACTTTCCTTGCAATTTCATAATGATAAGCAGTCGGTGTAAAAACGTAACATGCGTCATAATTTTTTGACGAAAGAGCTAAATCAAGATCCGAATAAACTGGCACAACCAAACCTAACGTTCTAACTGTGCCAAGAGACACTTTGTTCGTATCCACAATGCCAGCTATCTCGACATTCGAAAAAGATTTTAAAATAGACAAATGCAGTAAGCCAATTTTTCCTAGCCCTACTATTAAAACTTTCAACTTCGTATTTACTCCAAAGTTACGAGGTGTAAAACCAAACTTATTAACATAAAGACTTACATCACAGTTAGTATCCTGAGTTGAACCAAGAATATTGTCAGGGTAAAACGGAGGATTTTTCATTTTCAATATCAAAAAGAATTTTGATGCCAACAATCCAATCCAAACTGGAATATGTATAACTTTTACACTGCCTAGGCCTAAATATGTAATAAGTCTCTCGTAAAATTGATCGTATGTAATATTCTCTCTAGACCCAAGGTCAAAAATACCGCCTTCACAATTTTTATCTAGTGCTATATCCATCAGACACCTACACAAATCTTCGATATGAATCGGGCAAACTTTCGCTTGACCATCTCCAAAAACCGGAATAAACGGCAACATTTTAGCCAATTTTCTAATTTTATTAAACAGACCTAGCTCGCCTTCACCGTAAACAAGACTTGGGCGAACTATTGTATAAGGTAAACCAGAATCTATAATAATTTGTTCTCCTTCCAGTTTTGTTTTTGCATAAACACCTTTATTGGTAATCTTTACTGCCTGTGAACTAACGTAAACAACTCTTTCAACTTTCTTTATACGACACACCTCGACGAGGTTTCTGGTCCCCTCCACGTTTACCTTGTGACTTAGAACTGGATGATACGGATTTGCGGCTAAATGAACCACTATCATCCCTGGCTTTATACATTTCGAAATGCTATCTCGATCAAGGATATCTCCAAACACGACCTTTACATTTTTATCGACGATAAAATGAGGTAAGCCACTCCTTATCAATGCCATTACTGAAACACCCTGGGCTGCACAATATTCCACAAAACTAGACCCAATAAAACCATTTGCACCGGTAATAAATATGCTATTAGTTTTTGACATTGAGTTTAATCCAAAGTTTAAAAATGTGAAGCATAATCTTTATACCATCTACTGGTTGCAGACCATGCTTTTTGTTTAAATATACCGTTTCAACTTCAACCGTGTCAAAACTTATACTATTATTACCTGCTAAACAGGTCATCTCCGCTTCAACCCCATACCTATCATCACTCCACACAAGATCATTATAAACGCTTTTTTTCATAGCCCTAAAACCACAAAGTAAATCCTTAATATGAACCCCAAACAACAAGTTAACCAAAGAGAACATAGTAGTATTTCCTATCCGTCTCAAAATCGGCATTTCTCCTTTTAGGTGTCTAATGCCGATAACCAAATCCTTATTCTTTAATTTTGTGGTAAAAGAATTTATGTGTTTTGGATTGTGTTGGCCATCCCCATCAATAAATATAACTGCCTCAGCTCCCAAATCCCAGGCTTTTTCTGCACCTACTCGCATTGCATATCCCTTGCCTTTATTAACCAGATAATCAATCAAAACAATATTATTTATTTTCTTTAAGACAAGACTAGTTTTATCTGTCGATCCGTCATTAACTACAATAATATTTTTTGCATATTTTTTAATCTCCCTTATCGTGTTTACAATCTTTTTGTCCTCGTTAAAAACTGGAACAATCACAAAAATTTTCATAATAAATTGTAGCACGCAATACCTGAGTATCTATTTAGTTTTTTCCGCCATTAAATTCCCAGCTTTCAGTAAGCTCTCAAAGGTTCCCGCGTCTTCCCACATCCCATCCATAATCTCCACCTTTAACTCACCCAGGTCCAGATAATGATTGTTTACGGCTGTTATCTCTATTTCTCCCCGTGCCGAGGGTTTTAAGTTCTTGGCTATCTCAATTACCCGATTATCGTAGACATACAGACCAGGAACAACATAGTTGCTTCTGGGTTTTACTGGTTTTTCTTCAATAGACACCACTTTCATCTCCTTATCAAATTCCACGACCCCATAACGACTTGGATCTGGCATTTTCTTGGCAAAAATCAAGGCCCCACCTTTAAAACTATTTATTTGCTTACCAAAATCCTGATCGAAAATATTGTCTCCAAGTATTAAGGTCACACTATCCTGACCAATATGGTTTTCACCAATTATAAAGGCATCTGCCAACCCTCGCGGCTCCTCCTGAATTTCGTAGCTAAACTTTGCTCCAAAATTTTTACCCGAACCTAGTAAGTTTAAAAACTGTCCAGCATAATCTGGTGCAATAATTATTAAAATATCTTTTATTCCAGCTTTAACTAGCGTTTCAATCGGATAATAAATCATCGGCTTATCGTATACCGGCAATAATTGCTTGGAAGTTATTTTAGTCAAAGGCAACAAGCGGGTACCCTTACCCCCAGCTAGTATAATTCCTTTCATTTTAGTATTATAACAACATGCAGATTTTAGTTACTGGAGGCATGGGGTTTATTGGCACCAACTTTATTCGCTATTGGAAAAATAAGTATCCTCAGGATTTAATTCTTAATCTAGACAGTTTAACTTATGCCGCTAATACCTCCAATCTTGAAGATCTAGAAGGGGATAGTCACTATAAGTTTATTAAGGGTGATATACGAGACGCAGATATTGTTAAAAAAGCTATGGACGGTGTTGAGCTAGTTGTCCACTTTGCCGCTGAATCTCATGTCGACAGATCTATTGATAATCCTACTAAATTTCTAGAAACCAATGTTCTGGGTACCTACACTCTCCTCAGCGAAGCCAAAAATAGCAAAACGTTAAAGAGATTCCACCATATTTCTACCGACGAGGTTTATGGCTCCGTCAATCGACATGACCCCAAAGACACTTTTAGTGAAAGTCGTCCTTATGACCCCAGTAGTCCATATTCTGCCAGCAAGGCCTCTTCCGATCATTTAGTTAATTCTTTTCACAAAACTTTTGGTTTACCAATTTCCATCTCCAATTGTTCCAATAACTACGGTCCTTATCAACATCCTGAAAAATTCATTCCTAGGGCCGTCACTAGCCTGATCAAGGGAGAGAAAATAAAGATCTACGGCACAGGAGAAAATATTCGCGACTGGCTATATGTGGAAGACCATTGTCGTGCTATTGATTTAATCATCAATCAAGGCAAACCAGGTTGTAATTATTGCCTTGGCGGGAATTTTCAAGATGTAACTAATTTAGAAATTGTCAAAAAATTGTGCGAACTGATGAAACTGGATTTTGATAAAAGTGTGGAGTTTGTCGCCGACCGACCTGGACATGATGATTATCGAATTAGTCGAGAAAAAATTAAAAGTGAACTAGGCTGGGAGCCAACTTATTCTTTTGATACGGGTATTGCAGCCACAATTAATTGGTATAAAGATAACCCCACCTGGTGGCAAGAAACCAAAAAAGAAGCCGAACAATTTTATTTAAAAACTAGCCCAAAAAAAACCAAATGAACAAAACTAAAACTGCTTTTATTACCGGTATAACCGGACAAGATGGTTCTTATTTAGCCGAATTATTGCTTAGTAAAAACTACCAAGTTTATGGATTCCTACGTCGTAACAGCAAACAAAGCTATGGCAACGTGGCCCACCTTAAGCACGAAATAAAATTTGTTCAAGGCGATTTGGCCGACCCTACCTGCCTCAGTATGTACATCAGCCAAATCCAGCCAGATGAAATTTATAATCTGGGTGCTCAGTCGCATGTGGGCGAATCCTGGAATCAACCCATTGCTACCGCAGACCAAACCGGCCTTGGGGCTCTAAGAATTTTTGAGGCAGTACGCAATGTCAGCCCTAAATCCAAAGTCTACCAGGCCAGTACTAGCGAGCTTTTTGGCGAAACCAAAATAGTACCACAAGACGAAAATACGCCGATTAGTCCAGCAAATCCCTATGCTGCCGCCAAAGCATTGGCCCATTTTGATGCCAGAATTTATCGTAAATCTTTTAACTTATTTATCTCCACCGGCATACTTTTTAATCACGAATCTCCCCGCCGTAGTCCCGATTTTGTCACTCGCAAGGTATCTCTGGCCGTTGCCGCAATTAAACTTGGCCTTCGAGGGAATAGTGTTCCCATTGCCGAAGGGGGAATGCCAGTCATCGATGACAAATTTAAGTTACAACTAGGCAATCTAGATGCCCAGCGTGATTGGGGTTTTGCCGGAGATTTTGTCGAGGCTATGTGGCAAATCATGCAACAAGATAAACCCGACGATTATGTTGTGGCCACAGGAGTTGTCCATACTATTAGAGAGTTATGCGAAGAGGCCTTTTCTAACGCGGGCTTAAAATGGCAAGACCACGTGGTCATAAACCCCAAGTGGGTTAGACCCATTGAAACAGGACCACTGGTAGGGGATGCTAGCAAAATTCGCAAAGCTATTGGCTGGAAACCCAAAACTACTTTTAAGCAACTAATTAAAATGATGGTCGAGGCAGATTTGGCCCTACTTCGCTAATCCAATCTATCTAACAAGCAGCAACGGCAGGCCTACTAATTGGCTTATTAAACCAATTACCCCACTAACTCCAGATACCAACACGGCTTTGTGAGGATCCACTCCAACTTGAGAAAAAAAGTATCCATACAATAATTCCCTAGCTCCCCAGCCAGAAAGTGAAATTGGCAGTACCAAGATAAAAGAAATTATTGGGAAAATTGAGTAAATACTGGCCAAACTCATATTTGCCTGCAAAATAACTGCCAAAAAATAATTTGGTAAGATCCAAACTAGTTGAGCAAAAATAGAGATAACATATGCCCCTGCAACCCTGGATAAACCCTCTTGATTTAATACTTCTTCTATAGATACTATTTTTTGTAACCACTTAATTTTTAGGGCATATTTTTTTAAATCCAATAAATACGCCAAGCCAATTGCCACCCACATCCCCACAAACAACCCCAGACAGATAAAAACAATATTGGCAGGCAAGCTTAGTCCTACAACTTTTGCCAAAACAATCCCAATAAAGGCCACGGTTACCAATGAAACTAGTCCTACTAATCTATCGGCCACCATGGACATGGCCAGTTGTGATTTTTTCAGTTCCGGAAAACTTTTATGTAGTATTAACCACTTGGTCACATCCCCACTTAAACTGCCAGGTAAAAACATTCCATAAAAACCCGCCATCGCATTGGCCTTCCAAATTAGCCACAGTCTTTTTGGATCTATCTTTCCCCATAACAACCAAGACCAGCGCACTCCCGCCAAAACTCCTACCACTTGAGAATAAATAACAAACATTGGTATTGTCCACCAGGGAATTAAACTAATTTGACCAATAATTTCACTAAAACTTATTTTCGTGGAAAGTAAATACACACAACCCAACGTAAACACTAGTCGGAAAGGCAAGGAAGTTATAATTCTCTTAAGCCATGTCATCATCTTTATATTCTATCCTATGTTTGTCTCATATTTTCCCCCCGGCTGTCGACGGTGGTTCCCAGATTATTTTCAACCTAGGTAAGCAACTAGAAAAACATGGTCACCAGGTCACCTATTTCGCAGGTCCAGGTCAGAGTACCGACGATTATCTAAACTCATTTTCTAGATATCTAAAATTTATCCCCATTCTTGGACCTATTCTAAAAATCGGACCAATTTTCTCACCCCTAACTTTATTCAAACTAACCAGACTTAAGCCTCAAATTATCTTAGCTGGACCCTTACCCACCACCATTGCCCTATATGCATATCTACTTAAGCTGCTAACTGGAGCCAAATTAATTCTTGTGCCTTGCTACCATCCTACTGATCCAAGTTTTAATAACCCAATCTTTACCTATATTCTCCGAAACTCCAATTTAGTGATAACTCTAACTAACTACGAAACTTACTTCAAACTTCAAACTGTCAAGTTCTACCTCCTGGTATTAATGCTGATTTGATACTAAAAAGTAAGCCTAGCTTTCCCAAAACTAAAAATGTTTTGTTTCTTGGTAATTTTGCCGCTCACAAACAAATAATCTTGCTAATTCAAGCTTTTTGTAAATTAAAAGCACCCTGTACTCTCACTATTGCGGGCAAAAAAACCTTGTATTATCCTGAAATTCAAAAATATCTCCACAACTTACCCAAACCAATTCAAACCAAAATTACTTTCATCGACATGGGCTATAATCCTGATTTACTTGTTAACTTGTTAAACTCTTGTACTATCATGTGCCTTCCTTCTTCTCAAGAAAGCTTTGTATAGTTTTTGCCGAAGCTTGGGCCAGAGGTAAGCCAGTAGTGGGTACCGATATTCCCGCAGTTACCGAACTTTTCCAACAAACCAAAGGTGGCACAACCTTTAAAAATCTTGATTCCCAATCGCTAACTCAAACCCTAGAAAAACTATTAACAAACCCACAATTCTGCCAAAAACTTGGTCAAAATGGTCATAAGTATGTACGACAACAACTCACTTGGGATAAAATTGGTAACCAACTATGCGCTATTTTGCCATCCTTATTTTAATCTTAATCACCATTAGCCTAATTTACACCAGAAACAAACCTTCCAAACTGTCTACAATTAACCTAACTTTAGGCAATAATACTTATTCTATTGAACTGGCTAGTAGTCTTTTAGAAAAAACTAAAGGTCTTGGTGGGCGCACCAGTCTCTGCTCCACCTGTGGCATGCTTTTTATCTATAATTCCGAGGGTGTCTATCCCTTTTGGATGAAAGATACTTTAATCCCCTTAGACATGCTTTGGCTCGATTCTAGTGGTAAAATTGTTGCGATTCATACTGCCCAACCCGAGCCAGGAGTCTCTGATTTTCAACTAAAAAATTATTCTAACTCAACTCCCGCTAAATACGTTCTAGAAATTAATGCCCTCCAGTCACAAAAACTAAATCTACGAGTAGGGGACACAATACTCATAAAATTATGACCGGTATTTCTGTCATTATTCCCAACTTAAACGGACAAAAATTTTTATCTGATTGTCTAAGTTCTATTCTTGTTGCTCAAAAAAATCTAGATCTAGACTTACAAATTATTCTTGTGGACAATGGTTCTACCGACCAAAGTCTAGAAATTTTTGATCAACTTACCAAAAATTACCAAACCATAAAAATCCGCAACTCCAAAAATCTTGGCTTTGCCCAGGCTGTTAACCAGGGGATAGCTGCAAGTTCGTACGACTGGGTGCACGTCTGCAACAACGATTTAAAACTTCATCCCGAATGGTATAAAAAATTATTACCTTATTTAAGACCAGAATATGCCTGTCTAGCTGGTACCGTTTTAAACCTAACAGGGAATGAATATGAAAGTACAGGTTTAACTTTCTTTGATTATGGTAAATGCCAAAATATTAAAAATCACCAGAAGTTTGATAGAACAAAACTACCCAGCCAACCCGAGATAATCTGGGGGGCCAATGCAGCTTGCACACTCTATTACAAACCAGTTTTAAGACATTTAGGTGGCTTTGATGCACGTTTTTTTGCTTACGAAGAAGATGTGGATTTGGCTTATCGCTTGAACCAGCAAAAATTTACAACTCTTTATGTTCCCCTAGCAATTTCTTACCATCTAGGTGGTGGAACCAGTAATAAAATGGGTATTTTTAGGCAAAAAATGGATGCCAAAAACTGGTGGCTTTTAATCTTAAAAAATTATTCTCTTGCTAAAATTATCCAAAACCTCCCCAAACTTCTCCTAGAACGTTTTATTAACTTAGCCAGTCTATATCAAGCCATTATCAAAACCTATGGCTGGCGCTCGATTTACCTAATACCCATGCAAACCCTTTGGCTCAAGTTTTCTATACTATATAACCTGCTAAAATAAATAAATGATCATCGGCCTAGATATTTCTTCCATACCCTATGGCACTGGAGTTAGTAACTACACTCAAAATTTAGTCCTCAACCTTCTACAAAACGACACCAAAAATACTTACAAACTATTTTTCTCTTCTTTGCGCCAAAACCTACCTGCAGATTTTCTCCAAGAACTAAAAAAATATAAAAACTACAAGTTATATTTATACAGATTCCCACCTACCATCCTGTCTATTCTTTGGAACAAACTACATATTTTATCCATTGAACATTTAATTGGCCAATGTGACATTTTTCATTGTAGCGACTGGACCCAACCCCCCACTCAACAAGCTAAAACCACAACCACTATTCACGACCTAACTCCCTTTATACAGCCAAACTGGCACCACCCATTGGTTGTCTCTACGCACCGTCAAAAAATGTCCCAAGCCATTAAACATTGCGACCACTATATTTGTGTTTCATATAACAGCCAAACTGATTTACACAAACTATTTCCACAAACTATCGACAAATCTAGTGTAATATACGAGGCTTGTGAAGATATTTATTCACCCAAATTAATCAAGACTTCCAAACATCCCTTTGGCAATGTTCCTTATTTTTTGGCCCAAGGTACTCGCGAGCCACGAAAAAATTTAACTCGTACCATCCAGGCTTTTGTCCGTTTTAAAAAAGAGAACCCTAATAATAAATCTATTTTAGCCGTGGCAGGCAAATATGGCTGGGGAGAGGACTTAGAAATCCAGCAACCCCAGTTTATTAAAATACTTGGCTACGTTAGTGATGAATATTTACAACAACTCCATGTTCATGCTTTAGCTTTAGTTTGTGTTTCTCTCTACGAAGGTTTTGGCCTACCCCTAGTCAAAAGTTTTGCCTGTGGAGTTCCAGTAATTACCGGCAACCTGTCTTCACTTCCCGAAATCACCAAAGATGCAGGCCTTATCGTCAACCCATATTCTACCGAAGCCATTAAGACTGCTTTTGTAAACATCTCCAAAACCAAAACCAGAGAGGACTTGGCCAAAAAAGCCCTACTCAGAGCCAAAGATTTTAGCTGGCAGACAACCGCCTTAAAAACGCTTAAACTATACCAACAACTATGCGCATCGGAATAGACGGCAACGAAGCCAACATTTCTCAAAAAGTAGGTGTTGGCTTGTTTGCTTACCAACTTTTGTTGCAGCTTTACCACCAAAAAACCGATAATCAGTATTTTATTTTTCTCAAGTCAACTCCAGGCAAAGATCTGCCTCCCGAAAAAGCTAACTGGCATTATCTAGTCTTTGGGCCCCAAAAACTATGGACACGCTTTGCCCTACCCTTCAAGCTCTATTTTGGTTCACCCAGACTTGATTTATTTTTTTCTCCCAGTCATTACACTCCGCTTTTTTGTCCTGTTCCCAAGCTAGCCGCCATTATGGACTTGGGGTATCTGGACACGCCAGAACAATTTACTAAAAAGGACTACTACCAACTTACCCAGTGGACTAAAGAGTCTATAAAAACTTGTGCCCATCTAATTGCTATTTCCGAGTTTACCAAACAAGAAATTATCACTCGTTTTCACTATAACCCAAATAAAATAACCGTGGTTTACCCTAGCGTTACTCCACCAAATAAAATCAATAAAAACCTAATTTCTAAGTGGAATTTACAAAACACGCCCTATTTTCTCTATTTGGGCACTCTCAAACCGAGTAAAAATATTCCTTTCTTAATTAACACTTTTTCACAATATAATGGTCTAGAAAAATTAGTTATCGCCGGTAAAAAAGGCTGGCTTTACAACAGTATCTTTGAGCTTGTTAAATCCTTAAAGCTTGAAAACAAAATTGTCTTTACTGACTATATAACTGAACCCGAAAAATGGGCTTTATTAAAACAGGCCAAGGCTCTATGTATACCTTCGCTTTACGAAGGTTTTGGCATACCAGCCCTCGAAGCACTATTAATAGGTACACCGGTAATTGCAAGTTTTTGTGGATCCTTACCTGAAATAGTTGGGTCTTGTGGCCATTTACTGGATTCTAACGATACCCAATCCTGGCTTTTAGCCTTAAAACAACCTCAAAGAGTTTTGGCCCCAGATATCGGCAAATTGAACCTAAAGTTTGGCTGGCCAGACAACCTAATTCGCTTAAAAACTGCCTTTTTGAAAGTTATTTAGGTATAATTAAGCATGTTTACAGATAAAGATGGTAAATCACTCCCTTTAGACACTGCTGTAATGAAAATTTTCAACCGTTTTGCTACGTATTTTCTGGAATTTGAACTTATGCTTTTGCGCTGGACTGGCAATATACCCTCCCACTTATTCCGTCGCCTTATTTACCAGCTTGCCGGTATGAACCTTACAACGTCTACCACCATTCACATGTGGGCCAACTTCTTTCAACCCCGAGGTATCACCATAGGGCAAGACTCTGTTATTGGTGATCATTGTTTTTTAGATGGTCGCGCCCCGCTTAATATTGGTAATCACGTAGATATTGCCTCTCAAGTTCTCATCTACAACGATGAACACGATGTTCATTCCGAGACTTTTACCAATCACTTTGGTCCTGTCACTATTCACGATTATGTTTTTATCGGACCACGCGCCATAATTTTACCTGAAGTCACTATCGGCAGGGGAGCCGTAGTTGCAGCTGGGGCTGTAGTCACCAAAGATATACCAGAATTTGAAATTTGGGGTGGTGTGCCAGCCAAAAAAATAGGAGAGAGAACCAACAAAAATCCACATTACCGCCTGGGTCGAGTCATGCTCTTTCAATAACATGTTAGTCAAAAACATCCTAAAAATAGGTATAATCGCATTTAATCTGGCAGCTTTTGTTTATTTTCTTATTCCCTTTCCAAATTTACCCGATCTGCCCAATTCTCTGCGTTCAGTCGAACCAGGTGATACTATCCAACTTAAAAATGTCAAAGCTTACTACACCAATTCCAACCGTAATGCCGTCACAGGTTTTTACCTAAAAAACACCCCTCACCCCTTTATTTACAAAATCAACCACCCACCCGAGTACGCACGACAAGTTATCAAGGCTACTACTCAAACTTATTACCTAGAAGAATATGTTTTACCTTTTAAAGGTTCCTTCTTTGTCAATGGCTACGAATGGAAAAATGATGTTTTTACTAAACCCGATGCTCGCGGTCAAAACAAACTCCTGGTGGGTACTCAACTTTTTGACGCCAAGATAACCCTTAAGTGGATACCTGCCATTTTTCCAATAAATTACTTTATTTTTTTATTAACCCAAGTCTTAATATTTTTCGCGCTTAAAAAAATCCCTGCCATATTTAAATGAAACCAGTCTTAAGCATTATTATCGTTTCCTACAACACCTCCAAGTTAACTCTGGCTTGTCTTAAATCAATACTCGCCGACAAGGGTTTGCTTTTTGGAGCCAAGTCCAAAGTTGAAACCAGTATTCCCACCGAAATTATAGTAGTCGACAATGCTTCAAAGGACGACACCATAAAAAAATTATTGAACTTTCCACAAATAAAAATATTAAAAAACAAAACAAACCTTGGCTTTGGTCCAGCCAATAACCAAGGCCTAAAAGCTAGTAGTGGAGAATATATCTTGTTTCTCAATAGCGATACTTTAATTAATAATTCTGCCATCAGCCAATCCTTAACCTATTTTTGCACCCATCCAGAACTGGCCTGTCTTACTACCCAACTTTTAAATTCCGACGGAAGCATTCAGGAGTGTGGAGGGTACTTCCCCAACCTACTAAACACTTTTACTTGGTGCTCCCACATGGATGACCTGCCTTGGATTAACAAGTTTATCCCAGCCATTCATCCCCACACTCCCAACTTTTATCTTCACGATGATTTTTACAAACATGACCAATATCTAGATTGGGTCAAAGGTGCCTACTTTTTAACTCGCAAAACAATTCTAGACAAAGTTGGCGGTTTTGACCCAAAGATATTTATGTATGCCGAAGACATAGACTTAAGCTATCGCATCAAAAATCAATTTCCAAACTTAAAAAATTATCTTTATTCCACCGCCAAAGTCACCCACCTTGGGGGTGGCTCGGCAAAAGTTAACAGTACAAAGTTAAATAAAGAGCGAGAGGGTATTAAATATTTTTATAAAAAACATCAACCCAACCAACTTCCAATAATCCAATTATTATTAGTCATTAACCAAATTCTTGGTATATTTTTTAAATGAATATTTTTCGTGTTTTAGTCTCCATCTTGCTAATTTTTATTCCACTTTATCCTAAGTTTCCACTTTTTGACGCCTTAAATACTTATGTTAACTTTCGTTTAGACGATGTTTTAGTTGGTATTTCTGTCTTAATTTGGTTTATCTTTCAATTAAAACACAACTTTCCTGTGTTAAAAGAAAAAATAAGTTGGCTTTTTATCTTATTTTTTGCTTCTCTGGGGCTCAGTTTTCTTTCCGGAGTTTTTATCCATCAAACCAATTTTAATAATATTTATCTCCTGCACACTCTGCGAAAAATTGAATACATCAGTCTCTTTTTCATTACTATCCAAGGTATTCGTACCAAGCAGGACTTTAAATATCTCTATTTATTCACTTGTTTAGCTGCGGTCTTGGTTAACGTATACGGTGTTGGTCAAAAATATTACAACTTTCCGGTAGTCTCTACTATGAACGAGGAGTTCTCTAAAGGGATACTTTTAACCATTTCTGCTTGGACTCGCATTAGTTCCACTTTTGCCGGTCACTACGATCTGGCCATTTATGCCTCCGTAGTTTTGATCATCATTGGTGGAACCATGTTTTTTATCCCCAAAAAATGGCTGATTTTGACTATCCCCACTTGGCTCTCTACCTATTATGTCCTAACCCTCACCGCCTCCAGAGTCTCTATCTTTGCACTCTTGGGTGGATTTACCTTATGTTTAATATTTCTACGTAAATATTTTTGGCTTATTCCCCTTTGGATTTTGGTTATTTTAAGTATACGAACATCGGATGACCTAAGTCACCGTCTTGCTGCAACCTTTACCCTTGTTAAATTACCAAAAATTACTATCTTTCAGACCAGGCCAAAATCAACTCCTATCCCAACACCTGTTGTGCTTCCAACCCCAGCTCCAATTGCCGTTGCTCCTATTGTCACCAAACCAAAACCCATTATCCTAGCCACTCCCACACCGCTTGCCACCCCTGTAAGAGCCAGGCCGACCGAAGGCTATCCACCTGTGGACTTAGATGCTGGCGTAGCCAGATCAGGCGAAATACGTTTCAACGTAGAATGGCCAAGAGCCATTAATGCCTTTCTCATAAGTCCCCTGATTGGTAATTCTCCGGGATCTATGGGCCTAGCAACCGACAACGAATACTTGCGTCTGGCTGGTGAAATTGGCCTCATTGGTTCTTTTCTTTTTTACTCCATACTTGCCTGGTTTGTTTACCAAACTTTTTTGACTTCTCAAAAACATAATAAATATAAATACATCTTTTTTTGTGCCATGCTTACAATGTTAATAAACGCCATTTTTATTGATGCTTTTTCTGCCTCTAAAACAGCCTACCTCTTCTGGATTATGATGGCAGCTTATTATCAATGTCTAAAACTATGGGAAAATTCCAAACAATTCTAGTAACAATACTTCTCATTCTCGGTTTCCTCGTTCGTCTATATCGAATTGATCAACCAGTGGCCGACTGGCATTCCTTTCGTCAAGCTGACACTGCCTCGGTCACTAAAAACATTTATCTTGGCAAAGGCACAATCCTTGTTCCCACTTATCACGATTTTGGTGATGTGGCTTCAGGTAAATGGAACCCCAAAGGCTATCGTATGGTGGAATTTCCCATCTACAACCAAATATCTGCAACCTTAGCCAAAGCTCTACCGTTCTTTAGTTTGGATAAAACTTCCAGACTAGTTAATATTAGCTTTTGGATCATTGCTAGTCTCTGCGCTTGGCTTCTCTTTAAGTCCAAATTTGGAGCTACCTCGGCTTTTTTTGGCTTAGTCGCATACTTGTTTTTACCCTACGGTATCTATTACAGTCGCGTAATCTTACCCGACCCTTTTGCTTTAAGTATGATGGTCATCAGTATCTATCTATACAGCCGTGATCAGAAAATATTTTCCTCCATATTTTTTATTTTTAGTCTTCTTGCCAAACCCTATGTCATTCTTATTTCACTTCCGCTTTTTTTCTTTTTTGCCAAAGACAGAAATATCTTCAAATTAGGTTTTTTTGCTTTTATTTCTTGTTTGCCACTACTTGCTTGGCGTGTCTGGATCCTTCAGTTCCCCACTGGAGTTGCTAGCTACGACTGGCTCCTAAATGGCGGCGGTATTCGCTTTAGACCCAGTTGGTTTCGTTGGTTATTTTATGAACGACTAGGGCTATTAATCACCGGTGCTATCCCAGCAGCCCTGCTATATCTAGGCTTACTAAAAAAACCTCTTGGGTCGCTATTAGCTTGGTCTGGGATCTTGGTCTATTTTTCCATTATCGCTCGTGGCAATGTTCAACATGATTACTATCAAGTTTTAGTATTTTTTAGTCTATGTTTTTTACTTGCTTCTTCATTTTCTGTTCTTACTACCGTACTACCGTACTACAGTTCTAAAGTTCTATTATTCTTTTTGTTACTCGCCGGTATTGCTTTTAGTTGGTATAACATTAAAGGCTACTATCAAATTAACAACTCCCAAATGATTCAAGTGGCCGAGCAACTACGCACGCTAATTCCCTCAAATTCCATTCTTATTGCTCCCTATAATGGAGACACTGCGTATCTTTATCACGCAGGTTTTGACGGTTACCCCATCGAAATTTACAATTTTCCACAAATAATTGCCAGTCACCCGGGGTTACCTATATATCTTGCCTCCTTATCTAAAGATAACTACACCCATATCATGCAAAAACAATTTAAGACCATCAAAGAAACGGACCAGCTAGTTCTTCTAGATATTCGCCAAACACTATCTCCATGACCAAAAAACGTGTTTTAATGATTACTCCTTATCTTCCACGAACTTCTACTTCTGGTGGCCAAACCAGATCCTATTATCTTATCAAGCACATATCTAAACTAATTGACATTAGCTTAATCTGTTTTACACGTGACGAAGAAGGCTTAAAAGAGCTACAACCTTATTGTAAAAAAATTATTATTATTAAGCGTGGCAAAACTTGGGATTTAAAAAAAATACTGTCTACGGGCTTTGGACCTTACCCTTTTCTTATTACTAATTACATCAGTAACGAACTAAAAGAAAAGATTGCCCAGGAAATTGCCACCAATCAATACGACCTAATTCACACCGAATGCTTTTATCTGATGCCTAATATTCCCCAAACAAATTTACCAATTTTTTTGGTCGACCAAACTATCGAATATGCAGTTTATCAACACTACACTGACACCCTCCGTGGCTTGATCAAGATATTAACCCCACTCTTGTATATTGATGTTTACAAACTAAAATACTGGGAAAATTACTATTGGAAACAAACTAACTATTTGGCAGCAGTTTCCGAAGATGACAAAAAAGTTATTCAACAAGACACGGGACGAAAAGATGTCTTAGTCTTGCCAAACGGAGTAGACCAAAATTATTTAAATACCAAACACTTAACCCCCAAAACCCCATATCCTTCCATTTTGTTTGGTATCTCCAACATGAAATGGATGCAAAACCGCGAAGGTGCTGAACTTCTTTTAAAACAAGTCTGGCCCAAAATTCAACAAGCCATACCGGATTGTCGTTTATACATTATTGGCCGCAACGCCCCCCAAATCTTTCATGATTATGCCAACGACAACGTCATCATTGCCGAAGCCGAAACTGACGGCCAAGCCAACGACCCCGTCTCTTATTACCAGCGCTGTTGGCTCTTAGTTGCTCCTATCTTGAGCGGTAATGGGACTAGAACCAAATTCTTCGAAGCTATGGCCACAGGGCTGCCTATTTTGACAACCAAACAAGGTATGGAAGGCATACCTGCCAAAAATGGCGAACACGCACATATTGTTCCCTTTAATCAACTTGTCAATCAAGCCATCAAATTACTAAAAAATAGTGGCCTTAGAAATCCTCTTGGTCAAAAAGCTAAAAAATTTGTGGAGTCTAATTACACTTGGGAAATTAGTGCCCAAAAACAGGTCAACATATATGAACAAATTACCAGATAATAAACAACAAAGTTTTTTGTCTATTATCATTCTCAACTATAATTCAGGCAATTATTTACAAAAGTGTTTATCAAGTATTCAAAGTTCTAATTTGGATCCCAAATACTACGAAATTATTGTCGTAGACAATAATTCCACAGACGAAAGCATCTCTTTGGCAAAGCAATTAAAATTTGGTAACCTGAAATTTAAAATTTTATCTGATAATCAAGGCTTTGCTCACGGCAACAACCAAGGAGTCAAACTAATTTCTTCCAAGTCCACCCTGGTCATGTTTTTAAATCCAGACACAATTCTGGAAACCAACACCTTGTCCAAACTTACAAATTATTTTGATGCAAACCCCCAAGTCTGTGCCGTTACCCCCCAGATAATTTTGGCCAAAACTGGTCAGCTACAACCAGAATGCCATCGCGGATTTCCCACCCCCTTACGATCTTTTTTTCACTTTTCCAAAATTGCCAAACTCTTTCCTGGCAGTTCATTTTTTAATGGATATTTTCAGGGCCATTTGAATACCAACACTGTTCACCCCGTAGAAGCAGGCGTCGGTGCTTGCCTGATCCTCCGTCGCAAAGTAGGGGATAATCTACGGTGGTGGGATGAAGACTACTTTATGTATGGTGAAGACTTACAACTTAGCTGGGATTTGTGGCACCAGGGTTATAATTTATTTTTTGTACCAGACATCAAAATTACCCATTTTCAAGGCATATCCTCGGGTATTATCCAACATACAATTTCTACTACCAAAGCATCTTCTGAAACCAAAAAACGCTCCATTCTAGCCACTACTCAAGCTATGCGTGTCTTTTTTCAAAAAAATTTAGCTAGTAGTTATCCAAAAATATTTTCTAGTCTGATAATCCTTGCGATTAATTTGCTAGAGCATTATCGATTGGCCAAAATTCAGTATGTCTAAAATTGCCATTGATGCCAGAAATTTTGGACCCAAACACACCGGTATCGGCAGATATGTTCAAAATCTCTTGGACCAAATTGCCCTAACTAAATTTGCTAAAAACAGTTCTATCTATTTAATTGTCAACAAAAATCAACAAAACGAAATTAGATCTCGCTATCAAGCTAAATTTAAATACCTCCCTACTACCATTGCTCACTATTCTTTTGCAGAGCAACTTTTTCTGCCTTTTTTGCTGTATTCAAACAACTTTGACTTGGTTCACTTCACCCAGTTTAACAAACCTTTTTTGTATTTCAAAAAATCAGTTCTCACAATCCACGACCTAATTAAGCATCTTTCCAAAGGCCGTGAAACTACCACCAAAAGCCCATTGCTTTATTGGCCCAAATATCTTGCCTACAAACTACTTACTGACTTCAATATTCAACACAATCCCATTATTGTCCCCAGTAACTATTGGCGTAAGTATATTCTGGATAGTTACAAAATTAGTCCCAGTAAAATTATTACCACCTACGAGGCCCTCGATCCAACTTTTCTCAATAATAAAAAGATTATCGTCAATCCTGATAAATACCTCGTTTATACCGGTAATGTTTACCCCCACAAAAATATCCAAATTGTTTTTCAGGCTTTACATAAATTACCAAACTTTAGGTTAAAAATAATTTGTGCCCGCAGTGTCTTTTTAGCTAGAATTGAAAATAAAATTAAACAACTAGGTATACAAAAACAAGTTGACATATTAGGCTACGTCCCCGACCAAGAATTTATAGATATTTATCAACATGCCACTGCCCTGGTGCACCCATCCCTAATTGAGGGCTTTAGTTTAACCGGCCTTGAAGCCATGGCTCTGAATTGTCCTGTTATTTCCAGTAACGCCAGTTGTATGCCAGAAATTTATCAAGATAGTGTTTTGTACTTTGACCCAAAAAAACCAGACGATTTAATAGAAAAAATAAAAAGTTTGTCTGATAATCCAAAACTTAGGCATGATTTAATCCAAAAAGGTAAACTTCAAATAAAAAAATACTCCTGGGCAACCACCGCCAAACAAACCACTGAATTTTATGACCACATCCTTCAGCAAACTTAAGGTAGCTATTTTTTACGATTGGCTTACTCGTTGGGGCGGAGCCGAACAGGTGCTACTCGACCTACTAAAACTATTTCCACAAGCCGAACTTATCACTACAATTTATGACCCAACAAAAACTAGTTGGCTACCTAAAGGTCACAAAATAATTACCACTCCGTTATCTCACCCTAGCCTAGAGAAATTTCAAGGTTTACTTTCCCCATTTTATCCAATTTTTTTGGAAAAGATTGACACCCGCTCTTATGACTTGGTTATAAGTTTAAGTTCCGTCTTTGGTCATTGCTTTTTAACTCAACCACAAACCAAATATATTCACTACTGCCTGACACCCAATCGTCATCTTTATCAAAAAAACAGGTTTAAACTATACCAACAGATAGATCAAATATTTGCCCAAAGACCTGATTATGTCCTTGCCACTAGTGTAGAAGTTGCCAAAAGAATTAAAAAATATCACCATCGCGACAGTCAAGTAATTTACCCAGGTATAGATTCCAACTTTTTCAAACCAAATAAAAATATTAAAAAACAAAAACAATACTTAATAGTTTCAAGGTTAGTTCCGTATAAAAACATAGATCTTGCTATCCAGGCCTGTGGCCAACTAAACAAAAAGCTAATTATTGTTGGACAAGGAAGACTGGCCACATATCTAAAATCTCTTGCCACTAATTACAAAAATATATACTTTAAATCCGACGTCCAGCCCGCAGAATTAAAAAAACTTTATCAACAATCTATCGCGCTTTTGGCTCCTCAAATTGAGGACTTTGGTCTAGCTATTGTCGAATCTCAAGCCTGTGGGACACCAGTTATTAGCTTAGCCCAAGGTGGAGCGCTAGAAACTGTAGAACACCAGCAAACTGGCTACCTTTATCCAGATTCAGACATTAATAGTTTAAAAGAAGCTATTTTAAATTTTGAAAGATTAAAACTAAACTCAAAAATAATTCGCAACAATTCACTAAGATTCTCCAAACATATATTCATGCTAAAATTTAGACAATATCTAAACCAATGCTTAAAACCTTAGACACAATAATTTTTGAAACTTTTAAAAGAACTGTAGACATTCTGGGAGGAATTTTTTTAATGATTCTTTTCTCACCCATTATTTTGGTTATCAGTCTTTTGGTTAAATTTACTTCCAAAGGCCCTATCTTTTTTAGTCAAATTAGAGTAGGCAAAGACAGTAAACCTTTTAAGATGTTCAAGTTTCGTACCATGTATACCGGAGACAACGACCTACGCCTTAAAAAATATCCGGAATTGTACAAAAAATACAAAAAGAACGGCTGGAAACTATCTTTAAGAGAAGATCCACGACTTACCCAGATTGGTAAAATTATCCGCGCATTATCTCTTGATGAATTTCCTCAGTTTTACAATGTTCTTGTCGGGGAGATGAGTTTAGTAGGTCCACGAGCTTATCGCGAAGAGGAACTATTGGAATATTCTAAAATTTTTCCACATACCAAACACTTAATTCAAGACATCCGTTCAGTCAAGCCCGGCATCACTGGCCTCTGGCAAACCTCTGGCCGTAATGATGTTAATTTTGAGCAAAGAGCTAAATTAGATTCTGAGTATATTCGTCACCGTTCCATATTCCAAGAACTAAAAATTCTTATCAAAACACCTTTTTGTATGATCTCGCGCTGGTAATATATCTTCACTCTGTTACACTAAATAATGACTGAAACAGCCACTGCCTCCACCAACCCATTCCTAACGACCTCCAAAATAAAAAATACTAAGCGGAAAGTTCACCCTATTTTTAAAATAATTTTAAGTGTATTTTCTGTTCTGCTAATTATTGTTCTTATTCTCGCCGGAATTAGTTATAAATTACTATATTTACCAGGCAAAGAACTTTATACCCAAATTCAGTCCGCCCAGACATTAGAAAATGATATTCGTGTTGCCATTTCCAGTCGAGATCTAACCATGATTCGCCAGGAAATCGAAGCAGTTCGTCAAAAAAAGAAAGACGTCCAAGTCGCTTTTGAACAACTCAGTATTCTTAGTAAACTACCCAAAGCCAAAGAATATTATCAAGATGGCCAGCAAGCCTTTGTCATTGCCGACAATAGTTTGGACGCTACTGAAATAATCTTAAAAGCCATTGAACCTTACCAAGACTTCTTGGGACTAAAAGGCGGCACAGCAACTGCCAGCGCCAAAAAGGAAACTGCCCAAGACCGTATTGCTTTTTTAACTGATTCTATTGACAGTATTGTTCCACATTTTGACGAGCTTGAAGTCAAACTTAGCAACATTCAAGTTGCCCTAAATTCAATAGATGCTAGTCGTTACCCCCAAGAATATCGTGGTCTAAAAATCCAAGACAGTCTACTAAAAGCCCAACAGCTAGTTGACACCAGCTCGGAATTTATTAAAAACAGTAAACCAATATTAACCAAAAGTTCTTGGCTTCTTGGTAAAGACAAGCCTCGTACATATTTACTATTATTTCAAAATGACACCGAACTTCGACCTAGCGGTGGCTTCTGGACTGCTTACGGCTTGCTAAAGGTTGATAAAGGCAAAATTACTCCTTTGGCCTCCGATGATATTTACTCTTTAGACGCCAAACTTAAAAGTACTATCCCAGCACCCAGACCAATTAAGGCCTACCACATCAATGTACCTTATTGGAATCTTCGCGACATGAATATCTCTCCCGATTTTCCAACGGATGCCCAGCAGTTTATTAGCCAATACAATAAAGTAAGTAACGATAAATTTGATGCAATTATTGCCTTGACTACTAAGCCAGTTGTTGATTTAATCCGAATTTTAGGCAGAATCGGTGTCCCAGGTTGGGGTAATTTCACTCCCGATCCAGATAAACGTTGTGATGGCTGTCCCAATGTCCTATACCAAATGCTTTGGATTGCAGGTCGACCTAGAAATTACATAGAGTTAGACCGCAAAGGCTTTTTGGGTCCACTTATGCACTCTACCCTAAGCAATGCCATGAATTCTCCCAAGGAAAAAATGGGGCCAATTATGGAAAGCTTGCTTACCAACTTCAACCAAAAACATTTATTAATGTATTTTAATGATCCTGAAATGCAAAAAGCAGCTGTTTTAGCTAATCTGGCAGGAGCAGTGGCCCAAACTCCTAACACGATTGATTACTTCCAGTTAAACGATGCCAATATGGCCAGCGCCAAAACCAATTTATTTTTAACTCAAAAAATCAAACACGAGATTATTTCTGAAGCAGGCAAAGTTCAACACAAAATTACTGTCACTTATACTAATCCAAGTAAAGCCTCCAATTGTAATCTGGAGAAAGGGGATATTTGTCTAAATGCTCCCAAGTATCGCGACTGGTTTAGGTTCTATACCACCCAAGGAAGCAAGTTGGACAAAATGACAGGTACCGAAGTCGAACCGGTTATTTACGATGAACTTGGCAAAACTGTTTTTGAAGGATTTTACGGTGACAAATTTCCTCTTTATGCCCAAAGTAGCACTAAAACTTCCGTACAATATACTAGCCCCATCGCTCCTAGCACTGGATATACACTCTTTCTGCAAAAACAGCCTGGTACCAAACCAGTAGACTATGAATTAGTAGTCAACGGAGAGACCCAAGACCAATTTTCCTGGGTCAGCGATAAAACTATCAAACTAAGCTTGTGATTCTTAAGGTTGAAGCTATTGTCATTGGTAAAAGAAGATCTTTGGAACAAGATCTATCTATTACCCTGCTAACTCGCCAACTTGGCAAAATATACGTACGCGCCAAAAACGCCCAAAAAATCACCAGTTCTCGCCTTGGCTCTTTACAGCTTGGAAATTCTATTATTGCCAACCTCCAAGAATCCCACCAAACCTATTGGTTATGGCAATCTACTAGTACTTATAGTTTTTTAGGTAAAGCCAAAACTTTAACTCAGGCCAATCTACTCTTTTACACCTTAGAAATGATAAGTAAACTATTACCCGAAAAATCAGAACAAGAAGAGATATATTTAGAAACCAAAGAGGCCATTCAGGCCATAGAAAAACAGCAGGTAGGTAAATTAATTCGCCACCAAATTAATATTATTCATCACCTTGGCTATGGTATTCCAGAAATTATTTCCACCAAACTAAAACAAGAAGATTTCCGTTCCGCCAGCACCCTGCTCCGCCACCACATCGAAAATATTTTAGGCAAACCCCTACAAAGCAACAAGCTTTTTTCATAATGTGATATTATATGAAATATGGGCAGAAGAACTGTTGAAGAAAATGGCGAAGTTATCTACTCTATGGGACTAGAAGATGTGGTCCAGCAAATACATCCAAGCTTACCTGATGACTACATTGAGGCTAGAGGACTAATTGTACCAAGAGACTACCACGGTTATCCCATAAATCTAATTTCCGGATTTGACGGAACAGAGGACGAAGGAAAACACTCGGTTGTAAACGATCCAATGTTGAGCAAATTAGTTGACGGTCTTGAAGAAGCTAGACAAAGATCTGCAAAAAAGGTAATTATAAAAATTTCCACCATTGGTGGATCAGCAGAAACAGCCATGGGGATGATAGGTGCTATTGATTTTTTTCGATATCAAACAGGAGCCAGAGTTACTATTCTAGGATTAGGCAAGGTGATGTCGGCTGGTGCTTTTATTCTTCAAGGAGCAAGCGATGGCGAAAGGGTTGTAAACCATGAGTCAAGAATATTAATTCATCCAATGAAATGGGGAGCAAGTGGCGATCGCAACCAAATAGAATTTGAAACCAAAGAAGGGAATAGTATTGAAAGAACCATAAAGGAGAGGATTTCTAAACGCTCTGGCTTGTCTATGGAAAAACTTGAACATATCGTGCAAGCCAACGGAGGAATGGGCACATCTTTAATTCCGTCCGAAGCCTTAAAACTAGGTCTAATTGACCAAGTAATCAAACTCCGCTAGAATTACGCTACTTATGGCCAACCAACAAGAAGATTTAGTTGCTAAAATAGTTTCCCTTTGCAAGCGTCGAGGAATAATCTTCCAAAATTCCGAAATATACGGAGGAATCCAAGGATTTTACGACTATGGTCCAGTTGGTTCCCTGATGAAGTACAACTGGAAAAATTTGTGGTGGAAAGATAATGTTTTAAAGCGTAAAGACGTAGTCGGAATTGATGGAACCATCATTACTCACCCCAAAGTTTGGGAAGCCTCTGGACATGTCAAAAATTTTGGAGACATTATGGTAGAGTGTAAATCCTGCCACAAAAGATTTAGACCAGATCTAATTGACAATGCCACCAAATGTCCCGAATGTGGCGGAGAATTTACCCAAGGAAAAAAATTTAATATTTTATTCAAGACCGAAATTGGTGTGATTGAAGGAGAAAAAATCCCAGCCTATCTACGAGGAGAAGCATGTCAGACAATTTATCTAGACTTTAAAAATGTTGTGGATTCAACTAGAGTCAAAATACCTTTTGGTATTGCCCAAATAGGAAAAGCCTTTAGAAATGAAATTACTCCAAAAAACTTTTTATATCGCACAAGAGAATTTGAACAATGGGATATACAATATTTTGTTCATCAATCAGAAATGGACAAATGGTACGAATATTGGAAAGAAAACCGTATGAAGTGGTATCAAGGATTGTTTAATCAAAAAGATGGTTTACGTTTTAGACAGCATGATCCCGACGAACTCGCTTTTTATGCCCAAAAGGCTTTTGATATTGAATATAATTCACCCTGGGGCTGGACCGAAATGGAGGGGATTCATTGGCGTTCAGATTATGATCTCACTCAGCATTCTAAGTTTAGTGGTCAAGACTTAAAATATGACGATCCAATTACCCACGAAAAGTATCTTCCTTGGATCGTAGAAACATCTGGAGGTGTTGATCGTAGCTTTTTCTTTCTACTCCTTGACGCCTACCATGAAGATAAATTAGAAAACGGAGAGACTAGGACTTGGTTACAAATTAACCCAAAAATTTCTGCCTATAAACTTGCTATTTTCCCTCTTGCTAGTAATAAACCAGAACTATTAGCCAAGGCTGAAAGTATTTATGACAGTCTAATTGATAAATATTCTATTGATTATGATGATAGTAGTGGTATTGGAAAAAAATATCGTCGTCAAGATGAAATCGGAACTCCCTGGTGCCTGGTGGTAGATTATCAAACACTAGAAGATGACACGGTCACCATTCGTGATCGAGACACCATGTCCCAAGTCAGAATTAAGACCTCTGAAGTTGACAAGTGGTTGTCTGATAAGCTAAAGTAAGCAATGAAAAAACTCCTAACTTTAGTGCTAATAAGCTCTCTATTGTTCGCCTGTGGCAAATCTACTGTTAGTCCAGCAGCCCCCACTCCCAAGCCGTCAGGAAGACCCAAACTTACCAAAATTGAACTAAACCCTATGCCCGGTGTTTCGTTAATCCCTCGAAACGATGGCCACGAAATTAAACTAATTGTTAAGAATATTCCCAGCAATATAGCCAAAATTGAATACGAACTACTCTATAGCGCCACCGACGGAGGACTAAGTGTCGAAAAAGGCCTTGGCGACACTATTCAACAAGTTCAAGCATCTATGGAAAGAGATCTACTTTTGGGTACCGCCAGTTGCACTAGTGGCTGTAAGTATAAATATGACAACGGTATTACTGGCGGCAAACTTACCTTAAACTTTATTACCAATACCAACGAAGTAGCCACCTTTGAAACTGATTTTAGTTTACAAACAGGCGCAGATATTAAAAAGAAAGGAATATTGCTTGCCAATTTCCCTAAAGATAAAACGGGGACTTACAAAACCGGACAATTTGTCATTGCTATAGTTAGCCCAACTGGTGAGTTTGTCACCTTTGCTAGCCAGTAATGGAATATCACTTCCCTGTTTTACTCCAGCCGGTTCTCGATTTTTTTCAACCCAAAACAGGGGATATCTATCTTGATGGCACCTTGGGAAACGGTGGCCATTCTCTGGCATTGGCAAAACTAGGGGCCAAGATAGTTGGACTAGATTTAAACTCCACCAATCTCAACATCACCAAACAACGCTTTTTAGATGAAAAACTTGAGTCTAGTATTGAAACTCACCAAGCCAATTTTAAACACTTTTCCCAATATCTCCCACCCGGTGGAGTAAGCGGAATTTTATTAGACCTAGGCCTCAGCACGAGCCAGTATAAAAATCAAAATCTAGGCTTATCCTTTCAAGATACAAATTTAGATATGCGACTTGATCCAGCATTGCCTTTGTCTGCGCAAGATATTCTTCAAAAATACTCCCAAGAAGAACTTGAAAGTTTATTTAGCACCATTGCTCAAGAACCACTGGCCAGAGAAATATCCTTTACTATCATTAAAACTCGCAAAGCTAAGCCCATATCTTCTGCACAGGCTTTAACCGAACTAGTAGGTCAAATTTACCAAGTTAATCATCTTAGATCTAGCCTAAATCCAGCCACCAAAGTTTTTCTAGCTCTCAGAATAGTTGTCAATCAAGAATTGGAAAACTTAAAATCCTTTTTGGACCAATCCTTGTCACTTCCGCCTGGAACCAAAATTGCTATTATAACTTTTCATTCCACCGAAGATCGAATAGTTAAATTATTTCTTAAAACAAACAGTTCCAAACTAGAAGTCCACCCACTAGCACTCCCTCAATTTTTTGAAACTAAACAAAATCCATCCAGCCGCTCAGCCCTCTTACGAGCTTTCCAAATAAAATAGTATAATTACCAGATGATCGGATCAACCAGAAACCCTTTCGTACAAAAACTTATCAATCTCTTTTGGCATCTGCCAAAAAGTATTTTTTACTCCGTCTATTATAATTTTCCAGCCAAAAAGTTAAAAGTCATAGGCATAACTGGCACTGACGGCAAAACAACAAGTGCAATACTTATGCACCAAGTACTAACCCAGGCTGGCTACAAGACTGGACTAATTAGCACAATTGGAGCAAAAATTGACAAAAACTACATTACTACTGGTCTTCATACGACCAGCCCCAATCCCAAGACCATCCAGTCTTTATTGTCTCAAATGGTAAAACAAGGACTTACTCATGCAGTGGTTGAAGTCACCTCACATTCTTTGGACCAGTATCGATTTTGGGGTTGCGATTTTGAAATTGGTATTTTTACTAACTTAACTAGTGAACATCAGGATTATCATCGCAACATGAACTCCTATCTACACTCCAAAGCAAAACTTTTTGCCCACACTAAACACCAAGTCGCCAATGCCGATAGTCCTTATTTTTCTCTACTACAAAAAATAACTAATAAAAAATTTATAACTTTTGGAATTAATAATAATTCAGACTACCAAGCTAAAAAGATAAATCTGACTAACAAATTTCTATCCTTTACCGTAGACGAAATCTTCTATAAGACTGATAGTAATTATTATTACCAGATATACAACATCCTTGGTGTTTTAGCCAGTCTAAGTATTTTAAAAATCGACCGAAAAATATTACAACGTGTCATACTACAATTCCCCCCCACCAAGGGCAGAAGAGAAGAAGTTGCCAACGCACTTGGGATCAAGACTATTGTTGATTTCGCTCACACACCGGCGGCTTTAGAGCAGACACTCAATTCACTTAGACAAACAACTTCAGGCAAACTGATTGTCCTTTTTGGTGCCACAGGTGGTCGTGACAAGCAAAAGCGCCCTGAAATGGGCAGAGTAAGTACCGACCTTGCCAATATTACTATTATCACTTCTGACGACACCAGGCTTGAAAATATTCAAGATATAAACCAGCAAATCATAAGTGGTATCAGCAAAAACCATCTTTTTTTATCAATCAACGACGATCGCCAAACTAAAAACGCGTTGATAAAAAATCAACATATATATTTTAATGTTCCCGACAGACAAGAAGCCTTTAATCTAGCTATTCACTTGGCTAGTAAGGGTGATACTGTTATTGCCTGCGGCAAGGGGCATGAAACTACAATTTTACACGGTAAAACAGAATACCCCTGGTCAGAAACTGATGCTTTCAAAACTGCCTTTACCAATAATAAATCACCAACGCGTGCTAAACTAAACTAAGATGATCCACTTTTATCTAGGTCTACTCTTGGTTTCATTTCTACTTACAAGTATTACCGTGATTCCGTTTATTAACCTGCTATATAAACTCAAATTTCAAAGACAAAAACAAAAAACCCTAGACTTTCAGAACAAAGCTACACCTATCTTCGATAAATTTCATGCCAAAAAAGTTGGCACACCAGTTGGTGGGGGCTTACTCATAATTCTGGCAGTATCTATTTTATTTTCCCTAGTTTTTCCACTACTTAGAGCAAGCAGTATCTTTGTAAGTAGTAACTATCATATAGAAAGAGAGATTTTTGTCATATTTTTCTCTTTTCTCTCTTTTGCTGCAATAGGCTTGTACGACGATATCTTAAAATTTTTTGGGTTTGAAAAAACGGGATTCTTTGGTTTAAGAATGAGACACAAATTGTTTTTACAATTTGCTGTTGCAGTCATTACTTCGTGCTTATTATACTTTTCGCTCAATATTAATTTTGTTTACATTCCCTTTCTTGGAACCTTGCAATTAGGTCCCTTTTATATCCTTTTTTCTACAATCCTAATTGTCACTTTTGCTAATTTTTTTAATTTTACAGATGGTCTTGATGGCCTATCTTGTGGTCTTCTTATGATTTCCTTGTTTGCCTTCTGGGTTCTAGCCAGCAGCTCATTTGATACTCCGGTGTCGATATTTATTTCTCTGTGGATAGGAAGTATTATTGCATTTTTATATTTTAATATCCCTCCTGCACGTATCTGGTTAGGAGATGTGGGAGCCTTGTCTTTTGGGGCAACTTTCGCCGTTATTGCCTTGTTGCTGGGTAAAGTAGTTCCACTTATGATCGTAGGTATTCCATTTTTTATAGAGGGATTTAGTAGCACGGCCCAGATGTTTAGTAAAAAATTCTTTGGAAGAAAATTATTACCTTCTGCTCCTATTCACCAAAGCTTTCAATATTGGGGTTGGGAAGAATATAAAATAGTTTTTCGAGCTTGGCTTGCAGGAATAATATTAACAATTTTCGCACTATGGTTGGGCCTAAATTAAAAGCAACCTTAGATAAATATCTAGGCACCCCGTACTGGAAGAATGTTCTAGATAAAGATGGAAAAATCATCAAAGAAGGTGCCTTTGCTGGCAAAGGAACCCCTCAAGAAATCGATTATGTGACTAGTTGTCTTGCTTATGAAAAAACGATAGATCTCAAAACACTAACTGACAAGGAAATCAGGCAATTGCAAAGAGATAACAATATCGGAGTAGATTGCTCGGGCTATGTTTATAATTTACTAGACGCCTTTGCCACAGATATTGGACTACCTGGCATTTACTACAAATTAGTTGGTAATTGGAGGGGGATTACTAGGCTTGGAGCAAGGTCAGTTAGTGCTACAAATTACGCAGACCCTATAAATAGCAACAAGGTTGACAAGTTGTCTGAGGTAAAAACTGGTGATTATATAGTGTTAATTGGCAAAGATGGGCAAGGTCATGTTCTGTTTATCTTGGAAAACAACCTAGATCACCTTTTGTGTACACACAGTAGCTCAGAAACTAGTAATCCTTTTATTCACACCTTTAAAATCGTAATTAAGGATAGTAACAAAAAAATTGAGGAGCAAGATTGGCAAGAAACACTTCAAACGGGCGAGAATTATCTACATGCATATGATCTATCTAACCCACTAACTAGCATTTATCGACCATTATTTTCAATACAATAACTTGACTTCAACTAATCAAAAACAAACAAAAACAATTGTCTTGTGTGGTACCCACCAATCACCTCTGGTTGAATTAATTAGTCAGCTAAAACAAGACACTAAGTATATTTGGAAGATAAATTTTATTGGTCGACTATTTCAGTCTCCAATTAATAAATTACCTTCCACCGAAAGTATTCTTATACAACAAAAAAGGATTCCTTATTATCCCATCAATCCTGGTAAATTTAATCGACATGACAAACTAGGAAGCTTATTATTTATACCCCACACCTTTTGGGCCATAGTAAAATCATACTTTTACCTTCAAAAAATCAAACCCGATATCATTGTTTCCTCGGGCGGCTATGCTTCTGTCCCTGTAATAATTTCTGGATGGATTTTAAGTATACCCAGTATTAACCACGAACAAACAATTATTACCACTCTTGCCGCCAAAATTAACAGTTATTTTTGTACTAAACTTGCTCTATCTTTTGATGATCCCAAACAGATATCTGATTTGCCAAAGTCAAAATTGGTCATCACCGGAAACCTTTTGCGTGGAGAGTTGTTTGGACATGCTGATAAAGAATTATTAAGTAAGTGGTTTACACAAGCAAAGCCACTAATCTACATAACTGGGGGTAATCAAGGATCGGTGTTGCTAAATAATTTAATCCTTAAGATTATTAATAAGGTTTCTAAGTCATACAATGTTGTTCATTCGGTTGGGAAAGAAGACTATGAAAGTATGTCAAAGAAAACTAATAGACTTGTTGGTAGTTACAAAATCTTTGATTATCTTGAATTACCTATGCTGACCACGGTTCTTCAAAAAGCTAGTTTAGTTATTAGTAGAGCTGGAGCAAACATAACTCAAGAAATTGAGGCCTTAAATAAAAATGCCATACTCATCCCTCTGTCTTCTCGAAAAGTAGAGCAGACTGCCAATGCTATCTGGGCCCAAAACCTTCATCCTGGGCAAATTATTGTCCTACAAGAAAGTGAAGCCAACCCAGAATCATTATTGTCCGCAATTGCCAAACTTTCCAAACTTCCCGATCAAGCTTTCACCCTAGCACAACCCAACAAACACAAATTTCTAAATCTGGTTCACTCTCTTCTTTTGCAAACCGACCTATAAAAGGCTAAAATTACTAAATTAATACCTCATGTCATCCACTACCAAATTACTACAGGCTATAGATGTCGGTTCCACTAAAATAACCTGCATTGTTGGCCAATATTTTCAGCCAGAAAACAAATTAAATATTATTGCTGTTGCTAGCCAACCAAGCTTAGGGTTCAAGAAGGGTCAAATAGTTGATTTAGAAGCTGCTAGCAAAAGTATTGCCCAGTCTGTTCTCTCTTGTGAGCGTATGATTGGCGCCAAAATTAAGTCTCCAGTTATCGGCATAACCGGCACGCATTTGGAATGCCTCAGTGGTCAAGCCTCTGTGGCCGTTACCAATTCAGAAATTAACCAACAGGATATCAACAGAGTAACTGAAGCTTCTAAAAATATTGCTTTAAACCCTAATCAAGAAATTCTCCATTTTTTACCCAAAAAATATCTTGTTGACGACCAAGACGGTATTCAAGATCCCTTGGGGATGTCAGGCTCCAAACTGGCAGTTGAAACTCTTTTTATCTTGGCCAACAAAGCATATTTACAAAACCTTGAAAAATCTTTAACTCTTTGCCAAATACAACCTAAACAATTTGTTTACAATGGAATATCTGCAAGTTTTTCTCTTAATTCTACTGAAAAAGAATTGGGTTCAGTTTTAATCGACATTGGAGGTTCCCAAACCACCGTCACAGTCTTTTTTGAATCTGCTCCCATTTATTCTTTCGTCGTACCCATGGGTGGTTCTCATATTACCAACGATCTGGCCATCGGTCTTCGTCTACCCATCCCCCAAGCCGAACAGCTAAAGACTAAATTAACTAAGGTTTTAGAAAACAACACTGACACCGAAGAAGTAGGCTCAGAATTATTTGAACTTGATTTAGCCACAAATACCAAATTTTCACTTCAAACAATCACCAATGGCATAATCAAGCCTCGTCTTGAAGAACTTTTTGGTTATATTCGCAATCAAATTGAAGAAAATAATTTGAGTCAAGTTATTCCAGCCGGTATTGTTCTCACTGGTGGTGGCAGTCTTACCTGGCAAGCCAAAGAAGTGGCTCAACGCATTTTACACACCTCTGTACGTGTTGCCATACCAGAAAAAATTGGTGGATTAACCGACGATATTTTAAGCCCAGCTTATACCAGCACAGTTGGTTTACTTTTTTATCAACTTCAACCAGAAAAAATTCACAAACCCACTTCTAAATCTAAAATTCCTCAAGTCAGTTTTCTTCCCACCCTCCTTCGTTTAAAAAAGTTAATCGAGCCACTACTTCCTTAATATGGGACTCGTAAAAAATCTCTCTGGACAATTTGCCAAAATAAAAGTAATTGGCGTGGGCGGTGGTGGAAATAATGCTATAAATTCCATGATTTTAGAAGGTCAAATTCAAGGAGTTGACTTTGTGGCAGTTAATACCGATTCTCAGGCTCTTTTACATTCCCAAGCCCCCATCAAAATTCAAATAGGCGAAAAGTTGACCAAGGGATTAGGAGCTGGCGGTAAACCACAAATGGGCCAAAAATCAGCCGAAGAATCCAGAGAAAAAATCAAAGAATTACTTGCCGGGACCGATATGGTTTTTATCACAGGTGGCATGGGTGGAGGAACCTGTACCGGAGCAGCTCCAATCATTGCCCAAATTGCCAAAAAAGAACTAAACATTCTCACCATTGCCGTAGTCACCAAACCATTTTTCTTCGAAGGTACTCACCGTATGACCAACGCCGAAGAGGGGATAGCTCAACTAAAAAACAATGTGGATGCCCTAATTGTCATTCCTAATCAAAAACTTATGGATGTGGTTGGTCAAAACCAGGAATTCCCTATCCAGGAAGCCTTTCGAATTGCTGATTCCGTTCTAACCCGTGGCACCAAGGCTATTGCCGACATTATTATCAATCCAGGCCTAATTAATTTGGATTTTGCCGATATTCGCTCCATCATGAGCGATGCTGGTTCAGCTCTTATGGGTGTGGGCGAAGCCGAAGGTGAAAATCGAGCCATTCGCGCCGTCGAAGCCGCCATTCATTCCCCACTTTTGGAAGTCAATATGGATGGAGCCAGGGGGGTCTTAATCAACGTCAGCGGAGGAGCCGACCTAGGCATGAAGGAAGTGGAGCAGGCTGCCCAAATCATCACTCAAAAGGCCTCTCCAGATGCCAATATTATCTTTGGCACCAGTATCGACGATACTTTAAACGGCAAAATAAAAATTACTGTCATCGCTACTGGTTTTGACGAACTAAAACAAAAATTTATGCAAAATAAACGACCCATAGAGCAGCCAAGTCAATCTGATTTATCCCAAACTTATGGAATCAAAGAATTACCTCAAGGCCTATCTATCGACGACGAATTTGACATTCCTTCCTTTCTAAAAAAGTGATCCCAATGTGCTAAAATCATCACATGGCTTGGAAAAAATTACCTAACTTACCGATTCCAAAATCTGAAGACGAAGTAATAGCTTTTTGGAATAAAAATAAAATATTTGAAAAAAGTGTAGAATTTCGTCCCAAAGATAATCAATTTTCTTTTATTGACGGACCTCCCTTTGTTTCCGGCATGCCTCATTACGGACACCTTCTGGTCTCTATAGCCAAAGATATTGTTCCTCGCTACTGGACCATGAAAGGCAAGCGAGTTAGACGTGTGTTTGGTTGGGATTGCCACGGTCTACCCATCGAAGCCAAAGTAAATAAAATACATGGCATTAAGACCGCTCGTGAAGTTGAAGAAAAAATTGGAGTAGCAAAATATGTTGAACAATGTCGTGCTTACGTCGAACAAAATATTGCCGACTGGCGCTGGTATATTGAAAAAATAGGTCGCTGGGTTGATTTAGATCATGCCTATAAAACTCTTGATCCTAATTACGGGGAAAGTGTTTTGTGGGCCTTTAAACAAATCTGGGACAAAGGTTTAATCTACAAAGGCAAAAGAACCACCATGTACTCTACGGACACCCAAACTCCTGTTTCTAATTTTGAAGTTGCCATGGACCCAGACAACTATCAGGATGCCGACGATACTGCGGTCTTTATTGGGTTCAAACTAAAAGAAATTGCCGATACTTATATAGTTGCTTGGACTACTACTCCTTGGACCTTACCTTCAAATTTTGGTCTAGCCATAAACCCTAAAGAAACCTATGTTTTGGGCAAATTTAATAATCAAAAAATAATTATTGCTCAAAAAAGAATCGAGTACTTAGAAACCACACTTAAGACTAAATTTGAACAAGAGAAGATTTTTGAAGTCGACAAACTAGTCGGCCTTTCCTATGAGCCGCTATATTCTGATTTAAACCAAAATAATCCCAACGACTACAAAGTCTATGCCTACGAACACGTCACCGTTGAAGACGGCACCGGTGTTCTTCACCTTGCTCCAGCCTTTGGCGAAGAGGATTACCAACTCGGACTAAAATTTGGACTTTCCGACACTGCCGATATAAACAGTGAAGGCATAATGTTAGTTGGTCCAGGCAAGGGTCAGTATCTCCGTGATGCTGCCAAAAATATATGTGATGACCTAACCACAAGGGGCAATCTTTTGGGAAGTCACATCTTTAACCACCGCCTACCCTTTTATCGAGGCAACAACCCATTAATCTATTGGACTCAAGAAGCTTATCTGATCAATATCCAAAAGATTAAGGACCGAATGTTGGAGTTAAACCAGAATATTAACTGGGTCCCAGATCATATAAAAAATGGCCGTTTCGCCGACACTGTCACCACTAGTCCCGATTGGAATATATCGCGAAATAGATTTTGGGCAACCATCATGCCACTCTGGAAATCTGAATCAGGCAAGGAAATTATTATCGGTAGTTATCAAGATTTTACTCAATATACCAAGCAAGTCGTTCAAGAAGACAGTGTCTGGTATTTTCTTGGCCAAGACAACAAAAAAGTTCCTCTCTCTGCCCATCGCGATATTTGTGATCAAATAATTTTAGAAAAAGATGGCGAAAAATATTATCGTATACCCGAAGTCCTAGATTCTTGGATGGACGCAGGATCCGTACCTTTTGCTGAGTACCATTATCCATTTGAAAATGAAGAAAGCTACAAAAAACTAGTCCCAGCTGACTATATCGTGGAATACATTCCTCAGGTACGTGCCTGGTTTAATGTCCTATTAAGAATTTCTACCATGCTTTTCGACAAATCTGCGTTTACCAATGTAATCTGCACTGGCACTTTAGGTGGCAACGACGGGCGCAAGATGAGTAAAACCTTTAATAATTATCCCGATCCCAAGGATGTACTAGAAAATATTGGCGGCGACTCTGTTCGACTTTATATGATGGGTTCTCCACTTATGTCTGGCGAGGATGCCTATTGGTCTGATGATCTTTTAAAACAACAAACCCAAACCGTCTTAATTCCTTTGCAAAATATCGCCAACTATTTTGTCATCTACGCCGACAAATATAATTTCCAACCCACCAACAAGGTTCCCCAACCTAAACATATTTTAAACCAGTGGATTTTAGCCAAACTTGCCGACTTTATAGCCTCTTTCGACAACTATCTTGGTACTTACCACATTCCCGAAGCCGTTCGTCTGGTCCAACCTTTCCTCAACGATCTTAGTGCCTGGTATATCCGCCGCTGTCGCGATGAATTCAATGAAGGTTCGCAAGAACACCTGGAAACTCTCTACTATGTTTTGAAAAATACTACCTTAGCTCTAGCCCCTCTCGTTCCATTTATCACCGAAACCATATTTCAAAATATTCTCAAGGATACCGACAGCGAAACTTCTGCCGAGTCTATCCATCTCATGGATTTCCCCCAGTTTAAGGCGAGTAACCAGGAGGCTATGTTTGCCCAAATGCAACAAGTCCAAGACATCTGTACTCTCATTCATGAACAACGCCAGCAAGCTAGTTTGAAAATCCGCCAACCCCTTGCCTCCGTAGTTGTTCACGCCAAAGAGTTACCCGCCGAATTTGTCGAGATAATTAAATCTGAAACTAATTTAAAACAAGTAGTCTTTAAAGATCCAGCCGACAAGTTATCTGTCGAGCTAGATACCAAACTTACTCCCGAACTAATCGAAGAAGGGGAGTACCGCGATTTACTGCGCGAAGTTCAATCCCTGCGCAAAAAGCAAGGCTTAGAACTCAACGACAAAATTACCATTCAAGCCCCCTCTTGGCCACAAAGCTTTGAATCTCAGTTGCTTGCCAAAACTTTAGCCAATTCTATTTCTAAGGGTGACATTTTGACTGTAGAAAAAGTACAATAATCCATGCGCGCCTTTTTGGGCCTTTTTATTCTCTTCTGTCTTAGTCTTTTTATTATTCTTTCCTCCAAACCGGAAGTTGCCCTCAAACAAATTATTTCCTGGATAATAGGATTAGGTCTCTTTTTTATTGGACGCCAAATTAGCTTCCAACACTCCAAAAACACCCTCTACTTAATGTACTTTGCCTGTTTGGCCTTTTTACTTTTTCCCATACTCCTCAATACCGCCGTGCGTGGCTCTAGTCGTTGGCTCACTTTTGGCTTTGCCAGTCTACAGCCCAGTGAGATCGTCAAGCCAATTTTGCTCTTAGTTATTAGCAATCTACCCCATCTTGCCCTAGTAATTGCTCCAGTAGTTATAACCCTACTTCAACCTGATCTAAGTGGTGCAGTCACCTTTACACTCCTAGCCATTCCTATCATCCTAAGTTCCCGTAAGCTTTTAAAAAAAAGCTTAATTTTCTTCTTTATTTTTCTCTTAATTTCCCCTTTAATCTATAAATTTGGCCTCAAAACTTACCAACAGCAGCGTCTGGTTAGCTTTATTAACCCAGAATCTGACCCCCTCGGTAAGGGTTACAACATTATTCAGTCCAAAATTGCCATCGGTTCAGGTGGTATTTTAGGTAATGGTTTTAAAGGCGGAAGTCAAAATCAACTTAAATTTTTACCCGAAAGACACACCGATTTTATCTTTGCTACCATGGCCGAAGAGCTAGGTCTTATAGGAGTAATACTACTAATTGTTTCCTATTTATTACTCTTTGAAGGGCTAATTTCCAAATACAAAGCTAGTAACCACCCTACCCAAAGAGTTTATATTAGTGGCATAATCTTTTTACTTTGGGCTCAAATATTAGCTAATTTGGGTATGAATCTAGGCTTTTTGCCAGTTAGTGGGGCAGCCTTACCCTTTGTTTCTGTCGGCGGCTCGGGTATTATGGCCTTTTTATTCTCTCTTGGTATCGTTTATTCTAACTGATGTGATATAATCTAGAACATGAAATACGCAGTTATTGCCATAGGTGGCAGTCAACAACAAGTTGAGGAAAATCAAATTATTACTGTACCTAATTTAAACCTTGAGCCCAAGGCTACTGGTACCTGCAAAGAAGTCTTGCTAACAGTTAACGACAAAGATGTACAAATTGGTACCCCTACCATCGAGGGTTCTCAAGTTGACTACGAGGTTGTCGAAAATTACCGTGGTAAAAAATTAGACGTTTTTAAGTACAAATCTAAGTCTCGTTATCGCAAAAGTAAAGGTCATCGCGACTATCTTACTGATATTAAAATTACCAAAATTTTGTTTAAATAACACATGGCACACACAAAGTCACAAGGTAAAACAAATCAAAAAGCCAATCGACCAGGTCAAAGACGTGGAGTCAAGCTCTTTGGTGGTCAAAAAGTCAAAGTTGGAGAAGTGATTATTCGCCAAGTTGGCTCTCACTATAAATCTGGAGTAGGTACCAAGCATGGCAAAGACTGGACAGTTTATGCTATAAAACCGGGTGTAATAAAGTTTTTCAAGAAGCTAGGCAAGCAGTTTGTCTCCGTCGTCAAAGCCTAAACCATATTTACCTCTTTTTTTCACCACCCTTTTCATGTTAGTCTGAAATATGCAGACTAAACAATCTATCGTTCAAATTCCTACCAATCAACTCGAACCAAACCCGCTTCAACCTAGGGGCAACATACCCTCTGAATCCCTGGCCGAACTAGTTGAATCTATCAAAGAACATGGCATTATCGAGCCGCTAATTGTCGCCAAAACCCCAGCAGGCTACCAAATCATTGCAGGCGAGCGTCGTTGGCGCTCGGCTCGTCTTCTTAAACTCTCCCATGTACCTGCTATCGTCAAAGAAACTACCCCTCAACAAATGTTGGAAATGGCCATTGTCGAGAACCTTCAACGTAGTGACTTAAACGCCATCGAGCGCGCCAAGGCATTCCAAAGGCTCAAAGACGAATTTAATCTGGATCATCCCGCCATTGCCCTAAAAGTTTCCAAAAGTGTGCCCTATGTCATTAATGCTCTTAAACTTTTAACCCTACCTGATGCCATCAAAGATGGCCTGCTTTCTGGTCTTATCACCGAGGGCCATGCCCGAGCTTTGGGAGGCATTGCCGATACACGCCTGATGATTGAGGCCTACAAAATAATCTTGCAAGAAAAAGCTTCTGTGCGCCGTGCCGAAGAAATTGCTCGTCGTATGCGCAAAAAAATCGAAGAAGGGGATGTGCCTATTACTAAAGAAAACTTGCCTTTATTTTTACGCTCACATTTAGATAATATTGCCCAAGACCTGCAAACTCACTTTGACGATAAAAATACCAAGATAAAAATAGTTCAGTCTAACATTCTAACCAAAGTAACCTTTCAGTTTCGTGGACCCATCGACCACCGTTTTGAGGAACTAAAAAAACTCTATCAGGACGTCTGTAAACAGGAACTTAAAACTCTACCTTCGGAATCAAACCCACAGCCTTAGGCGGCCAGTATCTAAAAAAGGCCTTACCCACAATCAAATCTTTGGTAATTGGTCCAAATTCACGACCATCTCTTGACCCTGGTCGATTGTCTCCCAAGGGCAGTACCATACCCTCTGGCACCACTATTTCTTGACCTTCACGTAAATATGCTCCTGGAGCAGTCGTCAAGCCCGCTGGCAAGAATGTCTGATCCAACATTTGGCCATTTAAATATAGCCGACCTTCACTAACCATCACCTTGTCACCCGCCACCCCAATAATTCTCTTAATATATTCACAGCTATCTGCCGCACAGGGCTCCGAAGCTGGTGCTTTAAAAACAATTACTTGTCCACGTTTAGGTTCACCCAATCTATAGGAAATTTTGTCTGTCAGCAAATATTGGCCTGTTTCAAAATTTGGCACCATAGAACTTCCCTTAACCTCATTTGGCTGGGCCACGCCAATATAGATTAAGACAAATAAAGATAGTGCAAGTACGATTGATTGCACAAACTCCACAATAAACCCTCCAACCGAAAACCCAGCTTGATTTTTCAAATTCATATTCTAAGATTACCAGATTCAGAACGTCATTGCGAGGACTCACGACAAAGTCGGAGGACGAAGCAATCTGAATTTTATACGTCATTCGCAAACCAAAGGCCGTCATTCTGAATTTATTTCAGAATCTATTTTTTTTAAAACTAAAAATTTAAAATTTGAGCTATAATACCCTATGGTTGTTTAGCTCAGTTGGTAGAGCATTCCGTTCACATCGGAAAGGTCGCAGGTCCGAGTCCTGCAACAACCACCCATGACTACCGAAAACGAACCAATAGTATTTGCGTATAACTGCACCGGGGGCAAGATTGACCTAACTAGAGTCAGTCCAAAATGTGCCCTTTGTAAAAGTTTTTTACCAAAACACAAAGGTGAACCAATTAAAACGCCAGAGTTACATACTAGACGTAGATGGTTAAGCAAAGAAGAAGTAATAATCATAGTTTGTCACGAAGGTGCGTGTGATAAAAATAAGAAGGGTAGTTTGGGTGTCAGAGCAGAGGGTGTGTTTGACCATACACTACCAGCGCAAGAAAACTAACTATCTCTTATACACCGCTAGTTTGTCTGTTGAAAACACCTTTGTTCCCGATGTTTTTGTACTATCCTTGTAAGTTATCGTGTACAGTTGCGACGAACCATCATCTACATAATTTTTACCCATTTTATTAAATATAGTTCTATAGCCTCCATCTTGCCCCCAAACCAAATCATAAGAAACTGAATATTTACTATTCAACCCATCCAAATTTTCTACCAAATCTATTTTCTCTTTTAAACTTAGTCCAGAATTATTTTTAATATTAATTACCATTCTGGTCCCAACCAAGGCCACAACAACTATTCCTAAAACAACTTTTCCAATTTTTCCCCTTTTTACTAATAAACCCGACAAGAAGAAAGGGATTAACAAAACCACCGGGGCATAATAATACTCCGACACATTACCTTTAAAGAAAGCCATTGGAATTAGTGACGATACCAGCCACAACAACACAAATACTTTTTGTTTTTCAAATAATTTAAATGCTCCAAATATTAAAACTAACAAAGCAATAATTGCCCCAATCTCCAAATACCCATTTGGCAATTGCGTATTTAACCAATATCCACCCAATGCCCGAATAAAAACAACAATAAAATATCCTGGCTGTGTGCCCGCCCCACTTTGCCCACCTACAAACCCTAACATATTCCTAAGATTCAAAAAATTATGTCTTAAATCAAAAATAAATATGGGAATATAAGGCAATGTTAATAATAATAGTCCAAACAATAAATTTATTAAATTAGTTTTTTTCTTAAATATTAAATAAACAATTACATAGAGCAGGGGAATACCCAAAGCATAAAATACCGTGTAAACCGTGCAACCAAAACCAAAAAATAACAGTAACCAAGGTAATAATTTTGGTCTATCTAAGGTTTTCAAACACATTACAAAAAACAACAGACTAATTATTGGTACATACATAAAACCCCATTCGCTCAGACTTCCTACGCTCGCCATCAATAAACCTGTGGCTATACCTGCCCAAATTCCAAACCATTTTTTTGCTAAATAAAAAGATGTTATCACCAACACTAATTGCACTAACCATGCTGCCCAAAAACCCATATCCAAACTACCATTAGTTAATTTATAAAAAGGATATAAAAAGTAATAATGCCAGGGTCCCAAGAAAAAGCCCGTATCGCTGGTCACTCTTGGCCCGATTAAAGTAAATTTTCCCTGAGCTATTTTTTCCACTGCCAAATAATCATTGTTCTGATCCCAATCAAAAGAGTAAAACTTGCCTTTAAAGGGCAAGGTAAACCCAAGAAATACTAAAATCAGCAATAATAAATACTTCATATCCCATTTTACCCCACTTTAACCAGTTCATATTAAGAGTAAAATAACCTATGACCCAAACACCAGAGACTACGAGATGTATTCTTGAAGAATGCATCTGTCCGGCAGATTGCCTTAATCACGCACTTGCCCAGAGAGTAACTTATGCAGGCCCACCCAGGGGTCAGTTAAAAATAGTCGATGGTAATGGTCGAAAAATCCCAAGCGTTGCAGACATAGAAGAACTTAAAAAATACTGTTCAGCCTTAAAACCAAGACCTATTAGCCAATGTGATGACTGATTTATGACAACAACTCCCTCCGAAAGAAGAACGCCCAGAAGATATTCTATACTCAGGGAAGCAAACGAAGTAGTCAAATCTGAACTAGGAAGAAGATTGTATTTCGCCGGCGGTGCCATGTATTACATGAACTCTGACCCAACAAAATTTACGATCAAACAGAAACTAGACCTAGTAGACGAATTAAATTGGACAGTTAGTATGGCTTACCCGGAAAAAGAAATAACCGGAAGATATGTTCTTGGCAAGTATCAAGGCGAGAGTGAAGATAACTATTTTATTTACCTATCGCCAAATGACGAAGACCAAACCTAATCCCTCTCCCACACCCCCTGCCAAATCTTAAAATCGAAAAATAACTAATTTGCTATAATAATCCATTAAAAACTATTTCAAAAAGTGCCAGATGTTGTGCAAACAAGACATTCGCGCTAAATCGGGAAAATGACATGAAAATTTCCAAGATTACAATTGATAACTTTCGCTCTATAAAACACGCAGAAATTACTGCCGATAAATTTAATGTTTTTGTTGGTCAAAACAATCACGGTAAGACAAATTTTTTTGAAGCGATTGATTGGTTTTATAGTGCAAAAGGCGACATGGATAAAATTCGCTTTATGCGAGAAGGCAGTGCCGAGGTTTGTGTTGAAATCGAATTTTCTGAAATCAAAGACGGTATTCAAAAAACGAAAAACGATAAAAATAAAACTACCATACAGAATCTTGTCGGCGAGAATGACACTGTGCGAATAAAACGATCAAGTTTAGACCAAAAAGCTAGAAAGGTTTTTGATACGAAAAATAACTCATGGACTGAGAAAAATCCATTTGGAGCAGATGGCACGATGAACGATTTTCTTCCTAAATTTGAATACGTAAGCACACAGATAAATCCGATGGAAGTGGCAAAATACGGTAAGAATACTCCCATCGCAAATATGCTTTCTGGTGTCTTGAGTGCTATTTTGGAACAAAACGAAGTTTATGCCTCATTTCGTAAAAAATTTGATGAACTCTTTACTGCTCCTGGGTCAGAGGTTAGAATAAAATTAGACGAATTGAGCGGTAAGGTAAGGGTATGTTTGGAAAAACAATTTCCTGACACCAACAAAGTTAATTTTGAAGTAGCAGAACCAGTTTTTGAAGACTTACTCAAAAATTTTGATACCTCAATTGATGATGGAGTTTACACTGACGCAGACGAAAAAGGCGACGGTATGCAAAGAGCATTGATGCTTGCCATAATTCAAACTTATGCCGATTTTCGTCGCGAGCACGAAGAGGCAAGCAAATTTTTCTTATTCTTTATTGACGAGGGCGAATTGCACTTGCATCCATCAGCACAAAGAAAACTCAAAAATGCTTTGCTAGAGTTGGCGAAAGGTGGCGACCAAGTTTTCATCAACACCCACTCCTCAGTTTTAGTAGTTGATGAGTATGACGAGCAAACAATATTCAAAGTTGAAAAGATAAATAAGGAAACAAACATCAAGCCAATAACCGAAATTGAAAAACCGTTTGTAATTTATGAGTTACTCGGCGGAAGTCCTGCTGATCTGCTTTTGCCAAAAAACTTTTTGATTGTCGAGGGCAAGAGCGATTTGGAATTTGTGAATAAAGTTATTGAGCGTCATTATTCTGAAAAACCTCGTGTACAAATAGTTCCCGCCGATGGCGACCTTCTTCAAACACAACGCTCGTTCAGTGCGATTATTCAAATATTCAAACCGCTTGAAACAAGTATCTATAAAGACACGGCGGTAATTTTCGTAGACAAACAGACAGACATAACTCAACGCGACACATTTTTAACGAATCATGCCGATTTGAAAACACACGGACAGTTTTTTGAATCAACGGAGGCGAGTATTGAGGAGTACTATCCGGCTCCATGGAAAATGGTATCCACCGATGTGAAAAAAATGACTGGTGATGATAAGTTGAATCAAGCCAAGTCCGCAGGCGATGGCATTTCCAAAAACGATTTTGAGAGTAAAATGCCAAAATTATTTGAAGCACTAAACAAATGTTGGGGCTTGGCCTACAAATAACTGGCCGTCCCGAATTTCGCCAAAATCCTACTTTTCCATTTCTTTTTTATACTAATATTTCAAGTGGCGGCGCAAAATATTACTTAGACAAATTAAGAAAAACTTTTGAAAAATACAAAAAGTCCTTGTTTTACAATAAAAATGCTAAGCAAAAATATTATATTGTTGGACATTGCAAAGACTATCAAGCACCCAACATATTAAAGACAATTAAAAATTCGACTTACTTATTTTTTGAAGTCAAAAGATTTTTTTATGAGAAAGCTAGTTTTGACCATTACAACACAAAACAAATACTTGTGCGTTTATTTTTACAACAAATTAAGAAAAAAGAAATTGAGAATATACACTCCGGTAAAATAAAAAACATTATCGCGGGAAGTTATTTTGCAAAATCAGAGTTAAAAAAAATTCACGGATCCAACTCAGATGTTATTTACCCCGGTTTAAAAGTTGTAGCACCAAAGCAAACAAAAAAAGTAAAGTTATCAAACTTCTATACTCTAGGCACTTTAAATTATTTGAAAGGGCATGACATAGCGATTCGAAGTATTCCCGATGATGCAAAACTCACAATCCTGGGATCTGTATCAAAAAGAGACACAGAAGTTATCATAAAAATGGCATCAAAAAAGAAAAATATTAAAGTAATTCTTAATCCAAGTGACAGATTGGTTAAAAAATATCAAAACAATCCAAAATTAGTATTTTTAGCCTGCAACAGAAACGAGCCGTTTGGTCTTGCCACCCTAGAAGCTAGTCTAAAACAAGCCGTCATAGGAATAAACGAAGGTGGAACAAGTGAAATAATTCAACACGGAATTAATGGCTATTTACTGCCAAACGAGGCTAATTTAAAAAAATTCTTAGCCGAAACAAGAGAAATAACATTTTCTCTTATAAATGAGGTAAACTGGGTAGACAATGCAGAAAAAATTATCAAAATCACCGA
>CAYUVY010000002.1:0-3787 GCA_964448465.1 uncultured Gammaproteobacteria bacterium
AGTATCTGCTAAACTAATTTATGCCTCTTGCCCAACTGGATACTAGTGCTGAAATCGAAAAGCTGATTGCCCGTACCAAGGCTGTTAGCTTGCCCCAAGGCTTACAAGACAAGCTCGAGCAACTTTTTACCCAACTGCAAATCAACGCCAAGGCCGAAGAATCTTTTTGGAATCGTTTTCAAGAAGCCAGTCGCTATATTGATTGGGTCACCTCCTTGCCTTGGAACAAATCTTCCGAAGATATTCTCGATTTATCCTATGCTAGGGAAAAATTAGACTCGGAGCATTATGGCTTGGATTCCGTCAAAGAGCGCTTACTCGAATATGTTTCTGTTCTTGCTCTACAAAAACATCGTACCCCAGATCAAAAATTACGTGCCCCTGTTTTACTTTTTCAAGGTCTTGTCGGTACTGGAAAAACTACCATGGCCAAGTCCATTGCCCAGATGATGGGCCGGCAATTGATTCGTATTCCCTTTGGTGGCCTGGGAGACCCACTTTACCTACGTGGCCAATCGCGCCAACATCCCGAAGCCGAACCTGGACAAATTATCAAAGGCTTGCGAGCCTGCCAAACCAACAACCCAGTAATTCTTTTGGATGAAATCGATCGTGTGGCCGACGAAGCCCTAAACACCATCATGGGTGTTCTAGTCGAGCTTCTAGATCCTGAACAAAACGGCCGTTTTGAAGACCACTATTTGGAATACCCCTTTGATTTATCCAATGTTTTGTTTGTCGCCACCTGCAACAACACCTCTCGTATTGCCACCGCTGTCATGGATCGTCTGGAACTCATTCAAATGCCTAGTTACACCGACGAAGAAAAAGTTGGCATTGGCAAATTATATTTATTCCCACGGGCTTTAAAAGATGCTGGATTATCCAAAGAAGAAGTGATAATTGGAGAAGATTTGTGGCCCATAATCGTCCGCCCTCTGGGCTTTGATTCTGGAGTTCGTACTTTAAAGCGCAACATCGAAGGCATGTGTCGCAAAGCTGCCAAAGAAATTCTCTCTGGCAAAGTCACCCGCCTGGTCCTAACTTCAGAAAACATCAAAACCTACCTTCCCCAGTGGTAACGATATAATCAATAATGATAAGACGCTTGTTCCATCTAATAATACCTCTAACAATTTTTTTAACACTTGAGTTAATCATGGACACATTAGGCAATCGCCCTTGGTACTCTTGGCCATTCGCTCCAATCGTTACTTCAATACTTTGTTTTCTTTTTTACGTTCCACTTATTGTGCGACACAAAATAAATCAATTTAGTAGATTGTCATTTTTATATATATTTCTATTTTACTCGGCACAAGCCTTTGTCCTGTATTTTTTATCCTCAACTCTTTTTGGAGTCCAACCTTTATCTAACGGATTTGTCAATAATGTTATTGTTACAAAAGATTTTATTTGGAACTTTGGTCAATTTGTAACCTTAATGATTATTATCTGGATAGTATCTTTTTTTGCAACTATTTCTAGCAAAATTCTTTATCTTCCCAAAAGTAAATCTTTAGGTTCTTTGTTATCAGCAATTCTAAACATCCTAATGTGGGTCACAATAGTATTTGTCCTCTTCCTCTTGATTCGTCCAGATCCTTACGACCATGGCTTTTATCATGATCCTAATTATGGGAACGCAATTTATCTCAAATAACCATTTGTGTTACAATTACCTAACTTCGGAATTGACAGATTCTTTTTGAGTCATTCCCTTCCTTTGCCATTATTATTTTATTTATATAACTGTGTTTTCAAGAAAACCAACCACTATCGGGCATGTTGATCCTCGCCGTTCGGCGGGACAACAATTGCCCAAAAATTTTACTCATTCTAATTCTCGACCTGTCTTAAATCAGGCACGACCGGAAGCTCCTAGCGTAACTCAGGGTATGCCACCCATCGTCCAAAGTTTTAACCGCGGCACCGACCAAATGCGTATTCTCGCTCTTGGTGGCTTTGGTAACGTTACTCAAAACATGTACGCCTACGAATATGTCCCGGGTGGAGACCTCAACAAAAGTCAAATTATTATCGTCGACTGCGGCGTCGGTTTTCCCGAAACCGATATTTTTGGCGTAGATTTAATTATTCCTGATTTGGAATATCTTTTAGATAAAAAAGACCGTGTTTTAGGTATTTTTATCACTCACGGCCACGAAGACCACATTGGTGCCATGCGCTTTGTCTTGCCCCAGCTCGGTCCTCATGTGCCCGTTTACGCTCCCAAATTAGCCAAAGCTTTTATGGAAGCACGCCTGGCCGAAAGCCAAATCCGCTCCAACATTACCGAATACAAACCTCATCAATTGATGAAAGCTGGGCCTTTTACCGTCGACCCAATTTTGGTCAACCATTCCATTCCCGATACTCATCATTTTGCCATTACCACACCCCTAGGTGTCTTTTATCATGGCTCCGATTTTAAATTCGATTGTTTGCCACTGGACGGTAAATATACCGACATGCAACATATCTGCCAAGTCGGCTCCAAAGGTGTAGTTTGTTTAATGTCCGATGCCTTGGGCTCCGAACACTTGGGCTTTTCGCCATCTGAGCGCTCCATTGCCGAAAACTTTGAACAACAAATCAAGTCCGCCAAAGGTCGCGTTTTTGTCACCACTATTTCTAGTAACATTGTCCGCTGGGGCCAAGCCATTGCCTACGGCAAGCGCGCCAATCGCAAAATTGTCATGGTCGGTTTCTCTGTAGAGCGTGCCATCAATTTATCCAAAGAATTGGGCTATCTAGATGTCAAAGACCAAGACATTCTTACCTTAGAACGCGTCAAAAACTTTACCGACGACAAACTTTTATTCTTAGTTGCTGGCTTTGCCGGTCAACCAGAATCTGCACTTTCTAAGATGGTCATGGGTAAACACAAGATTAAAATCAAATCTGGTGACAAAGTGATTTTCTCTTCTCCCGACTATATCCCTGGTACTACCAGCGGTATTTTTAACATGATCGACACCTTGTCGAAAATGGGTGCCGAAGTTGTCTATGGGGAAAAAGAAGATATCCACGTTTCTGGTCATGCCTTTCAAAACGAACATGCCATATTAATTAACATGCTTAAACCCAAATTCTTGCTGCCCATTGGTGGAAACTTCCGCCACATCAAGGCCTATCACGAAATGGCCAAACTCATGGGCTACAACGATTCTCAACTTTTGTCACCGGATGTTAATCAGGCTGCTACCTTTTATAGCAATGGCACCGCGGACACTAAGTCCACCATTCCACACAGAAAGATTCTAATCGACGGTTTTGGCATTGGCGATGTAGGTACCACCGTCCTGCGCGATCGCAAGCTTCTGGCCGAAGATGGCATGTTTGCTGTCATCATGTTGGTTGATTCTGTCAAAGGAACTCTGGAAAAAGATCCAATTATTCTTAGTCGTGGCTTTGTCTTTGTCAAAGAAAATACCGACTTACTCGATTATCTTAAACTGGAAATCAAAAACAAATTCAAAGAAGTTTCAGGCACTCCCAACAACTTTGAATATGTCAAAGAGCAAGTCCAAGGACATCTGGAGCAGGTCATCTACGACAAAACCGGCCGCCAGCCGATGATCCTGCCTTTGGTCGTGGAGCTAGAATAAATCTGCTATAATCAACCAAATTCTATGACTCAGGTTCCCAGCCTGACGAGATAACTAGGAATAAATAACTAGTTCGTTTGCAACAACGTAAAACTACGAGAGTTACAGCAAGGTGGTACCACGGTTTTTAGCAATTAATTGCCCCGTCCTTGTACACAGAATTTCTGTGGGCAAAA
>CAYUVY010000002.1:3887-7778 GCA_964448465.1 uncultured Gammaproteobacteria bacterium
CTTGGTGTTCCCGATTCCGAAGGTAAAGTGGTGCTAGTTTCCCCAACATTAAATGTTCCTGCTGGTGGAAAATTATTTTAATCGTTAAAATCAACTATGGCTTACAACAATCGTCTAGCTCCTCGCAGTGAAGATTTATCTGAATGGTATTTAAGTGTGGTCGACCAGGCGGGTCTGGCCGACTATGGTCCCGCCAAAGGTACCATGATAATTTTGCCCCTTGGCTACGCCATTTGGGAAAACATCGTGGCCTTCATGGACAAAAAAATTAAAGACAAAGATATTCCCAATGCTTATTTCCCTTTGTTTATTCCGGAATCTTTGTTAACTAAAGAAAAAAAGCATGTCGAAGGTTTTGCTCCAGAATGCGCTTATGTCACCATCGGCGGAGGTGAAGAATTAACCGAAAGATTGGTAGTTCGCCCCACATCCGAAACAATCATGTATCAAACCTATGCCAAATTAATTTCCTCCTATCGCGACTTACCTTTAGTTATGAATCAATGGAACAATGTCGTCCGCTGGGAAAAGCGTACTTTCCCCTTTTTGCGCACCAGTGAATTCCTCTGGCAAGAAGGCCACGGTGCCCATGCTACTGAAAAAGACAACTGGGCCATGACCGAGTGGGGGATTAGACTGTATGAAACTACTTATCGCGATTTATTGGCCATGCCGGGAATTGTTGGGCGCAAGTCCGAAACCGAAAAATTTCCTGGGGCCGATGCCTCTTTAACTTACGAAACCCTTATGCCTTCGGGCAAAGCCTTACAAGCCTGTACCAGCCACAATTTAGGACAAAATTTCAGTAAAATTTTTGACATCAAATTTCAAGACCAAGATGGTCAGGTTAAGTATGTTTGGCAAAATTCTTGGGGTTTTACTACCCGAAGTGTTGGTGGAATGGTTCTGGCCCATGGCGATGACAAAGGTCTAGTTTTACCTCCTCGCGTCGCTCCCACTCAGGTTGTCATCGTAGTTGTTCGTAACTCCGACACAACTATGGTTGCAGCCAAAAAATTACAAGCAGAATTAAAAACCAAAAATGTTCGGGTCAAAATCGATTCCGATGACACCAAATCTCTTGGTTATCGTCTCAACGACCTAGAACTTAAAGGCACACCTCTGCGCATCGAAATAGGGGAGCGTGAACTAGCCTCCGGTGTCCTAACTATTGCAAAGCGCAACACTGGTGAAAAATTATCCCTAAAGTTAGACGAAATAGTTACCAAAGTACCTGAACTTTTAGAGATTATTCATTCGGAAATGTTAGCTAAGGCCCAGGCCTATTTGGACGCCAATATTCGCGATGTGGCTAGCTATGATGAATTCAAAGAAACTCTCACCAAACACCGTGGTTTTGTGCGTTGTTTTGTCAATCTAACCGAGGAGTTGGAAAAGAAAATTAAAGAAGAAACCAAGGCCACCAGTCGCTGTTTGCCCCTAGACCAACCTCAAGCTGAGGGTAAATGTATCTTTACGGGTGAAAAATCCACCACCCAATGGCTCTTCGCTCAAAGTTACTAGTTTCTACCTAGCTTTGGAGCATTACTTTCAGTATAAGTTAGCTTAGTTTTGTCTTCTTCAGTCTTCAATGGTTTGTTTGGTTCAAGCCCCAGCATTCCTGTTCTAACCCTAACTACTACATACTTCTGTCCATCAATCTCAATTTTATCACCCGGTTTAGCATCAATTGGTACAACTTTTTCGTTCTTAAACATAGTTTTAGCTTAACACTTGACAAAATTAATACAACATCCTATAATATAGATATAGACTAATAGCTTGCAACTTTTGCCTATTTATCTATACTAAATTTATGCCACGACGCAAGAAATCTACCTTCGGCCTACCACGCCTTCACATCAAACCCGAAACTTTTAACACCATTTTATTCATCCTTTTTATCGTTTTTGCCATAATTTCCTCCTTATCTTTCTTACAGTCTGGCGAAGTCTTAACCCAAATTCATCAAATTTTTGTCAACTTATTTGGTTTTTTTGCCATCGGCGTGCCTTTTTGGCTGATCCTAATAGCCTTTATTTTTGCTCAAATCCGCTCACCCTTTAAAGAAGCCAACATTTTCTTTGGCTTTCATCTTTTATTTTTCTCCTTAATTATCTTATCCAAACAAGGTCTAGTAGGCGATTTTGCCTGGGTCAGACTCGAAGAACTTTTAACCCAACCTGTGGCCATTTTGGCCCTTTCTGGCGTGACTATCGTCGGTTTTGTGATCTTTTTTGATACTTCCATTGCCCAAATTGTCAAAATTCTTAGCCAAGTTCTTAGCACCATTCATCGCTACACCTTTGGTCGTTTGCCAAAATCTAGTGGCAAATATAACCAAGACAAAAAGGACGTTAAATTTGTCAAAGACGAACAGCTTTCCAACAAACAAATTCAGCCACCTTTGCCCATGGATAAAAAAATGCCCGAAACTGTCGGCGTCAAGCCAGTTTTAACTGCCAACCGTTCCTCTGCTTCTACTGAAAACAAAGTCTGGCAATATCCCAGTATGGATATTTTTGACGACAAAGAAGGTGCCAAGGCCGATCGTGGGGATGTCAACAAAAATGCCCAAATTATCGAAAAAACTCTCGATTCTTTTGGTATCACGGCTCGCGTGGTGGAAGTCAACAAAGGACCATCGGTCACCCAATATGCTTTGGAAGTTGCCCTGGGCACTAAGCTTGCCAAGATTGTTTCCTTAAGTAATGACATGGCTATGGCTCTAGCTGCTCCTGGTGGCCAAATCCGTGTAGAAGCTCCTATACCAGGTCGTGCCCTGGTTGGTATCGAAGTCCCCAACCGCTCACTGGAAGTCGTGCCAATTCGCAAAATCTTAGACTCCCAGGCTATGCACGAATCTAAAAATAAAATTAGTGTACCTCTAGGTCTAGATGTGGCTGGTCATGCTCGCGTAGCCAATATTGCTAAAATGCCCCACGTTCTTATTGCTGGACAAACCGGTAGTGGAAAATCTGTCTGTGTTAATTCCTGGATTTCCACCATCTTGTTTAGAGCCTCTCCGGAAGAAGTGAAAATGATTATGGTCGATCCCAAACGTGTGGAACTTACTCCCTACAACGGTATTCCTCATTTATTAACTCCCGTGATTACCGAACCCGAAAAAATCCTTTCTGCGTTAAAGTGGGCCACCTCCGAAATGGACCGCCGCTACAAACTCTTTGCCGAGGTCCAAGCCAAAAATATCGAGTCTTATCATGAAATTGCTGGCTTTACCAACATGCCCTATATCCTCTTTATCATCGACGAATTGGCCGACATTATGTTGTTCTCCCCCAGCGATGTGGAAAATTATATTTGTCGCATTGCCCAAATGGCCCGCGCCACTGGTATTCATTTGGTCTTAGCCACCCAACGTCCCTCTGTAGACGTTCTTACAGGTCTAATTAAAGCCAATGTACCAACTCGTATTGCCTTTGCTGTGGCCAGTATGACCGATTCTAGGGTTATTTTGGACACTCCTGGAGCCGAAAAACTTTTAGGCCGTGGCGACATGCTCTATATACCTCCAGATCTGGCCAAACCTGTCCGTATTCAAGGTTGTTTTATTAGTGATAAAGAAACCAGCCGTTTGTTAGATTACGTAAGGTCTCAACGAGCCCCAGAATACGACGAAACCGTAGTTAGTCAGCAGGTTAGTATGGGTGGCAAAAATAATGCTCATGGCTTACAGCTTAATGATGCTGGGGATCGCGATCCACTCTTTGATGAAACCGTCAAACTAGTACAAGAAACTGGTAAAGCTTCCGCTTCTCTTTTGCAACGTCGCTTTAAACTTGGTTATGCTCGCGCAGCTCGTGTTTTAGACGAATTACAACAAGCCGGCATTATCGGCCCCAGCAACGGTGCCAAGCCTCGCGACATCTT
>CAYUVY010000002.1:7878-16863 GCA_964448465.1 uncultured Gammaproteobacteria bacterium
TACAACAAGCCGGCATTATCGGCCCCAGCAACGGTGCCAAGCCTCGCGACATCTTGGTCCCCCACAATAACGACTCCAATTCAGAATAATTTTTTTGTAATTAAATTTATATATTATTTATTATTATTTTTTTGAAAATTGTTAAACCTGCCTCGCCGGCAGGCGGGTCGAAAATTGATTAATTAATATTTATGTATACTGTGGCTAGTGTTTTAAAATCTAATCGTCAAGATTTGGGCTTTTCCTTAGAAGAAGCTTCACTGAAAACCAAAATTCCTCAAAAGTACTTAGAGGCTTTTGAAAACGAAGAGAGCACTGCATACCCCAGCGAACCCTATTGCTCTTTGTATGTCAAAAACTATGCCCTATTTTTAGGTTTAAATGGCGACAACATTTTGGCCCTCTTCCGTCGTGATTTTGAAGCCAAAAAAAACCAATCCATTTCTCTGCGTCGCCACAGCACTATTTTTTCTCCCCAAAATAGCTTTGGTCTGGCGGTGGGTATCGTTATTCTGTTTTTTGTTTTATATCTGGGCAACGAACTAATTAGCTCTACTCGCCCCCCCGAGCTATCCGTTTCTTTTCCTGCCCAAATTTCTATCGACTTACAGCAAATCAAATTAACTGGTAAAACCGATCCCGACGCCACTATTCGCATTAATCAAGATCTGGTCATCGTGGAGCAAGATGGCTCCTTTTCTAAGTTAATTTTTGTCAGTGCCACTGAAACTCCAGTTCACATAGAAGCCAAAACCAAAAACGGTAAAACCACCAGTAAGGACATCGTTTTGAAAAAGAGCTAAAAAGACTTATACTTACCCATGTCTATTCTTAATCTTCTCCCCACCATCTTTCTCGGGCTCATTGCCATCTCCTTTGTCGTGCTCGTTATCTTCCTGGTTCGCTTACTCCAAGAAATGCGTAAAGCCGTCATTCAGACCACCACCATTTTAAGCGACGCGGGGGACATTTCTCATGCCTTAAAACAACCTCTGCTTACTGCCGGGGAATTTTATGTTGGTCTGCGCGAAGGTTTTAAAAATTTCAACGCCATCTTCCAGCGCGTTTCCAAAAAATGAGCCATAGTAATTGTGATTGTGAAGACAGAAATAGTAGCTATCAATTTATCTTGGGTCTAGTTTTAGGTTGTCTTGCCGGCGTGGTCTTTTTCTATGTTCTCAAAAAACAAGATAAACAAAAAATTGTTCTGGCCTTTAAAACTTATTTAAACCAACTCAAGTCTTATTTTCATATTAAAAAAGTTATTCCTGTAAAACCTAAACCAGCCAAAACAAAATCTACACAATCTACTAAAACCACTAAACCTGCTAAAGTATCTAAACCAGTTCGTACCTCTCGTCCACCCAAACTCCCCCGCAAAAAATTCCTAGTGAAAAAGAAATAAATCCAATTTAAGTAAATATCTTAATTTATTTTTAAAATTTAGAACCTGCCTCGCCGACAGGCGGGTTTAAAACATATCCTATTTTGTTATAATTGCCCATGTCTATTTCCGCTCGTGAATTAAAAAATAAATTCGTCGATTTTTTTCTACAAAAAGGTCATGCCGAAATACCCTCAGCCAGTTTAATACCCGAAAACGATCCTAGTACTCTCTTTATTTCCGCCGGAATGCACCCCCTAGTGCCCTATTTACTAGGCCAGCCCCACCCCCTAGGTAACAAACTGGTTGATGTCCAAAAATGCGTTCGTACAGGCGATATTGACGAAGTCGGGGACAACTGTCATCACACTTTTTTTGAAATGCTTGGCAACTGGTCTTTGGGAGACTACTTTAAAGAAAAAATGATACCTTGGACCTACGAATTTCTAACAAAGCATTTACATCACAATCCCGACCATCTTCACGTCACCTGTTTTGCTGGAAACGCCGACTCTCCCAAAGACATGGTTAGCCACGACCTTTGGCGCCAAGTTGGTATACCCGAAGAACGTATCCACTTTCTAGACGACAATTGGTGGGGTCCGGCTGGAGCTACTGGTCCTTGTGGTCCAGATTCGGAAATGTTTATCGACACCCATCCCGAACTTGGTCCTATCGATTTTGAAATTGGTAATAAGCTGGGAAGAATTGTCGAAATTGGCAACGATGTTTTCATGGAATTTAACAAACAAGCTGATGGCAGTTTTCTACCACTCTCTCAAAAAAATGTGGATACCGGCTACGGCGTAGAGCGCAATGTGGCCATTTTAAATGGTTTTGACGATGATTATTTAACCGATATTTGGTGGCCGATAATTGAAAAAATACAGGAACTTTCGGGTAAAAAATATGCAGATTATTTATCTCCCATGCGCATTTTAGTCGACCATTTGCGTGCCTCTATTTTTATCGCCACCGATGGTGTAGTTCCCAACAACAAAGAAGCTGGTTATGTCTTGCGCCGCTTAATTCGCCGGGCCATTCGCCAAGCCAAAATCTTGGAGATCAATTCTAGTTTGGTAGAAATTGCCAAAGCTATTTATGGCAATCAATCTAATCTTGCTGGAATTTATCCCGAACTTGATCAAAACAAAACTAAAGTTTTAGACATTCTGGCCCAAGAAGAAGCCAAGTTTTCCAAAACTATCGATTCCGGTATACGTGAGATTCAAAAACTAATTGCTAAAAAACAAAATGTTACTGGCGAAGATGCCTTCAAAATTTACGAATCCTATGGCTTTCCAGTAGAGTTAATTGCCGAGGAACTTGGCAGAAATAACTTAACTCTAGACCAAGCTGGCTTTGATTTAAAAAAACAAGAACACCAAAAATCTTCTCAAACTTTATCTGCCGGCCGCTTTGCCAGTGGTCTGGCCGACAATTCTGCTCTAATTACCCGCTACCACACCGCCACCCACTTACTTCATGCTGCCCTGCGCCAAGTTTTGGGACCAGAAGTAACCCAAGCCGGCTCCAACAACACCCAAGAACGTTTACGCTTTGATTACACTACTTCCACAAAGCCTACTCCTGAACAATTAAAACAAGTTGTAGAAATCGTCAATCAACAAATTTCTGCTAAATTACCCGTTTCGGTGGAAACCATGTCACTAGAAGACGCCAAAAAGCAAGGGGCCATGGCTCTCTTTTCTGCCCGTTATCCCTCTTCAGTTACCGTCTATACCATAGGTGATAAATCATCCTATTTTTCCAAGGAAATTTGTACTGGTCCCCATGTACAAAATACTCAAGAAATAGGTTTTTTTGAAATTTTTAAAGAAGAATCTCTCTCTTCCAATGTTCGCCGAATTTACGCACGTCTAGCCTAAAAGGCAAAAACTTTGTATTCTTAAGTAATGCAACAGGATTCTAGATTTTGGATGATCGTGGTCGACGATGCTTCTGCCAGTGCTCACTTGGTCGAACACCAGGATAGTTCTGCCCTGCTTTTGGCCACCGGTCTTACTCAACCCCACGATGGTACCGCCGATAGTTTACTTAATGCTGTGGACACTTCCCTAAGTGGTTCAGCTAGTTTATTAAATCTGCCCGAAAACGAAGAACCCTCCCAAGCCGCCTTTATCCTTTCTCCCTTTTGGCAAGCTGAGGACGGCAAAATAATCTCTGCTAAAAAAACTCTTTTAGAAAATCTTTGTAAACAATTAAAACTCAAGCCCTTGGGCTTTACCACCGCCGATGAAGCTTTAGTCGAAGAGCAAAACCAAGAAAACAATTCTCCGCTAAATTCTATTCTTGTTCATTTTTCTGGTAATACAATTGGTATTTCTTTGTCCTATTTGGGTAAAATCGTCAAGCGAATTCAGACCAGACTCGACGGTCAAACCTTACCTTTGGAGTTAATCCAAAATGCTTTGGGTGTTTTACGCCAATCTTTTGCTTTGCCTCCCCAAATTTTAGTCAGTGGCGAAGCCCCGGTTCAGCTGGTCGACGAACTTACCCGCCACCGTTGGCAATCGGTTGGCCAACCTTTGTTTTTACACATTCCCTCCGTTAAGACGATCAGCCACAGCCAACTCACTCAATATTTTGCCACCTTTATCCGCCAGCATATTTTCCTGCCACCCTCTGCTTCCGTCGAAACAGTTCCTGTTCCTCCCGTTACTCCGGTTGCTCCATACATTCCACCTAAAACTGCCGACATTTTGCCAGAAGAAAAATCCCCAGAAATTGAAATTATCCACGTTCAGCCCGAAACCTTGGGCTTCAATCGTAGTCCCACCGTACCAATTTATGCCCAAACTAGCGACAATTTAGTTTTACAAAAATCCTCCAAAACTAAACCAACACTAAAACTTCCTAATACCTTAAAACTAATTCCTCTTTTTGCCCTATTTGGTCTAATTGTTTTATTGGTTCTTTCTATTCTTACATCCAAGGCCACTGTAACCATTTTTGCCAACCCCTTTACTATCGACAAATCCGTAAAAATTTCCCTTTCTACTGCCACTACCGAGTTTGATGCAAGTAAAGGTCTAGTTCCAGCCAGTAAAAAAACTTTCAATGTGCAAGTCAACAGCACACTGGCAGTAAGTGGTAAAAAGCAAACCGGGGAAGTTAGTAAAGGCGAAGTCACTCTTTACAACAAAACCGAAAAAATCCAAACTATTCCCAAAAACTCTGTCTTTTTGGATCCCAACGGTCGCCGTTTTCTCTTGCAAAACTCCACTAATATCGAAGCCGCCAAACCCAATTTGGAAACCGGTACTATTGCCATGGGCCAAACCAAAACTCTACTCCAAGCCCAAGATATTGGTACTCAGGGCAACCTGGTTCAAGACGTGCAACTGACTTTTCAAGGTGCTGTTGGTTCGGTTTTGGCCAAAGTTAGTCAACCCTTTACTGGCGGTAATTCCCAAGAAGTTAGCGTAGTTTCCAAAACCGATCGGGATAATTTAACCAAACAATTAAACGATAAGATTGGCCAAGAATTAGACGCCAAAATTAAAACCGAAACCGAATCCAAAAATATCTTCAAATCAACTTTACGAACTCTCAAAGATCGTATTGAGTTTAATCGCGAACTGGACGAGCAAGCCACCGAACTTCAAGCTACTCTTAATGCCAATGTTTCCGTCTTTAACATCACTGATGCCACCAAAAAACTATTAGTTGATCACTATTTAAAACAACTTCCTGAGTTTGCCTCGGCAGACATCAATCCCGATTTAGTCCAATTTGTTTTTAAGGCCGAAACTATCGACGACGCCCGGGCCACCGGTACTTTGCAATTTGCAGGATTGGCTAGTCCCAAACTAGATTTAACTCAACTTGCCTCCGAAATCAAAGGCCACAGTCCCACTAGTATTCGACCAATTATTTTAAAACATGTACCTAGAGCTTATGATTTTAAAATCGAGGACCACAGTTTAATCAAACTATTAAGCCACTGGTTGCCCTTTTCTGCCAGCAATATAAAAATTCAACTGGAAACTCAGAACCTATGAGCTATGGTTACTATCGTAAAACTAAAATATTTCGCCCTGCCCCAGTTGCTGTGGCACCACCAAAAACCATCCTCAAGACAGAACGTTCCAATCGCAAAAAAATTACCGCCGGACTCTTGTTTGCTCTGGGGTTAATTTTACTTGGTTCTGTCCTTTATCCCATTGCTCATTTTCAATTTTTTACTCAAGACTTTAAGCAATTAAATAGCCCAGTTTCTGCCCAGTTTTATAATCAAACTAACAAAGTTCTGGGTGAAGTAACTACCGACTATACCCAGCTAAATAATTGGTTTGATCCTGCTAATCCTCCAGTAACTGGTGCCCTAGATGGTACTACTTCTTATTCTTACCAGTTAGCGATACCTAAACTAAAAATTTATAACGCTGACGTAGAAATTGGTAGCCAAGATTTGAAAAAAAGTCTGGTTCAATATCCCAACACTGCCCTGCCCGGCCAAGCTGGTAGTACCGTAGTTTTTGGTCATTCTGTCTTGCCTCAGTTTTTTGACCCCAAGTCTTACACCACAATTTTTTCCACTCTCTATAAGCTCAAAGACGGCGACGAAATTGCCCTAACCTACGACAAAGTTACCTACAAATACAAAGTGGAAGAGATGTATGAAGTAACCCCCGAAGACTTATCGGTCTTAGAGCAACGCTACGATGGTCGCTTTCTCACTCTTATCACTTGTCATCCTCCTGGTACTTATCTACGCCGCTTGGTAGTCCGCGCTAAACTACAAGATATATGACCAGTTTTTTAGGTTTAGATTTTGGCTTGAAGCGCATTGGCTTAGCCCTGGCAGTTAGCAACATAATTCAACCTCTGATTGTCTTGCCCAACGATCCATCATTTCCAGAAAAATTAAATCAAATAATTATACAAAATAAAATCGAAAAAATTTACGTTGGCCTGTCTTATGGTCCAGTAGCTACCCGCACCCAGGAATTTATCCAACAATTAAATTTAGCCATACCTTACGAATTTGTCGAAGAACAGGTGTCAAGCCTGGAAGCCACTGAAATTTACAAAGCCAACAAAAACAAAAAGAAAAATTATAAGCAAACTATTGACGCGGTTTCTGCAGCTGTTATTCTCCAAAGAGTACTTTTATGAAAAGATTTTTTTTAGTCTTGCTTCTAATATTTTTTACGCTTTCTGTTCTAGCTTTTCTTTGGTATCAAATCCAAATTCAGGGCCTTAATCCCACAGATACCGCCAAACAAGAATTTGTGGTCTACGCCGGGGACAATTTATTTCAAATCGGTACCCGTTTACAGCAAAATAATTTAATCAAAAATACCTGGGCCTTTATGCTCACAGCTCGAATACAAGGCAAGCAAACCAAAATTCAAGCTGGCAATTTTACTCTTTCACCTTCATATTCCAGTCCAGAAATTATTAAAATTCTTACTACCAGTGGCAGTAAAGACATCTCGGTTAGACTCCCCGAAGGTGGCAGGAGCGAAGAATATGCCAAAATCTTAGCCAGCAAACTAGACTATTCTCCCGCCGAATTTTTATCTCTTGCTCGCCTTGGCTATGTTTTCCCCGATACCTATTTGGTTTCTGCCGATTCTTCGGTGTCCGATTTTCTTTCTCAAACCACTGCTAATTTCGAAAAAAAGTTTACACAAGCGCTTAACAACAAAACCAGTACGCTTTCCGATGCTGATTTGGTAATTCTTGCCTCTTTAATCGAACGCGAAGGTCGTAGCCTAGAAGATAAAAAAATAATTTCTGGTATTTTACACAATCGCCTACAGCAGGGGATGGCTCTGCAAGTTGACGCTAGTGTCCAATTTGTTCGCGACAGCCGCCAGAGAAATATTCTCAAATATTGGGAACCCATTTCCAAACTAGATTTAAAACTTCCTTCACCCTACAATACCTATCTCAATCCTGGCCTACCTCCCCAGCCCATTTGCAACCCCTCCTTAGAATCCCTACAAGCCGCCGCCGCCCCAACTTCCAGTAACTATCTCTTCTACATGCACGACACCTCTGGCACCCCCCACTACGCAAGTACTATTTCCGAACACAACCAGAATGTAGCTAAATATCTTCGATAAGCAGAAATACTTGACAAACACCCTATAATATGCGATAATAATCTATGTTAAAAAATTGTGATCGATGCGGTCTACCAGTTCACCCAGAAAATAGTGCAATAAAATATCGCGCCACTAGATTGCAAATTATAGAACCTTCAGGTATCCGTGATGGACACGATCGTCATCTACACGCTGTGGATGGTTGCGAAGGTTCGCCAACATCTCTAAGAGATACTTATGATCCTAGAATTCTAAGTGAGAAAACTTTGGATGACGAGCTAAAAAGTATTGTTTCAAAATTATTATAGCCCCAACACATGTCTGGCTTGTACATAGTAATAAAAACACCACAGAATGTAGACTTAGCTTTGGAAAAATTACAAAAGTTCTACCAGCCACCCGAAGGTGTTACTGAAGATAATTTTAGAGAAAAACTTCCAGATTACGTTGCCCGAGAAGGCGCTGTTGAGCATTTTTGGGGACATCATCCCGAATTAACTCCAAAAGGCAATGGATTTGATTTTGACACGGGTCAGTATCCAGATATGTTGGCAGACTTTTTTAGATTTTGGGAAAATCATAATTATCTTAAACGAACAGTAGATTTTGAAGGAAAAACCTATCAAGCAAAACGTTATGCCTACCCTCGCACACGTGGCGCATTAAGCAATTATGATGTTAGGGTTTTTCAAGACAGTTCTTTGGATTATCCAAATCTTTGTTTTAGAGTAAATATGGATACAAATCAAAATCCGATATTTATAAATCATTTCCTGCTTAAAGAAAAAGATGCTGCTGCCCGAAAGATATCTGACCCCAAACAAGCCGAAATTGCTATGGCTGACCAGAAAGCGGAAGTTTTATCTTGGCTAGAGGGAGATAGTGTTGGGGGGAGTATCGTTTATAATTTACCCGATAAACCTAGTGATCTTCAACAAGCACTTGCTAGGTCAGAAAGAGACGTTCGGACTCTCAACACTCAGCTAGCTCTTTGCTCCAGTCGTTTTATTCACGACTGGTTAATGTATCCAATTTTTGGCGAGAATCTATCCAAACCTGAAGACGTTAATATAACCTTTAGGTCATCTGGTTTACCCGAGGGCGGTACCACAATACCTGCTACCTGGATTAATCCAAAGTACCCGGAAGGCAAAATAGTTTTAAATGGCGACCAAGTCACAATGAAAACAGACTTAGATGGACTGCGAGCCCTCTTATCACCAGAACATCGCGAAGGTGGGCTAATTGGCGAGCAAAATCCATTCCGAAAAAAATAAAAAGGATATTTTCTTTTCTAGTGCACGTAGTGGTTAATCTCCACATCCGCCTGCAACCAGCGTCTGCGCTTTTCCGTACTTGGTACATCATCCGGATATAATTTGGCCGACACCGTTCCTACTCTGGGAGAATATTTATTAATATACGTCATCACAAACCCCACTTCTTGGCAAGCTTTCACCGTATTTTCAAATTGTTCTTTGGTTTCTCCACAAAAGCCAATAATAATATCTGTCGTAAAAC
>CAYUVY010000002.1:16963-19509 GCA_964448465.1 uncultured Gammaproteobacteria bacterium
TCAAATTGTTCTTTGGTTTCTCCACAAAAGCCAATAATAATATCTGTCGTAAAACTAACCCCTTCCACTTTTGCTCTTATCTTTTTAATCAGATCCAAGTATTGGGCCACAGTGTAAGATCTTTTCATTTTCTTTAAAATCTCATCATCTCCCGATTGTAGAGGCAAATGGATTTTGCGATCTATATTTGGATACTTGGCAATTACTTCAATTAATTCTTCCGAAAAATCCCAGGGGTTGGAACTAACAAAAGATACTTTTTTTAATTTCTTTTGCGCCACTTTTTCCAAAAGTAGGGGAAACATGGTTGGAATTCTGGGCCGTCCTAGTTGTTTAACTACCACAAACTCTTTTCCCTTGGCCACCAAATCCGAACCATAAGAATTTACATTCTGTCCAATTAACACCACTTCTTCAAACCCTTGGGCAATCAGTCTGTCTACTTCTGCCAAAATATCTTCCATCTTTCGCGACACTTCTCGTCCTCGCGCTGCTGGCACTATACAAAAGCTACAAAAATTATTACAACCCGTAGAAATAGTCACCAGTCCAGCTTTCTTTTTGTCTCGTACCGGATCCAAGTCGTAACTAATTTTGGCAATAGGCAAAAACTCGTCCACTTGTGGAAAGCGTTTATACAAATCAGCTATTTTTTTAGCTCTCGTTTTCTTGTCTATCACGTGGTGGGCCACTCCCGGCAAACAGCCTGTGACTACAATCTTAATTTTCTTTTTCTTTTCTATGCGATAGATATCTATATTATTAATCAAGCCAAAGGCCCTATTTTCCGCGCTTTCTCGCACAATACAAGTATTTACCACCACGAGATCTGCCTTCTTCCAAGCCAAAACTTCTTTGTATCCCAAGTCTTGATAATAGGCTTTAACCCGCTCCGAATCTGACTGGTTTTGAGCGCAACCATAGGTCATAATAAAGAATTTTTGAGGCAAAGACATGGGTTTATTGTAACATCTACGGTTATTTCAGTCTCCCTTCAATTGACATTAATCAAGTACAAGAGTAGATTATGGCATTATTGATTTCTTAAATTTGCAAAATGTCTAGAGTATCCGAAGTCCCCAAACCATTGGCGCCATCCATAGGCGGTTGTCCAAGTTGTGCAAAAAATCACGGATTTTGTCAAATGATAGGTAATGTTGAAAGATATATAGAGGCTTTGGAAGTCCCGCCTGAAGTTTGTGATGATAATGAGTTCCAAACTGCCGGAGAGTTAATGTGCAATGAAGTTCTTGGAACTCAAGAAGAAGCCCTTACTAGTCCCCAAACCTGTTCTATGTTTAATTATGCTCTAGCAATGGATACAGTTTCTCCAAGAAGAATGATCAGATTACAAGAGAATGGTTTGAGGTGTGCACAGATTGAACATGTTGTAGAAATACGTGATACTTTAGTCGCCCGTAGGCGTATACAATAACATCTTTACTTTTCCCAAAAAACCTGCCAAGATATTCCTATGGATCCAGTAAATGAGTACGCAGAAATTGTCAAAAAATACACTCAATCTCAGGCTACTGAGCCAAAAGAACCAACAGATTCCGTCCTCGGTGCCATACATACCCCAACAGTAACTCCACCTGCCCCAACTCCAGCACCTCCCATGCCACCAATGCCCGAACCCCAACTCCCACCTCATTCTCCAATGTCAGTTGAACCCAAACCTAATGTCTCCATCCAAATGGATCCACCTCTTCCTCCACCCATGCCTCATGCAACTTCTGGCAACTCTGCTATGGTCTCTTTTTTCAAGTTGACCACCTTCTTGTCTTTTATACTATTAGTTATAGTTTGTACCAAATTAGTCCTCAATTTCCAAACCCTTTCCAAGCCAGTCTATACCACCCCCACCCCTAGTGTCTCCATGCCTACCCCCACTACCCCTAGCGTAGGTTCTTGCATTCTAAACGACCAAACTTATGCCCTGGGTCAAACTTTTCCAGCCCAAGATGGCTGTAACACTTGTACCTGTGCCACCAACGATAATATAGTTTGTACTCAAAAAGCCTGCATTTCTACCTCTCCAGCCAAAACCACTACCAAGCCCACTTCCACTACGGATAAGACTTTTACTAGTAAAACATTTGGCTTTAAATTTAATTATCCAAATTTTTGGATAGAAAATAGTCGAAGTAAAAATTCATACGTATTCGCTCCATATGATTTATCTGAAGAAAGATTTAAAACTGACCCCAACCCCTGTTCCGAGGGTTCCTGCATACTTATGTACATGACCATATTACCCAATACTGACCTTGATAAAATTAAGCTAGATTTTGCCAAGGATAGTGGTTATACCGACATAAAAGAAGTTACTGTTGGTGGTAAGAAACTACTATATTCTAAATATGTAGGAATGGGCAGTAGTGATGTCTACATGTATCCACAAGGTAAAAATGTTCTAAACTTTATGTTCACACAAGGCAAATTTCAATCAACAGTATTTGACAGTATCATCGGTTCCATCAAGTAATTAATTTATCCCCTTGCGAGCTGGACCAATAGCCGATATAATAGCAAACATTCGGCGC
>CAYUVY010000002.1:19609-23980 GCA_964448465.1 uncultured Gammaproteobacteria bacterium
ATTTATCCCCTTGCGAGCTGGACCAATAGCCGATATAATAGCAAACATTCGGCGCGGGCCTGTATGCGCCTTTTTAGTTGTTTGACCAAACCATCACTAATGAGTGCGCCCAAAAAACGAACCAACTGGGGTAAAGATTACCCCGAACTTCCCAAGTTAAATTTAATTCAAATCCAACAAGACTCCTGGAACAGCTTTCTCCAAAAAGATCTTCAAGAAACCATCAAAGCTATCTCTCCCATCTCCGACTACACTGGTAGTAACTGGGAATTGCATCTTGGCCAACTGACCTACGATCTACCCAACACCACCCCTAGTATTGCCAAGCGCAAAGGCATGCACTATTCTGTTCCTGTCAAAATTAACGTTAAACTAGTCAACAAACGTACCGGCGCCACCTCCGAAGAAAATGTCTTTTTCTTAAATCTCCCCACCATGACTCCCGAGGGTACTTTTGTTATCAGTGGTATCGAGCGCGGCGTGATCAATCAATTAGTTCGCTCTCCTGGAGTTTATTTTACTTCCGAAATTGATCACTCTACTGGCAAACAACTCTACAATGCTGAAATCCGTCCCCATAAGGGTTCTTGGCTGGAATTCTTTATTGGTAAAAAGGGTGTTATTTTTGCCCGTATTGACCGCAAAAAGAAAGTTCCAGCCACCGTCATCCTTCGTGCCGCTTGCGACATGAACGACAAGACTCTAGCCTACGAATTTAGTGATTTTATCAATGCAACTATCGCTGCCGATCCTACCAAAACCCAAGCTGAAGCCTACATGGAGTTTTATAAAAAACTAAGACCAGGCGAACCCGTAATTTTAGAAACTGCTCAAAAGTTTTTCCACGATCGTTTCTTTGATCTTCGTACCTACGAAATTGGCATGGTTGGCCGCTACAAACTAAATAAAAAATTTGGTTTCACTTTTTCTGACACCGACAAAGCCAACTGGATTCTCCACAAAGAAGATTTAATTGCCACCATCAAATACTTAATTCAACTGCAAAAAGGTGAAGTCAAAAGATTAGACGACATCGACAGTCTTGCCAATCGCCGCTTGCGCTCTGTGGGCGAAATCGTCGCCCAAATTGCCATCCGTCCAGCTCTACTTAAATTCGAACGCATGATTAAAGAGAGAATGAGTTTGACTAGTACCAAGGATAAGGTCAATCCTTCTCAATTAATTAATCCTCAACCTCTCATTTCTGCTTTAAATACTTTCTTTAAACAAAATCAACTAAGTAACATTTTGGACCAGACCAATCCTTTGGCCGAATTGGAGTTACTCCGCCGCGTGACTGTGGTTGGAACCGGTGGATTGTCCAGGGAACGTGCCAGCTACTCTATCCGCGACGTACACAGTTCTCAATACTCCAAAATTTGTACAGTTAGATCCCCAGAAGGTCCCAATATCGGTTTGGTCACCTATTTGGCTCTCTATTCCCGTGTCAACAAATACGGCTTTATAGAAGCGCCTTACAGAGCATTAATCAAGGCTGGTAACAAATACAAAATTGATACTAAAACTGTTTACTTAAGTGCCGACGACGAATTTGACGTTCGCACCACCCATTTGGGTGTCAAAATGGACAAAGACGGTAATGTCGTTCAAGAATGGGTTCCAGTCCGCTATCAAGGTGACTTTGGCGAAGCTCCTATTGCTGAAGTTCAATATATCGACATGGTTCCCCGCCAAATTCTCGGAACTTCTGCTTCTTTAATTCCTTTTGTGGATCACGATGATGCTACCCGCGCCCTGATGGGTTCGCACATGCAATGTCAAGCAGTCCCCTTAATTAATCCCGAAAAACCAATTGTAGCCACTGGTATGGAAGCCAGTATTGCCCAAGCTTTAAACCGCGTAGTTATGGCCAATCGTGCCGGTACTGTACTTCATGTGGATGCTTCCAAAGTGGTTATTAAACTAGACGAGAAAGTTAACCCCAAGCTAATTGACTCCGAAACTGAAATTTCCAAAGATGGCACTACCGAGACCTATCCTGTGATTAAATATTCCCGAACCCAACCCAACGGTACTTGCTACAACCAACACGTGGTTGCTAACCTTGGTCAAAAAGTCAAAAAAGGCGACTTACTAATTGATGGTCCAGCTACTCAAGACGGTGAACTTTCTATTGGTAAAAATATTCTAGTGGCTTATTCCTCTATCGATGGTCTAGGTTTTGAAGACTCCTTTTTGGTTTCCGACCGTGTAGTCAAAGAAGATGTCTTTACTTCTATTCATATTTACGAATACGAAGCTGATGTCGTTGACACCAAACTCGGACCAGAAGAGTTAACTCGCGACATTCCCGGCGTTCCCGAAGAGCAACTCAGTAAACTTACCGAAGACGGTATTGTTATGATTGGTGCCACTGTCGGACCAAACGATATTCTCGTAGGCAAAGTCGAACCTCGTGGTGAAAAAGAATTAACTGCCGAAGAAAGATTACTCCGAGCCATTTTTGGTGAAAAAGCTCGCGAAGTTAAAGACACCAGTTTACGCGTACCCAACGGTGAATATGGCGTGGTCATCAAAGTTGATATTTTAGCCAAAGAAGAAGACGACGAACTGGATCCAGGTGTCAACAAAGTTGTTAAAGTTTATGTGGCCCAAATCCGCCGTCTCCAAGAAGGGGACAAGGTTGCCGGACATCATGGTAACAAAGGTGTCGTGGCCCGCGTCATGCCCGCCTACGACATGCCTCATCTAGCCGATGGTACTCCAGTTGATCTAGTCATCAATCCAATTTCGGTTATTTCTCGTATGAACCTTGGTCAACTTTTGGAAACCATGTTAGGTGTTGCCGGCTTTAAGCTGGGCAAATCCTACACCGTTCCCGCCTTTGAAAAATTCTCCGAAAAGCAAATTAGTGATGAACTCAAAGAAGCTGGCTGGGACGAAAGTGGTAAAGTTGATCTTTACGATGGAAGAACAGGCAAAAAATACGATCAAAAAGTCATCGTTGGTGTCAGCTATATCTTAAAACTAATCCATATGGTCGACGACAAAGTTCATGCTCGTTCTACCGGACCTTACTCCTTAGTTACTCAACAGCCTCTAGGTGGAAAAGCCCGTATGGGTGGACAACGCCTTGGAGAAATGGAAGTTTGGGCTCTTGAAGCTCACCGCGCCGCTCATACTCTGCAAGAAATGTTGACCATCAAATCTGATGACATCGAAGGACGCTCTCAAGCCTTCCAATCTATCATCAAAGGTCTGCCAATTCCCGAGCCGGCCATTCCAGAGTCCTTTAAAGTCTTAACCAAAGAGTTAGCAGGTCTTGGCCTGGAAGTTGTTCCAGTTGGCACCGGTACTCAACCCGATCCAACCGCTACCCCAGCCGCCGCCGCTGCTACAGATGACTCTACTTATAATCCAATTACAAACCCAAATCCCAAGGAGGAAGCAAATGCATAATTTCAAAAGCCTAACCAATTTTTCGGGATTGCAAATCAAACTTGCTTCCCCCCAAACAATCTTAGACTGGTCCCACGGTGAAGTCACCAAACCAGAAACCATCAACTATCGTAGCTGGAGACCAGAAAAAGATGGTTTATTCTGCGAAAAGATCTTTGGACCAGTTAAAGACTACGAATGTTACTGTGGTAAATACAAAAAGATCCGATTCAAAGGCATTATTTGTGACAAGTGTGGTGTGGAAGTTACCACCTCCAAAGTCCGCCGCGAGCGCATGGGTCATATTGCCTTGGCCGCTCCCGTCGTCCACTTGTGGTTCCTCAAAAACAGTCCAGGTCCTATTAGTTTGATCCTAGACATTCCTCAACGTGAACTAGAATCTGTGGTTTATTTTTCTAAATATTTAGTTACCGATATTGATCCTGACAAACGTAAAGAAGCTTTGGCAAATTTAGCTGAAAATTCTAAACTCAAACAAGAAACCATCAATACCGATACCGAACAAGCAGTAGAACAAAAAGTTAAGCAAGTTGAAACTGACAAAAAAGAATTAAGTAAAAAACTAAAAAATCCAGAGCAATTAATAATTGCCCAAAAAGAAATGGATGTTCGTTTAAAGCAAGACATTCAAAAACTTGAAAACAAAGCTGCTGCGGAAAAAAGTAAAATTGAAAACCTAATCAATTATTTGGAAGACACCGTCAAAGGATTGGAAGTTCTTTCTGTCTTAAACGACGAAGAAATGTTCTATCTCGATGAATTTAAAGCTGACCTCTTCTTTCAAGCTGACATGGGCGCCAGTGCTCTACTTAAAGTCTTAAAGAGAGTTGACATGGACAAGTCTATTGAAGCTCTCAAAAAGCAACTGGACAAAACTACCAGCAAGCTTAAAAAGCGTAAACTACTTTCCAAAATCAGAATCCTCAAGGGTATGCAACAAAACGAGATTTT
>CAYUVY010000002.1:24080-25786 GCA_964448465.1 uncultured Gammaproteobacteria bacterium
TCCGACATGCTTAAGGGTAAAAAAGGACGCTTCCGACGTAACTTGTTGGGTAAACGTGTCGATTACTCTGGTCGCTCTGCTATCGTCGTCGGTCCAGAATTAAAACTCGGTCAAGTTGGTCTTCCCAAAGAAATTGCCATGGAGATCTACCGACCATTCTTGTTGCGAGAACTGATGACTTCGCTTTTGGCTCCCAATATCCGTAGTGCCAAAGCTATGATTGATCAAAAAACCAAAGAGGTTTATGACATGTTGGACAAGGTCACCAAAGATAGTTATGTCTTGCTAAACCGCGCACCAACCTTACACAAACTTTCTATTTTGGCTTTCAAACCAAAACTAGTCGATGGTCTGGCCATCCGCCTTCATCCTTGTGTCTGTGCCGGCTTTAATGCCGACTTTGACGGAGATCAAATGGGTGTGCATTTGCCTCTTTCGGCCGAATCTCTCAAAGAAGCTCGTCAAAAAATGATGCCTTCTCGTAATTTACTCAAACCATCTGATGGTTCACCATCCAATTATCCAACTCAAGAAATGGCTGTCGGTTGTTATTACATTACTTCTGTTCGCGAGCAAGATTTAGACAAAGAAAAAGCAGAATCTATGCAAGATTTGCCCATCTTTGGCAACAAATCTGAAGCTATTTTAGCCTATCAATCGGAAAAAATTGAACTACGTGAACTAATCGTTCTGTATCACCAAGGTAAGGCTATTAAGACCACTTGTGGACGTATTTTGTTCAACAACATCTTACCCAAGAGTTTTGATTTCTTAAACGAACCTATGGCTGGTGCCATGAGTTTGAAAAACTTAATTACCCGAACCTTGGAAACCGATGGTCGTCTAGAAACCGTTCGTCTAATTGATGCCCTCAAAGACATTGGCTTCAAATCCTTTACCCTTTCCGGCGTATCCATCAATCTTATTGACTGTGGATATTTAGTTGAAAAAGATTCTATTATTAAGTCCGCCGAGGCCAAGGTTCAAGAATATGAAGATGCCTTTTCTCAAGGTTTAATTAGTAATGAAGAACGAAAGCGTAACCAGCAAAGAATCTGGGAAGAAGTTACCGAAGAAATTGCCGTCAAAACTTGGGCACTATTAACTCCTGACTCTCCAATTAGAATTATTGCTGCTGCTGGTATCAAGCGTGCTTCTAAAGATCAAATTAAACAATTATCTGGTATGCGTGGACTTATGGTCGACCCAACCGGAAAAGTTGTGCCTCTACCTACTAAGTCTAATTTGCGCGAAGGACTATCTTCCTTTGAATACGTCACCGGATCTCGTGGATCTCGTAAAGGTCTGGCAGACACTGCCTTGCGTACCGCTGATGCTGGTTATCTAACTCGTCGTTTAGTCGATGCCACCCATCACGCCATTATTCGCGAAGAAGATTGTCATACAACCAGATCTTTCTTGGTCGAACGAAAGGAAAAAGGTCGCGAAAGATATTTTGCTCGTCGCATTATTGGACGCTACTTATCTACCGATGTTCTCAATCCCAAAGATAACAAAGTTATGGTCCACAAGGGGACTCTGCTCGACGACGGTCTTGCAGATCTTATCGACAAAAGTGATGTTCAGTCTGTCGAAGTACGCTCGCCTTTAACTTGTAACACTCGCTATGGCTTCTGCGCCAAGTGTTATGGTTGGGATCTCTCTACTCGTAAATTAGTTAGATTAGGCGTTCCAGTTGGAGTTAT
>CAYUVY010000002.1:25886-28464 GCA_964448465.1 uncultured Gammaproteobacteria bacterium
CAAGGTGTCTACGAATCTCAGGGTATTGCCATCCACGACAAACACTTCGAAGTCTTAGTCAACGAAATGAGTAACAAAGTTAAAGTCGACGATCCAGGTGACACCCTTTTCACCTACGGCCAAGTCTTACCTCTTTCTTATTTCCAAACCGAAAACGACAAGATCAAAGCTACCGGTGGCAAGCCAGCCAAAGGCAAGAAAGTCTTACTCGGTTTAATCCAATCTTCTTTGACCACCGCTTCTTGGTTATCTGCCGCATCTTTCCAGCAAACTACCTCTACTTTAACCGAGGCATCCTTGCTTGGCTTAGTCGACAACTTGATCGGTCTAAAAGAAAATGTTATTATCGGACGTCTGATTCCTGTATCTCGCAATCAGAAAGTAAACGCCTAACATGCCAACATATAATCAATTAGTCAAAAGTGGTCGCAAAAAGCGCAGTTACAAACAAAAAGTAGCTGCGCTTCGTGGTGGCTTTAATAGTGTCAAAAATAGAGTGGTAGAAACTATCAATCCTTTTAAAAAAGGTGTAGTCGTTTCCGTCAAAACCATGACTCCTAAAAAGCCCCATTCTGCTCTGCGCAAAGTCGCCAAAATCCGTTTGTCCAATCACACTACCATTACTGCTTACATTCCTGGCATTGGCCACAACTTAGCCGAGCACGGAATCGTGGCTATTCGTGGTGGTAGAGTCCGCGATTTGCCTGGTATTCGTTATCATGTTTTAAGAGGTAAATTTGATGCCGGCGCAGTTGCTGGTCGCAAACAATCTCGCTCCAAATATGGCGCCAAGCGTCCAACCGCTGAAGCCAAAAGTTAAAAAATCCTATGCGTAAAAGTTCCATCAAACCCAGAGAAATACCCGCAGACGCTCTGTACAACAATCTCACCGTCGCCAAATTAATCAACAAATGCATGTACGATGGCAAAAAAGATGCGGCCCGTCGCCAAGTCTATGCCTTTTTAGACATGCTCAAAGCTGAGACCAAACAAGACCCCGTGGTTTATTTGGAACAGGCTCTAGACAATATTCGTCCTAAGGTCGAAGTCCGTCCTCGTCGTATTGGTGGTTCTGTCTATCAAGTTCCTACTCCAGTCCGTGCTCATCGCCAAATGTCTTTATCTCTTCGCTGGCTTGTAGATGCTGCTCGTGCCTTACCCAACAAACAATATCACTCTTTCCAAGAAAAACTATTTGCGGAAATCAAGAGTGCCTTTGCTAATCAGGGTTCTGCCGTCACCAAGCGCACTGAAGTCGAACGCATGGCCGAGGCCAACAAAGCCTTTGCTCACTTGCATTGGTAAGCCATTTGTTTCATACTAAATTAATGTTTTCTAAGCCCAAACTTGTTCTCTGGCCCCACAAAGATAAGCTCGAAGCTTTCTATTCCAGCACCAAGAACAATTACTATTCTCTAGAAATAGATTTATTTAAAGCTAGTTCTAGTGATTTAGACCTCTTGTCTCTGCAGGAACTAATTAAACTACACCCACCCTCCTCGGTTACCGTACTTTTACCCGAAGATGTAGTGGTTACCAAATCTTTTACTTACGACACTAACGTTACCAATATAGATCGGGAAGAGGTCATCAAACTGGCCCACACTTCAGTTAATTTTGAAATAAATCCCGAAGCTTTGGAATACGCTTTAATTCAGCAAAATGGTAAAACTATCATCCAGGCCGACATTTTTGACAAAAACAAATTAATCAATCTTCAGCAAAACTTAGCCAAGTTAGCTTTGAAAAAATTCAACTACGAATCAGTGGCCAAATCCAGTGCTAATCTAATTTCCCGCTACTACAAAGAAGAATATTTTCTACTTTTGGAACATCAACAAGAATACACTTTGGTTCTTGCCAAGGGCCCTCAAGTCTTTTTGACCAACAAGTTAAAATCTTCTCAACATGATATTCAAAAATTAATTAACTACTCCAAACTTTATTTTGACAAAACTATCAATCGTTTATTTTTGGACAAATCCAATACTTTTGATTTAACTTCTACCACCGGTATTGAAAAAAATGATTTTGATACGATCCAAATTGCCACTCAGCAAAACCTACCCACCACCTTGCCTCTTCCAGTTTTGGGAGTATTATTACCCAAGACCGTTACATCTTCTAATTTAAAACTATCCACACCTATGACTCAACCAGAAACTACTAATTTCGATGAAACAATTATTACTCCAGTTTCTAACAAAAAAAATTCTTTAGCCCCCATTTTAATTGTCGGCGCCATCACAGCCTTACTTGTTTCGGGACTGGTCTACTATTCTTTTTCTAAAGCCAATAAGTCCACTGCCGAGGTTACCCCCACTCCGACCGTTGAGGTTACTCCCACAGTTGAGCCAACCGCTACTCCAACCCTTGCTCCAGTTGACAAAAAAATTAAAATTCAAGTCCAAAACGCCACCGACATTAATGGCCAAGCCGCCAGTCTTAAAGAAACTATCACCAAACTTGGCTTTACTAGTGTGGCAACCGGCAATTCAAAGGAAGATGTTACTGAGAATATTATCCGAACCAAAAAGAAATTATCTGGCATGGAAAATTACTTTACCCAAATGATGCC
>CAYUVY010000002.1:28564-64903 GCA_964448465.1 uncultured Gammaproteobacteria bacterium
TCCGAACCAAAAAGAAATTATCTGGCATGGAAAATTACTTTACCCAAATGATGCCGAGTTTCTCTGCCACTTTCGAACCAACTTTATCTGATACCGGGACCTACGATGTAGTCTTCATTATCGGTACAGATCTTTCCACTGGGGCCAGTACTGCTACTCCCACTACAGCCACCAAATCCGCCACTCCCACCCCAACCGAGTAGTTAAATTAAATTTGCCACTTCGTTAGCTTCTTTCACTGCAAAATTAATCCCTCTATCCTCCGGAAATATTTGTGCAAAATTCATCAGATATACATTTTTAAGTGGGGTCATGTGTGGCAAAACTTCGTATCCGCAATCCACCACATGCTGTGCATTGGCAAATTTAAACACATATTTTTGACTAATTTGTTTCTCGTCTAGTTGTGGATAAATAGTTTTTAAATAAGCCAACCATTTTTTCTCAACCACTTCCTCTTTTTCTGCAAAATTTTTACTTTCCATAGGCAAATACACACCCAAATAATAGACCTGCTCATTTTTGTACCAACCAGTGGGCACTAAATTTGTGTGTTGAATAAAGGCCAGAAAAGGGGAGCCAGGTCTATTTATATTATGCCAATAATACGGAGAAAGACTTTGCTTGGAGGTAAAGACCATGCACACCGCTCCTAAATATTTTGTCTTTTGCAATTCATACATGTAAGCAGGCGTAGTTTCATTTTCCTGCGCAATTAGTTTTGCCAAACTTTGCCCAGGTCCTGTAAAAATTATCTTGTCAAATTCTTTTCTTGGTAATTTCTCTAGACTTTTCTTTAAAACAATCTTTCCACTAAGTTTTTTTATTTGTTTAGCTAATTCTTCTATTAAAACATTAAATCCTCCTTGAAAATATCCAAGTTTTTCCACCCCTTCTGATTTGGAGTTTGCTCGAATGTGAATTCTGGCCCACAGCCAAGCCATGCTAACTTTATCCCAATAGTGGTGAAATTTACCTTTCAATAATGGTTCCCAAATAACCCCAAAAGCTTTCTTTCCACAGGCCATTTGCATAAACTTGGCCGCACTGATATTTATATACTTTTCCCAGGAATTGTCTTTCTGCAACCACAAGGCTGTTATTCCTAATCTAAATTTATCCACCAATCCCAAGCCTTCAAACTTCAATAAGTCCATGGCTCCCGCAAAAGGTTGAATTTTCTTCTCCGTGACCATGGCCACCGAGCTTTTATACCAACCCAATTTATCTTGTAAACCCAGCTCTTCAACTAAATTAATAATCTCTTTATCTGTTTTAAAAATATGGTGATAGGCCTTTTCCAAATAAGTACCATTTATTTCAAACCCCCCTGCTAGTCCTCCCACTGTCTCTCCTTTTTCTATAATCATCACACTGTGACCTTTTTTCAGTAGTCTGTATGCCAAGACCAGCCCACCGGGCCCTGCCCCAATAATCAAAATCTTCTTCTTTTTCTTCATATTCCTGATCATAGTATATGACACTTTTTACTCCTAGCTACAAAACAGATTCTGGTTATGTTATCATTGTGAATTCAAAACTGGGGGTATTTTCCTTGGTTTAAATTATTAACTATTTAACTTAAATAAAACTAGTAGCTAAAAGCTAATAGCCAAAGACAAATAACATGGCCGACGCAGTAAAAATGACCAAAAATCGCCAGGTGGCGATGGACAAGGTTAGAAACATTGGCATTATTGCCCACATTGACGCAGGTAAAACCACCACTACCGAACGTATCCTTTTTTATACTGGAAAAATTCACAAAATGGGTTCTATTGACGATGGCACCACTACCACCGATACCATGGTTCAAGAGCGCGAGCGTGGCATCACCATTCAATCTGCCTGTATTACAACTTTCTGGCGCGACTGTCGCTTTAACATCATCGACACCCCAGGACATGTGGATTTTACCGCCGAAGTAGAACGTTCCCTGCGAGTTTTGGATGGAGCTGTCATGGTCTTCGACGGCAACGCCGGCGTGCAAGCCCAATCCGAAACTGTCTGGCGCCAAGCCGACAAATACAAGGTACCCCGTATTGCTTTCGTCAACAAAATGGACAAAGTGGGTGCCAGCTTCCAAATGGTCTTAGACAGTATCGTTGCCAAACTCCGTGCGCCTATTTGTCCTGTGGTTATCCCCATTGGTGAAGAACATGCCCACGTGGGTGTAGTCGATTTAATGGAAATGAAGGCTAAGCTTTGGGATAAAGACGATGCCGGTATCGAATACACCACTACTGAAATCCCCGCAGAGTTGTTGGAAAAAGCCAAACAAGCTCGTGCCAAAATGGCCGAACTAATTGCTGGCACCGACGATGCTCTCATGGACAAATTCTTAAACGAACACGAAATTACTACTGCCGAATTAAAAGTGGCTCTACGCAAGGCCACCATTGCTCGCAAGCTTTTCCCCATTTATTGTGGATCTGCCTGGCGCAACAAAGGTGTCCAGCCAGTGCTGGATGGAGTCGTCGACTATCTTCCATCTCCTTTGGATCTTCCCGCCATCACAGGTTACAGTCTTGAGGGCAACGAAGAACTCCAACGCCACGCCACCAATGAAGAAAAACTTTCTGCCTTACTCTTTAAAGTTCAATCCGATCCACACGTAGGTACTCTTTCCTATGTACGTATTTATTCGGGCATGCTTAAAGCCGGTACTGAGGTCTACAACTCTACCAAGAAAAAATATGAAAGAATTGGTCGTCTGCTTTTGATGCACGCTGACAAGCGCGAAGGTATCGAAGAAGGTCACGCTGGAGAAATCGTGGCTTGTATTGGTCTTAAAGAATCCACTACGGGTGATACTCTTTGTGATTCCGCAGCTCCAATTTCTCTCTTGCCCATCCAGTTCTCCGAGCCAGTCATCTCCTTGTCCATCGAGCCCATGTCTACAGATGACCAAGAAAAAATGGGTGCGGCCTTAAACCGACTCTCTATTGAAGATCCCACTTTCCGAGTCAGTTATAACCAGGAAACCGGCCAAACTATTATAGCTGGCATGGGTGAACTTTATTTGGAAATTATCGTCGACCGCCTCAAACGTGAATTTAATGTCAATGTCAAAACCGGTGAACCCCAAGTGGCTTATCGCGAAACCATTACTGGCAAAGGTGATGGTGAAGGTAAATACATTCACCAGTCCGGTGGACGCGGTCAATATGGTCACTGTAAATTAAAAATCGAACCTAAAAATAGGGGAGAGGGCTATGAATTTATCAATGCTGTCAAAGGTGGAGCCATTCCTTCTAATTTTATCCCTGCCATTGAAAAAGGTGTCAAAGAAGCCTTAAGTAAGGGTATTATTGCAGGTTTCCCCATGTCTGATATCAAAGTTTCTGTCTACGATGGTTCTTACCACGAGGTGGATAGTAACGAAAACGCCTTTAAACTAGCCGGAGCCTATGCTCTAGTGGATGCCGTCAAACAGGCTACTCCCATTGTTATCGAGCCAATCATGAAGGTCGAAGTCAACACCCCCGTAGAATTTTTAGGACCTGTCATGGGCGACCTTTCGTCTCGCCGAGGCCAAATCTTGGGCTCTCGTGATGAACACGGCTTTACCATCATTGACGCTCAAGTTCCTCTAAAATCCATGACTGGCTACGCCACTGTCATCCGTTCCATCACCCAAGGTCGTGGCAGTTTCTACATGGAGCCAAGTCATTACTTCCAAGTGCCCAAAGATGTCCAGGAAAGTTTATTAATTAAAGATAGGGGCTAATTTAATGTCATATATTAATTTTCCCCTTGCACACGCCTCAACGTCCTGGTACAATCTTAAAGTCTTTTTTAGCAGTTCAATTCGTCAAAAATAACATGGCTGACAACAAATTCGTTCGCAGTAAACCCCATGTAAACGTTGGTACTATTGGCCACGTTGACCATGGTAAAACTACTCTTTCTGCCGCTCTTTCCAAGCAATTTGGAGGTGGTAAAAGTTACGCTGACATCGCCAAAGGTGGTACCGTTCGCGATGCTAGTAAAATCGTTACAATTGCAATTTCTCATCTTGAGTATGAGTCTGACAAGCGTCACTATGCTCACATCGACTGTCCAGGACACGCTGACTATGTGAAAAACATGATCACCGGTGCTGCTCAAATGGATGGCGCTATTCTGGTCGTTTCTGCACCAGATGGTCCAATGCCTCAAACTCGTGAACACGTTCTGCTTGCCAAACAAGTTAATGTTCCTGCTATCGTCGTCTTCTTAAACAAAGTCGATCTAGTCACCGATCCTGAATTCTTGGATTTGGTAGAAATGGAAGTTCGCGATTTGTTAACCAAATACGGATTCCCAGGTGCCGAAGTTCCTATCATTCGAGGTTCCGCTTTAGCTGCTCTTGAAGGTAAACCTGAAGGTGTCGAAGCTCTCAAAAAGCTCATGGAAGCCCTAGATACCTACATTCCTGATCCTATCCGTGATCTAGAAAAGCCATTCTTGATGCCCGTAGAAGACGTCTTCTCCATCAAAGGTCGAGGCACAGTAGCCACTGGTCGTATCGAGCGAGGTAAAATCAACGTCAACGAAGAAATCGAAATCGTTGGTCTTCGCCCCACTGCTAAATCCGTCGTTACCGGAGTCGAAATGTTTCATAAATTACTCGATCAAGGTCAAGCTGGCGACAACGTCGGTTTGCTTTTAAGAGGTATTGAAAAAGACGACATCGAACGTGGACAAATTCTTTGTAAACCAGGTTCCGTCACTCCTCACAAGAAATTTAAGGCTGAAGTAGTTTTATTGAAAAAGGAAGAAGGTGGTCGCCACACTCCAATTTTCAATGGCTATCGTCCTCAAGTTTTCATCCGCACCACTGATGTTACCGGCTCTTTGACCCTCAACACAGGTGTCGAGATGATCATTCCAGGTGACAATGCTCAAGTTACTATTGAATTGATCAAATCCGTCGCCATGGAAAAAGGTGACCGCTTCGCTCTTCGCGAGGGTGGTCTAACCGTCGGCGCCGGTGCTATCACTGAAATTTTGGAGTAATTAACTACTCCTTCGCTCTTTAACACTTATGGCAACAGCAAAAATAGGCAACATTCGCGTCAAGCTAAAATCTTTCGATCATAGGATCATCGACGAAGCTGCAGCAAAAATAGTTCAAGCTGCCGTAACTGCTGGTGCCAAAGTGCAAGGGCCCATTCCTCTTCCAACTTCTCGCAAACTCATTGTTGTCACTACCTCGCCTCATGTGGACAAAAACGCCCGTGAGCATTTTGAGGTCATGACCCACAAACGCCTAATTGATATCGAGACTAATAATTTAAAAACCATCGACACCCTTCAACACTTGGATTTACCCTCCGGTGTAGACGTGGAAGTCAAGATGTAATCCTATGCTAAACGGATTTATCGTCAAAAAAGGTGAAATGTCGGGTCACTTTACCCCCGAGGGTAAACGTATCCCCCTAACCGTATTACATGCGCAGCCTCTAATTGTCACCCAAATCAAAAAAGTTGACTCTAAAGATGGCTATTCTGCTATCCAGTTGGCCTATGGACAGGCTAAACATCTCAATCCCTCAAGTACAGCCAAGTTGAAAAAACTTAAGCTAGAGAAGCTAAAACCCTATGGTTACGCTGAATTTAAGCCAGAGTCCGAAGAAATTGTCGTCGGTCAAGAGATTAAAATGGACCAAGTCTTCAAAGAAGGCGATTCCCTCATGGTCACTGGTCTAAGTAAAGGTCACGGATTCCAAGGTGTAGTCAAGCGCCACGGCTTTCACCGTCAAGGTGTCACCGGCGGTCAATCCGATCGTACCCGCGCTCCTGGTTCCATCGGTGCCCAAACTCCCGGCAAAGTCGTCAAAGGTAAACGTATGCCTGGTCATATGGGCCACAAAATCGCTACTCTTTTAAATCTAAAAATCGTTAAACTTGACCCGGAAAAGAACCTTATCTACGTCAAAGGCTCTCTCCCTGGCCACAAAAATGCTTGGTTAACTCTTACTAAAACAAAACTATGGATAAAGCACTAATCTACGATACTTCTGCCAAACAGGTAGGAGAATTAACTCTCAACAAAAAAGTCTTTGCCAAAGAATTTAACGGTGTTTTGGTAGCCCAAGCCATCCGAGTCTATTTAGCCAACCAACGCAAGAGTCAAGCCAAATCCAAAACTCGTGGAGAAGTTTCTGGTACCACCAAAAAGATGTGGGCTCAAAAAGGTACAGGTAACGCTCGCCACGGTTCCGCCAAAGCTCCTCAGTTTGTCGGTGGTGGTAAAGCTCATGGTCCAACCAATCTTCGCAATTATTCCCTATCTTTAAACAAAAAGATGAGGCGCCTTGCCATCAACTGTGTTTTATCTAAATTTGCCAAGCACAACGCTATTTTAGCTATCCAAAAATTAAGTGTTTTGTCTCCCAAGACCAAAGCCGCCTTTGCTCTCTTGTCCGATTTGCGCAAATTAGACGAAAATTTACTCAAATCCAAAAAAATCGGTATTGTTACTACTGGTCAAGCTACTTCTATATCTCGAGCTTTTAAGAATCTACCAAAAGTATCAATTCTTAATACCAATAGCTTAAACGTCTACAATTTATCCAACCAAGATTATTTAGTCTTTAGTAAAAACGCCTTAAACCGCCTCAACAAATAATATGATTATCAAACGACCTCTAATCACTGAATCTGCCATCACTCAACAAGCCAATGGTAAATTTATGTTTTATGTAGAGAAAACAGCTACTAAGGACCAAATCAAATCCGCCTTTTTTGCTATTTTCAAAGTTCAACCAACTAGTGTTAATACCCTCACTTCTCATGGTAAAATCAGTACCAACAGAAAAACTGGCAAGAAACATCCCCAGTCTTCACTCAAAAAGGCAATCGTTTCTGTACCCAAAGACAGCAAGATTGAGTTGTTGAATTTTGCCAAATCTGCCAAATAATATGAATATCAATCATTTATTAACTATCAAAAAGAAAACCTCTGGCCGCGACAACAAAGGTCATGTTTCCACTCGACATCACGGTGGCGAACACTTGCGCTACCTTCGTGCTGTGGATTGGAAACGCGACAAAATAGATATGCAAGCTACGGTTGTTTCCCTGGATTACGATCCTAATCGCACTGCCAAATTAGCTTTAGTTCGCTACAAAGATGGCCAACTTCGCTATATTTTAGCTACCGAGAACATGAAAGCTGGCGACACTATTTTATCTTCTGCTCAAACTCCCATCAAAGACGGCAATTGTCTACAACTTCGCTATATTCCCCTAGGTATGCCTATTCATGCTTTGGAATTTGTTCCAGGCAAAGGTGCCCAAATCATTAAATCCGCAGGATCAGCTGCAGTATTGCAAAGTTTAGATGGTGATATTGCCACCGTCAAACTACCTTCCGGTGAAATCCGTATTTTTTCTGCCAATTGCCGAGCCACTATTGGCCAAGTAGGCAATGCCAATCACATGAACGTCAAATTAAAAAAAGCTGGTGACTCCCGTCATCGTGGAGTTCGTCCCACCGTTCGCGGTGTGGCCCAACACCCCAATGCTCATCCGCACGGTGGTGGTGAAGGTCGTTCATCCATTGGTATGAATCCCAAGACTCCTTGGGGTCGTCCTGCCATGGGTAAGAGAACCCGTAGTAAAAAGAAATCTAGTAATCGCTTAATTGTTTCGCGTAGAAAGTAATATGTCCCGCAGCTCTAAAAAAGGTGCCTACATCGACGCCAATCTAATTAAAAAAGTCGCCAAGTATACTGGTCCCATCAAAACTTGGGCCAGATCTTCTCAAATTCCACCTGAATTTGTAGGTAAAACTTTCTCCGTACACAACGGCAAAAAGTTTCTCGATGTCTTCGTCACCGAAGATATGGTTGGACATCGTCTTGGTGAATTCTCTCCTACTCGAACCTTCAAAGGTCACGGACGCGTGGTTAAGCGTGTACTTGAAAAAACCTAATCTACTATGTCCAAAACTATTATTTTTCAAAATCCAAATATTCTTCTTTCTCCCCGCAAGTTGCGCCAAGCCGTGCAACCCTACATGGGTATGAATTTAAAGAAGGCTTTGGAACACGCCAAGCTTACCAACAACAAAACTGGTCGTATCCTGACCAAATCTATCAAAAATATCTTAGCCGATGCCAAACATAATCATAATATGGAACCTTCCACGCTAAAGTTTGATCAAATCCTTTGCAACGAAGGCCTCAAGTACAAACGTATGGACAAATCTCATGGCTCCAGGTTCAATCGTGGTATGATACTCAAGCGTCACAGCAAACTTTACATCAAAGTTGTCGGTGATGAGTTATTAAAAGCTTCTAAGCCTGAAGTCGTGGCTGAGAAGAAAGTTAAAGCTGTAAAAGCAAAATAATATGGGTCAAAAAGTACATCCAGTTGGCTTTCGTCTTGCTAGAACCAAAACCGGTGTCAGCTGGCAGTCCTCCTGGTTTGCCAACAAGAAAAACTATCCCGCTCTTTTGTTAGAGGATAAAAAAATCCGTGATGCCATTGAAAAGAAATTATCCGCAGCCGGTATCGTCCGAACAAAAATTGAACGCTTTAACAAACGTCTAAAAATTACACTAATCGTTGCCCGACCTGGTTTAGTTATTGGCCGTGGTGGAAAAGAACTAGAAGTCTTAAAAAAGCTTCTGACCAAAATCTTACCCAAGTCTACTGTCCAAAAACAATCCATCGATCTACAAGTGGAAGAATTTAAGTCAGTAGATCTTTCTGCCAAATTAATTGCCGAGAAAATTGCTTATCAAATTGCCAAACGTATGCCCTACCGACGTGTGGCTATCTCCGCCATGGAGCGCTCCATGAGTGCTGGGGCTTCGGGTGTAAAAATAATTATCTCTGGTCGTATCAATGGAGCAGAAATATCCCGTCGCGAAAAGTTTTTTCAAGGTATAGTCCCGCTAAGTACCCTAAAAGCCAATATTGATTATCACGAATGTCCTTCTCTGACCCGCTCAGGATATGTGGGTGTTAAAGTTTATGTCACTTTAGCCTAACATGTTACAACCTAGCCGTACTAAATATCGAAAACAATTTCGCGGTAAAATGGGTGGAACTTCCAAAGGTACTGCCGTCAGCTTTGGTGAATACGGCCTAAAAGCTACCACTTGTCATTGGTTAACTGCCAACCAAATCGAGTCGGCCCGCAAGGCCATTGCTCACTGTACTAAGCGTGCTGGTCGTATGTGGATCCGTGTCTTTCCCGACAAGCCTTTTACTCAAAAAGGTGGTGGCACCATGGGAGCCGGCAAGGGAGAAGTCAAAGGTTATGTGGCCGTAGTTCGTCCTGGCAAAGTCATGTTTGAATTAACCGGACTACCCGAAGCCGAAGCCAGAGAAGCCTTTCGCTTGGCCTCTGCCAAATTACCTGTCAAAACCATATTTGTTAAAAGACTCAATTAACCCCTGTTTATGCTCAAAAAAACTGTTAAAATATCCCTTGCAGAAAAGACTACTAAAGAGTTACAAACTGAGCTGCAAAAACTCAGACACTTTTTAGTGGAATCCACTGTCAAGCATCACAGCCAAGGCTTGAAAGACAGTTCCGTCTTTAAAAAAAGTAAAGCGGAAATTGGTTATATTCATCTCTTGCTGTCCAAAATAAAACCTAATGCCAAGTAATACAAAAGTTACCGGAAAAGTCTTTGTCGGACAAGTTGTCTCTGACAAAATGACTAATACCATCGTCCTACAAATGGACTATGTTAGGCGTCATCCCATGTATAAAAAGCTGATCAAGCGCAAGAAAAAAATCTATGCTGAAAACAATTTAAAGGCCAAAGCAGGCGACACTGTCCGAGTTCAAGAATGTCGTCCTTTGTCCAAACTCAAACGCTTCACCACTTTAGAAATTCTTAAAACTGCCTAATTTATGTTACAACTACGCTCCATCATCACTCCTGCCGACAACTCCGGAGCCAAGAGTGTTATGGTCATGCACGTCTACCGCGGAGGCAATCATAAAATTGCTCGCGTTGGCGACACTGTTTTAGTGGTGGTCAAAGAAGCTACTCCTACTGGAACTGTTAAGGCAAAGGAAAAAGTCAAAGCCGTAATCGTTCGTACCAAAAAAGAAACTCGTCGTACTGATGGCAGCTACATCCGTTTTTCCGACAACGCCTGTGTTATTATCGATAACAACAACGAACCTCGTTCTACCCGTATCTTTGGACCCATTGCTCGTGAGATTAAAGATTTAGGCTTTAACAAGATCGCCTCCATGGCTCCCGAGGTCTACTAATATGAAACTAATAAAAGGCGATCTGGTCCTCATACTATCTGGAAAAGACAAAAGTAAAAAAGGTAAAATCCTTGCAGTTTTTCCTAAAAAAGGCAAAGTCGTGGTCGAAGGAGTGAACATGCTCAAGCGACACCTTAAAAGTCGACAAGGTCAAACCGGCGGTATTATTTCCAAAGAATATCCTGTTTCAGTTAGCAAATGTATGCTGATCAATCCTGAAACCAATAAGCCTACTCGTGTTGGTTATCAAATCGACAAAGGTGGCCACAAGTATCGTTTAGCCAAAGATAGCGGTAAAATGCTTACAAGTACTCCTGCCGTTAAAGTCAAATAATTATGTTAAACCAAACCTATCTCTCCAAAATCATACCCGAACTCCAAAAAGAGTTAAAAGTGAATACTCACGCTGTACCTAGACTTTCTAAGGTTGTTTTAAACTATCGTGTCAAAGATGCTCGTGAAAGCCAAGAGTCTTTAAATGCTGCCATCGTTGAGCTAACTGCTATTGCTGGCCAAAAGCCTACTGTTACCAAGGCAAAGAAAGCCGATGCTACCTTCAAACTTCGTCAAAATGACCCTCTAGCCCTCAAGGTTACTCTCCGTGGGCAACGCATGGTCGATTTTTTGGAGAAATTCTTTAACCTCGTCCTCCCTCGCCTACGTGACTTTCGTGGCATTAGCCCCACCTCCTTTGACCAAAAAGGTAGCTACAATATGACCATTAAAGATCAAACCTATTTTCCAGAAATCGATTTAAACAAAATAAACAAAATTCGACCACTGCAAATTACTATCGTTACCTCTGCTACTACCCAAAAAGAGGCAAAAATGTTATTATCCGCCCTGGGAGCAAAATTTCTTGAACCCTAAATATGGCAACTACAGCAAAAGAGGTCCGCGAGGCCAAAAAATTAAAATATAGTAATCGACATCGTAACCGCTGTCAACTTTGTGGTCGACCCCGTGGTTTTATTCGTTTATTTGGCATTTGCAGGTTGTGTTTTCGCAAATTAGCCCATACCGGTCAACTTCCCGGAGTTAGAAAGTCTAGTTGGTAATATGATTTCCTCACCCGTACTCGATCTACTTATACGTCTTAAAAATGCCAATAAGTCTGGTAAAAAGACAGTTTTAGCTCCTTTTTCAAAGTTCAAAGAAGAAGTATGCTTACTTTTACAAAAAGCCAAGTACATTCAATCTTTTGAGGTGGTTAAGGCAGACAACAAATCCGATCTAAAAGTTCAATTAGCCTACGAAGACAATCGTGAACCTAAAATTAACAGTATTAATGTTTTCTCCAGACCAGGTCGACGTATTTATATGCGTGCTGATGGTCTACCTTGGGGTCAAACTCCGCATTCTTTAGTTATTATTTCCACCCCCAGTGGCTTGCGCTCTCAAAAACAAGCTCACAAAGAAAACTTGGGTGGCGAAATTATTGCCGAAGTTTTTTAAACTATGTCCAAAATAGGCAACCAGCCAATTACCATTCCAGCCGACTATAAAGTCACCATCGCTCCTGGCAAAACCGTTGTAGTCTCACCCAAAGCAGAACTTTCTGTTTTACACACTACCTTTATACAAGTCAAACAAGAGGGAGATCAATTAATTATCAGTCGTAGTTCTGAATCTAAGCCTGTTAAGGCTGAACACGGTGCAATTCGAGCTCAAATTCAAAATATAGTTACCGGCTTAACTACTCCTTGGTCCAAAACCATGGAAATCCGCGGTACGGGCTACAAATTTGCTCTAGCAGGCGACAAGTTGACCATTTTAGCCGGTTTTATCCATCCGGTAATTTTCACTGCTCCAGCCGGTATCACTTTTTCCGTTCCCGATGAATCCAAATTAACTATCTCTGGTGCTGACAAAATTTTAGTTGGCCAAATTGCTAGTAACGTGCGCAAAGTCCGTAAACCCGAACCTTACAAGGGTAAAGGTATTCGTTATATCGATGAATTTATTAAGTTAAAGCCAGGCAAGGCTGCCGCCAAAACTGCCTAAATATGATCCAACATAACGCCAAAATCCGACGTCTACTTCGCACACGCAAGCATCTTGCTATCAACAAAGCTATGCCTCGACTTTCTGTCTTGCGCACTAATCAACATATCTGGACTCAAATTATTGATGACAATAAGGGAAAAACACTCTTGTCTTGTTCTTCCAAGAGTCTCAAACCCAAGGAAAAATTAAACAAATTGCAAATGGCCAAACTAGTTGGCAAAAGTCTTGCCGTTTTAGCTTTAAAAAAGAAAATTTTACATGTTCGTTTCGATCGTGGACATTATCGTTACCACGGTCGAGTCAAAGCTTTAGCCGATTCCGCCAGGGAAGCCGGACTCAAATTTTAAACTATGCAAATCACCAACCAACGTTCCACTGAAAACACTACTTTACAATCTATGGGCAAGGTCCAGGAATTTAAAGAAAAAGTGATCGAAGTTACCAAAGTTTCCAAATCTACCAAGGGTGGTAAGCAAATGGCTTTTACTGCTCTGGTGGTGGTTGGCGATGGCAACGGCAAAGTGGGTATTGGTTTAGGTAAGGCTAAAAATGTGGCCGATGCAATCAGTAAGGGAACCAATCGTGCCAAGCGTAGTATGTTCCCTATCCAAATCAAAAACTCCACGATTCCGCATTCTATTACTTATAAATTTAAGTCCGCTAGGGTTTTGTTACGACCAGGCAAGGCTGGAGGTGGTATCATTGCCGGTGGAGCAGTTCGCGCCATTGCCGAAGCTGCCGGTATCAAAGACATTGTTAGTAAAATCTTTGGATCTCGCAATAAATCCTTAAATGTTTGGGCAACTTTCCAAGCTCTACAAAAATTAAAAGCCTAATATGAATCTCTTAAGTACACTTTCAACTACAGTTAGCAAAGGTGCCAAGCGACGTGGTCGTGGTTACGGCAGTGGTCGCGGTGGTCATACTTCCGGTCGCGGTGGTAAAGGTGACAAAGCTCGTGGCAAAGTTAAACTAACCGAAGATGGTAGTAAAATCAAAAAATCTTGGATTCAACGTTTACCCAAACTTCGAGGTAAAACCAAAAACAAAACCGTCCAAAATAAAATCACCGTTTCTCTATCTCAACTTTCCAAATGGTTCAAAAAAGGTCAAGTGGTTAGTGTCGATTCTCTAAATAAAAAACTAGGTCAGTTTGCTCAATATAAAGTAGTAGCTACTGGTAAATTAACTCACGCTTTAACTTTCAAAGGTCTAAAGGTCTCTTCAGTTGCCGTTTCTCAAGTTGAAGCAGCAGGTGGTAAGATAGAGGCATGAATCGCTACACCAAACTTCTAACTCTTTACGCAGAAAGTCTCAAAACTCCACAGGTTCGCAACAAAATTCTTACCACAGTCTTAATCTTATTCGTCTTCCGACTAGTAGCCCATATTCCTGTTCCAGGCGTAAACACTTCCCTACTTCAACAGTTTTTTGCCCAAAACCAAGTTTTGTCTTTATTAAACATCTTCTCCGGTGGAACCCTAGCCAACTTGTCTATAGCCGCCCTCGGTCTTTCCCCTTACATCCAAGCTTCCGTAATCATTCAGCTTCTTACCATGCTTTACAAACCGCTCGAGGAGTTACGTAAAGAAGGGGAGTATGGTCAACAAAAAATCAACCAATATACCCGCTTGCTTACTATTCCAGTGGGCCTGGTTGGTGCCTTTGGTATGTATGGAATTTTACGTTCCCAAAATATCTTGCCAGTTTTAGAACCATTTCAACTGTTAACTCTAATTTTAAGTATGGTGGCTGGCACTATGGTCTTATTGCTTTTGGCCGAACTAATCAATAATTATGGTGTGGGCGACGGTACTTCGATTCTCATTTTTGCCGGTATCGTGGCTTCAATACCTGTTTCTTTTGCCTCCACATTGTCACTCGGTGGTCTAGCCTCCGCTCAGGCCAGTACCAATATCATTGTCTTTTTGCTCATGGCCATGGTCTTAATCGGCTCCATCGTTTTTGTCGAAGAAGCAGTTTTGCGTGTGCCCATTCACTACGCTACCCGTGGCCAAAAAACCTATTTACCTCTCAAAATTAATGCCGCCGGAGTCATGCCTATTATCTTTGCAGTCTCTCTGGCCACCGGCCCTTCTTTATTAGGACAATATCTCAGTCAACTGTCCAATCCCTCTTTGTTAAAAATCGGTCAATTTCTTAGTCAAAACTTTCATACCGGTTCCGTGGTCTACATGGCCACCTACTTTTTACTAGTCGTCGTTTTTACTTTTTCCTACATGAGCATAGTATTCAAGCCCAAAGAAGTCGCCGAAGAACTTAGAAAACAAGGTGGCTTTATTCCTGGTATTCGCCCCGGCCTAGCTACTCAAGCTAGACTAGAATATCTGACCAACCGTATTTTGCTTTTAGGTGCTTTGTTTTTGGGTACCGTAGCTATTTTGCCCACTCTCACCCAAATGGTTACCGGCGTTTCTTCTTTAACCATTGGTGGAACCAGTGTTTTAATCGGCGTTTCGGTAATTATCAAGTTAACCAATAAAATCGAAAACGTAGTGCAAATGTATCGCTACGAAAAGTTAACTTACTAAAGATGAATATTGCCATTATTGGTCCCTCGGGTTGTGGAAAAAGTACTCAGGCCAAAATGTTGGCCAAAGAGTTTAATCTCTCCCATTTTTCCATTGGTGGCTTAATTCGCCAAGAAATGGAAGACAACACCGCTTTGGGCCAAGAACTCAAGTCTTATGTGCAACAAGGGACTTGGGCTCCCGATAATCTAGTCATGCCAGTAGTCGAAAAAGCCCTATCCTCAGTTAATTTTACTAATTTTATTGTCGATGGTTTTCCCCGCTTAGTCACCCAAGGCCAACTTTTAGATGAACTTTTAGCCACACATGGACAAAAACTTGATGCCATAGTTCACCTTGATATTACCTTTGCCGAAATTATGGCCCGCCGCCAAGCCGAAATCATCATGAATCGCACTCAATTTTCCGACGCCAACCGTATCGACGAGACTCCCCAAGCCATAGCCCAGCGTCAACAGTCCTACGATGATTCGATCAGTCCAATTTTGGAATATTATCAAAGTCAACAGCGACTTGTTCGCACCGATGCTACTGCTACTATAAAAGTTATTTTTTATCATTTAAAACAAAGTCTTTCCAACTATGGCCAAAACTGATGTTCAAGTCCACGGAGTCGTTACCGAAGCTCTCCCTGGCACCATGTTCCGAGTTATTTTAGACGATGGTACTCCCATCCTGGCTCATATCGCCGGCAAATTGCGTGTCAATCACATCAAAATTATGGCAGGTGATAAAGTCAAACTAGTCATCAGTCCTGATGGTGACAAGGGTCGCATCGTCTTTAGAGAAAACTAATCCTTCATAATCATCTTCAATCTTTCTTACGCATTTTGCGCTAATCATAAGCTCTCTGTGCTGTGCAATGGTTCTGGAAGCAAACCTTAGTGTTACCAAAATCCAGCCATTATCCAATTCTTCCAAGACAGCTTTTATTCTTGATTGTTCTTGTCTTGTTTTATTTCTCAACAAGTCTTTTGCTGGACACCACTCTACCTCGCATTCCCCACAAACTCTATATTTTAAATATTCAGGTTCCGCAGCAAACTGAATCGCGCGAATTGCCACATTCTTTCTTTTTGGATTGCAATACTCTGTATTTGAAACTGTTACAAATCGTTCAAATTCTGAACTTATCCTCATCCATCTAAACTATAGCACCGGATCTGGACTACTTGGCCATCTAGCCATCAATCCACAAACTGACGACCTACCAATCTCTTCTAGTTTTTTACTCATCTCTTTTTGGTCCCAGTGTCACAATCTGCGAGAATCTAAATTCTGTCCCAACGTCTATCATTTTTGAAAATTATCTACTTAAACCATGTTCACCAAGCTTAGCCTCGACCAAATCCATCGCACCTGTTCTCTTTGGACAATTTAATCTTCTTATTTTCCCCTTAACTTGATTTATTGTCTCACCCTCAACCATTAAAGTTATTGAGTTTGCGGATCTTGTCCCCTTTATGTCAGACAAAAATCCCTTAACAAATACCGTACCAGGTTGAATAGTGCAACCAGGACAACCACCACAGTACATTTTTTGAAAACTTTCTGGGTCAATAGGGGAATAATCAATCTGAACACGAGTTACACTTTCTGGTTTACCAATAATTGGACGATTAATATAATCACTTACTGAAACTTGTGGTTCGTATTCACTCATGTATAATTATCTAAATATTAATATATCGTATTATATCACCAATTTTGATAAATCTAGCATTATTTCGTTAACTCGTTGAGTTTATCAATTCTCCCAAGTACTTCTCTACCTTCGTTAGTTGATGCTACACACTCAGCTCTCCACAGCTGTTCAGACACCGCTTTGTCATTGTTTCCTTCCCTTCCATCAGGCAAGGGGATACCTACAACCAACAGGTATGCACATTGACGATCTTTTGCACTAGTTACGGTTATCACTGGTCTAGAACTATCTATGGGTTTCCTGTTGCCCCTTTCAGACTCATCGATACCCTCACAGTTGGCTGAACACCCGGTACGACATTTGGTTCTCGAGATATAAGCAGTGGTATTTTGAACTGGTATCTCGGGGTCAGTAGGTTCTGGTTTTCCAATCCTCACTTCAACAATTAAGCTACCACGATTAGATCTTTCGAATTCAGTTATTCCATAATGCAAGAGGTTTTCGTCATTACTCATATTTACTGATTTAAATAATAATTTAATGAAATCTAACCCCAGAATAAGGTCTTGCTCTAAGTACATTGGTTACCCTTTGCACAACGGCTCGGCTTTCAGGGTTTGCATTAACACACTCCATCAAGTTTAGTTCGGCAACTATCTCGTTGTCTGTGGGAATTTTACCTTTATCCGCTTCAAGACAAACACTTACCACGGGACGTTCACCTTCTGGATAGTCACCTGCGATGATTTTAATATTGTCACTCTCTGTATACAAATCAGAACGGCTACACTGCGCATGACAACCACGACACCTATTTTTTATATATGCTTTCAACACCTCAAAATCAGTCTCTGAACTTGAAAATGTGCCGTCAGGCTTAGTAGCACTCAATAGGAATTCAATTGGCGTATTGCCAACATTACTCCACATCATGAAGGTAGTACGAAACTCAATCTCGTTCATAGTCCTATATTATATCATAAACGACCTGAAATTACAAGATTAAGCCTTTGCCTCACTTTCCCCTTTGCATTCTGCCTTATTTCATGTAAAATAGACAAGTCCTTTTGACCTATGAAAGTAAAATCTAGTATAAAAGTGCGCTGTAAAAACTGCAAAGTCGTTATCCGACGTGGAGTACGTCGAATTATCTGTTCTACTCGCAAACATAACCAAAAACAAGGCTAATTATGCGTATTTCCGGTATTGAAATCCCCGACCACGATCGAGCAGGACATGCGCTGCAAAAATTCTACGGTATCGGTAAAACCAACGTTTTAAGACTAATTAAGCAATCTGGCATCAAAGCCACTGCTCGTATCAAAGATCTCACCCGCGACGAAGTCTCTTCCATTATGAAAGCTCTCGAATCCTTCAATATTGAGGGTGATCTACGCCGCGAACTTCGCGAAAATATCGACCGTCTTCGTGCCATTCATGCTTATCGCGGTCTTCGCCACATGTCTGGATTACCAGTTCGAGGTCAACGTACCAAAACTAATGCTCGTACTCGCAAGGGTAAGCGCAAGACCGTTGGTTCTATGACCAAAGAGGCTTGGGCCAAAGTTGATGTGCCCGCAGCCGACGCTAAAGCAGCTGCCAAACCAGCAGAAGCTGCAAAAAAATAACCTATGACCGAAAAAACTACCCAACAACCAGTCAAAACAGATAAAAAGAAAGTTTCTGCTAAAAAAGTCTTCAAAAACATCGTTGAAGCCCGCTTGGTCGTCAACGCTACCTTTAATAACACCTTAGTCTCCGTTTCCGACATGCAAGGCGGAGTCATTGCTTGGTCTTCTGCCGGTCACGCTGGCTTTAAGGGTTCTCGCAAATCTACCCCTTTTGCAGCTACAGTGGCTATTGAAAAAGTTCTGGGTGAAGCCCAAAAGCACGGAGTTAAAAAACTACACATATTTGTTAAAGGTCCAGGCACCGGTCGAGACGCCATCCTTCGCTATCTACGCGCCAAGCGAGATTTTGAGGTCGAATCTCTTTCCGACATTACTCCAATTGCCCACAACGGACCTCGCGCACCTAAAATGCGTAAAATGTAATATAATAGACACCTATGGCAAGAATTACAGCAGGCCCTAAATACCGTCTTTACAAAACCGAAGGTTACGACCTTGGTTATAAAAACAAACGTTCCGCCTCTGGTAAAGGCCCTTCTACTGAAAAACTAGCTATCAAACCAGGTGCCAATGGCGCCAAGCGCAAACGCAAGACATCTGATTATGGAATTCAGCTTCGTGCCAAGCAAAAAGCCAAAAGACTTTATATTGTTGGTGAACGTCAATTTCACAATTATTTTGCCAAGGCCAAACGTCAAAAAGGCCAAGTCGGCGACAATTTACTTAAACTACTCGAATCTCGTTTGGACAATGTCGTCTACAAAGCCGGCTTTTGTTTGTCCAAAGACCACGCTCGTCAATTAGTTTCACATCAACATGTTTTGGTCAACGGACACAAGGTTAATGTTCCTTCTTACAATCTATCAATAAACGACATCATCACTTTATCACCTAAATTAGTTGCCAACGACAAATTAGAACTTCGCTACAAACAAGAAGGCGCCACCGAAGTTCCAACCTGGCTTGATCTAAATACTTCCACTCCTTCGGTTAAAGTTATCGGTGTTCCCGATGTAACCGAACTAAAAAATCACATTGACATCAATTTAATTGTTGAATATTATTCTCGTTAATTCCTATGATGGATACCAGCAAGTTTCACTTAAAAACCCTTAAAAAAACCGCCACTTTTGGCCACTTTGAATTGTCTCCACTTGTCGGTGGCTTTGGTCACACCATGGGAAATTCTCTACGCCGAACTCTCTTAATTACTATTCCAGGCTCTGCCATCACCAAAATTCAAGTTGATGGTGCCACACATTTGTTTACCACCTTACCAGGTGTTAAAGAAGATTTAGTAGAAATTTCCTTAAATCTCAAGAAAATTAAGTTTGCTTATCCTAATTCTGAGCCAGTCACTCTAACTTTAAACAAAAAAGGCAAAGGCGTGGTTACTGCTGCTGACATTCAAGATAGTGCCGTCTGCAAAGTTGCCAATCCTGAGCAAGTTATTGCTACCTTAACCGACGACAAAGCTCATCTGAAGATGGACCTGACCGTGGAAAGGGGAGTTGGTTACACCATGGCTCGTGAACAAAAATCCGATGTCATCGGTGAAATTATTCTCGATGCCTCTTTTACTCCAGTCACTTCCGTCAATTACGAAGTCGAACCAACCCGTTTGGGCAAGAAAACCAACTTTGACAAATTAACTCTGGAAATCAAAACCGATGGTTCTATCGATCCTGAAGAGGCCCTACGCCGAGCTTGTGCCGACCTTATTCACTGCTATTCTCAAGTTGTCGACCCCAAGGAATTCGAAGAAGAAATCGTGGTTAACGTTGGTGCTCCAGTCAATTCTGGTGCCGATATCTCCGTGGAAGAAATCGAACTACCTCTTCGTGTTACCAATGCTTTGAAAAAAGCTGGCTATGCAACCATCGCCGACTTACTCAAGTCAGCTCGAGTGGATGTGGCAAAGTCCAAAAATGTTGGTGAAAAATCCTTAAAAATTATTGACGCCTGGCTCAAAGAGCGTGGCTACATCTGGAACTAATTTATGCGCCATCACGTCTACGGTAAATCACTAGGTCGCACACACAACGCCAAGCATGCTTTGTTTCGTGGCTTAGTGCGCTCTTTCTTTACCCATGGCAAGATGGAAACTACCCAAGCCAAAGTTCAAGCAGTAATCAGGCCTATTGAAAATATCTGTACTTTAGCCGTCAATGGGGATCTGGTCAGTCGTCGAGAAATGTTTAAGACCTTACAAAGTCAAAATTGGGTCAACCTTCTTTGTAAATCTATCAAAGCTGCCTACGGTGAGCAAACCAGTAACTTTATTCGTCAACAAAAAGTTGGTTTCCGACAAGGCGACAATTCTTTAATGATCTTACTAACCTTCTTCAAGCCAGTCGATTTAAAAATGGCCCTCAAAGAATCCAAAGTAGAGGATAAGGCTAAGCCTGCTGTCAAAGAGAAAGACAAAAAAGAAAAAACTACCGTTAAAACAGTTAAAGCTAAAACTAGCAAAACCAAAAAAGCATGAAGAAAACTACCGTAGCCCTTCCAGCCGAAACTAAAAGATTATGGCATCTAATTGATGCTTCCACTGCCAATCTTGGTCGCGTCTTAACCCAAATTTCTGTCCTACTTATGGGCAAAAACAAACGTAACTTTTCTTATCATGTGGACCAAGGAGACTATGTGGTCGTGATCAATGCTAGTAAAATCCGCGTAACCGGTCGCAAACTTAAGGAAAAAGAATACAACTCTTACTCTGGTCATCCAGGTGGTCTAAAAACCTTTTCTCTCCAAGGACTACTCGATCGTGATCCTACCGAAGTTATTCGCCGAGGTATCATGGGCATGCTTCCCAAAAATCACCAACGCGACAAGCGTGTCACTAGACTAAAAATCTTTGCCAACGACACCCATCCATATGCAGATAAGTTAAAATCTACATCGACTACCAAATAATATGGCAACCACAGCTTCTAAAAAATATACTTACTCTTTAGGTCGACGTAAAACTTCTACCTGCAAATTGTATTTATTTGCTGGCAAAGGTGAAAATCTAGTCAATAAAATCAAAGGGGACGCGTATTTTCCTGGTATCAATTTTGCCCTAGTCTACAATCATCCCTTTTTAGCTACCAAAACCGAAGGTAAGTTTCATTATCACGCTACCGTTTTAGGTGGTGGCAAACAAGGTCAAGTTGAAGCCTTAGCTCTGGCTATTTCCCGTGGTTTGAAAAAAGTTAGTGAAGAATATCGTCCAGCCCTACGTGCTGCCGGTCTTTTAACTGTCGATTCCCGTGTCCGCCAACGTCGCCATGTCGGTACCGGTGGTAAAGCTCGTCGTCGAAAACAATCCCCCAAACGTTAATTTTGTTTTGTGCTAATCTAAAAATAGCATGATACGTTTTTCTAGATATCTTATTCTTGCCACAATTTTTATTGGTGTTGTGCTTTTCTCGCTTAGTATAGGTATTAAAATTGGCAGCAATAGGCAAAATACAGCAACAATTCCCAGCACACCAACCCAATCAGGTGTTTTACCAAAAAATCTTGATACTCCCTCCGCAGTTCCAACTTTGGATCCCACCGCCAATTGGAAAACATATACGAATACTAAGTTTGGTTTTGAATTTAAATATCCAAACAATAAACCATGGAATATTACAGAAAATAGCTATCAACAAAACATTGTAGAAATATATAATTATGATGTTAAAACCGCGCCTGATCGCGGTTATTCAAAAGGAGATGGACCACTCTTAAAAATTGCCTTTGATTTTTTTTCTACGAGTAGCTCTCCAACTGACTACATACCAAGTATTACTGGTGGTAATATGGTAAATAACGTTAAACCAATCTACATAGGTGGCACGCCAGGTGTGTTATATGAACAATACAACGTAATGACAGAAGAGTATGTACTGTCAGGCTTGTTTCAAGTTAAAAGTGGACTAATCTCATTTTCTCCAATACTGGATTACCAGTCTAACAAAGAGATTGTCGGTCAAATATTTTCCACACTAAAATTCAGTAATTAAGTTTTAGCACACTCCCATTCTCTTTAGTAGCGCGTCTTGGGTGACCATGGAAATTAAATCGTAGCTTTTGATCAAAGATTTATTCTGGGAAAGTAATCTTTTTTGTTTTTTTCTAAATTCGGAATCTTTATGATGTGGTATTTCTGTCGTATCTATTATATTTGTCATATAGTCAGGTACTCTTTATAGATATTATAAAGCATTGTGGTCGAGTATGCATCTCTAGAGACATAGTCCGCAATAGTCTGATACTTTTTTTCTTCAAACAACTCAAACACATGTAGGCCCGATACTCCCTCTTCCTTGGGGTTCTCCACTCCAAAAGCCTTGCACAACATCTCTAATTTAAATGCTCTTCCTTGTTTTAAGACATTTTGTAAATCCAAAAATTTTCTTTCTTCTGCGCGTTTATTCAAGCTAACCTTTACCCTATTTATTCCCGATCTTATCATTAAATAAGGCCAATCAAATCCATCCCCATTATAAGTGACATAAAAATTAAAATTCTTTACCTCTTCCCAAAAAGCAGTAAGCAATGCTCTTTCGTCTATATAACTTTCGTAAGTATATTTCTCTGGGTCTTCTGGTTTTAAGGGAGAGTCGGCAATCGCCAAAACCTTACCCTTGCCAGTTTCTGGACAATAATAACCAATAGCGCAAACCTTCCCAAAAATCGAAAATAAACCAGTTTTTTTCTTGGCCACCTCGTATTCATCTTCTCTGCATAAGTTTTTTATCAAGTATTCTTTTTGGGCCGCATCCAACTCTTCATAAGGCATGCCTGCACATTCAATATCAAAAACCATGGTTTTAAAAGCGGTTTCAAAATCCTTAGCTTCTTCGTTGGTCACCAGAGATCTTTCCAAAATCAAATCCGTTTTGCCATTGTATTCCTGCCAACTTCCTTCCACTGCAATCACCTTGCCCAAGCCATATTCGCACTCCCCAATCTTATTACTCCAGATTTTACCAGTTACTTGCATCTCCTTATTTTGCAAACTTAAAATCACAAAATCTTCACCCTTACTTGTCTTTTTGTTGGCAATTTCTTTGACTAAAAATTTTTCATTACGTACTTTCTGCCCAGCTTGCATTAGTAATTATAGCCTACTTTTCTAGAGAACAGACAAAATTATCTAACTAAATAAGGATATGTCCCTCGAGACCCAAACCTATATCCATTGTTCCAGCTGAGCCTTCCCATGTTAAGCCGAAAGGTTTGATCAACCTCAGATCCGGCAGTACCAGTCCTAACATAGGCAGACTCTTGTCGTATCATAGCTGCTAAAGGAGGGCTGACTCGATGCCAACATTCACCTCTATCCATTTCTTCTACACGTAACTCATACTCAGCAAATAATGGTGCCGCGATTTCTGGTACTCTTCGAAGCCCAGAACCAGCAGGAGGATCCGCAAAGTCGATTGCTCTAAGAAGTTTTTCGTCTTCTCTTGCAAGTACACCTTCGCGTTCTTTTTTTTGAACCAATTTGACTCTAGCCTCTTGTCTTCTTCTCGGTACAATGACGTTATAATATTGGATATCAGTTCCAAAGCGAAGTGACTCAGGGTCACAATCGATATAGAATTTGGCGGGAAACAGTTCGGCAAGCTGTGTCATATATTAATAATTATTATACATCGAACTCAAAAAAAGTCAATTTAACAAATATCTGCTACAATTGCTTCTATGCAAAACATGGCCTCACCTCTTTTTACCTTACCCACTCACCCTTCCAAAACCGAACCAGATATTTTAAACATGTTGGTGGAAATCCCCAAGGGTAGTATTAACAAATATGAATATAAGGTTGATACCGGCATGCTTCACTTGGATCGCGTTTTATTTCAGCAAACCCCTTATCCTGTTGAATACGGTTTAATTCCTCAAACCTGGGACGAAGATAACGATATGCTCGATATTATGTGCCTTGTCAGTTATCCCACCTTTCCTGGCTGTGTCCTCTCTGCTCGTGCGGTAGGAGTTATGTATTTTGAAGATGGGGGAGAGGTCGATGACAAAATTATTGCTGTCCCGGCCCACGATGTTCGTTTCAAAAACATTTTTGATATCAAAGACTTATCCGAACACACCAAAGACGAAATTAATTTCTTTTTTACCAACTACAAAAAACTTCAATTAAAATACAAACACAAAAATCCGGAAAAGCACGCTCCTATCGTCAAACATTGGGGCAATCTTGCCCATGCTAAAAAGGTTATTGTCAAAGCCCAAGAACGATACCACCAACACTTTCGCATATAATTATCTATGCAAAAGTTTCCCATCCGTCTACTCTCCAAAACCCAATTAAGTCCCGATTGCTGGCAGTTTAATTACACCAAACCGGCCGATTTTTTTTACCAAGCCGGTCAATATGTTCTCTGGGAAATTCCCCATCTTTCCCCCGATAATCGTGGCACCAAAAGGCTGTTTACCATTGCCAGTGCCCCCAGAGAAAACCAAATAATCTTTATCAGTAAATTTTCCACCCCCAGTTCTACCTTCAAGCAAGCAATGCTAGTTCAAGATCTTGATGCCGAAAACCAAATCTCTGGTCCTTTGGGTGATTTCACTCTGCCAGTAGACAAGACTATTCCCTTGGTATTCATAGCTTCTGGAGTGGGGTGTGCTTCTTTTCGGCCCTTGCTAGAGGAAGACCGTTCTCGCAGCATTACCATGTTGTACGCAAACCAGTTTGCCGATAATTTCCCCCTACTAGATTATTTTCGCAACCAACCAATTAATTTTTTCCCTTTCCTAACTCGAGAAGAAAAGTCAGGTTTCCAGACTGGTTATTTTGCTCCTGATTTTTTTCAAAAAAATATCCCAAATCTTAATTCCTGTCTTTATTATCTCTGCGGTGGAGTAAAAATGATTCAAACCACAGCCAAAATTCTTGCCGATATGGGAATAGACCCCAAAAAAATCAAAAGGGATATTTATACTGGCTACCTTGATGGTTAAGGTTCAATAACAATCGTACCCTTACTACTGGGCATCAAGTGATCATGATAAGTCCACATACCTACTTTACTTAAAATAAAACTAACTTCTTCTCCCGGTAGTACCAACTTTTTACTATCTAACTCTGGGTAACTGGTGTGCAATGGATGCGGGTCCGCAGCAGGCCACAAATTAATTTTTGAGGAATTTACAAAAGTCACTTTATCCCCAGCTTTAATTGTAATTTTTTCTGGACTAAACTTTTCTCCATCAAACACAACTTTCGTTGAATTCTCCTGTAACGCCAAAGTAGGTGTAGTAGTCTTGTTCAAATTGGTTCCAGGTAAAGCAATTAAGGGTTTGTTGGATTTAGATAAGTTTACAGGTTTACCACTTAAGTACATCAACACAAAATATAAACCCAGTACTGTCGTAATTGTCAAAAATATCTTTTTTAATAGTCCCATACCCAATTATACACTGTTACAAGCTAGCGATAAATAAACCATTAGTTAGTCCTTCTTTTCGCCAATGTGTCCCGTGAGTCACCAAGACAATTTCTCCCTTAAACAACATTTTTTCTTTAAGTAGTTGTTTTAAAACTTGTTCCGCTTTGACAAAGGCTCCAGCAGGAAACTTAGTATAAAACGGAGTAATTCCATAGGCCATGGTTAAACGGTTACAAGTTTCAGTCCTATCCGAAACAGCAATTATTGGTATATTTGTTCGATGTGCACTGATGGCCCTAGCAGTGGATCCCGTTTCTGTAAACACTACTACCGCATCTATTTTTGGGGGCAATTGTTCATCTAAAATTTTTACCCCAGCGTCTACTACCGATTCTGTAATAGTTCGCGTATGCGGGTTAACCAAAATTGGGGTGGCTTTTTTCTCATTATATTTAACAATTGCTGCCATTGTTTCTACTGCTTTTAATGGATATTTGCCCCCGGCCGTTTCCCCAGAAAGCATAACTGCATCTGTACCATCAAACACCGCGTTGGCTACATCCGTAGATTCTGCTCGTGTAGGTTTGGGGTTTCTTTGCATTGAGTCCAACATTTGAGTAGCAGTAATGACACTTTTTCTGTATTGTCGGCAAAGAGTAATTATTGTCTTTTGCCAATAGGCCAATTGTTCCATGGGAGTTTCCGTACCCAAGTCTCCTCTGGCCACCATAATCACATCAGCTTCAGCTACTAGCTCTTCCAAGTTATCCAGTGCTTTTTTACTTTCTAACTTTGCCACAATGGCCGTTTTTTCCATGCCTCGCACGTCCATGGCCCGCCTTAAGGCTTGGATATCTTCCTTGGTACGGCAAAAAGATAAAGCTACAAAATCCACTCCCAACTTGGATACCCCATCTAGCCTATCCAGATCATCTCTAGTTATGGACTTAATCGGTAAATCCTTGCCCACCACGTTCACTCCCTTGTTAGAGTAAACATCATAGTCATCCATACTTTGGGCTATTAATTCTCGATCATTAACCAAATCTGTGACTTTAAATTCCAAGAATCCATCGTCAATCATAAAAGAATCTCCCACATCCATGGCTTCAAAAAAGGCCTTGCGTGGCAGGGCAATTTGGGCACCCCTATCCTCCTGCATTTTATAAACTATTTTTATTTGCTCACCCTTATACACCTTAAACGGCACATTGTTCCAAGTTTTCATCCTTAGCTCCGGTCCTTGTAAATCCACCAAAATCCCTACCGGTACTTCCAGCTCCTGCGCAACTTCTTTAACCAATTTAATTCTGTCTCCATGCCACTCTACCGTGGCGTGTTTCATATTAAATCTAAACACATTTACTCCTGCTAAAATCATGTTTTTAATTATCGTAGGTGAATCGGAAACAGGCCCAATTGTCGCCACTATTTTAGTCAGTTTAGTATCTTTCATCTTCTTAATTCTACCCTATTCTACAAAATCTTTTTAAATAACTTAGCCAATTTTACTTCACTGTGACGAAATCGCTTTTTCACCTCCTCTACAATAGCGATATCTTCTACCAACACCTTGTAGCTGTTGTTATTTTTGGAATTAAATAAGACAGGAAAAGAGTGATCAAGTTTGTAGTTGGTTAATGCAGCCAACATCAGTTTGCTATTAATTTTTTTTAAATCAGGCATCAGAACCAAATCAAAAGGATCTTTGCCCAAGTATGCTTCAAAGGCTTGCACATATTTAAGCTCATCAAATCCGTGACTTTCATTAGGCATAGACATAATATTTGTCATTAGAATCTTTTTGGCCTTACTTTTTTGATATGCAGCTTTAACTCCTTTAGGTAAAAAGTTTGCTATAACTGAACCGTACATACTTCCTGGACAAACAATAATTACATCAGAATCAAGAATCGAATTAATCGCGTTTTCGTTCGCTTTAACTTCTTTGGATAACCAAACTTTTTCAACTTTATTATATGAAAGGCGCAATTCGTCTAACAAATTTTCCCCAACATATATTCTTCCTGTTTGTACCTGAAAACATATTTGTGCTGGAGTCAAAGTAACTGGTATAACTGTCCCGTGTAGCTTTGCACCCGTAAGGTGACAAAAAATATCATCAATATCTTCCAAATTTGTTTTTTCGCTTAAGAATTGAAAAAAAGCGTTGCCAAAGTTTCTTCCACGCCCATCTCGAAATCTAAGCATGTCCAACCACACATCTTTTTGTTGACTATCTGGCCACAATGAAACCAGCGATCGCCAATAATCTGATAGTGCCAAAGCTTGGCCTCTTTCATCGGTTCGTATGCGTCCAGTGTCTCCACCGTTGTCGAACGTAGTAACGATAGATTTAATATTTTTAAAACCTGCGGTAACTAAGGCCTCGTTAATCACCGGCATTCCCGACCCACCCCCAATAGTACAAATCTGTTTCATCAATACCTATCTTAGCAAATGCAATTTCCAACTCAAAATGGTATGCTACCTAGAATCGTTATGAAAAAGCGGGCCTGCCCGCCGAAGCGTAGCGAAGGCGGGGATTGGCGCAATTGGCTAGCGCGCACGCATGGGGTGCGTGAGGTTGCAGGTTCGAATCCTGTATCTCCGACAAAATTCATATTCTCACACATATTTACTGGGAAAATACCAACAGAATAATAAGTATTTAGTTGAAATTCAACTAAATTACATATATAATACTTATATGGCAATAAAAGAAACAGACCTCATCAAAGCAGTAATAGCTCGCCCAATCGGAATATTGGTATATCAGCACACTGATGGAATTGTTACACGCGTAGGTCAAGTTACAAGAGTTATCGAAGAAGGGGATGTCGACAGAAAACCTGTACATTTAAACGGAGAACCAGAGTTTGGACCCGAGACAAATCATAAATTAAAGTTTCACGTAGAATGGGGAGATACTAAAAAATCTGACGAAAACTATTGGGACTTAGGTTACTCTATCCGTGGACGAGTTGTTTTCCCACAAAAAAGTGATTTTGACTCTAATACAAGCCTGGATGTAATTTGGTAACATGTCTAGTTTTACTAGTTAGTAGCCTTGTTTCGTCTTTTCTTCGGTTTTGCCCCTTGACGACTGTTTCCTAACTTGTTATCAATAAGTATTACTATTTTCAAACAAATTTAAGTGTATGAAACATTCTGCAAAGAAAACTCCCGTTAGCAAAGTTAGTCAAACCGACAAGCCCTCCAATTTACAAGCCAACAAAATCGAAGCCATCAAAATGGCCATGGAGCAAATCCGCAAGGAATATGGCGAAGGCTCTATTATGAAACTTGGCCAACAAGACCATATGAAAGTCGAATGTATACCTACTGGTTGTCTACAGATCGATTTAGCCTTGGGTATTGGTGGCTTTCCTCGTGGTCGCATCAGTGAAGTTTTTGGTCCCGAAGCCTCTGGTAAAACTACTCTTTGTCTCCATCTTATTGCTCAAGCCCAACGCATGGGCGGTACGGCTGCCTTTATCGATGCTGAACATGCTCTTGATCCGGAGCGCGCCAAAATTGTTGGTGTAGATATCGAAAATATGTTAATTTCCCAACCTGACAACGGTGAGCAAGCCCTAGAAATTGTCGAAAAATTAGTTCACTCCAATGCTGTGGATGTTATCGTTATCGACTCAGTCGCTGCTCTTGTTCCGCGTGCCGAAATCGAAGGCGAAATGGGCGACTCCATGATGGGTGTGCAAGCCAGACTAATGTCCCAGGCCCTGCGCAAGTTAACTGGTGCCATCAGTAAATCCAAGGCTGTCGTCGTCTTTACCAACCAACTTCGCCAAAAAATTGGTGTCATGTTTGGCAACCCCGAAACCACTCCTGGTGGTTTAGCTTTGAAATTTTATTCCTCCGTGCGTGTGGATGTTCGCAAAATTGCCAACATCAAAACTAGTTCTGGCGAGTCCATTGGCTCCCAGCATCGTGCCCGTATTGTCAAAAACAAAGTCGCCGCTCCCTTTCGTGAAGCCGAGTTTGACATTATGAATACCGAAGGTATTTCCATTTACGGCGGCATCGTCGATCTGGCTGTCAATTACAATTTAATCAACAAAGCTGGCGCCTTCTTCAAATACAAAGACGAAACTATCGGTCAAGGCCGCGAAGCTACCAAAACCTATCTTAAAGATCATCCCAAGGTTACCGACGAGTTGCGTGCTCAAATTATCCAACTAGCCAAGGCCCCCGTCGCAGCCAAGGCTCCAGCCTCGGATGATCAACCAGAATCAGACGATTAAGGCAATTGTTCCTCGTTTTGGCCAGATTTATCATCTCATTCTGGCCAGCAACCAAGTTTTGCCTCTACCATTGGCGTTAATAACTAAATTACACCTAAGTGTAGGCCAAAACTTATCAGGCGAAGACTACGAAAAACTATCCCAGCAAAGCTTTCGCTTCTTACTCCGCGAATCTGCCTTGCGCTCTATTGGTATTTCTCCCCAAAACGAAACCAGTCTCAGGCGTAAATTAACTATCAAATCCCGGCTAATTCAAAATAAATATAAATATACCAACCTAGATTTATCCAGCGAAATTGATCACTTGCTTACTAACCTAGCTGAGCAAAAATTGCTTTCCGCTACTAGTTATGCAAAGCACTTAGTCCAAAAAAACTCCAAGCGCTCTTTAACTTACCTAAACCAACTTTTACGCCACCAAGGACTTTCTCAGCAAGAGATCTACGGTACTCTAAAAACCGTCTCTCCAGGCCTTGAAACTGATAACTTAAAAAAACTACTTTTAAAAAAACTACCCAGATTCCAAAATTTGCCCAAACTTAAACAAAAAGAGAAATTACTAGGTCTAGCCTATCGCAACGGTTTTCCCTTAAATTTGGCCAAAAGAATAGTTGACGAATTGCTAAATTAATCGTAGAATGAGCTGTTACTAATAAAAACTTGTAGCCAATTGTTTATATGTCTTTCTTTTCCCTGTTTCTAGACTAAACTCGTCTTTGCGCTACTAGTATAGGAGGTCTTATGTTCAATTTTTTCAGTAAGCTAACCAGCTTATTTCGCAAATCCAGTACAAAAAAGGTTCCAGTTGCACCTGTTCTTTCAACTGAACCAGTTACAAATCCTGTTGAAGCTCCCAAGCACCGTGCTTCTATTGGCAATCTACCCAAACCAGGCAAACCCCAGACAACAGCTCATCCTCAACAGCCAGTTGCTCAGTCAGTTCAACCAGTAGTCCAAGCTGCTCCTCAGCCACCTAGACAAGATCCCAACATCTTGCGCCAAGCCGAAATTGCCTTGGAAAACCGACTAACTGCTATCACCGAAAAGGAGCGCTTTTTAATCCAAAAAGAAAAGCAAGTGGACGACCAACTTACCCAAACCAGACTTAAACAAGAGCAAACCGAAGAGCTTTATAAAAAACAATTAGAAAAGCTAGAACAAATCTCCGGCTTAGATATCGAAAAAGCCAAGCAATTAATTTTATCTAGTACCGAGAAAAAGCTTGCCACTACACTTTCCAAAAAAATCGAAGAAACTCGCGATGCCATCAAGCAACAAGAAGATGAGTTATCCAAGGAAATTCTGCTTGAAGCCATTCAACACGGCATTACCGATTATGTAGCCGAATACACGGTTACTACATTTGCCTTAACCGACGAAACCGTCAAAGGTAAAATCATCGGTCGTGAAGGTAAAAATATTCGTGCCTTTGAAAAATATGCTGGCGTAGAAATTGAAATGGAAGATGGCAACGAACTGCGTATCTCCAGTTTTGATTCGGTGCGTCGTGAAATTGCTCGCTTATCTTTAGAAAAACTAATTAAAGATGGTCGTATTCAGCCCGTGCGTATCGAAGAAGTCATCAATCAAACCCGCGCTGATATGGACAAAATTTTACTCAACGAAGGTAAAAAAATCTGTCAGGAGGTCGGTGTCTACAATTTACCAGTCGAGTTAACCAAAATTATTGGTCGCTTTAAATATCGCTTTTCTTATGGACAAAATTTGGCCAAACATACTATTGAAGCAGTGAAAATTGCCGTCAACATCGCCAAAGAACTCAAGGCCGATGTCAATGTGGTGCGATTAGGAACACTCTTGCACGATATAGGTAAAGTTATCAACGACAAAGAGGGAACTCATATTGAATTAGGTGTGGAACTACTGCGCCAATATAAATTCCCTGAAACTGTTATTGCCTGTGTAGCCGAACACCACGAAGATAAGCCTTTTTCTTCACCTGAGTCAGTAATCGTCTACTTAGGCGACGCCGCCTCTGGCTCGCGTCCTGGTGCCCGCTACGAGGCCCACACGGAGTACTTAAACCGTATGGAGAACATCGAAAAAGCTGCCTCGGGCTTTCCTGGAGTTACTAGTGTGGCTGCTTATCAAGCCGGTCGCGAAGTCATGGTTATTGTCAATCCCACCCAAGTTAGTGATGCCGAAATGACACTTCTGGCTCAGAATATTGCAGATAAGTTGGAAGAAGAGGCCAAATGGGCAGGTCAAATAAAAGTGACGGTTGTGCGGGAAAGTAGGGCAAATGCTACTATCACCGGAAGCAAAATCAGTAAAAGTGCGGAAAAAACCGACAATAACTAGTTGCGCATTTTTTTAAAGTGCTTACAATAGTTTTTGAATTATTAATTTAGCTCTACAAAAATAAATGACCAAAAAAGCACTCATCGAAGTAGTCGCTAACAAAGCTAAACTGTCCAAAAAAGCTGCCAAGCAAGCTGTTGAGACTTTTCTCAACGAAGTTATGAAAGCCCTAGCCAATGGGGAAACTGTTAAACTTTCTGGTTTCGGAACTTTCAAAACCAAAATGTTTAAAGGTAAAACCATCAAAGCTATCGGCACCAAAGTCGACAAGAAAATCAGTGCTCGCAGAATGCCACGCTACATTCCCGGCACCAAGATCAAGAAAATGGTTAAATAATTTAACCACTCTTGTAAAAACCCCGGCGCAAGTCGGGGTTTTTTGTTATCTTATTTTCCAAATTAAAAAAGATGGTCTGTCCGATCCATCCTTTATAGTTTTTAATAATTCTAGTGATTTTTCAACGTCGGCAGAAGGTTTATTTGCATTTGCAGATACATACAAAGTATTCTTCTCCAAAACTCTTTTGGACCAATCTAGTTCTGTTACTGTAAATTTATTAAATCTCATGCCTCCAAGGGGATCATTAGATCTTTTTTGTAAGGCTATCGGGTTAAGTGTTGAATAGTAGGCTAAATAGAGGTGGGGAACACCGTACAACAACGCATCATCTCCAAACTTACTGTCCACCACTATTTGATCATATCTACTATAATTTTCCTTAATAAATGGAATCAGGTCACGATAACTTTGGTAGGAGCTAGCTCGATTTATTGGTGCGTGAACAAAGTATACCCCCGAAAATAATACAAACTGAGCTATTGTCAAAATAAACACTAAAAGTTTTGATTTACTATTCAGTGTAAAAAATCCATATACACAAATTAATATAATTGGAATAACTGAAGGTAAATTTCTCAAGGAATTGACCCCTCCGTGTGTCAGAGCAGGAACAATAGGGCAGACAAGCCACATAATAAACAACCAGTTAGCGCTCTTTATTAGTTTTCTATTCAAGAAAAGTTTTCTAATTCCAATGATAAACAATATTACCCAAATAGACCAGAATAAGGGCATCTCAAAAAGTCGATTTTTTTGCATTGAGAATAACCCGTCAAAAAATAAGTTGCCAGGATTTACATATTCAATGTAATTTGAAATAAAAATTCCAGGCACCATCTTTACCTTGCCAAAAAAATTTGTATTTTTAAGGGCTTGGGCAGTTTTACCTTCTTTCCAAATAACTTCACTATTAGCTCTAGCGCCAGTGCCCAAGTTGTGTCTATAATCTTGTACTAGCGGCAAAATTAGAATCGCAAAACCTAATAAAACCACAAACCTTTTCTTATTACTAAGTTTTGTAAAAATCAATTCTACGATCAGTAAAATAGGAATTAAAACCCATTGGGTGTGGTAAGAATACATTGCCAATGTGCCAGACAAGATTTCTACAATTAACCAAAACGGTTTACTATTTTGTCTTATTTTTATTTGCGAAAGAAGAAAAATAGATGTAAAAAGTAAGGCCAGGTTGGATTCGTAGACCATTCGCGATGTAGATATATGCCAGGGTGTCCAAAGTAAGGCTAACGCTGTCCAATAGCCTGTTTTTTTATTCTCAAATATTTGGCTAGCCAATAATCCAACCACCACACAGGTTAGCAATCCTGCTATTACAGAAACCAGGCGTGGAGTTAAATTATTATTTGGTAATATGAGAGTTAAGGGCGCGAGTAAATAGGCATATACTGGCGCTTTGTAAGTACCATGTGACTGGAAAGAAATAGGCCACTTAGTTCCATGTTCTTCCGCTCCCGTCCTGGCTATACTATAAGCATCATAGGCAATAGAAATCTCGTCGTTTGATAAGTGGACTGGAATCTCGTCCAGCCTTGTTGTTCTAATCCATAAACCACCCAAGACCAATAAGGCAAATAGAATCCTGACTAAAGTCCTAACCATGTTGTTGAGATAATAATTATTAAAAGATTTTTGATCGACATTTTACTTGCCTGACTCCAATAGGCCGACAGCAATATTGGAAGCAGTGTCAAATATAAAAAATTTGGATTAGGATTTCTATGAAGAGCGCTTGTAGCTGCTAGTAGGCAAAATACAAGTAAACGAGATTTGTTAATCTTTCCCCAAAACAACCCCCACCAGGATATTATTAGTACCGGCCATCCAACCAAACCAACAGCTTTTGTGGGTAAAATTGCGTACCAGGCCTTGCCAGCCAGATCAACTATTAAATACCACCAGGAAAAAACAAGACCCCTAACTTTGAAGGGAAGGTATAGTGCCTGCCTCTGAAGCTCACCAATTTGCTTGCCATATCCATAGTTAACAAAATATAGTCGTTCCGTGTCAATTAAAGGCCCAGGCGCAAGAATTTGGCCTAGGTATATAATTGTTACCACACCTACCACAAAGAGCAAAATTGTTACTAATATAGACTTGTTAAACTTTATACTTACTACAGATAAGACCGAGATAGCTAATAACCAATACAAGCCAAAGATAACGTAAACTTTCCAAGCAGTTAATAATAACGGTAATAAAATTACAACAATTCTAAATCTAGACATCACTCCAAATTCTAACACTTAGATGTATGTCATTTGTTATAATTATTTATGACCAATACAGCTTCCCATGATATCTATCTTTCTTTAAACGGCGCCAATCTTCTTCGTGAGGTAGGTTATTTGGACGAATCTTTAGCCGTTTCGCTAATGGTACGAGCCGAATCTGAAAAACAATCCAATTGGCATAGTTATGTTCATTCCTTTTTATGTGATCAGCTTACTTTTCGCTTAAAAAATGATTTAGACAGTGCCAAGGTTTCAGCTGAAAATGCTTGGAAGTCAGCCCAAGAACATCAATTATCCTCTGAATATCACTATTGCACCGATGCTCTGGGCATGTCGGCTTTAGTTTCCAAAGATTACCCTGCAGCTATTTCCTGGTTTAATAAAACACTTAATGAGTACTATCCAACCCAAGACGCAGCTCGTGCACGCTATCTCAACCACCTTGGTAAGGCTCAGTGTGAGTCAGGAGATTTGGCTACAGGTGTAAAAACCCTACAAACCGCTTTGGAACAAATAGATAAATATGACGAAAGATCCATCAGTCGCGACCATTCGCTTCGTTGGCGAACTTGGAAATGCGATGTGTTGCTAGCTTTAGCTAAATATGAATCCAGCAAGAAAGATAACTATTTAAAACAAGCCAATGAAATTGCCTTACAAGAACCAGTCTTATATCACATCAAAAAGCAACTTGAAGAGTTAACAGCCAATAAATAATGCCTAAGATCGTAATTCTCGGTGATTCTTTGGTAGATACACTATTTTTTGGTGGCAACTTTTGGGATTTAAAATTACTATTGGATAAAAATTATCCCAATCAGCCATTTGAAATATTTAATTATGGAGTAGGTTCTACTAATGCTGAAAACGGACTTTTTCGAATAAACAATCCCTACGACTACAAAGATAAGAACAGACATATGGAGCCTCTGACCAGTTTGGAGCCAGACTATGTAGTGGTTGGAGATTTTGCTTACAACCATTGGACCGATTCCCCTGAAGATTTAGCCAAATATAAAGCAACTATATTAAATATAATTCAGGAATTGCAAGCCAAAACCAAAGCCAAAATTATTTTATATCATTCCATGTGCCCCAACAAAAATAGCTATGTTACTGGCATACCTTGGCTAGGTTGGTCCGAAGAAAAACGTCTTCAAGAATACGCCACCACCAGGCTTTATCAAAAAGTCTTTAGCGAAATAGCCCAATCTTCAGGCCTTCCTGCTATTGACTGTCTAACTCCAACCACTTTAGATAACGATGGTGATCCCCAATATATCAGCAATGTCGATTTCATTCATCCCTCTGCAGCCATGCGCAAACTCGTCGCCGAAAAGCTAATTGATCTTTTAAATTCTCACTAATGAATAGTACAAAATCTATCGCTCTTTTCGATCTCGACAAAACAATTTACAATAACTACTCCTTGTTTGGATTTATCCAAAGTTTGGTAGAAGACGGAACCATAGACAAAAAGGTTTTAGAGACAGTTATCAGTGAAACCAAAAAATATCACACCGGGGAGCAAAGTTATTCTGACGCAGCCAAAACAGCCTTAACAGTTTTTGCAAAAAGTTTACAAGGATTAACTTACGACCAATTACTAAAAAGTGCCCAAAATTCTTTTCAAAAAAATATATCTAATTTTTATCCGTATTTTGCCAATATACTTCCAACTCTCAAAAAAACTCACAAAGTAT
>CAYUVY010000002.1:65003-68488 GCA_964448465.1 uncultured Gammaproteobacteria bacterium
TTTTATCCGTATTTTGCCAATATACTTCCAACTCTCAAAAAAACTCACAAAGTATATTTAATCACCACTAATTTCCAAGCTATCGCCGAAACTGTCAAAAACATGTTTAACCTAGATGGCTATCTCTGTACTCAATACGAAGTAAAAGATGGTAAATTTACCGGAGAAATTGTTTCCACTTTAGCAGATGGAAAAGATGTTGTTGAGAGTTTAGTCTCCCCCGACGATCAATTTTCCCTAGCAGTAGGGGACTCTGAAAACGATATTTCTATGCTTGATAAGGTCAAGATTCCCATTTGCATAAACCCCAGTCCAGAGTTACTAAAAGTAGCTACCGAAAGAAACTGGTTAGTGGTCGACGACCACACCGCCCAAGACCAAATACTTAAAGTACTATCTCTCACAAAGTAACTTTTTGCTAGACTAATCTCATAATGACCCAAGATGTAAAAAAATCACCCGAAGTACCACATCCCCGCCCGAGACAAGTCATAGAGACAGAGCTAGCAAAATCCCAAGAAGCAATTTCTGAGCATACTTCAACCGTAGCTGAGCCAATAATTATAGAAATTCGAAAACTTCCTGAAAAAGATAGAGACGCCTGTGTAGATTTAATGAACGCTGTATACGATAGAGAAGTTTTACCTGACGAAATTTCTGAGACATTTAAATCTGACGTTTTTGATCAACAAAAAGTGGCTGACATGTTTGCTAAAGATAGAGAGCTAATAATTACCAGTAACCGATTAATGGCTGAGATGTTACCCTATCTTAGGGACGATTTTCAAAAGAAAGTCGCAGACTTATCTGCTCGTCTTGATTATGCTAAGTTATTTGAAAATCACGAGAAAGGTGTCGACCCCAATTTCCTAATGAATTCAATTCACGAATTTATTGAATTTAGACAATTCCAGTACGAGCTATTAAACGGTCCCACCGAAGGCGCAAATTATCATTATTATGAATCTGCCTGCACACGCCTTGAACAATTTTTATATAGATGGACCCTAAGAGATATTCTGAGAGTCGAGCCAGATCCAGATTATCAAATTAACCCAGTGTTTGGACAACCGGTTAAAGAAGCGCGACTGGAATCATCCAAAAACATAAGTCTATTGCTTGAGTTTGTCGAAAAATATCAAGATATGGTTTCTACTTATCACTGGGACAGAGACGATGGAAGCCTCAATCCACAAGGTTACCGTGCTTTAAAAGATCTTCAAAGATACATCACAAACCCAACCAGACCTAATGACAAAAAGGTTGCCGCTATTTTTGATGAGTTTGATTTTGACCCATATTTTGTTTCATCCCTAAATTCCTATATTTTAAGTAAGTACCAAGACTATGCAAAAAGAGGAATTTTGCCAGATACGGCGGAAACAACTCAAGTAGAAAAAAACAGGATTGACCAAGTCGATCTGGCAGGCCGGGTTGCCAAAATAGAATTTGAAGGTTTTAATCCCCCTGTTGACAAAAAAAGTGTTGTCACAGAAGATGAAATACGCGAAATATTAAGAACCTTGCCACCTGATTTTTTGGATAAAATAATTAGTATTAAACTAAAACCAAGATCGGAATTAGAAACTGATACGCAAGAGGAGGGTGCTGAGTATACTTTAGCTACATATAGGCCGATACTCGACGAACTCGGTAAACATGTTGCGGGAGAAATTTCGTCGTATTATGATATTTTCGTAGCTCAAAGTTCTGGCGATAAAACTATTTGGGGAGGAAAACATTATTTTATGTATACTCTGATGCACGAAATTGGCCATAATGTGCACTCTATGTTACGACATTCGGAGATGAGTCTTTGGGAGTCGGTGGTTGAAGATGACAATACAGATATGACCTCCTATGTTGCTCGATCTAAGGCGAAAAGCAAAAAACTAGGACGCATAGAAGACTTTTCCGAAACCTTTAGTATATTTATAAGTAAACCTCTCCTGTTAAAAATTGCATCCCCGGGAAGGTTTATGGCTATGACTCATATATTTTGCCAGAGGTATACTATACAAAATTCCTTGAAATTTCTAGTTCAGTTAGAGGCTAGATTAGAAGAGGAAACTAAGTGGCTTGCAGAAAATGATGTCACTCCTGATAATCTTAGAAAAATTTTATTTCAGTAATATTTATGAAACTTTTATCTATAACAAACAAAAAAATAAATGGGGAAATTAATATAAACAATGAGTTGTCTGAAGTAACTATCACCCTATATCCTGAATTTTCTAAGAGTCTAATGCAAGCAATTAATATTTTAGTAAAGGAGATTGTTGACACAGGTTTTAACAAAGTAGACCTCTTGAACAAAGAAAATATTTTACTATTAAGTAATACAGATAAAGAATTTTGGCTAACCCTTAAACAACGTTTATATATGTTTCTGGATATTTTGGTTGTCGACAAGTAAGTTATTAGAAATTAGGGTAAAATACCCTCATGAAACTATCCATCGGAATTGTCGGTCTGCCCAATGTGGGCAAGTCCACTTTGTTTAACGCTATCTTGGGTCGCCAAGTGGCCAATGTGGCCAACTATCCTTTTTGCACCATCGATCCCAATATCGGTGTAGTCGAAGTCCCCGATGACAAACTTCCCATTTTAGCCAAAATCGCCGGTACCGAGAAAATCGTCCCTGCCGCCGTAGAATTTGTCGATATTGCCGGCCTGGTCAAAGGAGCCAGTACTGGTGAAGGCCTTGGTAACAAATTTTTAACCAATATTCGCGATTGCCAAGCCATTTGTCACGTTGTCCGTGCTTTTGAAAGCGGGGATATTATCCGCGAAGGTTCCACTTCTCCCCAAGAAGATTTTAATATCATCAAAACCGAACTATTAATCAAAGACCTAGAAACGCTAGAAAAATATTTAGAGTCCAACCAAAAACACCCCGACGATCCAAAACGCCTGGAAGTTGCTCTCAAGCTCCAAAAGCATTTGGAAACTAACCAACTAGCTATAAGTTTACAACTTGATCATGAAGAACAACTTCAAGCCAACAGTTTCTTTCTGCTTACTGCCAAGCCATTTATTGTTGTAGCCAATGTCGATGAACAAGACTATTTAAAAATAAAAGATTGGAATTTGAAAGTTGATGATTATTTAACTATTCCCATTTGCGCCAAGTTAGAACTTGAACTATCCAATTTTAGTCCAGAAGACAGATTAAATTACTTAAAGGAACTAGGTTTAGCCAAATCCGGTCTGGAGCGCCTCATTCAATCTGCCTACGACATTTTGGGTCTGCAGTCTTTTTATACCGCCGGGGTCAAAGAAGTCCGTGCCTGGACAATTGAAAAGGGTAGTACTGCTCCTATTGCTGCTGGCGCCATTCACACCGATTTTATTAAAGGATTTATCATGGCCGAAGTAATTAATTACCAAGATTACGTGGCACACAACGGTCCAGTGGGAGCCAAGGCAGCTGGTAAACTCCGCCTAGAGGGTAAAGAATATCTCGTGCACCCCGACGATGTTGT
>CAYUVY010000002.1:68588-79088 GCA_964448465.1 uncultured Gammaproteobacteria bacterium
CTGGTAAACTCCGCCTAGAGGGTAAAGAATATCTCGTGCACCCCGACGATGTTGTGGAGTTTAAAATCAATGCCTAAAATTCTCGTTATTTCTGGGCCGACTGCCACTGGTAAAACCGCCTTAGCCGAGTATTTTGCCAAAAAATACCAAGGTGAATTAATTTCCGTGGATTCTCGCCAGATTTACAAAGGTCTAGATATTGGCACGGGGAAAGACCATGGTTCCAAAACTAAAATTCATTTAATCGATCTAATCACACCAGATCAGAAATTCTCTGCCTTTGATTTTGCTAAACAAGCTAATCTGAAAATTCAAGAAATCCAATCTCGCGGCCATCTGCCGATACTAGTTGGCGGCACAGGTTATTATCTCAAAGCACTTTTATATTCCGAAACTTTTACGAGTCCTAATATTCAAAATCATTTTTTGTTTCCACTTTTAAATATCCTGCCAGTAAAAGTTCTTAAATTTATCTACAAATTTCTTGATACTAATAGCTACCATAACCTAAATCATTCCGAACAAAATAATCCCCACCGTCTGGTCAAACGAATATTATTGTCATTGCGAGCCCGTACAAACGGGCGTGGCAATCTCACCGTAGAGACGTTGCATGCAACGTCTCTACAAAACCAAAACATACTACATATTAACCTGGATGCTTCCACAAAATATTTAGCAAATAAAATCGACCAACGCATCCAGTCCCGCTTAAAAGCCGGACTCTTGTCCGAAATCACCAATCTTCTTCAGACCTACAAATTTTCCGATCCTGGTTTAAACACTTTGGCCTACCAAGAGTTTCAACCCTATTTTCAAAATAAATTTGACTTACAATCCTGTCTTGACACCTGGGCTAAACACGAAAAACAATACGTCAAACGCCAAAAAACTTACTTTCACCAATTACCCAAACTGGGGTTTAATATTGAGACTCCCAACTGGCAAAAACAGGTTCAAACCCAAGTTAAAAAATGGTATAATATGGCATGAAATCAATAAAGGTGGATATCTCCTATAAAACAATCCTATTCATTGTTGCCGTTGTCGCCGCCATTGGTATTCTTTCTGAACTTAAAACTCTTTTGATTATGTTTGTTGTAGCCTTTATTTTGGCCGAGGCCCTACACCCCATTGTTATTCGACTAGAAAGGTATCACGTTCCTCGAATTTTGGCTGGTATTTTGGTATATGTTCTAATCTTTGGTGTATTTAGTTCCGCTATCGTTTCTGCTATTCCCATCATGATCGAACAAAGTCGTAGTCTAGCCCAAATCATTCCGGAATATCTGCGCACTGTGAAAATTTTTGGCTCTAGCCCTATCGACTTATCTTCTCAATTTAAACTTTTAGAAGCCCTCCCCAGTGGTATTGCCAAAGCTACTTTTTCTTTGTTCTCTAATCTTTTGTCTACACTTTTTGTCCTAGTTATTAGCCTTTATCTTTTAATGACTCGCAAAGATCTGTCCCAAAAGTCCTTTTCAGCTCTTGGTGCCAAGCGAGCCAAATTAGTAATGGATGTTTTAATTCAACTCGAGCGTCGCCTGGGTGGTTGGCTTATTGGCCAGGGTGCCCTGATGCTTATTGTCGGGGTTCTCAGTTATATTGGATACCTTCTTTTGGGTATCGATTATGCCATTTCTTTGGCTATTCTGGCGGGCATGCTAGAAATGGTTCCCAACCTTGGTCCCTTTATCGCCAGTACTTTTGCCGCCCTAGTTGGCTTTACCACTTCACCCATGTTGGGTCTTTTGGCTTTTTGTTGGGGTGTTATAGTTCAACAACTAGAAAATCACGTTATCGTACCCAAAGTTATGAAAGAAGCCACTGGCATAAACCCCTTAGTGACTCTATTATTAGTCGCAGCCGGTGCTCAAATTGGTGGAATTTTAGGTGCTATTTTAGCTATACCCTTATATCTTACTCTTGACTCCATCTACGATTCCATTTCCCGCTTTCAAAAAGAACCAAAGTAATTCATAAGCCGAATTCTGTTTATGGACCATCTATCTATTCTCCCTACCAGGAACTAGCAAAAGCTAGCATAACGTTCCAGCTTGGGATTTCCGCCAGCAGGATGCCCGTTTCATCTCTCCACGACGTAAGTCGGGATACTCGTCTCTGTTGCAGAGCCATCCGGTTACCCAGATCCCTACTTGTTCAGGTGCTGTGCTTTTAGCGGTTCGGACTTTCCTCCCACGACGTTAGTCGGAGTCAGTCCTTGAATTACTTTGGTTCTTTATTTTACCAGTTTTAAGTCGGCAATAGAAAGTATCTTAAACATTTTACCCCCACAATCTGGACATTTTGCCCTTGCTCCACGCCTACTATTCATAAAGGTTTGTATTTGCATATTCTCCAGTGAGGAAACTTTATAGCCTTTACAATTAATGCACCAAAACTTAACTACTTTAGCCACCATAACTTATATGCAGCTACTATTGCCAAGCAAATAATACTCAAAACCATAGTTTTTAGAAAATCAATTTTTTGCACAAATTAGTATAGCACCATGCTAGGATTAACTATGCAGATTTTCTACCTTTTGCTATTGCTGCTCTTACTTTGGAACGTCTATTGCACTTACTTGATTTTTAAATTGAGCAAGTACAAAAATACTCTCAGTTCTATACAAGATCAAAATAACTCTTCTGTACTGCTTGGTTTACATCGTTTCAACGCCTTGCCTGAAAGTACTGGAGATCAAAGTTTTTCTGTGGCTATATTAGACAGCACCAAATCGGGGTTCGTTTTAACCGGTCTTTACACCAAAAATATTACTAAGTTTTACGCCAAAAGTATCAAGAATGACAATTCCGAAAATTTGTCCTTGTCACCAGAAGAAAAATTAGCTATTCTTAATGCTACTAAACCCAACACTTCCTATGAATCCAAAAATAACTAAACTATCTTCCTTTCTCGGCCTATTTTTTATTACCGTGGCCCTAGGTTATCTCGTTGGTTCTTATCTAATCCCAGCTTCTACCTCACTTCTAAAAAAATCTAATACCAAAACTACTCCCTTAGTATCTTCCACACCAGCCAAATCCGGTTTCCTAACTTTTGAGGGGCCCAAAACCGAAACTTGTCCAATTAATGGAGTTAAATATACTACTGCAGAAAAAGACCTTTGGAGCACCAGACGTCCTTTGTTGGTCATGATCGAAAATCATCAAGATGCTCGTCCCCAATCCGGTTTACAAAATGCTGACATTGTCTACGAAGGAATGTCCGAAGGTGGAATTAGCCGTTTTATGGGCGTATTTTATTGTGCAGCTTTACGTGAGGCCGAAGAAAAATATGATTTGGGACCTGTTCGTTCTGCTCGTACTCATTTTGTCGAAATAGCTTCTGAATATTCTGACTATCCTCTTTATGCCCACGTTGGTGGCGCAAATTGTAGTTCTGCCACTCCAGGTGGCCCATGTACTACCAGTCGCAAAGTCCTGGCCTTGGAACAAATTTCTCAATACGGTTGGACCAGCAAGGGTACTTGGGGTGATTTAAATGAATTTGCTCTTTCCTACAAAGTCTGTCGACGTGAACCCGAGCGTACCGGCGATGTCCGTGATACTGAGCATACCATGTATTGTTCTTCCAAAGAACTCTGGAATATTGCTGCCGACCGTGGCTTAACCAATGAAACCCTTGCGAAAAAACAATCTTGGGATAAAAATTTTATTTCTTGGAAATTTACCAAGGCTGATAAATCGGAAGGTACCGGAGGAGTTTCTTACGGCTTTTGGAAAGATCAACCAGCCTACGATGTACTGTGGAAATATAATTTAGCTACCAACGACTATAGTCGTTTTAATGGTGGCAAGGCCCATATCGATTTTAATACTCAAGAAACATTAGTTGCTAAAAACATTGTGGTCATGGAAATGAAAGAAGAAAAATCTATCGATGAACATTTTCATAATTATTACTACACCACTGGCACCGGCAAAGGCTTCTTGTATCAAAATGGCGCCCAAGCTGAAATTACTTGGTCCAAAAAAGATCGAACCTCTCGTACTCTCTTTAAAGACAAAACCGGCAAAGATGTTGAATTAGTTCCTGGTTTAACCTGGGTAGTCATGTTGCCCAACTACTCCACCCCAGTGTATGAGAGTGGACAATAGCCTAAAACTATTGTTTACTAGCACCACCCGGCAAGATTTGCTGAATCTCTTTTTTAGCAATCCACAAGAGTTATACTATCCACGCCAACTTTCACGTCTTATTCACCAAGAAATTAATTCTGTTCGTCGCGAACTCGATAATTTAAAAAAAGCCGGCTTAGTTACTTCTGATCCACGTAGTAACAAAATCTACTATCAGGCCAATACTCAATCTGATTTATTTCCAGATTTGGTTACTTTAGTTTGTAAAAATTGTGGTCTTGGTCAACGTTTGGCCAAAAGTAAAAATCAAATTGGTAGTTTCAAGGCTGTCTTGGCCAGTCGTAGCTTTTTGTACAAACAACCGAGTACTACCGAGCAAATTGATCTGATTATTGTTGGTTCGGTAATTTTACCCGAACTAGAATATGTCTTAAAGCAGGAGGAAGTTAGTCAAAAGAGAGAAATCAATTTTATGCTGATGACCGAATCCGAATTTCATCTACGTCAAAATCGTCGCGATCCAGCTTTAGTAGATTTTTTTCTAGCTCTACCTACTGCTATAATTGGAGGCCTGTCCAAATAATTATGACCAAAACTCGTAAAGTAATCAAAACAGGCAATAGCCTGGCCATCACACTACCAAGCAAAACAGTCACCACTTTTGATATTAAAGAAGGGGATTTGGCCCTAGTCAAAATAAATTCTAGCAAAGCCAGTGTTACCTATATTTTTTCGGGTCACCCTCGTCAACTTTCCTTAATGGATAAACCAGCCAGAGTATGAAATATCCCAGTTTAAAAACTATTTTTAGTCTTTTCTTTTTGGTTTTAGTCTGCTCTATTTTTAGCATGCCACCTACTTTAAAAATTGGCAACAAAACTCTCTATCGTCCTAACATTAATTTATTTCTTCTTGGCCAAAACATCAAACCCAATCTAGATTTAAAATTAGGTTTGGATCTTGCCGGTGGTAGTCGTTTAACCTATGCCGTAGATACCAGTAAAATTGATCCAGTATCTTTAACCTCAGCCTTAGATAGTCTCAAGGAAAATATCGAGCGCAGAGTAAATTTATTTGGCGTGTCTGAAGCCACCGTTCAACTTGTTACCCAGGGCAATCAATATCGCCTAGTCGTTGAACTTCCCGGGGTTAGTGATGTTTCAGAAGCAATCCAGTTAATTGGCCAAACCGCGAGACTAGAGTTTAAGGGCGAAGTCGACCTACCACCTGAAGCCACTGCATCTGCCACTCTAGAAAAACTTTTTGCCCAAGATCTAAAACTCAATGGCTCACATGTTAAATTAGCCACTCCAACCTTAAACCAACAAAACGGCGAACCGGTGGTTTCCATTGCCTTTAATTCCGAAGGTACAGATATTTTTGCTAAAGCCACCAAAGATTTACTCCACAAACGTATTGCCATTTTTTTGGACAATTATTTACTTATGGCTCCAGTGGTCAACGATATTATTCCTAATGGTCAGGCCATAATTAGTGGTGGTTTTACCACCGATTCCATCAAGACGCTTTCTGCACAACTGAATGCCGGAGCCTTACCCATGCCTTTAAACTTAATTTCTCAAACTAATATTGGCGCCACCCTGGGCCAAGACACTATTCAAAAAGGTCTTACTGCGGGTCTCTTGGGATTGGGTCTAGTGGCCCTCTTTATGGTTGGTAATTATGGAATTATGGGAGTAGTTGCCTTACTAAATTTATTTATCTATACAGTCATTACTATCACCATCTACAAACTATTACCTGTCACATTAACCTTTCCTGGCATAGTCGGTCTACTTCTGTCCATTGGTATGGCCGTTGATAGTAATATTCTAACTTTTGAAAGAGTCAAAGAAGAGCGTCGCGCCGGTCGTCCATGGTCAGTGGCCCTAGAGCTTGGCTTCGGCCGTGCCTGGGACGCGATCAAGGGTGCTAACATCTGTACCATTATTACCAGTCTTATTTTATATAATCCACTAAACTGGTCCTTTCTTAATTCCTCCGGATTAATTCGTGGCTTTGCTGTGACACTCTTACTTGGTATCGTTATTAGCTTATTTACCGGCATAGTTGTTAGTCGCAATCTTCTTCGTTTAATTTTTAGCCGCTTAAAGTCATGAACTTTCTTCGCCTTCGCCCACTCTTTTTTCTAATCTCCAGTTTGGTTATTTTATCCGGAGTATATTCCTATTTAAAATTTGGTTTTAATATTGGTATCGATTTTACCGGAGGTAGTGTTTTAGAGTTAAGTTTTAGTAAACCCGTTACCCAAGAGCAATTAAAGGCCGACCTACAGAAAGAAAGTTTAAGTCTCTACACCTTCGAAAGTTTACCCAATAATCAGGTAAATTTAAAAACCAACCCAGTCACACCCGAACAAAAAATAAAATTAGATACCATGTTTAAGAAATTTGATCCTAAATATCAAGAATTAAAATTCGAAACTCAAGGCCCGGCTCTTGGCCGAGAGTTAATCTTCAAAACAATAGTTGCAGTAATTTTAGCTACTTTAACTATCTTAATTTTTATTGCTCGTAGCTTCAAAGACGCAACTTTTGGCATAGGTGCAGTTTTGGCTATGTTCCACGATGCCTTAGTTTTGCTAGGAAGTTTTTCCATTCTAGGTCATCTTTATGGAGCGCAAATTGACGCGCTTTTTGTCACTGCGGTACTTACTACTCTTTCTTCCTCTATTCACGATACAGTAGTAACCTTCGATCGTATTCGTGAGCTAAAACAAACCGAATCCAATCACGATATAAAATATCTGGCAAACAAAGCCCTCAATCAAACCTTTATTCGCTCCTACAACAACTCCTTCACTATTATTATCATGTTAGTCTCACTCACTCTTATTGGTGCTTCTTCCACTCGTTGGTTTGGTGCTGCTCTTCTTATTGGCGCGCTTACCGGTACTTATTCTTCTTTTGCCGTCGCCGTCCCCCTCGTCGTCTGGCTTAAATCCAAAAAAATAAAATTACGTCATCCTGAAATTGTTTCAGGATCTATTTAACCATCTCCATCACCTTTTTAGCCCATTTACGATCCGAATCTTTTTCTTTTTCGCTTAAATCTTCATATTTAGTTTCAATTTGCTTTTTTCATTTTAAAATATTTTCCTCACTTAAATTACTCAAAAAATACTTTGTCCAATATGCCCATTGTTTATGTTCCAATTCTGCTAATTTTTCTAGCAAATCATTACTCATACTTTTTTATCATCTCCAAAAGCGTCTCTCGTTCGTTGAGTTTTACGTCTTTTTCCACTTGGGCAAACAAATCTTTTAGCACTTCTCCCACTTTCTTTCCTGGTTTAATTTTTAATATTTCCATTACATCTTTACCATCTACTTTCAAATCTTTTATTGCAAAAGGCTGTTTTTGTACTTCCACTAGTCTTTCTTGAAACAACTCCCATCTCCAAGAAGTTTCCTTGGCTCCACTGCCCACTCGGTCTGCTTTTCGCAAAGCAATCATTTCTTGTAGTAATGCTGGCGTCACGTTGCGAATAAAACGTCTAACTGCCGCATCCGTCTGTGTGTCTTCCGACGTAAACATGTGCCAGCGCACTAATCTAAACAATTGTTCTTGCTGGTCTTTGGATAATTTCAGCCGTTTGCCAATATTTGTAGCTATTCTCGCTCCTATCACTTCATGATTATGAAAAGTCCTATCTTCCGGCGTTACTTTCAAAGACTTTGGTTTACCCACATCGTGAAGCAAAGTAGCCAGCCGAGTAATAGGGTCCGTACTTCGACAGGCAGCCAAAGCCTTAATACTATGTGTCCACACGTCATAAATATGATGTCCTTTTTGCTCCATGCCTTCTCCATCTAACAATTCTGGAATCACCATCTTCAACAAACCACTTTCTTTCAGTAGCATCATCCCCAAATCCGCGCGCTTACAAACTAAAATTTTCAACAGTTCCTCGCGCACTCTTTCTATGGATATTTTTTCCAAAAGATGAGAATTAGCCGATATGGCTTTAAAAGTTTCTGGGTCAATAGCAAACTCCAGTTGACAAGCAATGCGAATCGCTCGCATCATGCGCAGTGCATCCTCCGCAAACCTTTCTTCAGGTTTGCCAACTGCGTGTATTATTTTATTTTTCAAATCCCTGATTCCCCCGTACGGGTCTATTATCTCCATCTCCTGATCTACCGATTCACTAGTCAACTTGTCTACTACTTTTAATGCAATAGCGTTTATTGTCAAATCCCTCCTTTGCAAATCTTCTTCAATAGTTTTACCCCAAGCTACCGTCCTTGGTCTTCGATGATCATCATAATCTGCCTCTGTTCTAAAAGTAGTTATTTCATAGATCACTTCATTAATTACCACGCTTACCGTGCCATATTCATTTTCGTAAAAGCTATTTTTTGGAAATATTTTTTGCACTTCTTGTGGAGTCAAATTTGTGGCAAAATCCCAATCGTTTACCTCTCTATTTATAAGTAAATCTCGTACCGATCCGCCCACTACATACACCTGCGCTTCTACTGCTAAAAACTTCTCAAGGATGCCTTGTACATCTTCTGGTAGTTTTAGTTTAATCTGCACGCTATAGTATAACCTGTGGAGCCACAAATTGTCTTTAAGTCAAAAAAAGTAATTACTAGTAGTACCCCGGTACCCGATTTAATCCAATTGCTTTTGGAAAATCGTCAAATTTCTGACAAACAATCCTTTTTACATCCCTTACCACCAGTGGCCAAAGCCAAAGAATTTAATCTGGACCCAGAAATCTTTACAAATTTTATTGCCAAGTTAAAACAACATCTCTCTACCAATAAAAATATCCTAATCTACGGCGATTATGATGCAGATGGTATTACTTCTACTGCACTTTTGTATTTAGCTTTAAGCCAACACTCTTCTCACATTTTGCCCTTTTTACCCAATCGTGAAGAAGATGGTTATGCCATAAAATATCAAAGTGTCCAGAATTTTGTCCAGAAAAAATCTTTTCAAGCAGATGTAATTTTAACCATCGACAATGGCATTTCCGCCAAAGAGGAAATAGCCAAACTAACCCAAGCCGGCTACGAAGTTATGGTCATCGACCATCATCTGGCCGGTCAAGCCACTCCAGCAGTAGAACATATTTTACATTCCACCGTGACTAGTGCCGCTGGCCTAGCCTGGCTTGTGGCCAAACAATTTGACCCAAACTCACCTCTTGAGCTTGCTGCCATTGGCGTTATTGCCGATTGCATGGATTTATTAGGTATTAATCGACAAATCGTGGTTCATGGTCTGCGTGCCCTTTCTACTACATCTAACTTTGGCTTAAAAGCTCTCTTACAAATTACCACTTTAGAAAACAAAGTACTTAGTACTTACGATGTCGCCTTTGGCTTAGCCCCACGCCTAAACGCCTCTGGTCGTCTGGCCGACCCTACCGATGCCTTGCGCCTGCTTTGTACTACCAGTGGGGAAACCGCCAACAAGTTTGCCCAAAATCTCAATCAACATAATCAAGATCGTCAAATCTTGCAACAAAGTTCCATGGACTTGGTTTTAAGTAAAATTAATCCAGACAGTCGCTGCTTTGTGGTTATCGAAGAGTCTTTGCATCCTGGAGTTATTGGTCTAGTGGCCGGCAAACTAACCGAAACTTATTATCGTCCTAGTCTGGTTTTAACCCGAGTAGGGGACGTCTACAAAGGCTCTGCTCGCTCTATACCAGAACTCCACATCACCCAGGCACTAGAAGAGCTTCGTCATCTCTGCATCGACCTAGGAGGCCACGCCCAAGCCGCTGGTTGTAGTGTTAGTCTTAAAAATATTCTGGAATTTTCCGCCAAATTAACAGAAAATATCACCAAAAAATTAGCCAAAGTCGATTTACAGCCCAAAATAAATTGCGAATGTTCCATGGAGCTTTCCGCAGTTTCTTTAAATTTAATCCAAGCCCTAAGTACCCTCGAACCCTTTGGGTTTGGTAATCTCGAACCCCTGTTTTATTTTGAAAATATTCAAGTTCAGGCCACCAGAGTTCTTGGTGCTAATCAAAACCATCTCAAGTTAACTTTTGCCAACAATCTAGATGCCTTGTCTTTTTCTGCGCCTGCCAAACATTTTTTAATCAAACCCGGAGACAAACTAAATCTAGTTGCCAGACTATCCCAAAATACCTACAACAACTTTACAACTCCCCAACTACTGGTAAAATACCTTATAAATAATAGCAACTGACAATTGCCCAGAAAATATTATTTTAATAAGAGTAAAAATCAGGGTGGCACCGTCCACGACACTAGTCGGGACCCCTGCAAATTAATTATTAAAATATATTCATGCAAAGAATTTTAATTGACAAATGTTTATCTCAAGTTGGTAGTGAGGTCTTACTTAAAGGTTGGGTGGCCAATACTCGCGATCATGGTGG
>CAYUVY010000002.1:79188-82458 GCA_964448465.1 uncultured Gammaproteobacteria bacterium
CAGCTTTTGATGGTGGCCGGTGTCGATCGCTATTTTCAGATTGCTCCCTGTGCTCGCGATGAAGATCCTCGTGCCGACCGTCACTACGGTATTTTTTATCAAATCGATGTAGAAATTAGCTTTCCTACTCGCGACGAAATTTTTGCCGTCTGCGAAAACATGATCAAAGACACCTATCAGGTTGTTGCACCTCAAAAGAAAATGGCCGCCTTTCCTTTCCCTCGCATAACTCACCAAGAAGCCATGGACACCTATGGCAGCGACAAGCCGGACATTCGTTTTGAATTAAAGTTACAAGATCTAACTGAACTACTAAAAAATAAATGTGAATTTAATGTTTTTAACCAGGCTGAAATTATTAAATGCCTCGTAGTTAAAGATGGTAAATTTACTCGCAACCAATTCAACGAGCTAGAAGACTTTGCTAAAAGTAAGGGTGCCAAAGGTTTGGCTTATACCCAGGTGGGGGAGTCTACTTTTGAAACCGGTATTGCTAAATTTATTCAAAATAATTTTGCCGATCTTAAGGCCAAGTTAAATTTAAATACAGGCGATGTCTTATTTTTTAGTGCCGACAAACACGAACTAGCCAACAAAATACTTGGTAATTTACGCCTAAAATTAGGTGATATGTTAAATCTCAAAGATCCCAATCTTTTGGCTTTTGTCTGGATCTGCGATTTTCCATTTTTCGAGATCAACTCCGAAACCGGCAAATTAGACTTCGGCCACAATCCTTTCTCTATGCCCCAAGGTGGTGCCAAGGCCTTTGATAATCCCGATCCACTTTCTATAATTTCCAATCAATACGATTTAGCTTTAAATGGCTATGAAATCTTATCTGGATCCATAAGAAACCATGAACCTGAAACCATGGTCAAAGCCTTTGAGATGGTTGGCTACGGGCGCGACGAAGTCTTAAAGCGTTTTGGTGGCATGTATCAAGCCTTTCACTATGGAGCTCCACCACATGGTGGCTTTGCCATCGGTATCGACCGCTACTTTATGGTTTTAATCGACGAGCCCAACATTCGTGATGTCTACGCCTTCCCTCTAAACAGCAACGGTATCGATGTCATGATGGATGCTCCGGGTCCAGTCTCTGCCAAACAATTACAAGAATCGGGAATTCAACTTACCCCCGAAGCCCTGTCCCAAAATGGCTCCTAAAAAAAAATATTTAAGACCAAAACTAGTTTTAGCAACTAGCGCCATAGCTTGTCTAAATATACTTTTACTGGCCTTTAATTTTTTTCTTCGCCCTGGGAAAATCAAGTTGGACAACGTTCTTACTCTTAGTCCAATTCCTTCCTATACTTTGGCCAAAAATATATCTGCCCCCACCGATTTAAAAACTAATATTTATTTAATTCAAGACGTCCAAACCGGCCAAGTTCTCTTGCAATCTAATTCCAGTCTGCGTGCCTATCCCGCTTCTACCACCAAGCTTTTAACCGCCATTACTGCCTTAAATATTTACCCTCTAGATGAAGTGGTCACTGTCACTCAAGAATATAAAGATGGCAAAGTTATGGGCCTAAAAGTTGGTGAACGATTAAAAATTTCCGATTTAATTTCCTCTCTCTTAATTTATTCTGCCAATGATGCTGCCTATACCCTGGCCAACCACCATCCCGATGGAGTAGCTGGTTTTGTCCAAAGTATGAACCAATATGCCCAAAAATTAAACCTCACTTCCACTCATTTTCAAAACGTGGATGGTACCGACGACCCCAATCACTACACTACCGCTGCTAATCTTGCCCAAATAGGACGTCTGGCTTGGCAAAATCCCGTAGTCAAAGCTACTGTTGGCCAAACCGAAATTACTATCCAAGATCTAGACCATAAATACACTCACAAATTAACTACCACTAACGAACTTCTTGGCAAAACACCGGAAATAATTGGCCTAAAGACAGGCTGGACTCCCACCGCAGGTGAATCCTTTGTCGGACTAATTCATTATGACAATCGTGATTTTATTACTGTAGTTATGCAAACTACCGACCGCTTTGGTGACACTTTAAAATTGCTCTCCTGGCTCAAACAATCTATTCCGGAACAACAATAAAAAAGTATAACATATCATGCAAAAGTTATACCTAATGTGTGGATACTCATTTTCTGGTAAATCTTATCTAGCCACCTTAATTTCGACCAAAATTAGCGCCGAAATTATCTCCTTGGATAAAATAAATGAAGAGCGTGGATTTGATAATAACTCCGAAATACCTGTTTCAGAATGGGAAAATACTCATCGTATAGCGTTGGAAAGATTGGTCAAATATTTGTCTGAAGGAAAATCGGTGATAATCGATGACACAAACCCTTTGCTTAAATTAAGAGAAAGATTTAGAAAAGTTGCAAATACTACTGGTATTAAAACTACTGTTATATTTCTGGATATTCCAAGGGAAGAAATTGACAGGAGAATTGAAGAAAATAATATTAACTTACAAAGGCATATTGCGCCATTTCAAGCAAGAGAAAACCTGATCAATATGTTTGAAGTTCCAGACCCCAAGATAGAACAAGTTCTAGTTTATAAAGGTGAAGATGCGATATCCTGGATTGAAAAAAATATACTATAATTGCTCATGAAACAAAATACCTGGCACGGAATAATTTTAGACTTAGAATTTACAGATCCAAAATTTCCAGAAACTTTTAAAATTTTTGCTAAACGCAAAAGTAAAACAAACCCGTGGGTTCTGTTTGGGATTGAAGTTGACAATGATGGTCTAGATATAGCTGTTAAGAGTATTCAAGATAATCTAAAAACCGACGCTCCCTATTATGCCCATCTATACAATGATGAAGAAATGTTAGTTATTTTTAAGGAAAAAATAATTCGAGTAACACCCCATGTTTCTACCTGGCAACCAATTATCGACTACGGTAAAACATTAAATATTCCCGAAGTTCAACTAGATTTCTGGCCAAATCGTTTTCAAGACGAAAAACATTATTTCAATAAAGAAGATTATTTACTTTAGTTATGAAAACAATTGGCAATCTGCAAGGCGGGGATTTGCAAGACAAAAAATATCAAGATATAAATTTTGCCGATGCTAATCTAAAATTAACTTCTTTTACCAACTGCGAATTTCACAACTGCAACTTTTCCCAAGCCCAATTTAACTACACCTCTCTATCCCATTGTAAAATTTTCGGTTGTATTTTAAGTGGCGTGGATATTTCTACCATCAAAATCAAAAATTGTCATTTTCAAGATTGTTTGTTTACCTACACCACTTTTCAACAATT
>CAYUVY010000003.1:0-17100 GCA_964448465.1 uncultured Gammaproteobacteria bacterium
CTATTTAAATCGGTGGCAGTGAGGACATATTTATTTTTTAAATAATCGGATAAATATACTTGGAATTTATCTGAGATATTTGGCTTGGGGTTGGGGGTAAAAAAGGTAGTAAGTGCGGTTTGGTGGTCGACTGCAGACTTTTGATAATCCAGCAAATCTGGGGAAATTTCGGAAATATAAAGACTTGGTTGTTGTGGTTTGCCGTCTGCCGTGGACTGGCTATAGGTTAGATAAACTTGGTTTTTGGCGCGGGTAAGAGCAACGTAAAACAAGCGGCGCTCGTCTTCGTGATTGTCTGCAGCAGTTAGACTGTTGGTGGCCAAGGGCAAGATGCCAGGAGGTAGTTTTAATTTGCTGTGAGCCCCAGAATTGCCCCAAGTTTTAGAATTGCAGGAAGGTAAAAAGACATGTTCAAATTCTAGACCTTTGGCTTTGTGCACGGTCATGATGCGCAGAGAATCTTGTTTGAATTCTTCGGGCAGAAAACTACTAAGAGAAACTTGCTGGGATTGCATTTGGGCCAAAAGGGCAAAGACTTGCTGGCTAGTGCGACTCCCAGATAGATTGAGAATTTCGTCGGAGAGGGTTTTTAATTTGGTCAAATTTAAATAATTATTGGGCAAGGACTGAATATATTTTAAAATTTGAAAACGTTCTAGCGTTTTTAGAAAGAGTCCGTGGGCGGTTGATGTGACTAGATCTTTTTGACAGAGAGCCAGGCGGTGAAGAATTTGTTTGATTTTCTTGGTTTCAAATTTTTCTCGGTTGTAGCGAAACAAGGCCAGGCTATTTACTTGGCAAAGCGGCAGGGCTAAAACTCTGGACGTTAAAAGTGGGGAAGAATCGAGAATGGCGGAAAACAAGATTAGCAGTTGTTGAATTAAGGAATCTTGAAAAATATCTTGGCCAGATTCGAGAAAATATTTGAGGTTTTGTTGATCTAAAAATTGACAAATCTCTTGGGCTTGATTGTTGGTGCGGGTGAGAATGGCAATTTCACTGGGTTTGGTTTTGGCTTTTAACAACTCCCCTATTTTTTGGGCAATCCAATAGTTTTCTTGAATAGGGGTTGGGGCAGAAAAAACGTTGATGGGGTTGGGATCGATGTTTGTAGCTGGTAATAATGACTTATCTAAATCGGGTAAGTAATTGGAGATGCGAGTGAGATTGTTTTGAATAACTTGGTTGGCACTACTAATGACATGGGCTTGGCTACGGTAGTTGTGTTGTAAGGTAATAACTTTGGGATGATATTTGAGATAAAAAGCGTAGACGTTTTCGAGACTGGCGCCCTGGAAGCGGAAAATGGATTGGTCGTCGTCGCCTACGACAAATAAGTTAGGCTGATTGAAATAACTGGCCAGGGAATAAATAATTTCGTTTTGGGCAGAGTTGGTATCTTGATATTCGTCGACTAAAATATATTGAATTTGTTCTTGCAAACTTAATAAATAGCCTGGGTCGGATTTTAATTTATGTTGCAGCATTAAAATCATGTCGTCGTAGTCGTAGAGGAATTTGGCTTGTAAGCCTTTTTGATAGTCTAAATATATTTTTTGCAGCTCTAAGAGTTTGGGCAAATTATCTTGTAAATCCTCGAGAATATTAACCAGGGCGGCTTTAAAGTCGGTGGGCTTGGCAAAAAATCCATTTTTTTGAAGATTAAATTGAGATTGTAAAAGGGCATGAAGACTAGGAGAAAGGCTGGGGTCTAAATTAAGGGTTTGCCAATGATGGGTAATTTCAACGTCCTTGCCTTTGGTGGCCCGCAGGGTTTTGAGTTGTTGGTAAAAAGGTTGGAGTTTTACCAACGCTGTTTGGTGTTGGTTAAGTAAATTTAGAAAACTACTGGGAGTGAAACCTTCGCGTTTTAAAGATTGAATGGCGCTGGTTACGTCGTAGAGATATAAAAGTGGATCGCCCCAAGGTTTTAGTTTGGAAGCATCGAGTAAACCTTGAATGCAAGTTTGCAAAATGTCGGCCCGATCGAGGTCACTGGCTGCCTGACTGGCCGGATGCAGGCCAAAAGCCTCGGGATTTTGCAGAACCAGACTATTGGCCAGAGAATGAAAAGTGTGGAGGCGAATTTTGTAGGCATCGGGACCTATCATGGTAAGAAGACGTTTGCGCATGGCATCCACACCGGATTCGGTGAAAGTAAGACACAAAATATTGGCGGGGTTGGTTTGGGTGGTAAGCAAAATATTGGCAATGCGCAGAGCAATGGTTTGGGTTTTACCCGTGCCAGCTCCGGCGATAACAATGACCGGACCTTCGGTGGTATCGACAGCTTCTTTTTGGTGAATATTTAGCTTTTGATATTCTTGATCGAAAATAGTTTGTTTTGAGGACACAATTAATTATACTGGATCAAATTTGAGGTATGATAACTAATGGATTTAAATCAAAATATTCGTGTTGTAATATTTGACTTTGATGGCACGATTGCCAAGATAGAAAGTGATTGGCGAGGTTGGCAAGAAGGAATTCTAAAAATATTTCAAAAATATGAGCCAAGTTTTCAAATAGATAGTTTGGAGAATATTTATAAAGTTCTAAATGGGGTTTTTGAAAAATATATAAATACTAATTTACACAAAGAAGTGGTTGATTTTAGTGATCACTGGGAATTAGATCATTGTGACAAAGTAATACCAAATATTCAGGTGGTTGAATATATTAAGCGATTGTTTATGGATGGGATAAAAATATTTGTTTGGAGTAATAATGGGGAGGAGTTTATAAAAAGAGAGTTAGGAAAGTTAGAAATTACAGATAGTATTTCTATTATTTGTGGCAGGAATAGTTCATATTATTTAAAACCTAGTGCAGAAGCCTTTGAAAAGAGATTATATGATCCAAGTATTCCAAAACAAGAATATTTAATGACTGGAAACGAGGATGATAGTGATGGAGTCGCGGCAAAGGCTGCAGGAATAGGATATGTAAATATAAAAGAACTATTTGAGTAGTTTTTCCAGGACTTGTTTGGCCACCGCCGGGTTGGCAGAGCCGGCACTGGCTTTGATGACTTGGCCCAGTAAAAAGCCGATAGAATTTGGGTTCTTTTTGTAGTCTTCCACGGCCTTGGGGTTATTGGAAATTATATCTTCGGCCATTTTTTCAATAGCTACAGTGTCGCTGGTTTGAGCAGTATAAAAATCTGTTAGTGGTTTGCCAGTTTCCAAGGCTTGTTCTAGGGCAATGTTAATGGAATTGGCCGAAGCCTGGCCGGATTGAACTGCCTCAAAAGCCTGTAGGAAGATTTCAAAATCAATTTGATCATTTTCTTCGATAACTGGTTTAGCAGAACCAAGAAATCTGTTAGCTAAAAATTCTGGATATTTTGGATCTACTTTATTTTTACTTAAACCTTGATCGAATTTTTTTGAAAAAAGCATGTCTTGCGCAATTACTTCAGAACTAGATGGTGGTATACCAAGAGAGTTATAGCGAGCGATTTTGTCATCGGGGAGTTCGGGAAGGGACTTTTTGACGTCAGCTATAAAGTCGGTGGTTATTTCAAGTGGGGGCAGGTCGGGCTCTGGAAAATAGCGATAATCAGCAGCGCCTTCTTTTTCGCGTTGTAAAAAGGTTAAACCTTTGACAGAATCATAGCCACGAGTGGTTTTATTGATAGCGGTTTTAACAAGACCATCTTGTTGCCACTGTGGATATTGACGGCTTATTTCATATTCCACAGCAAGACGAGCAAACTTAAGAGAAGCGATGTTTTTTATTTCAACTAGCGGAGTATAAAAAACTTTGCCATTTTCATCTTCTATTTTTAGATTTACAGTAGGTTCAACCCGCATGGAACCCTTTTCGATATCAGCATCAGAGATACCCAAATAGCGAATAATTTGCTGGATTTTTTGGGCATATAGTTGCGCCTCTTCGGCTTTGGACATGTCAGGTTCACTGACAATTTCAAATAAGGGCATGCCGGCTTTGTTAAAGTCGACCAAGGTTTGAGTATCTTGGTGAATGGATTTGGCGGCATCTTCTTCGATGTGGGCTTCGTGAATACGAACAATTTTCTCACCTAAATTAATTTGACCAGAAGTAATAATGGGTTGTTGATATTGAGTAATTTGGTAGGCCTTGGGATTGTCGGGATAAAAATAATTTTTACGATCGAAAAAGGAATTTTTATTAATATTGGCGCCGGTGTGGGTTGGATCCAAAGCTAGACCAAGTAAAATTGCTCGTCGGACTAGTTCTTCATTTAAAACCGGCAAGGCTCCGGGTAGACCTAAGCAGACTGGGCAGACATGGGTATTGGGAGGATGGCCAAAATAGTCAGTAGAACAAGAACAAAAAGCCTTAGTCTTGGTTTTAATTTGGACGTGAATTTCTAGACCAACAATAGGTGTAATCTTGTGCGTCATAACTTTGGTTCTTGTAAATGAAAATCGGTGGCCTGCTGATATTGGTGGCCAATGGAAAATAATTTATTTTCTTGAAAATAATTGCCAACTAACTGGAAACCAATAGGTAGGTTGGTTGATGAAAAACCACAGGGAATGGCCAGACTAGGTAAACCAGCCACGTTGATGCAAACGGTGTAGATGTCTGCCAGATACATAGAAAGTGGGTCGTTGGCCTTCTGACCTAGTGGCCAGGCACAGGTGGGGGAAACTGGAGCTAGAAGTACGTCAACTTGGGAAAGAACATCTTGAAATTCCTGTTTGATTAAAGTGCGTACTTTGCTGGCCTTGGTATAGTAGGCATCAAAATATCCGGCAGAGAGAACATAGGTGCCAATTAAAATTCTCCGTTTTAATTCTGGTTCCATAAATTCTCCCCTAGTTTGGGCATAATATTCCAAGAGATCAGTAACACCCTGCTTGCTGTTGCCAAAACGCAGACCATCGTAGCGGGCCATGTTGGCAGAAACTTCACTAGGAATAAGAATATAGTAAACCGCTACTCCAAGATGGCTACTGGGCAAACTAACTTCGGAAACTATAGCTCCTTGGGATTGAAAATAATCTGCAGCTTCTAGTACTGATTTTTTGATTTCTGGATCAAGTGGGTCGGTAAAATATTCTTTTGGTAAACCAATTTTTAAACCTTTTAAATTGACACCCTGCAATAATTTTGGATAATCTGGAACTGGGTTTGGAGAACTGGTGGCATCATGAGAGTCCAGGCCAGCGGTAACTTTGGTCAGTATGGCTAAATCTTCCACAGTATTGGCAAAAACTCCAGGACAATCGAAAGAACTGCCCATAGCGGTGATACCATAGCGAGAATTGAGACCATAAGTTGTTTTAATACCAGAAACTCCACACAGACTGGCTGGTAGACGAATACTGCCACCAGTATCGGTGCCGGTAGAAAAAGTAACTAGATTAGCCGCTTGGGCAGCAGAAGAACCACCAGAGGAGCCACCAGCAACTAGGGTTTTGTCCCAGGGATTTTTGGTGGGGAAAAAACCAGAGTTTTCGGTAGAAGCGCCAAAGGCAAAAGTGTCAGTGTTGGTCTTGCCCACTAATATTGCTCCGGCGTCTTCGAGTTTTTGAAAAACGGTAGAAGAATATTGAGGAATGTAGTTTTCCAAGACTTTAGAGCTACTAGTGGTGCGTACCCCTTTGGTCAAAAAAATGTCTTTGACACCCATACTTGTACCAACCAGAAGACCCATGGGTTCTTGTTTGGCAATTTTTGTGTCGATTAAATCTGCTTGTTTTAAGGCGTAATCATCGCTGATGGTGACAAAAGCATTGAGAAGTGGATCGATCTTGTGGATTTTTTCTAGGTATTGTTGAGTTATTTCACGAGCGGAATATTTTTTATTTTTTAGATCAGTAGTAATTTGAGAAATAGTTTGGCGCATTATTCTTTGTGAATGGTTTTGGGAGCAAGGATATAACTACCATCGGTGTGGGGGGAACTGGAAAGAGCAAGTTTGGTATCCATACTTTCAACCACCACATCAGGACGGAGTTGGTTTTTTAGACCGGTAAGCTGGTAAGTTGGTTGTACATTGTCAGTATTTACGGTGCTTAAAACCTGAAAATACTCAAAGACTTTTTCAAGCTGGGGAGTATAGGTGGCCAACTCTTCGGGCGTCAAAGCTAGATTGGCTAACTTGGCCACATGTTTTAAATCTTCTTGGGTAAGAACGGTCTTAGGCATTGCGAATTTTAGCTTTTAATCGTAAATATTTCCAGCGGAGCTGGTCCACCAAGTTATATAGCTTGTATAAGGCTGGGTTCAAGACAAGATCATATGTGCCAATAAATTGACTTAAGGTTCCACCAAAGCGCTGTTTAAATATATGGAAACCATACCCCTGCTCGTATTCTTTGGCTTTTGGACCCAAGCTACCCCACATGTCAAAAGTCAGACAACCCAGTGATTTTCCAAGTTTTATACCTTCCCACATTGCCAAGGTTGGCGCTTGTACCTCTTTATTACTATCAAGTGAACCTCCGTAAGGATAGAAGAAGCGGTTTGCGACATGAAAGTACATAAATGACGCGAGTGGCTTGTCTTGGTAAAACGCCACTAAGATGTGGGGTATGGTTGTTCCAGAAAGAAGCTTCCAAAGGGTTCGGTGGTATTCTTGAGAATGTAAGTAAAAACCTTGTCTGCGGGTAGTGTACATTAATATTTGAAGGTATATCTCGAACCCTTCTTGGTTGGTCATTTCTTTAACTTCTACGTTGTGGCGATTGGCAAGTTTAACATTATAGCGAGTTTTTGTATGAAGTTTGGCCAGTAATTGTTCCTCTGTTTGGCCTAAATTTAAAACATAGCTATATGGGTAGAAGGCTACTTTTGGAGAAGATACTAGTTCCTCTGGAACAATCTTATCAGCAAGATTATTTTCCAACAATGTTGATGGATCATATTGTTTAACAATTACGTCTGGCTCCAGTTTAATAAAAATAGCTTGCTCCTGTTTGCCTATTTTTTTTAGATTTTCTACCATATCTTGGTCTGGTTTGGGACCACGTAAACATGTGCCTATGGTGTATTTAACTCTGGGTAATTTGTGAAAAGCAACGGTATACGCGCTGACAATTTTTTCGTTATCAAAAGTGCCCAGACGATAAACATGGTGACCTTGGGTTTTTTGAAATTCACCCCAAACCCAAGTTTGGATGGGATGAGTGATTACAGAATCATAAATTTCCTTTTCGTATTCGTAAAGTAAACGCGTGATCATGCTCTATTTTATCAGTATATATCCGGATCGTAGAAGTAATCGGAATTTTTGTTAGCCTGGCGGCGATTGTCGATGCGAGAATTGTCGTAGATTAGCTCCATCAAATGCCCAGGAATATCGCCCAAAAAGCGACTTGGTTCATTGAGGCTACTTTTACCATAAAATAAGCGCTGAGTAGCATAAGTGATAAATAATATTTCTTTGGCACGGGTTATACCCACATAAGCCAGGCGTCGCTCTTCTTCGATTTGATTATCATCTAACATAGAATTGCTATGGGGCAGTATCCCCTCTTCAAAGCCAACCAAGAAAACTACTTCAAATTCTAGCCCCTTGCTAGCATGGAGAGTCATGAGACGAATACCGTTTAGAGCATCATTTTTTTTATTTTTTTCCTGCATGGAATATTCTTGTTGGACAAGAGCGATATTTTCCAAAAAGTCGTAGAGGTGTGGGTGATTGGAAGCCACGGAATTTAATTCCTTGATATTTTCAAGTCGGCGCTGGTCTTCTGGTTCGGACTTGTCAAATTTCTCTAGATATTTGGTTATTTTTAAGGAGTCTTCAATTATCTCCGTGGTAGTTTTATTGGCAGATTTATAATCATTGGCAAATTCTTTAAACTCAGCGATTTTACGCTTGCCAACTGCTTTTTCCACTCGATCTAAAGACAACAGGTCTTCTTTGTTGTGAAGAAAGCGAAGCATAGAAACAATATCTTTGATCTCTGCGCGATCATAAAAGCGAATGCCACCAATTAACACATAGGGTAAGCCAAGTTTTAAAAAGGCTTCTTCTAAGGTTCTAGATTGGGCGTTGGTGCGATATAGAACAGCAAAATCTTTAAATTCAAAACGTTTGTTGAGGACCAAAGAATTGATATTTTCAGCAACAAATTCGGCCTCGCTAACTTCTGAACTAGCTTGAAAGACGTGGATTTTTTCTTTGCTATCTTTATTGGTAAACAAGTTTAGAACTGGATGGCTGGAATTTTTACTAATTATTTTGTTAGCGGCATCTAGAATGGTTTTGGTCGAGCGATAATTTTGCTCCAAATGCAAAACCTGGACATTGGTAAAATCTTTTTGAAAAGCAGAAAGGTTGCGATAATCAGCTCCCCGCCAACCATAGATGGATTGAGAGGCATCGCCAACTGCGGTAATGTTCTGATGATATTTGGCCAATAGTTTGGTTAAAAGATATTGGGTTTGATTGGTGTCCTGGTATTCGTCTACTAAAACCGCTTTGTATTGGGCTTGGTATTTTTCTAAAACCTCGGGATGCTCTAAAAATAAATCAACGGTTTTCAAGAGTAAATCGTTGAAATCTAAAGCAGCGTATTCTTGCATTTTTTTCTCGTATTTTAGGTATATTTGACTAGCAGTTTCTTCCCAAAAACCTCGGGCAAATTGACTAGACTGTTGAGGCTTTTGATAGGCGTTTTTGGCTTTTTCAATAAAATAGATAACGGAGCTGATTTTAAACTCTTTGGTGGTCAGATCCATGTCTTTGAGAATGGTGCGAATAAGACTTTCTTGATCGTCGGTGTCGTAAATTACATAGGTTGATGGTATGCCTATGTTATGACCCTCCATACGTAATATTTTGCTGGAGAAAGAATGAAAGGTGCCGGCAGTGGGGTTAGCTTGTTTGCCCAAAAGTTTATTTAGGCGTTCTTTCATTTCTCCTGCGGCTTTGTTGGTAAAAGTTAGAAGTAATAAATTGCTGGGGAGCATTTGCTTGGACTCCACAAACCAAGCTGCACGATGAGTCAGGACGCGAGTTTTACCTGAGCCAGCACCAGCTAGAAGAAGAAGTGGTGTGGCCGGATGTATAACGGCTTGTTGCTGCTCGGGATTTAGACTAGAAATAATTGAGGAAGACACAGGTTTTAGTTTACTTTAAAAATTTTGGTATTGCCGGACTGAAAAACAATTTTGGCTCCGAGACTGGTAAAAACTTGTTCGTCTAGTTCTGGGTATTTATCTCGTTCTTTGGCACCGACAAAAAGATAGGAGATTTTGTATTTATAGAGAAGACTTCTGATCTCCTGACTATCTTTGCTGGTATAAATTTTCTTTACTTCTTCTTGTCTGGCGGCCGGTTTGTCATAGCCACCTCGCCAAAGCCATTCGTGAACAATCCAACCCTCGATAGTAGGTAGGCCAGTGGCTGCGGAAATTAAATTGTAGTCGGTGTAACTATCCCCTACAGCTTCAACGATATTGGGTTGACCTGAAACATTCTCTTGAAACCATAAAAAGGCAGCATAATTATCTGGATACCGAGTTTGAAGAAAACCAAGTCCATACAAACCACGGTAAGAGGACAGACTACTATAATATGATTTGATGGCAAAATAGGAATAAATTAGATGAATCGAAAAGACTAATATAAAAATTAGTTTATAAATAGGCTTTAGAAAACGATGGCCAAGTTGGGAAAAACGAAGTAAGGCGTAGCCAGAGGCTAAACTGTAAAGCATAAAGGCCTGATAGACCAACTTGAACATAGTATTGGCACGACGGTGTTCAAAAATATAGATGTCTTTGATGTAAATTAGTTCAGGAATAATTATCAAGATAGTGGCAGTGAAAACCACACCAAGAAAGAAAATATCTGCAAGGACAAGTTCTTTGGATTTACGAAGAAATTTCCAAAAAAGTAGGACAAAAGTAGGTAGGCATATTAGCCAAAAACCTCCATATAGAACTAGAAGTTGATAAAAAGGACTATGGGTATCGGAGATTACTATGCCTTGGGCTATGGACTCAAAATGTAGGTTAAAGGGCAAAGAAAAGATAAACCAAAAGGCTAAAAGTAATAGGCCATGAAGAATAGTTTTGGAAAGAGCAGTAAGAAAATCTAATCGATAAAAAGAATACAGAAAAAAGCAGAAGCCAAACAACAGACCGTAGACTGCCAAGTCCCAAGCGTTGGTCATATAGCCCACGGATAAAAGAAAAGCAGAGATTAAAATAAGTTTTAGTTTAAGATATTTTTTAGTAAGTCCTACCACAGATAAACTATGAAACAAAAAGGCGACAAAAAGTAAAACCAAGGGTATGTTGTTAAGATGGCCATGTAGATCGGCAACCACAAAGCTATAAAGAGGAAATTCGTGTATGGTTTTGTCCTTAACATCAGGATCAAAACCTATAAACCTGGTAGCATCGGGATACCAATAGCTTTGGGCAGCCTTCTGAATTTCGGGGATAGTTATAACTAATCTGGAATTATTATTTTTGTAGTCAATTTTGGCAATTTTGTAGATGGAGTGCAGATTGCCCCCAAAGGTAATTAATAGAGCAGAAACGAGACCTAGTGCAATAGATCTGGGTAGTTTATTTTTTAGACTATAGATAAAGTTACTACTAAAGCTTAGGGCATGAGTGAAGGTTAAGGCACAAAGACTAGCAATGGAAAGATTGTAAGTAACTGTTGAATCTAAGCTAGATAGCTTGGTTAAAGTGGCAAAAATAAAGTGACCAAAATAATAGTAATTAATTGGCTGACCTGAAAACCACATGTCTATGGGTGGAAAGTAGGTACTACGGAGAATGGAGTTGACAAAACCCCAGTCCATAAATTTTTCTAAACCTTCTATGTCGGGAGCATGGGCACGAACAAAGGACCAAAGGGTAAGGATAAGCAAAAAGATTACTTCATAGCCAAGAAAGGTCCACTTTTGTAGATCGATTAGTTTTTTGAAGTTTAACCAACGATTTTGGCGAGAAAGATATATGGAAAGAAAAAAGAGATAAATTATGAGCAACAAAACTAGAGAGGCTTGGGAGTAGGGAACTAATTTTAAAATTCCCAAGTTTAGAGAAACATAGGAGAGAAGAATAATGCCTAAAGTTTTGCTAAAAATATAGCCCTTATCCCAAAACTTGGAAAAAAGTTTGGTGGTTAGTGGTAAAAACAGGGCTCCTATTAATAAATATTCTAGCCACCAAAACAACACATAGTTTAAATCGGAAAGTGGCATATTAGCTAAAAAGTGGAGTAAGAAAGTGAATAAGTTGGGAAACCAAGTTAGTAATTATTTCTGGGGACACAAAGCGTGAACTTATGTACCAGACGATAATTCCCAAGATTGCTCCTCCTATGACATCGATGGGGTAATGTAGGCCAACATAAATGCGAACAGCAATTAAGCAAAAAGAAATAACGAGAAAGACCGGAAGACTAAAAACAGGTAGTGCCAGTAGATACAAGTAATAATAGACAGCCTTTAAGGTATGACCAGAAGGGAAGCTCCCGTTGGTATACCAGGCTTTTAAGAAGCCTACTGGAACTTTACCTGTAAGCTGATAACAAGGACGCTTCCACCAATCTAATTTCTTTAATATTTTTTCTATCGCTTCGCCTAAAACTACGGCAATAAGTAAATTCCAAAAAAGGCTTGGCTTGGCTAAAATTAAAACATAGGAAACAAAACCCAGATATATCCACATGCCATAGTTTATTAGACCCAAATAAAATTGAAGATTTAAGTTGGAATAAATTTGGTTTAATTTATTTTTGCCGATAGACCAAAAGAAAAATTTATGTAGCATATTAAAAAAAATATCTAAGAATATTTAGTAAGCCTTGAGACCAAACGGTACGATGAGAGACGCCAGTTTGGTTACCAATGAATTTATCCCTATTTTCCAGATACCAGTTGTAATTCCTAACTAAAGCTTGGCTGGTGGAATATTTTGGTTGGTAATTAATTTTTTTTGTGGCTTTGGATATGTCAACAAAACTATCTTTGTCCACTGTCTCGTAAACCCACTTATATAAAGGTGAGAGATGTAACTTTTCTAAAATTGTGAGGGCTAAAATGGCTGGTTTGGCTGGAATGGGAATAATTTTTTTGTTGTATCCAGCTGTGTCGAGTACCGACTGATAATCTTTTTTTAAGGTAGAAAAGACTTTACTACCAATATTAAAAACATCATTTACTTGCGATTTTGGTAGAGACAAACAATTGTAAATAGCCTGAGACAGATCTTCCACATCAAGCAATTGGTAACGATTTTGTCCATTGCCTAAAACTGGAAAATTGCGACCTTGAAAAGCCCACTCGTAAAGCAAACTGAAAACACCAAGTCGCTCTGGGCCGACAAATGTTTTTGGTCTTAAAATTGTAACCGCCAGGCCTTTGTCTCGGTAATCTTGACATAGTTTTTCAGCATCTATCTTGGCCTGACCATAAGCACCAACGCCTTGTAAACGATCATTCTCAAAAAGTGGATGGTGGTCGGGTATACCATATACGGCAGTGGAAGATATGTGAACAAATCTTTTAACTTTGTTTTTTAGGGCTGATATTAATAAATTTTTAGTTCCGGTTACTTCTGTGGAAAAAATATCTTCTGGAGAATAGAGGGGCAAGGCTGCGGCAGTATGAATAACAACATCTTGACCGTGGGTTAGTTTATCTACTAACTTTGAGTTGCGTATATCTCCTACCACTGATTTAATTTTATTTTTTTCAGGATAATCGAATTTAACCAGGTCAAGTGAGGTTATCTGATGATTACCGTGGGACAATAAATACCGAATTAAGTTAATTCCCAAGAATCCTGAGCCTCCAGTAACAAGTATTTTCATGTCTGTAAGTTTAGCAATTATAAAGATTTTTTGAAAATGTAGATTTGGGGATGATCGTAAACTGTAAAGGATTCATCGGCTGCTTGATCGTCTAAGCCAAAGATTTTTCCAAAAATATTAATCTGGGGATAGACATGAAATTGTTTTACTAAAATAAATCTCGGACCTGAGTTAAAAAGTGGTTTTTGGGCAAAAAGATCTTGGTAGTATTGAGTAGCTAAGGGGTAACAGTTTGACTTGTATTTTTCACAATCTGACAATTTGGGTAGTGGGGTAAAAAGGCGATTGGAAGCCAAGACTAAGTAGTCCGATTGGGAAAGCTTGTTCACTATACTGTTCCATTTGGCTGGATTATCTGGTCGGTCGTAGATAGTTAGTTCCTTGAAATTATAATTTGGAGAATTTATTGGCCTATCATCCCAATGTTCCACTGCAATTGTAGAACCAATAGGTATATTAAGTCTCGCCCAACTTTCTGCACTAATTCTAGTGTTGGGTTGAAAATAAATTGTAAAAAATAAAGTTGAATAGAATATTGTAATTAGTAAAATTGCTGTAAATATAACCCTGTTTGTTTTTTTGTAAATAGCCATTAATCCGGCACCAGCAAGAATGGTTAGTAGTGGATAAAGAGGCAAAAGATAGCGCATAAACTTTACCGAAGACCTGCCTATTACTAGGAAAAATAACAAATTAACAAGAAGGACTGGTAGTAAGTATTTATAGTTCTTAATATTAAATAGGCCGTAAAATGTTAGCAAAAATACTATTGGACCTAGTCCCCAAAAAAATATCTGAGCAAGAAAATAAAGATAAGGAGTTGTGGTAACGTACTGAAGCGTATATGGAAAAATAAATGGATCAGAACTCATTTGAGTTTGTAAACTAATGTCCTGAATAAATTTGGGATTGATAAATGTTGACAAAAGCTGGAGTGGCTTAGTGTTTAAGTAAATCTTTGTGGATATTCTTGAATGAGGTAATAAAGAATACGCCCAATTGTAGGCAAAGGGCATCAAGATACTGTGGGTAAATAAAACAAATATTAATGTGGTAATTATGAATACAATTTTTTGACGAGATGCAAGCAAAACAATCACAACCGCAAGAATAAAAATTATAGCGGTGAACTTGATACTAAAGGCTAAGGCTAAACTTGCACCCAATAAAATAAATAAAACAATTTTTGGTTTACGTAAAATTCTTACTAAAATAATAGAAGAGAGTAAAAAGGCAAAAGTTAGGAAAGGATCGACAATAAAAAAATGAGCGTTTTGAATAGGAAAAAAGCTTATGGAATAAAGTAGGGAAGAGATTAGGGCCACACCACTTGTTAGTCCAAGATTAATAGCTAGAATATAGATTAAAAATACAGTGCCCGTGTCTACAAGAGCTGACATGGTTCTAGCCCGAGATGCTTGTTCAAAGATGCTTTTGCTGGGAGCAAAAATATCGGAGGTAACTTTTAGTAAATAAAGTGGAAAGCTACCATAATTAAATGAAGGCGGCTCTAGATTTTTTTGAAAATTTAAGGTATCTGCCCACATTAACAGAGCACGTTCATCTGGGTGTTGTAGTTGAAAATTATCCCAGTTTTGTTTATATAGTCTTAAAATCAAAGAGAGAATAAGAATAAGTATTAACAGAAACCTTTCTCTCATATTTTCTGATAAATACGTATGGTAGGACTATCAAAAACTGAAAAGGTCTCCTCGGCTTGTTCGTATCGAAGCCAGGAGGGGTAAGGGCTAAAAGTCTTTATTAGCTTATATTTTTTTTCAGAAAAGAGGTTTTGATAATAAGATTGAATAGATGGAAACTCAGAGGTGTTATAGTTGGCAAATACTCGTCGACTTGGAACTAGAATATAGTCCGAAGTTGCGTAAAGATTAATTAATTCTGTGTGTTTATTTGAGGACTCTGATTGGTAAAAATCGAAATTTTCTACTTGAAAATTATGATCATTGGTAAGTGGTATGTTGATGACATTGCCACCTTCGGAAAGTAATTTAGAGTTTTTTGGTAGGTTTTGGTTAATCCAATTAGTTGCTTGTACTCTTGGATCTATCTGAAAGTAGCGTGTGAAAAGTATAAGTGCTGGGATTAAACTAAAAAAAAGATAAAAATAAAACTGCTTTGATTTGGATTTAAATAAAAGTGGTATTAATAAAGCTGGCAAGATAAACAAAGGTGACACAAAACGAAACCACTTGGTGTATAGTTGTCCAAAATAAAGAAAATATGCTAACGATGGTAAGAGTATAAACAACAATATTTTATAATTACTTTTTAGTTTGAACAATGACACAATAGTCAGGATTAACATAGGAAGACCAAAAGCATAAGGAAATATTTTTATTATTTGAAATAAATATGCCTTACTAGAAGTAAACTGCTGGGTGTAAAAAACTTTGGTTTGACCTGTGGCTACGCCAGTTTCATAGCGCATGCTAGAAATAAAATCTTGATAATTTATTAAGTTGAATGGTGAAGAAATTATTAAAAAGATATAGGAAATTAAAAAATAATAGATTAAGTTTTTATATTTATGGGATTTTAATATAGCAAAAATAATCGGTAGACAAAAAAAGGCTGAACTAATTTTTGTACCCAAAGCTAATCCAAAAAGTATTGCTGAAAAAATGACATATTCTCGTTTGTTTTGACGATAATATTTTAAGGCAAAATATATTTGAAAAAGAAATAATAAAATCAAAATTGACTCGGTGGTACCAAAGTGGGCAAGTTGAATTAGGCCGGGAGTAAAAATTGCGATTAGGGCTGATAATCTTGCCTGATGTTGGGATAAATGAAAGCGGGATATTTTATAAACAAGTAAAATTGCCAGAATAGAAGATACGGCTGATATTGTTCGTAAGATAAATATCGCCTGAGTAAATGAAGGTGTTTTAAGTAAGTTTAGAAAAAACCCCAAGTATAGCGGAAATTGACCATAGGCATAAAACTGAGGATCTAAGTTGTGTAAAGAAAGCCTGGTAAGTGCTGTGGCCATATTATTTTCATCAGGATGAAAATAATAGCCATTACCCCAATTGATACCCCAGAATCTAGTAAAAATTGCAAAAAAAACTAGTAGAAGATTAAAGAACATAAATGATGGTAAACATCATTGAGCCCCAAATGAGAATTGAAGCAATTAGTGGTATATCCGTAGAGACTACTTTTTCAGGTCTCTCCCCTTCCTCCATTTCAAAGATAATTTGACCATAGCGCATAATGCCAAAAATGATAGGAATGAGGGTAATCATATACCATTTTCTATCTACCAAGTTGGGGAAATTAGCAACTAGTGTACGGTGAAATAGGCCGTCAAAAGTTATTTTATCTTCAAAGTATGTAAATAGTGCATAAGAAATTAAGGTGGACACACCAAACATTGAGGTATAAAAATTTAGTAAGCTACGGCGGTACCCTCTAAGGGCTTTACGAGCCTTACTACCGGAGTTAACTAATTCTGACCTGCGCTTGCCACTTGCAATAAATAGGGAAAGAAAAATTACAGAAAGCATAATCCATATTGGTAAATGATACCCTGTGGCAATTTCACCAGCATAGGCACGCATGATAAAAAATAAGGCAATTCCCAATATGTCGAATACGGCTTTATTTTTTAAAACGAGACTGTAGGAATATTGAAGAATAATAAACAAGAACGATAAGCCAAAAAATCCTGTGTTAACAGATGCTGCTAAACTTAAACCTAAAATTAACAACAAGATAGAAATATTTAAGGCAACGGGTACGCTTAAATCTCCTCTAGCTATGGGCCGATTACGCTTGGCTGGATGTAGTCGATCGTTTTTAATATCTATAACATCGTTAATCAGGTATGAGGAGGAGGATAGACAGCAATAAGTTAAAAATGCAAGCAAACTAGCAATAAAGATGTCCGTATTTAAAATTTGCCCAGTAAGCATGGCTGCCGCAAACAGACTGACGTTTTTAATCCACTGAGTTGGTCTTAGCGCTTCGATTATTACTTTTGGCTTCACACTACAATATTAGCAGAATTCCAAGCAAAGTGATGATACTGCCTACGATTGTGATTCCGGTTAAAGGCGTAGTGTTGCCACTGACTGGTAAGATAATTCGAGTTGGAGTAGGTCCTTTGGCCACAGTTTTTTCTTGACAATTAACGTTTGTGGGGTTATTTGGGTTTCGACAATAACCAGAAGAACAAACTAGGCCTGACTTACAGTTAGTGTCTGAACCACAAGTTCCATTGCAAGAATTGGGTTCTCCTTTATTATTACAACCAGAATCAGAAGGATTATTTGGGTTACGGCAGAAACCTA
>CAYUVY010000003.1:17200-59670 GCA_964448465.1 uncultured Gammaproteobacteria bacterium
CCTTTATTATTACAACCAGAATCAGAAGGATTATTTGGGTTACGGCAGAAACCTAGATAGCAAGTTAACCCGGATTGACAGTTACCATCGGAACCACAAGTGCCATTACAGGAATTGGGGGTGCCTGTTGGAGGTACCGGAGTGTTGGTTGGGTTGGGAGTATTGGTGGGTGGTACTGGGGTGTTTGTGGGTTGCTGACAACATGAGCCAACAGAAGGATTGGATATACAAGCCTCTTGGTTAGCACTCTGACTACAGTAATTTACTCCGCCAGCCGTGGTAACACAAACGAGACCAGCAGCACAAGAATTTATTGTACAAGGTGAAGCACCACAATTAATTTTGGCCGGAGTTGGGGTGGAAGTATTGGTAGCTGTGGGTGTTGGAGTAGGAGTTCGGGTTGGAGTTGGAGTATTTGTAGATTGAGGAGGATTTGTTGGTGTGGAAGTATTGTTTGTACAATTAGTACCCACTACACGATTTGTTGCAGCAGCACCACACTGTTCAGGTGGTTGCCCTACTGGACAAAGATCAACCTGGCCACAAGATGGGGTTTGAGCCTGGGAACAAGGCATCATTGTACAATTACTACGGCATTCACCATTAGTCAGGCTTGTACAAGTACAAACTTGACAGGTTTCGCTACGATTTGCGAATGGTCCGGTAGCGGGGGTGTTTGGCGTAGCGTTGGTTCCATTCGAAGTCCATTGACCTGGTCCAGCGGACAGCCCGGAATTATTAGATAAATAGGTTGTGGCTGGATCTGGAGGAGAGATATTACAGTTGCCTGGGGCTGGCGAAGGGTAGGTTCCATTTACACAAGTATAGGTACATCGCGTGTCGCTATTATATACAGATCCTCCGTCGGGGACAGCACCACAGTTCATATGTCCTGATCCACCTGGAGCAACTGGAGTTATGCCTGGTTGTACACAACTACCGTTTTGAGCATCACCTGGATTTCCATGAGCTGCATCACCCCAGCATTTACACTCAGAGGAATCTCTATTTGGATGATTGGCATCACAAATTAGTTGACAAGATTGTCCAGATGGACAGCCGCCCTCGGCTTTTCGACGAAGGTCTTGGTTTTGTTTGAGAAGGATTCCGCCGGCAACGAGCGCAAAGGTAAGAAAGACTAGTGTTAGGACTGGGTATAAATACTTATTAAAAAGGGTCATGTATTAATTCAGTCTATATAAACTGGACTAGGGATGCAACAACAAGTAAAGTCCGACTGTGGAAATCAGGGCAGAAAACAGTATTAAACTAGTGGTTGGAAGATCGTTGCCGGTGGTGTAATTTTTCATACTTGGTCCTGTTGGTTGAACTGTACGAACTATTGTAGTTGGGGTTGGAGAAGGAGTTGGGGTTGGAGTAATAGTTGGGATTGGAGTAGAAGTGGCAGTTAAGGCAGATGGCGTACCAACAAAGGCAAGACTGCTAGAACCCGGGTCAACAGTAAATTGAGATTGGGCCGTAGCTGAATTATTTATTTGGGTAACAATAAGAGTATAAGTTCCCGCAGATAACTTTTGGAGGGGAGACCAATGCCACTTACCCAAGTTATCTATTGTAACAGTAGCTTGTTGATTGGATGTACCAGTTAAACTTAAGCTAATATTATTGTTTGCAGGACCAGTACCCAATAGTTCAGGAGTTTGGGAGGAAATAGTTTCATTGTTTTGAGGATAGGTAATTGCAAGACTGACTTGATTGGGAGCTACGGTAGGTTGGGAGCCAATTTGGCCTGTTTTTATGGGATTCACAGAAGAATTAGTTGTTTTTAGACCTTGACCAAAAATAATATCTGGAACTGGATTGTTGTTGTTAGTTGTATTACTAACCGTCATATTCTCCAGAGAATTATTGGTTAAAGTAAAGTCTTCGCTTCCAGAGCTTGGTTGATTTAGCCAGGTTTTAGTGGAGGAATCCAAAGCTACGGAAAAAGGGATGCTCCAGTTGCCTTCACTAGAAGTAAAGGCAGAAAGTGGGCTAGTCCCTGGTAAATCAAGATAAAGAATAATCCAAGGTAAGGCTTTATCTTGCGTATCTACTACTTTACCCCAAGCCAAACGACCGGAACTTTGAGTACCAGAAGGTGTAGATAGGGTTGTAAAAATGGTGTTGGTGCTATACTTTTTACCAGCAAAATAGATGTCGTATGTATACTTGGTGGCAGGAGTTAAGCCAGTTATTTGAAAATAGTGGGTCTTGGTTTTGGAGTCTTCCAAAGAGCTAGTTTGTTTACGAACATCACGATAAATCTGTGAAGACAAGTTAAGATAACCATTACATTCACCCGAAGTAGTAAATGAGATATCCACGCTTTGGTGTGTAAGATTTCTAGCTTGAATTGGAGCAATGGGAGTGCAATCGGTAGCTGCATTGGTATTAAAAGAAGTAGTTTGAGTGGTTAGCTTAACCCCTAGAAAACTACCACCAATTAGCAATAGAAGTCCCAGAATAGTGGGTATTTTTCGTTCTCGAATAAAGCTCATGGTTCTACTGGAACTCCAGAGTTACTGGATAAATTATCAATCTGTGAGTTGTCATAGTTAATTGCTTGTATTAAGGTGTTTAAGAAATTAGCATCTAGGCTGGTATCCAGAGGTTTGACGGGGGTAAAACTACCTTCAAAAATTTTATTTTGAACCTCTAGCGACCTAGAATAACTTTTTTCCACGATAGTGAAAAATACGGCTAGAAAAGTTGAAAGGGCTACCACAAGTAAGTATCTACTAAAATTTTTAAACATACAAATTAGTTGGCATAAAACATTTTAACTTGAAAAGAAGAGGATGGTTGGGCTGACTGGGTAGAATCTTTAGCTTGAGAGCTGGGAATAGTAATAGAAACAGAATCAACTTCTAATACTCTGCGAAGATGGTAAAGTTTTTGTAAAAATAGTTGAGTTTCGGTATAAGTTAAAGGTAAGGACATAGATAAAGTAAAAGAAGGAGCCACACCTGGTTTGAGATCGACTCTTTTATCATTATCTTTAATACTGGGGAAATTTAAGTTGGGTCTGGGTTTTCCAAGAGCTAAAATTGTACCTACTAGTTGTGCTCCTGCATGGGTGTAGTTTGGTTTGGAGGGCAAAGCTTGTTCAAGTATTAAATAATTTTTTTGAAACTCGGAAAATTTATCCTGGGCTTCCAACGTAGAATTTATTCTATTTTTTAGCTGGACGGCCAATATCTGCTTTGATTTTATTTCAGTAACCAAGGTTATTAAGGTTACAATGGCTGGTCGGATAGCAAAAAAGAGAAAGAAGGATACCAAAATAAAAGTGGCGGCTACTTCGGTGATTTGGGTAGATTTTTTATTTTCTTGTTGCTGCCTGATAAACTCAAAAAGTTTACTGGTACGACTGGATTTATAGTTGCTTAGATCAAGTATTGGAGGCATCGGGCTTGAAGGTAACAACTAAATCTACAAAAAGAGAGTTGTTTTTAGGTTTTTTTTCAATTCTTTGAATATCCACGCTCTGAATTTGGGGGTGAAGAGATAGGTTGGAAATAAAATTAACTAGCTCTTCTTCGCTTGGGGAATTAAATGAAATATTGGCAAAAATTACACCATCTTTCAGGCTGAGAGTAAGATTTTGGAATTTAATACTAGGCTGTGTGGCTTGGGAAATGTATTTTAGTTTTAAATCGTAGTTGGGATTAGCTTGCTTTTTTAAATTTTGAATTACGGTAACTTGTTTTTGTAAGATTTTAAATTCTTCTTCAAATTTCTTGACACTATTTAAAATAGCTCGCTGCTGGCGGATACGTTCAGAGAGGTCGGCATTTTGGCGATCCAGATAGAACCGAGACAAAAAAACTGCAACCACAATTAATTCGGTAAAGACAATTACGATCCTACCTACGCTAGTAATCCAGTTGAGAAAACGAGAAAGAAAAGAGTTGCTATTCTCTGAGTCCGGAAGAAGGCTTAATTTTTTGACTACTTTATTGGCAGGCATGAGTACCTTAAGTATCGTATTTACTTAGCTTTTTTGCAATCAGGTTGATTAGCCAACGGCACTCGGAAATATTTAAAGCCCAGCCCAAAAGAAAATAGGTGGCTAAACCAAAAGTACTACTGCCAACAAAAACCCAGGCAACATTGATTGTTTTGGTAGTGTCAAGAATATAAACATCCAGTGCTCGCATAGTGGCCCACATACAGATGGCCATAAGAATAGACACGGCAATCATCTTTAGACCACTCAGTAGAATGTGTTTCCAATTAAAATGGGACAAAAGAGAAATAAGAGCAAAAAGTAAACCAAACAATTGAACTAATGAGCCTAGGGTAATACTTATAGCCAAACCAGTGATACCCAAAGAGGTGGACTGGCTAAACCAGGTGCTAGTGATAATGGTGGTAATTAGAGAAACCACTGCAATGTAAAGCGGAGTTCTTGTATTGTGTAGGGCATAAAACGCTCGACTGAGAATCTGGATAATTGCTTGGGCAAAAATTGTGGGGGTTAAAAAGGCTAGGGCTTCGGCAGTATCCAAGGTCGCCGCCCAAGGAAAGGATCTTGTTCCAAAAGCCAAACGAACGATAGCAACACGGTTAACTAAACATATTAAAGCAATGGGAGAAGCCAAAAAGGCGGTTTTTAAAATCGTGGAAGTAATAAGCTGTTGAAATTTGTCTAATTGGTTTCTAGCAACATTGTTGGAAAGCATGGGTAAACTGGCTTGGCCGATGGTGGCACCAAAAATACGACTGGGCAAATAAACAACTTGCAAAGCTAAATTTAGTAGAGACAAAGAACCGGGTTTGAATGTGCTGGCCCAAAAAAGAACCAGAGTGCTTTCGACCTCGGATAAGCCCAAGGACAGACTTCGAGGAAGCATAAGTTGAATTACCTTGCTAACTCCTGGTGCGTGCCAGTCTGGATTCCACTTAAACGAAAATCCTAGTTTACGAGCGGGGGGAATTTGTACCGCTAAATGCAAAATTGATCCCAAAACAGCGCCAAAAACCACGCCTTGGATGCCCATGACGGGGGCTAAGAAGAAGATGGAAGCGATGATGGCCAAATTGTAAAGAATGGGACTAACGGAGGGAATTAAAAAGACTTGAAAGGTTTGGAGATAGCCGGTGAGAAAATTACTAACCAAAAAACAAATTTGGGCAAAAAGCAAGATACGAGTTAGCGGTACTAACAACTGGAGCTGGTCAGGGGTAAAGCCTGGAGTGATGGCCTTGGTTAAGGGATAGGCAAAAATATAGATAAAAAGCGAAAAAATACTAAAAACCAAAAGTAGGAGACTCATTACCGAGGAGGCTAATTGGTTGGCTTGCTTTTTGTCTTGGTGTAAAAGTTGCGAAAAGACAGGGATAAAAGAGGAGGTTAGCGCACCACTGACTAAAAGTCTAAAAATAAGGTCGGGTAGGCGGAAGGCGGCGTTGTAAACATCTAGTTGAGAAGCACAACAACTATAAAAATGGGAATACAGGAAGCGACTGCGCAGGAAACCCAACAAAGAGGATAGGCCAAAGGCAATAATTAAAGTTAGGCTGGCTGAGGCTAAACTGTGCTCTTTTTTGTTAGATATTTGTTGCCAGATTGTTTTGGGTGACATTTGTTGGTTGATTTAAATGGATGCCTAGGATAGAATACGATACTTTATGCCTATAAGTCTATCTGCAAAACGAGCCCTGAGAAAATCTGTGGCAAATTACCAAGTAAATCGCGCCTTTAAGGACGAATACAAAAAACTGGTCAAACAATATTTGGCCAAACCAGGACAAGAACTGTTGAACAAGGTTTTTTCTTCTTTGGATAAGGCAGTCAAGAGTCATGTGTTTCACAAAAATAAAAGTGCCAGACTCAAGTCACAACTAGCTAAGAAACTGAGTACGAAAGAAGTATCCACTACTCCAGTTGCGAGGGTAAAGAAAACAAAAGTAGCAAAGAAAATGTAGTTGACCCCACTGGGGTCAGACCAGCGGCAACGCGAGGGTTTATATATTTGCTAGAATTCCTCATGAAGAAGAAGTTTTTTATTACCACCCCAATTTATTACGTAAACGATATTCCCCATGTAGGCACGGCCTGCACAACGGTGATAGCGGATATTATAGCCCGTTATCATAGACTAGCTGGAGAAGAAGTTTTTTTTCTAACTGGAACAGATGAGCATGGAGCCAAAATTGCCCAAAGTGCAAAAAATGTGGGTAAAACTCCGCAAGAATTTTGTGATGAGATTGCGCCAAAATTTGAAGAGAACTGGAAGAAATTAGATATTTCGCATGATTATTTTATTCGTACCACCAACCAAGGCCACGAGAAAGTGGTCTCCGAGCTTATTTTAAAAATTAAAGAAAATGGCTATATTTACGAAGATACCTACAAAGGACTATATTGTGTGGGCTGTGAGGCTTTTAAGACTCCCGACGAGATAGTAGATGGTAAGTGTCCAGAGCACCCTAATCGAGAGCTAGAAAAATACGAGGAGAAAAATTATTTTTTGGCGCTGAGAAAAATAATTGGTGAACACCCAGAGGTGTTTGAAAAATTGACCTATGCTTATCCGGAGAACAAGCGAAAGGAAATGTTGATAAAGATAGCGGCGCTGGAGAGTGACGTGTCGATTTCCAGAGCCAACGTGGACTGGGGAATTCCAATTCCTTGGGATAAATCTCAAACTATCTATGTATGGTTTGATGCCTTAATAAATTATTATAGTGCGACTCAATTTCTGGAGGATAAGGCAAAATTTTGGCCAGCAGATTTACACTTGGTAGGAAAAGGAATCAACTGGTTTCATAGTGTAATTTGGCAAAGCATGTTGTTAGCAGCTGGCTTGCCTTTGCCCAAGAAAATATTTGCCCACAGTCATTTGAGTGTGGATGGTCAGAAGATGAGTAAAAGTTTGGGTAACGTGATATCTCCCGAAGAACTGGTGGCTAAATTTGGAGTGGAGGCCAGCCGTTTTCTAATTGCCAAGTCTTTTCCGGCAAACGATGATGGAGATATTACCTGGGACCAGTTTGGTAAAACTTATAATTCAGATTTGGCAAATAATTTGGGGAACTTGGTTTCGCGTTTGTCTAAATTGGCAGAGGGTTTGGAAATTAACTGCCAAGAGAGTTTGGAATTACTGCCAGAGTTTGGGCAGCTTTTGGATAACCAAGACCCAGGTGGTGCCATTGAATATGTTTTTAGAAAAGTAATTGATCCGGTTAACTTGTTACTAAACCAAGAGACGCCTTGGACCAAACCTTTTGAAGACGAATCCAGACAAGATGTTTTGAAAAAATGTATTAAAGAGGTGGTAAGGGCAGGATACAATTTGCAAGTAATTATGCCTAAAATTGGGGCAGAAATAATTGCAAGATTAGGATCGGGGAAAGTTGTCTTCAAAAAGGAAGGCCTGTTTCCAAGAATATGATAGATACGCACGCACACTTAGTAGATCAGTTGAAGAGTAAATCAGTAGACCAGGTTGGACTGGGAAGTTTGGATTATATTGTCTTGGCGGGGACGGATTTGCAGGATTCAGAGGCGAATGTTAAGCTGGCCATGGAAAATCCGAGGATTAAGGCTTGTGTGGGCTTTCACCCGGAACAGGCGGACAAGTTGAATAGTGAATCAGTAGATCAGTTGACTAGTTTAGTAAAAGAAAATAGAAAAGATATTGTTGCCATAGGTGAATGTGGGCTAGATGCGTTGGTTGCCGATGGCAACCAAGAAATAATTGATAAGCAATTAGTTAATTTTAAGGCTCAAATTGAATTAGCTCAGGAATTTGGACTACCGCTGGCGATTCATGCCAGGAAGATGAACGACGAGATAATCGAAATTTTGGGTAAATATCCAAATACAAAAGGGGTGTTTCATTGCTACACGGGTGGCAAGAAACGAGTACAAAAAGTACTCAATTTGGGTGAGTGGTATTTTGGAATTGATGGAAATATAACCTATGAAGTTGGGTTGGAGGAAGTGGTCAAGGCCATACCGCAAGACAGATTGGTGGCAGAAACTGATTGTCCGTATTTGACGCCGGTCCCCTTTCGAGGAGAAGAAAATAAACCGGAATATGTGAAATATGTGTATGGGAAAATTGCCCAGATTTGGGGTAAAAGTGAAGAGGAAACAGAAAGCATTTTGGACGCGAATGCAAGACGGTTATTTATGCTTTAGGTTGGTAGGCAAAGGCAACAATTCTGTGGGCAATCTCTTGGCCTCTTTGACCTGTTTGGGTAGAAGTACGAACGTCTATAGCTATTTGGTTTGGAAAAGATTTTGTTAATAATTGTCTACTAAATGTCATACGACCCGGTGTGGAAATTTCAATCCACACATCTTCGATCTGTTGACCTGCACGAATAACTACGCCCTCAGATATTATTTCTAAACCATTGTTGATCGGAGAAATTTCCCCAAGTTCTCGAAATCGTGGTGATAGCTGCGAACCAACCTCTTGTGATCTTGCAATCACTTCAGCAAGTTTAGCTGTGGTAATCGGTTGGCCATTTTTGCCCTCTTGTTCGACTGAGACAATTTTAAAGTTCATGAAATAATTATATATAATCAGTAAGAATTTTTTCTAGTTCTTTTGAGTCGGGGTATTGGTCTACTAGGACAATTTCATTGTTGATAGTAAGAATAGTTTGGCCGGTGGCGCCTTGGCTGTAGATTTTATTCATGTCTTTGGAATATTCCGGATCAAACTCGATTTGCAGACGTTTACAAACTTCTTTTAGGTCTTCGTATAACTTTTTACCTTTGGGGAGACCGCGGTCATAAAGTTTTATGCGCATTTGTGATATTGTCTACCAAATCTAGTAAATTATCAAACAGTGAGATTATAGTCATGGGACCGACGCCTCCTGGGTTGGGGGTTAAAAAGCTTGCTTTGGGGGCAACGGTGGCAAAATCGACATCGCTGGGATAACCCACATCTATGACTACACACCCTGTTTTAATATGGTTACCAGTAATTAAGTTGGGTACACCGGTGGCTGAAATTAAAATATCGGCATTTTGAGTAAAGGGTAGAATATCTTTGGTATGTTTATTGAGGACAGTAGCAATGGCACCATCTTGGGTAAATTGAGCTGAAAGTGGCAGGCCTACCAGTTTGGAATCGTTAATGATTATCGTATTTTTGCCGCGAACTGTGATTTGATAATGTTTTAACAAATTTAGAATGCCAGCTACGGCAGCAGGAAGACAGCGGGAATTGGGAGTGAGACCATCGGCGTCTTTGGCAGGACTAATCGCTTCTAACACTTGGTCGCGATTGAGGTGTGCGGGCAAGGGTAATTGAACCATTAGGCCATGAATGGAGGTATCTAGGTTGGCTTTTTGGATAAAATCGAGTAATTCGTTTTGCTTTATAGATTCGGAAAAATGATGAATTATTACGTCTATACCTAACTCCAGACCTTTCTTTTGCTTTAAGGAGACATATTTTAAACTGGCGGGGTCCTCCCCTACCTGGACAATTACCAATTTGGGAACAAAATTTAGTTTTTGTACCCGAGAAATTAATTGATTTTGGATTTGAGATGCAAGTAGTTTGCCATCTAATAATTGCATAGGTTTTTAGAGTTGAGTAAGAATTTCGTGACCTGTGGGGGTGATTAAAAGAGTATGTTCAAATTGAGCAGAAAGGGAACCGTCTTGGGTATAAATAGTCCAGCCATCGTTTTTGTCCAAAAAGATATTGGGGTTGGTAGAAGCATTGATCATGGGCTCGATAGTGAAAGTCATACCGGGTTGCAAAAGAATATCAGGATGGCCAATGTCGTAGTGGTAGACAAACAAATCTTCGTGAAACTGCACACCCACTCCGTGGCCTCCAAGCTCGCGAACGACACTAAAGCCTTGTTTTTTAACCATGGGTTCGATAATTTTGCCCACACAGTCATTTAAGTATTTTTTGGGGGCGAGGGTGGCAATGGAGGCATAGAGAGCTTGGCGGGTGACTTGGATTAAATCTTGGGCTTGTTGGGAAATTGGACCTACGGCATAGGTAGCAGAAAGGTCGCCATAGTAGCCATTTAAGATGGTGGTGATGTCGATATTGAGAATATCGCCAGGCTTTAAAATATCCGTACTTTTGGGAATACCGTGGCAAACGACACTATTTAGGGAAGTACAAATACTTTTGGGGAAACCTTTGTAGTTTAAGGGAGCTGGAGTGGCCTTATTGTCGAGAATAAAATTGTGGACTTTGTCGTTGATACTTAGGGTAGAAACACCCTCGTGAACTAAAGTAGCAGAATAAGCCAAAGCTTGGGCAGCCAGTTTACAAGAGGCTCGAATATCAGCAATTTGCTCGGGTGTTTTTAATTGATACATTGGCCTTATTATACCCTAGATACGGTAGAAGGCGCTTTTAGGCTGCGCAGGACTAGCCAGGCGCCAAGAATAGAAGCACTAGAGACAACTATGGGCAAACTATAGTGTAGATTCACTACCTGGCCACCGATGATGGGGGCCAAAAACATGGCCAGGGCAGTAACAGACTGCCCAACACCCAAGATTTCACCTTGTTCTTTGGAATTAGCCATACCACTGACTATGGCAGTAAGATTGGGATTAGTTAGACCATTACTGATGGCGATAAAAGGAGCAATTAAATAGATATACCAAGACTTTTCGGGAAAAATTTGCACCAGAATGGATATGGATAAAATAATTAAAGAATAACTTAAGATATTATGAGAAGAATAACGAGTAACTAGATAGCGAGTAATAAGGCCCTGAGTAATGGCAATCCAAATACCAATATAGCCAAAGAAACTGCCTATTTCAGATTGGCCAAATTGATATTTTTGATAGAAAAATATTTGAATCATGTTGGTGTAAAAAGTAAAACCAAAAGTTGTCAAAAAACTAACGATAAAAATGGTGCGAATATTGGGGTTGGTAAAAGCAGTTTTTAAATTAAAAAAACCAGTGAGTAAGCTGGCTTGCTTGTCTACATTTTTTTCCGCTAAGGTTTCGGGAAAGTTTAAGAGCAAAATCAAAATATTGATAAAACAGAGAATAGCCGCGGCCCAAAATGGAGTGGCGAAAGTAAACCAAGAGAGTATGCGAGGATCGGAAAGTTTGCCGCCAATAAATGGTCCAATGATAAAACCAAGGCCAAAAGCCATACCCACTAGACCAAAGTTTTTGGCCTTAGATTTGGCATCTTTGGAGACATCAGAAATGGCGGACATAGCCACAGAAATATTGCCACCGGTAAAGCCATCCAGAATCCGACTGGCAAAAAGTAAAAACAGGTTTTTATAGACAACACCCAGGGCAAACATGACGTAACCAATTAATGTTCCAATTAAGCAGATAAGTAAGATTTTTTTACGACCATGTTTATCGGAATAAGTGCCAAGTAGTGGCGCACCAAAAAATTGAGCCAGGGGGAACATAGCGCCAATTAGACCGATAAGGACGTTGCGAGTGGCGTCAGAGGTGGCTAGGGGTAAAATTCCGTGAACAGAATCTTTAAAGAGAGGTACTAAAATAGGGATAATAATGCCCACACCCAAAAGGTCGATAAAGACAGTTAAGATGATGGCCAGGAGCGGCGACTTTTTTGGCATTTAGGAGTTTAGCACGAAAGAGCCTAGCGACGCTTGTGGGTCCAGAGGTTCTTCCACCAGTCTCCGGGGGAGACCTTGTAGACACCTTGAATCAAAATTCTAGCGGAATTTGTGAAGAGAAGATTATATTGATTATTATTTTGGGGCTTAGATCCTAGCCATAACTTGGCTTCTTGGTTACCCTGATGCGCATATTCATGTAGAGTTAATATTTCTTCCATATTGTCGGCATCCTTGGCAATTTTAGATTCAAGAGACTCTCTTTTGGCGTACTCTTGGGTAAAAGATTGTAATTCTCTTTCTCCCGGTAAATCGTGGATTTGGTCCGGGATAATTTCAGAGTCATAGGTTTTGACATATTTGCGATGGACCCAGTTTTGGTCGCCACTACGGGCCTCGGGGATATCGTGGAACATGGCCATAGTAGTGGCTTTGTAGGGGTCGGCTTTCTCCAGGTGGGCTAAAAGCCAAGCTAGCATAGCGACTCGAAAAGAATGACTGGCGATGTTGTCAGACAAGTCGCAGGTTAATAAAGATTGCATGTGGGCCCGCGGGATTTTGCGCAGAGAGCCTACTTCGAATAAAAAATTGGGGAGAGTATCGCTTTGTTTTTTCATTTTGTTTAATTTCTAATTTGTAATATTTTGGAACTTTGATAAAGATCTTCTATTGATCCCCTTTTCCACCAAACTTCACCAGGTAGATCAACGCGGGGCACTTTGGAAGGATCGACACAAGAGATATTGCCCGGATGTAATTCTGGTAAGCCTGGTTTGCCAAGTCTGACTTGCACTGGTTGTGAACCCCGAAAGGGTAAATTACATCTCTGCTCTAAAGCAATGTTTAAGGCTACATGGTGAAACTGATTGGCTTTGCCTGGAACATTTACCAAAGCCAGTGGCTGGAAGGCTTGTTCTCTGGTAATTAAGTCTTTGTCGTAGGTATAAGAATATCTACCAGAAACCTCTTGAGCTAAGGCAGGATTTTGAGAAAAGAATTGTGTGTAACCCAAAACATATTCTCCAAAGACCTGGTTGAAATCGACTACTTGGCCGTTGGCATATTGCCAAATTAGTCGCCAATTATTGGCACCATAAGTACTGTCCCAAAGTTTCCGATTAGCATCTTTTTGCTTGCCTTCAAAACCAACTCTTTGTATTGTTTGCCAGGTTTCGTTTGTCATGAGGAAATTTAACTTAAGATATCTATGGGTTGATATGACCAGATATGACAAGTGGATTACTTAATATTTTTATTATTGAGCTGACTGACTGGTTGATAATCCAAATTTATATGTCAAGATATAGATATGTTTTGTCCAAATTGTAATAGTGAACAAAATTTTGTGATCAATAGTCGGCAAACCTCGGGTGGATTTAAGACTTGGAGACGTCGAAAATGCCTTAAGTGTGGGAATTTATTTACAACTCACGAAAGTGTAGACATGGCCAATTTTGTAGTGGTAAAAAGGGATGGAAGGCGCGAAAGATTTTCGCGGATAAAATTGTTTTCGGGGATATTGTGGGCCAGTATTGGGGTAAGACTAAAAGACCGAGAAAAGAAAATTGAAAAGATTAGTGAGACTATTGAAAAACAAATTTTAAGTTTAAACAAGTCGATACTGGATACCACGGAGATTGCGCATATTGTGATGAGACAATTGTGGAACACGCATATTTCTCTGTTTTTGCGTTTTATGTCTTATCGCAGTCAGGTGAAAAACAAACGGCAATTTATTAGAGAAATGGAATTGTATGGAAAGGTAAAGGAAGTTCCACTAGAATCAGCAAAAAAGTTTAAGGGAGATTTGGGTAAAAAGGGGTTTGGGGATTTTGGCTAGTTAGAAAGTGTAAACAATTTTCTCAAAATCAATTATTTTGCCTTTTTTGTCGAGTTTAATCCCCTCTTTTTTATAAAGTTTTAGTCTTTCTTTTTCGTATTTGGGAGACATCCAAACCCGACCGTCAGAATAGACGATACGGTGGAAGGGAATAAGTTCAGGATGCTCAAACTTGCTTAAAATATGGGTAATCATTTGGGAAAGCATGGGGTGCCCGCCAGCATAAGCGGTTATGATGCCATAGGTGGTAACCCTGCCAGGTGGGATTTTTTGAGCCAACTGGCAAACCCTTTTACTAAACTCGCCTGGTTTTTGTTTCATTTGGCAATTGGAGATAGAACAAAGCAGTGGACAAAAACTGTTTTATTTTTATACTTTATAGTTTCTTTGCCTGTAGTTATCTCTAAATCTTGCTGGATATCAAGAATTTTATATTCATATTCCCAGTCTCCATCGACTTGAGAACAATTTTCAAATAAACGAGTTTTGTCTTTTAAGTTTTGAAGAAAATAAATTAGTTTTTGAATTACTTCCTTGGTGTCTCCAATTGCGCCTCCAGCGTAAACCCTGGTAAAAATTTGGTCTTCAACTTTGACAATTTCTTGACCACCGCCATTGGTCCACTCGTCGTGGTAGACAATGTCGTCTTCTGTAAAATGACTGGAGGTTAATTCAAAACCGCCTCGAGTTATTTTATTAAAAGTACTTTTACCCACATAACCTGCGAGTAAACCAGTGGTTAGAGCTTGGGATATTTTTTGTTTGTTGATCATGAAAAAAGCATAACATATAGCCGAAGAAAAGACGAAGGAGTAAAATAAAGTATGCAGAAAAATAAATTGTGGTTTAAAGCTAAGACTTATGGCTATGGTTGGACGCCAAGTAGTTGGGAAGGCTGGATGGTTTTGGCGGTATATTTGGCTTTTACAATTTGGAGAGCAACGACAATTGCGCCAGAAATGGAGAATAATCAGTCGTTCTCGTGGCAGTTTATGTTGGAAATATTATTGCCGACTACAGTCTTAATTTGGATTTGTGTGAAGAAAGGTGAAAAGGCGAGGTGGAGGTGGGGAAAGTAATGGTGCGAAAAGCTGAACTAAAAGATAAAGAGCAAATACTAAACATTTTGGATGAATTTAGAGAGGTTTGTATTTTACAAATATTTAAGAGAAGAGAAGTATCAACTACTGCCAAGATGGATGGTGGTTTAGTTTTTGATAAATTGATTTTAAATAATGATTACGTTGTGTTTGTGGTAGAAGAGGATGGTGAAATAGTGGGGATAATTACTGCCTATTTGGTTCCCATGCTTAGATTGGGGAAATATAGAGTTGAAGTAGAAGAATTTTTTGTGCAACCAAAGTGGCAAGGTAAGGGTGTGGCAAAGGAATTGATGGATGCAGTTGTGAACTGGGCCAAAGAAAATATAGCAACTAAAATTAATCTGGAAAGCGATTTTGGTTTGGATCGCGGTCACCATTTCTATGAAAAATATGGTTTTAAGACCGAGGCAAAAAGGTTTGTACTTAAACTTTAAGAAAATATTTGATCGAGCCAGTGGGTAAATTCGGAATTGATTTTTTCAACTTTGATTTGGCCAATAAAGTTGTCAACTGGTTTGTTAAATGATGAATAGGTCTTTTAGTTTTTTTATCCTTGTTTCGAGATTGCTTGTATCTCTACCTAGTACCTTATAAAACCCAAGCAGTGTGTAATGGTAGCTGTTATGTAATAGTGTATCTGAATACATGTCTAAGTCCACAAACAATTTGGCTCGCTCACCATCGTTAATCAAATCAAATATGCGCTTAAGATGCCACTTTTTTAGCTTTGGTGAGGTCAGAAAATCAGTATTAATTACACCTTCTCGTAAAAATTTAATGCTATCTTTTCCAATGTGAGGAGATGAAAGTCCCAGCAAGCGCAAAAATACCGATATCCCCCTATTTCTCAGTATTTTCATATTATCTTGGTAATACACTACTTCCCTGTCAAAATCTTTCTCATCCAAAATTGTTTTGCCGCTTTGTTCTATAAACCAATTGAAGGAGAAGTGTTCTTCAAATTCTGTTTTTGTCATTAACTTAGATTTTGTGTGATTGAAACATAATCCATGCCTAAGTATTTTTAGAGAGGCTTTGGTGATAATTTCTTGCAAATCCTTTTGTGAGCGGGCCATCACTATTTGATCATCAGCATAACGAAAGTATTTAGCTCCATATTCCCGACATAACAAATACATCTCTGTATCAAAGTCTTGGAGGTAATAGTTGGCAATTAGTCGTGAACAGTCTGCCACCTCATCCTGCGGTATACCCTTGTGTGACGTTTTTGCTGTATTGGTATATCCACCCCAGTTTCTTAGGAAATATAACAGCTTTTCAATATCTTCAGGATCAACACCTGATACTTTTAATTTCTCTTCTAACACATCAACATTGATATTGTCGTAGAAGTTTGCAATGTCTAATTCTGCAACAGAATCATAAACATCACCTCTCGACATTGTGTACAGAGTTTTGTTATAGTCCTGCCACTCTGCCGCCCACGCCTTTGGATTAAATGAAGCTGGAATCGAGTATTCTTCTGAGTCATCCACCCCGACAATATTTCCGTCTGGCATCTCATATTGGTGCATACTTGAAGCGGTGTATGTTTTTTCTAGCTCCTCGGCCTTTCTAACTACGCCACCGAGACTCCAACCTCCAAATGTACCCGGTACTCTATTGCCATCTATGAATGGTTCAATTTTCTTAGTGTAATAGTAGTAGTAACAAACATCCTCAGGCTCGAATACTGGTAGTGTTCTGGTTATGGACGAACCCTTGTTGACCATTATGTAAGCTCTTGGGTCACGAGGCCTATAGCTCGAAGAGATAATTTCCCCATAGAGTTTCTTTAGTAATTCATCCTTTGCAGGAATCTTTTCAAGAGGAATCAGACTGTTTTTTGTTATAGTCTGCCAAAATTTACCGCTTTTGTTTCCAAAATAACCTCGAAATGTACTGTATGAGTCCATATTATTTCTGATTATTTTTTAACGTATTTTTTTCCTTTGAGCTTGTCTGGTAAGAGGTCTTCTTTGGAATACATTTCGTAGCCTTTGCCATAGCCGATGGTTTTCATTAGTTTAGTGGGGGCGTTACGGAGATTTAAGGGTATAGGCAGGTTGCCGGTGGCTTGGACGTCGGCAAGGGCCGACTCGATGGCATCATAGGCCGCGCGGTTTTTGACAGAATTGGCCAGATAAATAACGCCTTGAGATAGGTTAATTCTACATTCTGGATAGCCAATTGTGTCTACGGCTTGGAAAACTTGGTTGGCCAACAACAAGGCATTGGGGTTGGCGTTGCCAATGTCTTCACTGGCAAAGATGACCATACGACGGGCAATAAACTTGGGGTCTTCGCCAGCATCAATCATACGAGCTAGATAATAAACGGCAGCATCGGCGTTACTGGCGCGCATAGACTTGATAAAAGCAGAGATAGTATTGTAGTGCTCCTCCCCTTTTTTATCAAAGCGCAAAAATTTGTTTTGTAGAGTATTTTTTAGGGATTCTAGGGTTAGATTTTGATAAAGTGTGTAACAATTATCCAAAATTGTTAAGACTTGGCGAGCGTCGCCATTGGCAAGATTGATTAACCATTCGCGTGCGTCTTTGGGTAATTTGGTTTTTTTGTCGCCAATGGCTTTTAAGGCCCGGTCGATGATCAGAGAGATTTCGTCATTGGTTAGTTCTTTTAAGATAAATACTCGGCAACGGGAAAGAAGTGGAGCGATAATTTCGAAACTAGGATTTTCGGTGGTGGCGCCAATGAGAGTGATTTGACCACTTTCAGCATAGGGTAACAAAAAGTCTTGTTGAGCCTTGTTGAAGCGATGGATTTCGTCTAAAAAGAGCACGGTTTTTTCAATGGCGTTGGTGGTTTTTAAAACTTGGCGAATGTCGTCTTTGCCAGCTGACACTGCAGACATTTCTACAAAATTGGCCCCAACTGATTTGGCCCAAATTTTGGCTAAAGTAGTTTTACCCACCCCTGGTGGACCCCAAAAAACCGAGGAAAAAATTTGTTTACTGCTGATAGCTTGAGAAAGAGGCATACCTGGGCCGACTAAGTGTTTTTGACCAATAAAATCGTTCAACGAACTGGGACGAAGTAAATAAGCTAAAGGTTCGTACATACACAAGTATAATATACCTTTCGGGTTTTATTTGGTGAGTTTTAGTTTTTTGGCCAGGGTTTGGGCTTGAGTGAGAAGATCTTGGATTTCTTGAAGGCCTGAATCCCAAAATTTGGGATTGGTAATATCAAGACCTAGATCGGCAAAAATTTCTTTGGGAGATTTGCTGGATCCAGCAGCTAAAAAGGTTTTGACTTTTTGAATATTTTTCTTGTCCTGTCGGACCAATCTTTGTAAAGATTTACTAATTAGTAGACCACTGGCGTAGGAATAAACATAAAAAAAGCTACGAATATGGCCCCAATAAACCCAAAAGTATTGGGCTGAGTCGGGTTGGTCGACAAAGGGCCCCATGTAAGCAGACATGTGTTTTTGGAAAATTCTAGAAATTTCTTGTTTGGATAAATAGCCTTGTTTTCTATATTCCAAATGCAATTCCTGTTCAAACTGATAGCAAGCAATTTGGCGAAAGATGCTGGAAATATCATCGTTTAATTTGGCCATAAGTATGGCTAAGTGTTGCTTATCCGTAAGGTTTTTACTTAAATCCTCGAGAACAAAGTCTTCAAAAAAAGTACTGGCAACTTCGGCGGTAGCCAAAGGCGTATTAAAATAGCGCTCAGGTTGCACAGCTCGCATAAGTTCGTTGTTGATACCATGGCCGGCTTCGTGGGCTAAGGTTAAGACGTCTGTTAATTTGTTGGCATGATTGAGTAATATATAGGTCGGGGTTTCCAAGGTTTGAGTACTACAAAAAGCGCCACCATGTTTGCCCCTTTTGGGGTAAACATCAACTTGGCCTTGGTTGGAAAAAGTCTCTAAAATCTGGGCAAATTGAGGATCGAGTTTGGCAAAAACAGAAGTGACTAAATCTAGTGATTGTTCGTAGGGAAAATGATTGGGAATATCACCAAAAGGAACATTTCTTTCCTGATAATCTAGCTTGGGTTTATTAAAAAGTTTGGCCTTGAGTTGATAATAGTCTTGGGAGATAGGAAAGTTTTTGGAAACGGCAGACAAAAGTGCATCGACTACTGCTGGCTCCATGTCGTCGGAAATAAGCCTGGCTTCATCAGGACGCTGGCAACCACGAAGCTCATCGCTAACTTTTTTGCGACCAAAAATAGCGTTAATTTCGGCTTCGGCCACATCGGCATGCTTGGCCAAAATTCCAGAAAAATCGAGATAAGCAAGGTCGCGAACTTTTTTGTCGGTGCTACTTAAATTGGCGGCAATTTGACTAAAAGGAAGACCATTGGCTTCTTCTTTGGAAAGCAAGGTGGAGACTAACTTAACCCAATCAGAATGACTACTTTGGGCAGTTAGGTTGAGAATTTTTTCTTCGGGGTCGGTTAAAATATACTTGGCGTTGGCAAACAAACGTTGCAAAGAATGATGAAAAGGGGCAAGTAACTGGCTTTGTAAAAATATTTTTTGATATTTGGGTTCGGTTTTAGAAAGATTTATCTCAAAAAACTGGATTTGGTTGTAAAGAGCTAGCCACCAGTCGTCGATTTTTTTTAGTTTGGCTTTGTACTCAGGATTAGGTTCGTCTAAATTGCTTTGGAGTCCGTAACAATAGCCAATTTTGTTTTTGCCAGCGTAGGTGTGGGTGATGTGTTCGAAGGCATTTAAGGCAGTTAATAATTCTTTAGGGTCTTTTAAATAAGATTTATTTTTAGAATATTTTTTGAGAAACAATGCTACTTCTTTGGAAGCGTCTTGCTCCATCTTTTTTTCGGCAGTTTTAAGATTATTGGGTAAAAGTTTTTGCAGGTTCCAATTAGTAGCCATGGTGAATTATACTAGAGTATGGATACATCGTGGCAAAAGGCAGCAAAATGGTATGGAAACATTACCAAAGACGAGGGGCATTTTTATCATAAAACGGTAATTATTCCCAATGTCTTGAGACTTTTGGATTTAAAACCTGGAGAGAAACTATTGGATATTGCCTGCGGTAACGGAGTTTTGGCCAAAAATATAGCCGAAGAAATTAAATACATAGGTGTGGATAGTGCGGTAGATTTAATTGCCATGGCTAAACAAGATGCTAAAAGAGGACAAGAGTTTGTGTTGGGTGATGTGACGGAAAGCTTGGGGACAAATGTAACTTTTGGCAAAATGGCAATTGTCTTGGCTTTGCAAAATATGGCCAAACCAGATTTTATGTTGAAAATGGCAGCAAAACAATTGGAAAACAAGGGAAAAATGGTGATAGTTTTGAATCACCCAACTTTTCGAATACCCAGACAAACCAGCTGGGGTTGGGATGAAGTGAAAAAAGTGCAATATAGACGAGTGGATAGCTATTTAACTTCGCAAAAAATTGCGATTTTATTACACCCGGGACTAGAAGATAAAACAACGACTTATTCTTTTCACTGGAGTTTGCAGGATATTTCTAAAATGCTATTTGGAGCTGGACTAGTAATAGAAAAAATGGAGGAATGGATTTCGCCAAAGACGAGTGAAGGGGGCAGGGCGGCGGAAGAAGACCGATCGCGCAAAGAAATTCCCTTGTTTATGGCGATTGTGGCACGCAAAGCCTAGCTAAAATAAAGAGTAGGTCGGAGAGGCGGTTGAGATAGACCAAGAAATCTGAGTTTGTTTTTTGAGTTTGAGAAAGAGTAACTAAGGTGCGCTCGGCGCGGCGGGCAACGGTTCGACAAACGTGGGCCAAAGCTTCGGTGGGATTATCACCCGGGATGAGAAAATTTTTTAGGGCTGGAAGAGTTGGTTCGTAACGATGAATAAAGTTTTCTAAAGATGTAATATCAGCCTGAATATTGGGATAGTTGGTATTGTAGGCAAGCTCCCCAGAAATGGACCATAGACTTATTTGAATTTGATGAAGTAGCTCTTGATATTTTTTGGCTTGAAATTTTAGCAAGCCCAAATATGACTGAAGTTCGTCTATGGTACCCACGCACTCCAGCAAAGCCGAGTTTTTTGCGACTACTTGGCCTTGCCAGCGACTTTGACCATCATCTCCAGTTTTAGTAGTTATACCCATAGGTTATGAACATTTACTGTAACCACAAAAGGCATTACTACATTTGTAGCAACCTTCTTCGGCATAAAGAGGGCTTTTGCAGTCGGGACACAAATCAAATTTTCCCTCGGAAGTGATCCGACTTTCCTCAAGACTTGTAGCATTGACGTTTTGAGAGAGGTTAAAAGAATTGTCTTGTTTACCTACTTGTAGTTGACTCCCTTGTTCCAATTCGAGTAAGGATTTACCCACCGCGTCGAACATGCTTAAAGTCATATCTTTGCCAAAGCCAATTTTTTGGCCACAAGAAATTCCGACTAATTCTTTGGCAATTTCATCAATCTTGGCACCGTATTTTAGGGCCAAAGAAGCAAGACGGCCAGTAACTTCAGCCGCCCCAGCTAGGTAGCCACCACTTTTACCTAGATTAACAAACATTTCTACGGGGCCATCACCAGGTTCAAAAAATACGGAGGTATAAACTTTGCCCACATCACAGGGTTTTCGGATACGAATCCCCATAGCAGTTTGAGGAGTAGCCTTTTTTAGTGGTTTAGGTAGGTCCACGGTTTTGTCTTTTTCTTTGACTTGTTGGAGCACTTCTTTTTCGCGAGAGCCACTGCGATAAATTGTAATACCTTTGGTACCCAAGGAATAAGAAAGTGTGTAGGCGGTGCGGACATCTTCCACGGTGGCATTTTTAGGAAAGTTAATAGTTTTGGAAACGGCATTATCCACATATTCTTGAAAAGCAGCTTGAACACGCACATGCCACTCGGGAGAAATTTCCAAAGCGGTGGTATAAATATCTTTGACATCCTGTGGAATTTCTTCCAAGCCGGCCAATTTCCCTCCGTTTTTGACAATTTTTTCTAAAAGTTCGTCGTTTTTCAGACCTAGTTGTTCCAATTTTTCCATAAAAACAGGATTCATCATAAACAACTTTTTGCCTTCAATGGTGTTGCGTTGGTAGCCAAGACTAAAGGCTGGCTCGATGCCAGAACTACAATCGGCGATCATACTAATAGTGCCAGTGGGGGCAATGGTGGTAAGCGCCATGTTGCGGGGTTTGTAGTCGGTATTGGCAAAAACACTGACGTTCCAATACGGAAAGACTCCGCGCTTGACTGCTAGACGGACAGTTTCTTCTTTGGAAGCATCAGAAATAAACTTCATGACTTTGCGAGCCCAAGTGATGCCTTCTTCAGAATCGTATTTGACGCCAAGTTTAAACAACATGTCGGCAAAACCCATGACTCCCAAACCAATGCGGCGGGTACTACTAACCATTTGGCGAATTTTATCTACCGGAAACTCGTTTACTTCAACGACATTATCTAAAAAGTGGATGGCTAAATAAACGGCTTGCTTTAGGGAAACCCAATCTAGATCCTTGTTGCTCTTATCAACAAATTTAGCTAAATTTAGACTACCTAAATTGCAGGCATCATAAGGCAAAAGTGGTTGTTCACCACAGGGATTTGTAGCTTCAATTAATCCGACTTGTGGAATGGGGTTGGAAGAGGGCTCGTTCATGCGATCGATGAAAACCAAACCGGGGTCGCCAAATTGCCAAGCCAAACGAGTAACTAAATTGAAAACTTTGTAGGCATTTAACTTCATAGTGACCTGGTTGTTTCTGGGATTGATTAGCTCGTAACCTTCACCATCTTGGGTGGCCTTGGCCCATTCGTAGAGTTTCTGGGTCCAAGATTCTACTTCGCGCAGCCGTGCATCTAAATCCCGATTAGCTTCGGCCTTGCGAATTTCTTCTACCACGTCTTCGGGAAAAGATTCGTCTTTGACAAAGGCTTTGTCGATGGGAACTTGATCCATAAACTTATTGGTAACGGCGAGCGATATGTTGAAGTTGGTTAAGGAATATTCATCCAGTTTGACCACGGCAAAACGCAAAACATCGGGGTGGTGTACAGAGAGCATGCCCATATTAGCGCCGCGGCGCACGCCACCTTGTTTAATTTGAGAAGTGACATCATTGTAGGCCTGCATAAAACTGTTAGGACCGACTGTCGTACCACTACTACTAGCAATAAAATCGCCAAAAGGACGCAAGCGAGAGAAAGCAAAACCAGTGCCTCCGCCACTTTTGTGAATCAGGGCCATGTTGGTCATGGTTTCTAAAATTGATGGCATAGTATCGTCAATGGGTAGAACAAAACAGGCAGAAAGCTGTTGGTGGCGCTTGCCTGCATTAACTAGACACGGAGTATTAGGGAAAAACTTTTGTAAGGCCATTAACTCATAAAAAGAAAGAGCAGTTTGCTCTACTTCGGTGTCGGTGGCACCAAAACGAGCATCGCCTTTGGCAATGTTACTGGCCACACGCCAAAAAACATCAGAAGTGGACTCGATGACTTTGCCAGACTCGTCTTTAGTACCATATCGTGTTTCACAAATATAAGTGGCATTTTCGGATAAAGCGGGAGCGATTAGTTTGGTAGTATCCATAGTGTTTTTGGAGTAAATATGTATTTAATAAGTTTGGGAGCACTAACACTACAGGTAGTGTTTATATACAACACTACAGACAACATGTAGCCATTGCAAGGTATCAAATGTTATAAATTTGGCTGGCAGTCGTATTAATACATAGTTATTAAATTTAAGGTAAAAAATATGAATATTAAACAGGTGCTGGTAACTTCTTCAATGTTAGTTATGGCTTTTGGTTGGATGCCTACGCAAGTAATGGCAGTAGGTAAGGTGGTCAGACCGATTAAACAAGAGCTAAAGATGGAAAAGAAAGAGATGAAAGAAGAAATTAAGACTATGCGAAAAGAGTGGGGACAAGCAATCATGAATGGCAAAATTGAAGGAATTTCAGGTAGCGTTTTGACTGTATCTAAAGAAGGTAAAACTTATACCGTAAACACAGATGATAAGACCTTGTACACTAGAAAATTTGGTGGCAAAGCTAGCTTGGGTGAATTTACTACCGGGGACATGGTCAATGTTCGTGGTAGCTTTACTGATCAAGCAAAAACTACGGTATTAGCCAAATATATTCGAGATATTTCTATTCAAAAAAGATGGGGAAGTTTTGAGGGGACAGTAAAATCAGGCTCTAACCTAAGTTGGGTAGTGACTACAAAGAACAGAGGTGATTTAAATGTGACCCTGGATGCAAATACTAAATTAACAGATAGAAAGGGCAAAACTATCACTGGTGCAGAGGTGGTAGTTGGCAACAAAGTGGTGGTTAGCGGTGTGTGGAACACAGTGGGCAATACTTTGACTCAGGTGACTAAACTTAGAGACATCAGTCTTCCAGTCAGGAACTAGCCTACCTGCCTTATTAGTTGGTCCCCTTCCCGATAAACATCGCGGAGGGGGATTTTTTTTGGTCAAAAACTAGGAATAGCGCTCTTCAAGAAGTGGGTCGCCGTGGTTGTGGTAGCCGCGGGTTTCCCAGTAGCCAGGAATGTCAACTTCGGAAAATTTGATGGCACAAAGGAACTTAGAACTTTTCCAACCGTAAAGCTTAGGAATGACAACGCGTACCGGACCGCCTAGTTGGATAGGGATATCTTTGGCATCCATCTGGGTGGCGATAATCACGTCATCCCAGGACAATAATTCTTCCAAAGACAAATTGGTGCTATAGCCATCGTAGCCTTCGAAGATGACAAATTTTGCCTTAGAATTGGGTTTAACTAAATTGACAATAGTCTTGAAATTTACCCCGGTAAAAGCTTGGCCAAACTTGGACCAACGGGTGACACAGTGAAAATCAAGAGTATATTGTTTTTGCTCTAGCTCGTTAAACTGCTCCCAGTTAAATTCAAGTTCCCTTTCAACTTGCCCATAAATTTTAAGTTTCCAGGCGGACTTGGAAATGTTGGGGTAATCCCAACGGATGGGTGGCATGGCGACAAATTCGTCGTGTTCTATTTGGCCGGGAGGAAGTAATTTGGACATAGAGAATTATCCCATAGACCCAGGTGGTTGTCGTGAGCGGATTGTTGCTTTTGGCGAAAGTCGGCTTGGTATTTGTGAGGAATGCCTTGATAGGTATATTCAAAAGCATAACCATTTTCTACTAAATATTGATTGACAAACAGGCCATCGCTGCGATAAACATAGCGCAAAAGTCGGCCATATTTGTCCACTAAATTTTGGCTGGAATCAATTTCTAGTTTAACCTGAGTATTATTTAAGAGTTCTTTGGTTTTGCCACTCGCCTCTTGCCCAAAACATTCTTCTTGGGTTACCCCACTGGCAACTTCTGGAGTGTTTATACCAACTAGGCGAACCTTTTGTATTCGGAGTTGTGGGTCTTGAACTTCAATGGTGTCGCCGTCGACAACTTTATAAACTAAATATAAGCCAGGAGAAGAAACAAAAAGGGGAGTGGATGGACGAAAATAAAAGAAAGCCAGAGCAGTAAGACAGGTAAGAAGAAAAATGATGAGTAAAATTTTTGTACTCTTTCGCATTATTTTTGACAGTGTGGGCAATAAACAGTAGTACGACCGCCTAACTGAATGGTTTTTAAAGGTTTTTTGCAGATAGAACAGGCTTGACCAGTTTTGCCATAAACTAGGTAAAAATTGGCATAGTTACCACGGCTGCCATCGGCTTTTAAATAGTTAGCTACAGAAGAACCGCCTTGAACTATGGCTCTGCTTAAAATGTCGATAATGGCTGTGTGTAAGGCATGGACTTCAGGTTTTTTTAGACTAGAACAAAGACGGTCGGGACGAACTTTGGCCTGAAAACAAACCTCGTCACAATAAATGTTGCCCAGACCGGTAACTATCGATTGACCAAGAAGTGCAGTCTTTAATTTTAAATTTTTTAATTTTAAATTTTTATAAAGATAATCGGTAGTGAAGTTTGGGTCAAAGGGCTCCATACCTAGACTGGTAAAATGCTTTTGCTTTTCTAAGTCTTGTAAACGAGGATAGTACAAAAGATAGCCAAATTTGCGAACATCATTGTAATATAAAGTTCCTAAGTTTAGGGTAAAAATAAGATGGGTGTGTTGATGAGGTAATTTTAATGTAGATGCTTGTATGGGGTGGCCACCAAGAATTTGATTTTGAGAATCTTGGTAAACCAATTGGCCAGTCATTTTCAAATGGACAAGTAATATTTTGCCAGAATGAAAGTGAAAAATTAAATTCTTGGCTCGACGAGTAATCTGAATTATTTTTTGGTTTACTAGTTCTTGTTGGAAAGTTTGAGTTTTGGCAGTGGTGGCTTGGCGCTGATTACCAGAGCCACTGACAAGTTTTGGTTCTTTTATTTGAATGTTTAGGATAGTTTTTTGAAGCAATAGTGGCTCTAGACCAAGGCGAAGAGACTCAACTTCAGGAAGTTCTGGCATAATAGGTTAATGAAGAAAATTTATATCCTTATTTTAACAGGGTTGGTATTACTTAGACTGGTAAATCTAAACCAGTCCTTGTGGCTGGATGAAGCAATAACTGCACAAAAATCTAAAACTCTTGGATGGACTGAGTTGATTGGTAGTTATAGTGTGGCGGATTTTCACCCACCTTTGCATTATTTTGTAACTAAAATATTTGCGGACGTCTTTGGCTACAACGAATTTGGTTTACGCCTACCTTCAATCTTGGCCTGTGTATTGGCAGCTTTTTTTGTCTACAAGTTGGGTGGTAGATGGGCCAGTGTTTTGTTTTTGGCTAACCCTTTGGTATTTTATTATTCCCAAGAGGCACGGATGTACATGTTGGCCTGTGCACTATTGTTGGGAACCTGGTGGGGAGTTAAAAATAAGAAATGGTGGGCTAATATTTTGGCAATGCTTTCGCTGTTTACTTTTTACGGTAGCGGATTTTTTCTGGTGGCTATTTTATTTACATACAGAAAAAACTGGAAGTATTTCTTGCCTGGAATGCTGATGGCCATGTTGGCCTTGGCTCCTCTACTGCAATTACAATTAAAAAATTCCCAGGTAATGCTTGCTGAAGTAAAAAATTGGGGATTAGTACTAGGAAAGGTGGAGGTAAAAAATTTAGTTTTGTTTCCTTTGAAATTTTTTACAGGCAGGGTTTCCTTTTATCCTAAATTTGTTTATTTTATCTTAGGTGGAATATGGGGATTTGGATTATTTATTTTAGGGATGGTAAAGGCAAAAAAGCAGTTACTAATTATACCAATCTTGTTGGCAATAATTATTTCCCTAAAAGCTCCCATGTTGCTGTATTTTCGCTATTTATATTTGGTACCAGTGTTGTGTCTAGGCTTGGCCAGATATTCGCAAAAACTAAAAGTTATTTTTTTACTGGGAAGTTTACTTTGGATAATGTTTTATGTATTAGATAGCAACCAGTGGCGAGAAGATTGGCAAGGGCTGGCCAGAAGTTTGGAGGCAAACAGCACAATTTTACTACCGAGTAATTTTGCAGATACGGTTAATTTTTATAGAAATGATGTAAGAACTGTGGATATTCGCGAGCCCCAATTAGAGGAAATGGTGTATGCCACAGACTATGGAAGTGAAATCATGGGAATTAATTATATGGTGCAAATGAAAAGTTTAGGATATAAAATAATTGCAAAAAAAAGCTTTCGGAAAATTAATCTAGATATTTGGAAAAAAATTTAGGGTTGTTGAACTTGAGAGGTGGGACGTAGATCTTGAGACATGGATTTTTTGGCAAAAAAAGTGAGAGCCAGACCAGCCAAAGCACAGAGGACCAAAACTAAAACTGGAAGGGTGTTTTCTTGAAAATATTGTTTAGTCATGATCAGAGTTGTTCTGATTATAGCAATTGGCTACTTTGTGGCAAGTACTAGATCTAGGTCTTTTTTGGTTAGCAAACGCCACTGGCCGGGTTTTAAGTTTCCCAAATCAAGCTTTCCTACTGAAAGGCGAGATAATTCTAAGAGAGTTAGACTGATGGCATCGCACATGCGACGAATTTGGCGATTTTTCCCTTCGTAAATTGTCAAATCAACTACGTCTGGCTTGACCTGGTGGACTTTGGCCGGTTGGGTTTTGTAACCATCCTCTAGTTCTATTCCTTCACGTAAATAGCGAAGTTGAATTGGAGTGGCAGGACTCGCTAGAAGCAAGCGATAAGTTTTGGGTAATTTAAAGCGAGGGGAAGTTAATTTGTTGGTAAATTCCCCGTCGTTGGTTAACAATAGTAAACCAGCTGTTTGGTAATCTAGCCTACCTACTGGGTAAACTTTGTATTCCTTGGGGATTAAATCGAGAACCGAAGGGCGATTGAATTGATCTTGAGTAGTGGTGATGTAACCAATTGGCTTATACAACAAAAGATAGATCAGGGAATTGGAAATGGGATTGTAAGGTTTGCCGTCGATGGTAATTCGATCTTTACTAAGATCAATCTGTTGACCCAAGGTTGCCCTTTGGCCGTTAACGCTTATTCGACCAGCGGCAACAAATAGGTCGACTTTACGCCGGGCTAGGAAGCCTTGGTTGGCTAAATATTTGTTAAGTCTGATCATCTGTTGCTATTATAGTTTATGGGCAAGAAGATTAAACGATTTGGTATGAGCTTTGTCTGGGCGTATCGAGGGATAAGAGAAGCTGCCACAGAACGGAATTTTCAGATACACGGGTTGATTATGTTTTGCGTGGTAATTGCTGGTTATTACTATCAGATTAAAGCTTGGGAGTGGGTAGCGATTTTTTTGGCAAGTGCCATTGTTTTTGGATTTGAACTAATTAATAGTGCTATAGAAAGGCTGGCTGACCTCATGAAGGTCAAGTTAAAATTAAAATATGGAGACACTACGGTGATTCGAGATATGGCAGCGGGAGCAGTATTGATATCGGCCTTTTTTGCAACCCTTGTAGGTCTAGAGATCTTTGTGTTTAGGTTTTTTTAGTTCTAGATAGACTGGTAGAAGTGAAAAGGCAATGATACCAAACATGAGGTAGTGAAAATTATGTTGGACGAAAGGAATGGTACCAAAAAAGTAACCCATACCGACAAAAGCAGAAACCCAAAGTAGACCGCCAGCCATATTGTACCTAGCAAATTGCAGATAATTCATATCAGAAATGCCTGCCACAAAAGGAGCAAAAGTGCGTACAAAGGGAATAAATCTAGCTAAAATAATGGCCTTGCCACCGTGTTTTTGGTAAAAATCTTCGGCAGTTTGGAGTTTATCCAGGCTAAACAGTTTACTGTCTGCTTTAAAGATTTTTCTGCCAAAGTGCTTACCTAATTGATAGTTAACTGCATCGCCTACTATGGCGGCAATTACTAGCATTAGCCAAAGAATGATTACTGGCAAAGGAAAAATGCCTCCTGCAGTTAAGGCACCTGCGGCAAAGAGAAGAGAATCGCCTGGCAAAACAGAAGCAACTACTAAGCCGGTTTCGGCAAAGACAATAAAACCAATAAGGCCGTAAACCAAAAGCCCATACATTTGGGCAAATTCGGCTAAGTGTTTATCAAAATGTAGGATAAGATCAATTATTTCTTTCAAATTACTCCTTTTTCTTGTCTAGTTTATTCAGTCCCAGTTTGGTAACACCAAGATAAACGACAAAAGCAATGATTAAAAAATCAATTAGACTGCCGATAAAACTACCTACTAAGATTTTGGTTCCCATAACTTCGATAACTAAAGTTTTTAAGCCGCCAACTGATCCCAAGACTAAACCAAAAATTGGATTAATAATATTGTCGACCAAGGAACTGACTAATTTACTAACTGAACCACCAAGAATTATTCCAACGGCAAAGCCAACTACGCCCTGCTCGCGAACAAAATTTAGAAAGCCTCTCATGTTAATTAGAAATACTAACTGCTAATGTTTTTAGTGTAGCATAGGATATGGATGTGGTTCACTATTTTTTTGCAGCTTTTTCTGTTTTTTTGATAAATGCCTTGCCGGCTTTAATGCCACCAACCTGGATGGTCTTGGTATTTTTCTTGGCTACATATAATTTAAACCCCGTTGCGATGGTAATAATTGGAGCCTTGTTTGCCTTAAGTGGAAGATTGGTTTTGTATTATTTGGCAAGTAAATTTAGAGGAGTTTTGCCCAAAAGAATGGATAAAAATTATCAAGATTTGGGTAAATTTCTATCGGAGCACAAGGCAATTAGTTTACCCTTGTTTTTGCTTTTTGCCTTTTATCCCCTGCCATCCAATCAACTGTTTATTGTGGCAGGACTGGCCAAAGTAAAACCAAAATTATTGGCTTGGTCTTTTTTGGGGGGCAGACTATTGAGTTATAGTTTTTGGGTGGGTGGCGCACACGTAATAGACAGGCGTTTGGAAATTATGTTTAGAGACGGATTGGATCCACGCTCGATTGTGGTAGCTTTGACAAGTGCGATATTTTTAATTGCGATTCCTGGATTTTTGCCTTGGAAAAAAATTCACCAAAGTTTATTTAAGGACGTTTAGTCCACGACTAGTTGTTCCATATCTTTGACACTGCCAAAACCTATAGCGTCTTTGTAATCAGACTTGCTGCCAAGCATATTGGCAAAAATTAAACCGTAGGATCCATATTTATCCTTAACCTGAGAAATGGTTTTAGACAAATCATATTTTTTTAAAGTTGGTTCAAATAGATTGCATTGTAAGTGCTGAATGGCTTGAAGATTAAAAAGAGAAAAAGACATTTTGGTAATAGGCTGGGAAAAATTATATTGAGAAAGGAATCTCTTGGTTTGCTCAAATAAAGATAGGTAATCAAAAAAGGGCTGTTGGTAGGTATGGACTACGTGCCAGGAAGGTGAGTTTTTTAAGCGTAAATATAGACAAAAACCACGGGCAGAATAACCTGATCTCTGCATTCTAATTCCGGCTTTTTCCACTAGTTTGAGTAAAATACCCTGGGCTTGGGAATAATTTAAAGCTGGCCTGGGTAAAGAATACATGGCGCCAAAAAGTCGACGAGTATGGGGAACGTCGTCAATTTCATAACCGCGCAGACGTAGATACCAATAATAACCACAGATGCCACCAAAAGCTTTTTTGAGGGTATAAATATCGGCTTGATATAGATCCATAACGGTAGAGATACCTTGTAAGTTTAAGCGGCGCTGGTTGGCACTGGCTATGCCGTTTAGATCGGTAAGTTTTAGTTGGGAGTAATAGTGAAAAAATGTTTGGCTGTTAATTTCCTCCAAACCGTCGGGTTTTTTAAAAATAGCGGCTTGCTTGGCGAGAAATCTATTGGGGCCAAGACCAATGGAAACAGTTAACCATTCCCCGATTTCAATGGCGATGCGGGCCTTGATTTCCTGAGCAATAAGCTGCAAATTAGGAACTGGGTGAAAAGAATTAAAGTGAATCACAAACTCGTCGATAGATTTGGGTTCCACTTGGGGACTATATTGCAAAAGTAATTTCTTTAGACGCTGGTGCATGGTTCTGTATTTACCTGGATCGGGCTCGAGAACGATAGCCTGGGGAATTAATTTTTTGATTTCGGAAACATGCGTGCCAATGGGGATTTTGGTAATAGCTTTGGCTTCGCGTGAGGCGGCTAAAACACAACCCTTGGGTGTGGCGTAGGCGGCAATAAGAACTGGCTTACCCCGCAAAAGTGGATTAGCTTGTTGTTCGATGGTGGCAAAACAGGAATTAAAATCGATGTGCATGACGGAGGAAACGGCTGGGTTGAAAGTTTTTTGTGGATTAGGTGGGTAGACCATCCTGGACCTCCTGAAGTTGCCAAGTTAAATTGTCGCAATTTAAAACTAGGCGGAAAAACAAATAATCCCCAACTACAGAGAAAACATGAAACAAGGTGTTGCCGACTTTATATTTGTGGTGCATTCCTAGCTTAATTATTTTATATTCCCTATTTTTCCAATAAAGTTTTTTGGGGATACGGTTAAAATCTACTTGGACTGGGTCGGCAAGTTTATTTAGCATGAGTCAATATAACCGAATAAAACCCGAAGTGTCAAGGGATCAAGAGGTATAATTGGGAAATGAATTTAGTAGAGTGTAAAAATGAGTTTGTTGGACAATTAAGACAGGCTACTTTGTGCTTTCTGTGTAGAGATAAAGAAATATTATTGGCGATGAAAAAACGAGGGTTTGGTAAGGGAAGATATAATGGACCAGGTGGAAAGCCAGAAGGGTTGGAATCGGTGGAAGAGGCGATCAAAAGAGAGGTAAAAGAAGAAATAGGAGTGGAAGTTGGGAAAATGGAGAAAGTGGCTGTGTTAGATTTTTATTTTGCAAGTAAACCGGAATGGAACCAGCAAGTTACGGTATTTAAATCTATAGAGTGGCAAGGAGAACCAGTTGAATCGGAGGAGATGGCACCGGAGTGGTTTGTCAACGAGAAAATACCTTACGAAAAAATGTGGCCTGATGATATTTATTGGCTACCTAAAGTGATTGAAGGTAAAAAAATTAGAGCAAGCTTTTTGTTTGGAGAAAATGATGTGGTCTTGGAGAAAGAAGTAGTAGAGGTGGTAGAAATATGATAGGCAAATATTTATTTAGGTTTTCGAAAAGTAGGACTGGGGCAACAGTAGTGGGGTTAGCGTTTGAAAAATTGAATAAAATATTGCCAGTGAAAAAAATTTACGAAGACGAGTATATCTTGGCATTTTGGCACCCAAGGCCATATTGGGAAAAACATGTGTTGATAGTGCCGAAAAAGGCAATTGGTGGCCTGACGGAAATAAACAAAGAAAATTCTATATTTGCACAAAAAATATTTGAAATAATTCCACAAATAATTTCAAAATTGGGATGGAAAGATGATGGATATTCGATAACCAGTAATGGTGGGAAAAGACAAGAAGTAGCCCAGCTACATTTTCACCTGTACAGCGGGAAAATAATATCTAAAGAAAAATAGTGGCCAGGAGGCCCAAAAAGCCTAGGATTAGGCCGAGTAGAGTACCGCGCTGGGGAAGTTCGTGAAAGATGAAATAAGTGGAAAGTGGTTCGGCAATGATTATGCTTAAGATAGAAATAAAACTAGCGAGCCAGATATTTCTGGTGGACTTGTAGATTAAGTAATAACCAGAAATACACAATATGCCAGACAAAGTAAACAATAGGCTATTTTTGATAAATATTGGAAGAAACTTTTGTTCGTTTTTTAAAGACACTGAGACAAAGAGTTCGGCATTAATTGCAAAGACTTCACCTATAAATAATAAAAATATGCCGATTAGTTTATCCATTTTATTTCCGACAGATTGTGTTGTTTTAAATATTCATTGCACTTTCGAAAGTGATTGTTGCCGAAGAAGCCGGAGTGAACAGAAAAGGGAGAAGGGTGGGGAGATTTTAAAATTAAATGTTTTTGACTATCTATTAGGGTTTCTTTTTTTTGAGCATGGGCACCCCAGAGAAGAAAAACTAAATTAGTTTTATTTTGACTAACTTTATGAATAACAGCATCAGTAAAAGTTTCCCAACCTTGGCCCTGGTGGGACATGGGTTGACCTTGAAGCACGGTAAGGCTAGTGTTTAGAAGCAAAACTCCCTGCTGGGCCCAAAAAGTTAAATCTGGACTAGTGGGCATAGTGCCACCAAATTCGGTAATAATTTCTTTAAAAATATTTTGCAGAGAAGGTGGAATTTTGTTACCTGAGTTGGCAGAAAAGGCCAGACCATTGGCCACACCTGGGGTATGGTAAGGATCCTGGCCAAGAATAACAACTTTTAGAATATCTAGGGGGCAAAAATCAAAGGCGGCAAAGATGTGGCTGGCTGGTGGGAAAACGGTTTTGGTGGCATACTCCCCTTTTATAAATTGGACTAATTTTTCAAAATATAGCTTGTCAAATTCTTCTTGTAATAAATTCTTCCAAGTGGGATTAAGACGAACTTCGATCATTTTTTATTGTATGGGCTGAATTTTATGAAGCCAAAAATTATGGTGTTGACCAAAAAAATATGGATACAGCATGCTGTAGTTTAGCAGACCAGTTTAGAAACTAAGTTATCGTTTTTAATTACTTCCTTGGTGGTGGGTCTAATTGCATTACTGCTTTTCTGGCGGCATTAAATCCGGTAATTACTCCACTTACTGTTTTATCGTCTTCCGTACGACCATCGCAAGGTTGACTGGCAAGTTCTGGAAAATTGCCTTCGGATTCTTGTGTAACAATTGTTGGACCATTCAAACCCTGCTCTGTATCCATAATTTCCCAAGCTATTTTTTCTCTCACTCTGTAGCCATATCCTTCATATTTTGGCTCAGCTCCTACTGCTGGACCCGAAATAATGTCTCCGTAGTGAGTGAAGTCTGAGTCACCATATTTGTAGGTTACCCTACGAGACCCACACCTAACAGACACACCTTGAAGAATAAGGTGTGTACCAACAAAGGCTTCCGGTTTTTCCAATACTCTTGAAATTGGAACAATACCTACATCCTCGGTAGGCTTGGGGGCGGAAGGTGTACCGCACCCGGCTAAGATTAAAGTTAGCGCAGCGGTGCTAAGGTTTCTGAGGGTGTTATATCTATTCATGGTGATAATTATAACATGTTATAGGACTTATGTCAAGATCTGATCTCAAGTTGTTGGCAATATCTTAAGGCGCCGTTGGGTGGAACTAGGTGTTGGTTTTGTAGATAACTGGCCAATAAAATTCCGTGGTTATATAGTCGATAAATAAAGGTCCTGGCTTCATATGGATTTTTTGGGAGGCAAATAGTGCGTAATTCTCTAGCCCTTCTTAACCAATGGTTTATGGTTTGTTTGCTGGGACTATTAAGTAGGTCATGGATTAATTGCTCGTTGTCTTTTTTGCTGGGTAGTAGTTTTTCCAAACGAAGGAAATTGAGATTTTGCTCCTCTTGATCACCAACAGGGGGAGAAAACAGTATAATCCCACCACCAAAGGCAGAAGTAGGCAGGAGGGCATGATTGGACATTTCTCCAGGTTTAACAACAATAATGTCTGGAGGAGTGGTGGTCATTTTAGCATTTAAAAAAAGAATCATGCTCAGATTATCTTTGGCCAAATCAACTGCGCCGTGTTGCTTGAGAATGGCTTGTTGCAACCCTTGGGTTTCTGGTTTGTCTTTGAAAGTGGAATATATTTGTGTCCAGTAGCCTACACCCTGGGCAATTGTGGCCATATAGTCTGCTTGTACCGAGGCACCACCCAAAAGAAGAGCAATACTAGGCCTAACAAAAGGATCAGTTGGATCCAGGGCTTGGCCCCTATTTTCTCGCAAGACTTGGGGCATTATTTTTTCTTGGGCAGGATCAATAGGAAAAGGGTTAACGATTATTTCGGGTCTGTCTCTTTTTCCCCAGACTCTTTTCCATTGGCTGTCCAAAAGATTTTGGGCTACCTCTTTAGATCTCTCGTCTAAAACACACATGGTAACTCTTTTTTCCTTATTACCGTGGGCTGTTGGCCAAATAACATGCATTCTATTTGTAAAATGATCTGTGACAATAGTGTTAATAGCGAGGTTTTGGACCAGGGGGTCTTGGGATATTTCTGTAGCTCCAAAAGCTGCCCAAGCCACATCTGCATTTGGTACTATTAGAACATTTTGACCCGGGACCATCCTTCTAGATAACTCCTCTGCAAAGGTACGGGGATTAGCATGGGGATGTTTTTTGAGTTGATCTCTGAGAATCGGAATTTGAATAAAAGTTTGTGCATCCAAGGACTTGGCAACTAGATTTACTGGCACACTCCAAAAACCACTGCTACCCAGATGGTGCAATTTTGAACCAGGTGTGTCCAATTGGTAGATGGGTGGAAGCGGAGGAGAATTTGGATGCAATTGTCGATAGGCTTCTTCCAGTGCGACAGTTGGTCTTAAATGACCTGCGCCAGCATTGGTGGTAATTAGATGGAAGTGTCTTTCAGAAATTTCGACTGTAATGATTGGTTATAGAACAAATATTTTAATTTAGCAAGTTAGATAATCCACATAGCATCGCCAAAGCTAAAAAAACCGTATTTATTGGTAATAGCATGCTGGTAGGCATTGCCCAAGTTGGAAGATAAAAAGTTAGTAAATTTTTCTGGAGAGTTGGGAGTAGTGGTAAAGGCGGAAACTAGCATAAGAAGGCTAGATTCTGGCAAATGGAAATTAGTTATCAGAGAATTAATAAATTGGAATTTGTAAGGAGGGAAGAGGAAGATGTCGGTAGAATTTTTTTGTGGAATTAGTGTTTTATTTTTTGCACAGGATTCCAAGACACGGGTAGTGGTGGTACCCACGGCAATTATGCGTTTGCCAGATATTTTGGCGGAATTTAAACGAGTGACAACTTCTGGAGTTAACTCAAAAGATTCGGAGTGTAATTTTTTGGTCTGTAGATTTTCTGGTCGAAGGTTTTGAAAAGTACCCAGGCCAACATTTAGTGTGACAAATTCTATTTGAATATTTTTTTGTTTTAATTGTTCTAAAAGTTTTGTGGTGAAATGTAAGCCGGCGGTGGGAGCAGCAGCAGATGCACCTGATTGGGCGTAAACAGTTTGATATTTTTGACGTAGGTCTTGCTCGCTATCAATGTTGTGGATATAAGGAGGAAGTGGGGTGTGGCCAATTAAATTAAGCTCTTGCAGTAACTCTTGGCCTGATAAATTAAATTCGATTTGGTTGAAAGAAATTATTTGTCCAGAAAGATTATGAGAAAAATTTATTTTTATATCTAATTTTAAATTGGTACCGATACATTCGTAGGTATTGCTGGAAATTTGATGAAGTAAGAGAATTTCGCATTTACCGCCGGTTGGTTTTTGGCCAAAAAGTCTGGCCGGAAAGACTTTGGTTTGGTTTAGAACTAAAACATCGTTGGGAGTTAGTAGGTTGGCCAAATCAAAAAAATGTTTATTCTGAACTTCCCCAGTTTGGCGATTAAAAACTAAAAGTTTACAGGCATCGCGAGGACTGGTGGGAGTATTGGCAATTAACTGCTTGGGTAAATCGTAAGTAAAATCGGAGATATTTAGCACAGAGTATTATAACTTGGGTGGGTTTACTTAGGTAGAAATATTTGCTAGATTTAAGTATTAATAGTTTTTTTAAAATGAAAAACTTATTACCTTTATTGTTGGTCCTGGTGTTGGTCGGTGCAGGTGCATATTTATATAAAACAAAAATGACGGTTAAACCTGAAGAGTCAATGGTAAAAACAACTCCTGCTGAAGAAACCATGGAGGAAACTCCAAAAGAGGCGATGGTGGCTATGGATGGATTGGACGAAGAAGCTGTAGACGTGATTGACCAATTGCCAGGTAGTACGGTGGTGGTGAGTATGGTTAGCACCAAGAAACCGGTGTTTGTGATGATTCATAAACTGGATGAGGAAGGAAATCCTGGAGCAGTAATAGGAAGTACGGGGTTACTGACCAAAGATTCAGAAAGGGTGACAATTAAATTGACCGAAAGGATGCTACAAAATTCAAAATACACAGCCATGTTGCACACGGATGATGGAGATGGAAAACTAACTTTTCCTGGTCCTGATGCTCCAACCAAAGACAGTGCAGGGGAAATAGTAATGATGGATTTTATGGCTAGTACTACGGCTGTGGACCCTTCAGAGTTATAAAGTTTGTAAAGTAATGGCAAAAAATTTAAAGATTGAGGAGATTAGGCTTGGCCAATTAGATGGGGCAAAGGAATTTGCTTTATTGAGAGCCGAGGCTAAGACAAAAGGCTACCTTGAGCCAAATCCAATGTTTTATTGGACGGTGATTGCGATATTAACCTTTTTGACTGGACTCTCGGCTTTTGCCTTGGTAAGGGCAAGTATATGGTGGCAAACAGTGTTGTGCAGTATGGCTTTTGCGTTTTTGGCTATACAATGGGGTGGAATAATGCATGATGCGGGACACGGAGGAATTTATGCCAGCAATAAAATCAATGATATTTTTGGGTTTGCAGCTTCAGTTTTACTAGGAACTAGTTATATAGAGTGGAAAAGTAAACACAACAATCACCACGCCCATACTAACGAAGTTGAAGAGGACACAGACTTGATGATCCCGGTTTTGTCATACACTTTGGAAAGAGCTAGATCGCGTACGGGCTGGCAAAAACCATTAGTAAAATATCAAGCCTGGCTGTTTCACTTATTTGCTTGCGCAGGTGTAATTGCTATAAGACTGGATAATTTAATTAATTTTTGGCAAAAAAGATCTTGGGATAAAAAGATCGTAATGGATAGAGTTTTGTTTTTGGCGGGAATGCTACTGTGGTATGTGGTGCCGTTTATGTTTTTTAGCTGGCAAAAGGCTTTACTTTTTGTGATCACGTTGACTATTTTTACGGGACAATATATTGTGCACGTTTTTGCGCCAAACCACAAAGGAATGGTGGAGATACCCAAGGGAATTAAATTGTCTTTTTTGGAGCAGCAAATTATTACGGCAAGAAATGTCTTGGCGCACCCGGTGTGGGACCATATTTATATTGGTCTGAATTACCAAATCGAACATCACCTGTTCCCTTCTTGTCCTCGATCAAGTTTGAGTAAACTCGCGCCGATGGTAAAAAAATATTGCCTAAGTCGCAAGTTTCCATATGATGTAATTATGCCTTGGCAAACAGATGTGGTAATTTTAAAAGAACTGAGTGCGGTGGCTAAACTAGTTAATTAAAATAACGCTTGGCAAGAATGGCTAGACCCTTACTCACGGCAGTGAATGGTTCGTATAGCTGAACCTTGTTGGGTTGAAAAATTGTTTTGACTAAGTCTTGAAAAGCTGGAATTAAACTGGAACCACCAGTAAGTACTACTTGATCGATTTGCTCCGCTTTGACCCCAGCTAAAGTTAAGGTTTCTAAAATTGTTTGACGAGAAAGCTCCAAAGCATCAGAAATGGCCTGTTTAAATTCCACTTGAGTGATTTGTTCATCGATAGTGGTGTGCTCGGTTTGAAAAATTAACTGGGCAAGAGAAGAGGAAGATAGTTTTTCTTTGGTTTCGACAATTTGTTTACGTAGAGCAAAGGCTAAGTTTTGACGCAAAAAATATTCTATAAATTCAATGGTAGGAACGGAACTGGCTCTGTATTTGGCACGGTGGAGAAAGTCGAAAAAGGATTCGGAGCGATATTTGGAAATATCGGCCCAGTTGATAGCGGCGTTGACGGCAGAGGGTGGATAAGGAATCTGCTTGTCTCCATAGGTTAAATTTTTACCAAAATGATGGGCTATTTTAAAATCGTATAGGGCTTGATCGATAAGATCCCCGCCTAGGGGTGTGCCATGGGAAGCTAAAACTTGATTGGTGTCGAGATTGACAATAGTAGTATCCAAAGTTCCGCCGCCAAAATCGAAAACAAAAACTAGACCAGAATGGTCGACCCCATAACCATAGGCAGCACCAATAGGTTCGTATTCAAATTTAACTTCCTTAAAACCGGCTTGTTTGGCGGCTTGCTCCAGGCGAGCTAAGGGCAACTTGCCATGGGTAGTGTCCCCGACAAATTTGACGGGGCGGCCAATTAAAATTTGATCGATGTTTTGACCAGAGAGAGAATCGGCACGACGCTTGACTTCGGCTAGAAAAATGGAAACCAAATCGGCAAAGGTATAGGTTTTGTCTTCAATTTGAGTTTGAATATCTTGGGTGCTACCCAAAAGAGACTTAAAAGATCGCAAAATGCGCCCGGTTTGGGAAACTTCATATTCAAAATATTCATTCACTTTAATTAAGTCGCTACCTTGAAAAACCTTAATTTCGCGGGTGCCAACCGTATTTTGGACTTTGGCTAATTTAGAACTGGCCAAATCATTTAAGTATTGATTTATCGCCTGGGTAGCATAATAGATTTTGTTTTGGTGAAAATAGAGGGCAGATTGAAAAACTTCAGGAGTACTGGAGGCAAAATTAATGGGCAAAACAGTTGGGTGAACGGAGTCTTGTTGAAGAGAAATACTGGAGTTACTGGTACCGAAATCTAGGCCGTAACTGGGACGGCCATTAATTTTTGGCTGTACCAGTTGATTCACGGACTGTGATTCTAGCAGTGTGAAAAATACCTGTCAACAGGCAATTTAGTCTAGAAAAGTGATGGCGACTCCCCTTTTACCAGCGCGGCCGGTACGACCAATGCGATGGATGTAGGCGTCTTGAGACTCAGGAAGATCGAAGTTGATGACGTGAGTAACATCGGAAATGTCTAGTCCACGACTGGCTACATCGGTAGCCAAGAGAACCTGGAGGTTATCACTTTTGAACATGGAAAGGGCTCGTTGACGTTGGAATTGACTTTTGTTGCCATGGATAGAGGCGGCTTTAAAACGTTTTTGTTCTAGGGCCATGAATAATTTTTCAATACCATGCTTGGTGCGTCCAAAAACGAGAACCTTTTGATATTCTGGTTTGACTAACAATTCACAAAGTATTTCCACTTTATTGCGACCTTCGGTACGCAAAATAGTTTGATCCACGTTGACAGCAGGTTGACTTGGGGCAACCGTAATTTTTACAGGGTTATTGAGAAAAGAGGCCATGATAGTATGCATCTTGGGAGTGAGGGTAGCGGAGAAGAACAAAGATTGGCGGGGTTGGGCAAGTTTGGTTACCAAGTATTGCACATCGGGTAAAAAGCCCATATCCAACATACGGTCGACTTCATCTAGGACGATATTGGCATAATCGTTTAAATTAAGCATGCGACGGGTGTGTAGATCTTTGAGGCGGCCAGGAGTGCCCAAAACAAATTGAGGTCCACGTCGCAGGTCGCGAGTTTGAATACCAATAGAGGCTCCACCAATACAAAGAGCAGAATAAATACCCATACCATGGGTAAAAGATTTAAGCTCATCTTGAATTTGCAGGGCTAGTTCACGAGTAGGAGCAATGATTAAGACTTTTTGAGAACGATTTAAGAGTACTTTGTTAATTAGGGGAATTAGGAAGGCTGCTGTTTTACCGGTCCCCGTGGCTGCTTGGCCTACGACATCGCGACCCTGTAAAAGAGCAGGAATAGCCTGATCTTGAATAGGGGTAGGGATCGTATAGTTTTTTTGTAAAATAGCAGATTTGAGCTGAGGAACTAGATTAAAATCATTAAAAGTATATTGATTTTTGTACTCGATAACTGGACCAGCCACACTGGGACGGTTGATTAATTGAGTTGGATTAAAAGAAGACTGACGCTGGCGACCGTGGGTAGAAAAACGAGGTCGGCTAAAATGAGGCCTATTGGGCCTGTTGGAACTCGAGCGGTTAGAAGGTTGATGAAACATTTTTTATCTAATTAGCAAACGTCGTAAATATAAAAGCGATATTCACTAAATGTCCTATAATTATAGACTAGTTGTGGAGCGTTGTCAAGAGCTACTGTCTATGAGAAAATAAGGACTGTGAAGATCGAAAACATAATTGAGGTAAAAAACTTAGTAAAAAAGTACAAAAAGGCAGAAAAACCGGCCGTAGACGTGGTTAGTTTTGGGGTGAAAAAAGGGGAAATGTTTGCACTTTTGGGCCCCAATGGAGCAGGAAAAACTACGGTCATTTCTATTTTGACCACAACTTTGGCTAAAACTAGTGGGGAAGTAAAAATTGCTGGCTTGGATATTGACAAGGACTCTTTAAAAATACGCTCACAAATTGGGATAATTTTCCAAAATCCTAGCTTGGATCTGAACCTGACTGCGGAAGAAAATGTGCGCTTTCATGCGGTTTTGTACGGACTGTATCCGTATGCGCCATTTGCCTCCTGGATGCCTGAAGAATATAGAAAAAAATTAGCGGACTTGGCTGGAGTATTAGGCCTGACTAGTGCTGATATGGCTAAACCAGTAAAGGCGATGTCGGGTGGAATGAAGCGAAAATTGGAAATAATTAGATCCTTGATGCACAACCCAAAAGTATTATTCCTAGATGAACCAACCACAGGGCTAGATCCCCTCTCGCGAAAAAGTTTATGGGCTTATTTGGACAAAGTACGCAAGGAAAATGGCACGACAATACTGGTAACTACTCATTATTTGGAAGAAATTGCCGGGGCAGATCGAGTGTGCATTATTAAAGAAGGAAAGATTGTGGCCATGGGTTCGACTCAAGAGGTGAAAAAACAATTTGCTGGTAAAGAGCAGAGTTTGGAAGAAGTATATTTAAAAATTATTCAGGAGACAGAATAAATGTTGGCTACTATTATTGCAATTGCAGCAAGAGACATTACAAAATTTTTAAGAGACCGGCCTAGGATGATTGCCACACTGGTTTTTCCTTTGGTATTTATTGGTATTTTAGGTCAAAGTTTACAGTCTAATTTGGGAACGGTTAGCAAGTTTAATTTTTTGGAATTTGTCTTTTTGGGAGTACTGGGGCAAACCTGGTTTCAATCCACAGCGGCTGGAATTATTTCGTTAGTGGAAGACCGAGAATCGGACTTTGCCCAGGAAATTTTTGTGGCACCAATTTCAAGACTGGCAATAATCTTGGGAAAAATAGCTGGCGAGGGAGTGGTGGCTAGTTTGCAGGGAATTGGAATTGTGGCTTTTGCCTTGATTTCGGGTATACCAATTGATTTGGGAAGACTCTTGATGATCTTGCCAGCTGGTGCTATTGTTTGCTTTTTGGGTGGAGCTTTTGGAGTGTTAGTAATGTCGAGACTTACCGGACAGCGAGGCGCAAACCAAATTTTTCCATTTCTACTTTTCCCTCAATTTTTCTTGGCCGGAGTATTTAGCCCGATTAGCAACTTGCCACCAATTTTGTTTGTTTTATCGCGAATTTCGCCGATGACTTATGGCGTGGATTTGATGAGAAGTCTGTATTATTGGGGCAGACCAGAGGCAACTATTGTGGTCTTGCACCCAGCCTGGGTAAATTTGGCAGTGATTGGAGCAATGATTGTAGTGATGGTCACCTTGGGAACTAGTTGGTTTGTGAAGGCGGAAAGGGAAAGATAGACTTTATTTAACGGATTTGATTTCTTTTTCGGGCATGGTGCCGTCGAAGTTGACAGTGCCGTTTT
>CAYUVY010000003.1:59770-74813 GCA_964448465.1 uncultured Gammaproteobacteria bacterium
ACGGATTTGATTTCTTTTTCGGGCATGGTGCCGTCGAAGTTGACAGTGCCGTTTTGGATATTTAGAGAACGAACGTAAAGATTGGGGACGGCGTTGATGCGATCTTGGGCAAACTTTTCAATAACTGGAAGATTGGGATTAACCAAAGAACTGGGAACAGTAATGCGACCGATTTGCAGTTCGGTTGGGTTTAAGGTGACTTTGTTGTTGATAACACTACCGGTGCCCTTGAGGTAAAAAGGAGGATTGGCACTAATACTATATTTTTGCATGGCTTTTTCTACCTCGGCAGTAGAATGGGTGAGAGAAATAAAAGGTAGGAGTAAGTTGACGTGCAAAATACCAGAAACTTCACCGGTATTATCGGGATTTATTTTAATTTGCAGATGGGAAACTGGGGAATATTGCCAATTATTACTGTCGTTGAGAGCGGTAATTTGAGAGGAATTAAAACTAAATTTAACATCTTTTTTGCCTTCAAAACGAAGACTTTGCTTAATGTCGGATACGGGAGCCAAAGTCTGGGCTTTAACACCATTTTTGGCATAGGCCTCGGTTTTGTCTTGTTCGGTGTAGGTAATACCCAGATTGCGCGGTGAACCGGAAGTTAGGTAAGATTTTAGGAAATAGGCACCCAGAAAAAGAATCACAAGCAGACCAAGAAGAACTTTGACCAGCTTCATACTGAGATTATATACCTACTGCACCAGATAGAAAAGATGGAAGAGCATGTAGACCAGAACTGCAAGCAAAACGTAGAAAACTATCCTTTGGGATTGAGTAGAGCTATAAAAGGACTTTTTGCTAACTTTGCGTACGGTTTTGGATTTTTTAGTTTTGGGCATAATTTAATATAGCAGATATTTTGATAATTTTTCAGAATACTTTCAGTTTGATTGGATAAGCTCTGATAGTTATAATGAATTACCCTATGAAAAAATATTTACTAAGTGCAGTGGTGGTGTTTGGTTTTTTGTTTTATACTTTTAGCTCGAACAGCAATAAAAAAATAAGCATATCACTTGTTTCTCCAGACCTAACGGTTAAGCCAACTGATTCGAACAAGATAACTTTTGAGCCATCCCCCACCGAACCTCCAATGCCCACCTCCCCTCCTCCAACCCAGGTGCCAACCAGAGTTGCCCCTACCTCTACGCCAATACCAAGTGGTAAATATAAAAATGGGACGTATACAGGAGACTCTATTAACTTTGTGTATGGAGATATGCAAGTACAAGCTATTGTGGAGAACGGTAAATTAGTTAAAGTTAACACACTTAAATACCCAAACGACAGAGAAACTTCAGTAGAAATCAACTCTGAAGCCTTGCCAAGGTTACAGAGAGAGGCTATAGCGGTACAAAGCGCCCAGGTTGACATAGTTTCGGGAGCCACAGATTCGAGTCAAGCATTTATGGAATCGCTGGCAACAGCACTGGCCAAGGCAAACTAAATAAATGAAAGACCTACGCCTATTGATGGGTATGCCAATTTGGGTGGAGATTGTGGGAGAAAAAGCGCAAAGAAAACATTTGGATAAGATATTTGAATATTTTGAAAAAGTGGAAGAAAGGTTTAGTACTTTTCGCGAGACTAGTGAGATTTCCAAATATAATTTGGGTGTGATAAAAGAAAGCGAATTTAGCCCAGAGATGAAATTGATATTTAAGTTAGCTGAACTTACAAAATTTCAAACTAACGGATATTTTGATATCAAAAGACCAAATGGGAAAATAGACCCCGCTGGGATTGTCAAATGTTGGGCGATTTGGGAGGCAAGTAAACTGATTGAAAAAATGGGCTATGAAAATTATTTTGTGGACGCGGGGGGAGATATACAAGTAAAAGGTAAAAATGAGGATGGTAAGGATTGGAGAATTGGGATTAGAAATCCGTTTAACCGGGAAGAAAATGTGAAAGTGGTGAGTATTGGTAATCGGGGTATTGCAACTTCGGGAACCTATATACGTGGTCAGCACGTGTTTGACCCACACAATCCCGCCAAACCGATTGAGGAAGTTGTCAGCATTACGGTGATAGGCCCAAATGTTTACGAGGCGGACAGAATGGCTACGGCGGCCTTGGCCATGCGCGAAAAAGGGGTGGCGTTTATTGCTAAACTAGAAGAAATGGAAGCGTATGCAATTGATCATAAGGGCATGGCAACTTTTACCCCCGGGTTTAATAAATTTGTCATACAAGCATGAAACTAATTGATAACTTTTTGAATAAAATTACTATGTATAGGTTGGTACTATATGTATTAATTGGTCTAGTTGTAATTGCCGTAACACTGTCTGGATTTAAAATAATTAATTACAACCCGTGGGCGATTTTATTTTCTATGAGTTTTATTTTGTTAATTAGCGTGGTGAGTAATGAAATATTTGCTAAAGTTTACGAAGTTCCAGCAAACGTAGAATCGGTGTATATTACTGGATTAATCTTGGCCTTGATTGTTAACCCGGTAAAATCTTTAGATGGACTTGTATTGTTATTTTGGGTAGCACTATTGGCCACTGCCTCTAAATATATTTTGGGAATAAACCATAAACATGTATTTAACCCAGCTGCAGTAGCAGTGGCAATAACAAGTTTGGCCTTACACGCAAATGCTAGCTGGTGGGTGGGCAATGCAAGTATGGCTTTGCCGGTGGCCATTGGATCATTACTGATAATTCGTAAAATTCGGCGGGAAGAAATGCTGGCTGGATTTTTATGGATAGTATTTTTGTTAACCTTGGGCTTTGGTTTGATGAATAATAATCTCTGGAGATTGTCTAGAGACTTATTGCTCCGATCTTCTTTGTTGTTTTTTGCTGGAGTGATGTTGACGGAACCATTGACCAGTCCAACAAAGAAAAATTGGCAATTTGCCTTTGGTGCTCTGGTGGGGTTTTTGTTTGTGCCGCAAGTAAAAATATTGGGATATTATTTTTCACCAGAGCAGGCTTTGATAATTGGAAATATTTTTGCTTTTATTGTTAGTCCCAAAGACAGGTTGATTTTAAAACTAAAAGAAAAAATTAAAATTGCTCCGGATATTTATGATTTTGTATTTTTAGCAAATAAAAAAATTAACTATAACCCTGGGGAATATATGGAATGGACTATATCTGGTGAAAAATCGGATGTCCGGGGCAACAGACGCTATTTTACTTTGGCTTCTTCGCCCACAGAGGATGAGTTAAGAATAGGGGTGAAATTTTATGAAAACGGGAGTAGTTATAAGAAAAAAATGTTAGAAATGGAAGATTTTACGATGGTGGCTTCGCAAACAGCTGGGGAATTTTTATTACCGGAGAACAAGAGTGAACAGTGCGTGTTGATAGCCGGCGGGATTGGAATAACCCCCTTTAGGAGTATGTTGAAATATTTAACTGACAAACAAGAGAAAAGAGATCTTGTGGTCATTTTTGTTAACAATAACCCAGAGGAAGTGGTCTACAAAGATGTCTTAGAAGAGGCAGAAAGAACTTTGGGGATAAAGATAATTTATTATTTTACGCAAACTTCGGGATATCTTAGTGAAAAAAATATACCAGAGTTGGTACCGGACTTTAAAAATAGACAATTTTATATTTCTGGACCACACGGGATGGTGAGCAGTACCGAAGAAGTGTTAGAGAAATTGGGTGTGAATAAAGCAAAAATAAAAACAGATTTTTTCCCAGGCTTTGCTTAATATTCAGAGGTAATAATAAGTCGACCGGAATTAAAAACAGTGGTATCGGCGGTGAGGCTTTGAATTTGGACTTGAATTAAATTTTTGCCAGATAAAAAGGTTACTGGAGAGGAAGCGATAATTTGGTCTTGTTGACTAGCCGTCTGTACCTGGCTTCCAGGCAGGGCCACGCTATGGGTGATGTCGTAAAGTTGGGCTTTGGCCAGACCATTGCCGTTGAGAAGTTTTAGGTTGGCTTCAAAGACAATGCTTTTTAGGCCAGGGTAATCGGCAGTATCAAAATAGAATTGCGAAGTGGGAACATTGGCCCAGGTGTAGGAAAGTAAACTAAAGTTGCCAGTAATTGGTAAATATGAAATATGTTTAGTTTTTTTGGAAATAGCTGCAGGGGTATTTGGGGGAATTTGAATTGGGCTAGGGGAAGAAATGTTGTTTAGTTTTTCTTCTAATTTTACTAATTTGGTTTGGATTTTTTGAATAGTAGATAGGTCTGGAGTTGGCTGAGGACTTGGTGCAGAGATTTGAACGGGAGAATTGGTAGGCTTAAATAATTGATAATTTAAGAGAAGTAAGTTGAGGATAATTAGGCTAAAAAATATTTTTAATGGCAAAGAGTGCATGTACTAAAGTTTAGCACTTTAGGATTTTCTACTAGCGAAGCATTAGCTTGGGGTCGACACAGCCACCATTACTACACCTCAACTTGAAACTCGAACAGGAATAACCACCATCAGCACAGTAGACTCCGGTCCAAGATTTACCATTCCAAGAACCAGAACAATAATATTGCCTGGCCATGTCAGTTGAACAATAATCATAGTGAATGCCTTTGGTATCTATACAATAATTGCCAGTATTGCGGTAGGAACTTAGACCATAATCTTTACAATAAGTGCCGTCGTTGCCCAAGAGTGTGTTGGTTGGACCAGTATTTCCTACGCTAGTTGGGGTTGGGGAAGGGAAACTAGTACCAATTTTGGTTGGAGTGGGTGAAGGGAGAGAAGAACCAACGCGAGTCGGGGTGGGAGTGGGTAATGTGTTGCCGATAAAAGTTGGAGTCGGAATAGAGCTATAACCAATACCAGAATTTGGAGGAGTAATTTTTTTGAGAATCAAGGCTGGGCTTGTAGCTGGAGTGATAGCAAGTACACTTTGGATAGACCCATAGCCAATAGTATAGGCAAATCCAAGAGACATAGAAAAAATAATTGCAATAAAAAGAATTAGGCTGGTTGGTGATTTAGTCATATAAAATAATATCACTATTTTAGTAGGATATATTTCTCTGAGATTGTGACAATTGTGTATACTATTGTTCAATGATAAAAAAGGTGGTTTTGTTTGGACTAATTGTGTGGATAATGGTTTCATGGCCGATCTCGTTGATAAGAAATCGGCCGAATTTTAGAACACAATTGATTTTTTATAAATCAGAGAGTGAAGAAATTCAAAGAATCTACAAATTGGGCCTGAGTACTTCGCCCGTAAAACATGTATTTTATAATAAAACTAGTACTTTCATAAATCGATATATCAAAAATTTTTTTGTCTTAATAGATCCTTCTAATTACTTTTTTGAAATGCACCCTAGAGAAGATGTGGTAAATGTGGACTATCGCTTTAAATATCCATTTTTTACTATTATTTTTGCTTTATTTTCTATTTACTATTCGATTATTAAGAACAAAAATAAATTGATCTGGATTGGGTTTCTTTTATTAACCGCCTTGCTTTCTTTAATTGACAGACCGGATGGTTGGGATTTTATCTTGTATTTTCCTATTACATACTTAATAATATTTGGGTTGATAAAGGTAATCAACTATGAAAAGAATTGAAGTCCTAATTTTTATATTTATATTAGTGCTGGCAGGTATTCTAAGGCTATATAAAATCGGTGAAACACCTGTCGGACTTTATATAGACGAGGCAGCAATTGGATACAATGCTTATTCCATGTTAAGAACTGGTAAAGATGAGTTTGGAATGCCCTTCCCTATACTTTTTAGATCTTTTACGGATTTTAAAGTAGGTTCGTATGAATACATGCTAATTCCTATATATAAAATTTTTGGTATGAGTGTGTTGACGACCAGAATCATGACAACTTTTTGGACAATAATTGGAATTTTTATACTTACACTATTAGTAAAAAAATATAGTGGAAGTACTGGCTTAGCATTAATCTGTGGACTACTACTGTCTGTCTCACCGTGGCATATTTTATTTTCTAGAACTAGTTATGAAACATCCATTGCACTGACACTTGTCTTACTTGGAATTTACTTTGTCTGGGACAAGAAGAACAAACAAAGTACGGCTATGTTTTCTGCTTTCTGGGCTGCCTTGTCAATACTAACTTACCACAGCGAAAGACTAATAAGTCCTTTATTATTTTTATGTTTGTTCTTAAAATTTAGACCAAAAAGACAAGTGTTGACCTCTGGTCTTTTGGGTCTGTTAATCGTTTCCCCGTTGCTGTTAGTAGTGTTCACACCAGGTTTTTTAAGTAGAATAAATACCTTGAGTGTATTTAACCAGACAAATGGAGACTATATATTATCAATAAAGTATTTTTTGTCTATGTATTCTAGTTATTTTTCACCAAGATATTTATTTAATATTGGTGACCCTGGTGGCTTAACTTCTTATCCAGATTTATCAGTATTTTTTGTTTGGCAAGTGCCTTTTTGGATATGGGGAATTATTAGATTAGTAAAAGAAAAAAATAACAATCTTAAAACAATAGTGGTATTTATGCTCTTAATATTTCCTATCCCTGCAGCATTAACTAAAGATCCTTTTTCTTCGATTCGATCTCTTCCCATGGTGATACCTCACACAATTTTAATTGCTCTAGGTTTAGATGCGTTTATAAAACGTTTTGGTAAGAGATCATGTTTCGTAATATTTCTTCTAGTAGTCATGTCTGTGGCAAAACTGTATTTATCGATTTTTAAATTTAACGATAACTTTAGAAGTACTTATTGGAATTATGGCGCAAAGGAAGTTATAAATTACATTAAGAATTTACCAGAGAACATCCCAATTGTGATAGATAGTCCCAGAGAAATGTCATATGCACATGTTTTGTTTTTTACACAGTTTGACCCTGATAATTATCAAAAAAATAATTTTGAGGTTTCTCAGGCTGATTACTACACCAATATGAACAAGGTTGACTTTAAAAAAATTGGAAGAATTGAATATAGACCAGTAGCTTGGGGGGAGGATATATATAAAGACAAATACTTAGTTGCCGATGCTCTTGCAATAAGTTTGGACCAAATAAAGGAGCACTGTTTAACAAAAATAGTAGATATCATGTCTTATGATAATAAGAATGTTATCTACAGAATATTAAGAACTAATCCTAAAATTAAACAGCAGTCTGCTAACACTAAAACTTGTGATATATAAATTTTTACTTGTCCTGGGATTGTAATTGGGCCACAACTATTTGTCGTTTTAAGGTGGTACCAGGAGGCCAGCAAGTCATGAGGGTAAGTTGAGAATTATTGGAATATTTTTTTAAATAATCAACTTGGTCTGGGTTGACCAGTTTGGAGTCGGAGACTAAATAGTGGTAAGGTTGATTTTGATAATAAATAATAATTTCATCTCCTGTTACTAATTTGTTAATTAAATAAAAAACGGCATTATATTGGTTGGCTTGGTACCAATTACCAGCAGAATGGGCAAAAAGAAAAACGTTGCCTATTTGATTTGGTAGACTAGAGGTAAGAGAATGAGCCACACCTTTGGTCAAAGCAACTTGATACTTGCTGGAATCGTAAGGGTCGACATTTTTGATAATTTTAGAATTGGCGTTAATTTTGGGAATAACGATAGAAAAATCTGTGTCTACGGGAATAATGGGGGCAGGAGTTGGGTTGGCGATGGCCTTAATTTGATAGGTAACCTCGGCCTTGGCAACTGGGAAAAAAGTTAGGGTAGGGATAATTAAACTTAGGGCAAGAAAAAATATCCCCAGATAGGTAAAGATGGCAAAACTTGATTTGGACTTAACTTGTTTAGTTTTGATCTTTGCGTTTCTTAAAGCCATAGCCTAGCAAGAGTATACCAACTACAAACAGAGCTGGAATTAGGAGCTTACCAAGAGTATTGGTAATTTTATGGACTACTGTTTGCTGACCAAGAACAGTACCGGAGGTTTCGTTGGGACTAGTGGTGGTCTTTGGTTCTAAAGTAGGTTGGGCATTTTTACCCATGCTGTCATCTTTTTTGCCAAGAACTACACCCCGAACTGGAATAGCACCCGCTTGAGAGCCAAGAACTGTGCCGGTGGAAACCGTAGAAGTTACGACAGTAATAGTCTTGGTGTCACCAACCACATCGCTGCCGTTACCAGATGCATCGAAGGCGCGAATACCATAGTAATAATCTTTGTTGCAGTTGTCAGGAATATTGTCAGTGTAACTCCCCTCTTGATCTGGACTTAACCCAATAGACGCAACTTGGTTTGAGGAATTAGCACTAAAGGAAGTTTCGGTAGAACGATAGACTCGAATTTCTACAGTTTGTCCATCATTGGCGGCTTTGAATTTTATTTTGTAGTGGCAGAGAGAGACATTTTCCTTACCTTGATAGGAGGGAGTATCGGGTCCTTTGTTGTCATAGAGAACAGAAACTTGGTCGCTAGTAAATGATTCGGAATCGACAGTGGCAACAGCATAGAATTTATAGGTTTTGTTATCCTCGGAAAGGGAGAAACTGCCCATAGTACATTGACCAGAGTTTCCACCAGCTTTGATGGCGATATCACTACCCAGCTGAACGGTGGAATTGTCAGGTTTTACAACATAGCACTTGACAGTGAGAGCTCGGTTGAGCTGATCCATGCTAGTAAAATCAAGGGGAAATTGACTTAGAATAGATGGAGATTTTGGCTCTTCAATTCGTAGATAGAGGTTGCTTGGTGTTTCGGTGGCAAATGACTTACCCGGAACAACAAAGGCAAGAGCAAAGACTAAAATAGCAGTAATATTAAGCATTTTTTTGCGAATAAATAATAAAGATAAACCAAGAAGAGAAAAGGTAAAAGATAATATTAACCAAAGATTGTTGCTACCCGTGGCAGGAAGGGAAGTGGTGGCACCCAAAACTGAACCGCTGACTTTTTCTTCGCGAATAATATTGGTGTCTTTGGAAGATGCATTGGCCAGAACACCAACTTGGGTTCCAACATAGTTGTCAGATAATTTACCAATATCAGCCAAAGCTAAGACTTTATCACTATTACCAGTCGTACAATCAGATTCAGAATCATTGGCGCAGCCAAAGGCGTAAGCTAGATCTTTGTAGATGCCTGGGGTAGCGTAAGAATCCACGGTGGCAAGATAATTTAGAACAACAGTGTCACCTATGTTAAGATTGCCCAAATACCATTTGCCAGGTGAAGAATAAACTGGTTCGGTAATGGGGAAATTGACTCCATTTTTAGTGGCTGAAAAACTACCAGATTTATATTTAATGCCAAATGGAGGCAAGTCGACGACTACTACATCGTTGATGTCATTGGCGGAGACGTTTAAGGCAAGGGTGTATTGAATTTCGCTGCCTGTGGAAACGCTATCAGGTCGGTTATTGGTCTTGCTGATATTTAAAACAGGTTTAACTTTTTGATTGGTAAAAGTTAAACAGTATTTTCTACCACTTTCTGCGGTTATATTACTGGTTTCAAGAATTTGACCATCGCAATTATTGATATTTTTTACAGTGTATTTACTGTCCAGATTTGTTTCAGAAAAAGTATAAGTACCGGGATTAACTAGAAAGGATGCTGAGGATTCTTCAGAAAAAGATTTTTCTCCATAAGACTCACCACTGGAGACAGTAAAAGTAGTATTGTCGGAGATTTCGTTACCATTAAAGTCAACTACATCTTTGTTAATAGTTATGGTGGCCTTTTGATAATTACCTATGTAGCAAGTCATATTTTCACCTGGAGAGATGGTAATTTGTTTGCCAGTAGTAGTTTCTTGGGAAACTTTGTTTTGTTCTTGGTTGTCGCAAGTTATGGAGGACTGATACCAATTTGGCTTTAAAGTTTCGTTTAAATTATAAGTTCCTGCAATTAAATTAAATTCTGCTTTGCCGGATTCATCGGTAGTCTGGGTTATAGCAGAACCGGAGGTTGGAGTAGCCAATATGTCCCAGTTACCTAATAAACTATCCTGCTCATCTTTTACACCATTGGCATTGTAATCTTGATATTTGTAAACGGAAAGTTTTCCTTGATTGAGTGCATTGAAGGCTACACAGTAGTAAGTTGAACCATATCTAATAGAACTTACTTGATCGAAGTTGTCGTAACGCTCCCCATCGGTGTGGCAATAAATTTCAGCACTGAAACTATTACTACTTTGTTCTGGATAGGTAAAGGGCACATAGTTTGCTTGCAATACTTCGCGAACCCAAACTCCACTTGAGTTTTGTAGGTTACTGATGGAAACTTCCGCAGGGTTACTCCCATTAGTTGTTCCAAGAGTCTGCCAAGGAGAAGGAGCAGAACCAAGTTGGTCTCCGCTTCCATATCTGCTTACTTGACCATTTAGCCCGTACTGAAAAGTCCAGCCAGATTCAAGGTGACAGGTGGGATGCGAGTTGAGATAATTTTGTGCAGTAGAAGATGTAATAGAGGGAGCCCCATTGCCCCAATTGGGTAAATCAGATTCTTTGTCACAAACAATCTTGTAAGCTCTTATTTTGGCGTCCTGGTGATTTGCAAAATTTAATTCGTCTTCATCTCCGCCATCGGAATTTAAAGTGGTAGTTTGACAAGTAGCTTGGTTTGGTAAAGAACTATACCAACCATCTTGTTGTACCTCACAGACGCGATAGGTTCCTGCAGTTAAGTTGTTAAAGGAATAATTACCACCAGAATCAGTAAGATCTGACTGTTCACCATTGTCTAATTGGGAATTACTGTTTTGGTCGATAAAAATGGTCCAACCTGATAAGTCTTCTTCTCCATTATCCTGATTATTGTCTCCATCTTTGTCGTTATATTTTTCTCCTTCGATTCGGCCATATTGATAGTTATTAAAGGTACAAGATGGAGTTTGTCCAGATGTGATTGTAAAGTTAACTTTTCGATTAGGAATGTCAGTGGTATAAGAACTGGCACCTGTGCAAGAAACACTATTCAAATACCAACCCGAAACACTATTTTCAGTAATACTATAACTTCCTGGAAGCAGATTGTTAAAAGTATGGTTGTTGGGTCTGGAAGAATTATTGTTACCATCATCATCTAGTTCAGTTGTACCAATTTGGACACTGTTGCCATCGGTTAAAGTGAAAATAAAATTTTGGGTATCGTTAGGATGAGAGTCTTTAACTACACTAACTGAACCAAGCTTAGTATTGGTTATTAGACAGGTCACTGTTTGTCCCGAGGTAATTACTATGTTTTGACAAGTATCGCCAGTTTTGGTCCACCCAGTTGGAACTGTTTCGGTGACTGAATATGTACCGGGTGCAACTTCGTAGTTTTTGTCTGTTGAATCGGAAATTGTTGCAGTAGCATTACCGGTAATTGTGCCTGACCCTGTTGCTAGAATAGTAAATTGAGTCGGGTCATTGGCCGGAACTGTAGTTTTTTGAACTATAAGATGACCTGGAACAACAGGAGCACAATTATTATTCCAAATAATTTGATTTTGAGTGGTCCAGTTTTGGCCTGAAGGCAATAGTCCGGTTAATGGAGGAATAATATCGTTACCATTTTGGTGTGAGTTACCCACGTGTCCCATGAATTGTCCTATGGTATTTGCTGGAACACTAACGTAAGAATTAGTACCATTGGTAGAGTGACATATATAGGTGGAAGTAAAGGGAACTGTTTGAACTGTGAAGGTGTCTTCTGCATAACCCGTCCAGGTCCAATTGTTGTTATTTCCACAGCTAGAATCACATCGACCTAATTGTATTTTCCAAGTTCCTGCTGGAGCGTCGTATGGGAGAGGATAATCACAGGTGGTTGAAGTGGAATTTACATAATTACAAGTTAGTACAGTGGAATTACTAGGATTTAAATATCTAAGACGTATATTGGCAGCACTACTACGAGTTCCTTTACCATAAACAGTTTCACCAATAGTATAGGTACTTTTGGGTGTGGAATAAGTATTGGAATCGAAAGTATCTGCGGAATAGCTTATGGCAACCGTAATTGCATTTGTAAGTACTAAAGTATTGCTTTCGTTGGTGCAGTTATTGTCACTAAAAGCAGTGGTAGTTAGGTCATAGGTGCCTGCAGCCAAAGGAGCTGTTAAGGTATAAGTTGAAGTTCGATTAGTACCTGCAGAGGTGTAATTAGGCGTATTGTCACAAACAGATGGTTGGCCTTGGATGGTGTATCGAGTAGATTCCCAGTCATTGGCTTCGTTGCTCCCTGTTGTGTCTAACTGCACATCTACAACAACATTTCCAGAAGAATTTACAGTTGTTGTGCTAGAACCGTTAACCCTAACAAAATCAAAATTACGACTATCGGTAAAAGTGGTGGAGGCGATGGTTACACCTGAAAGATCGGTTAGATTTACACTATAATTGGGGCGATAATTTCCGTCTAGTTGATAACTATAAGAGAAACTTCCTTGTTCGTTACTGGTAATTTGGCTTTGAAAGTTTACTTCGGGTTGATCAGAAGAAGTAATGTGGAGAACATATTGAGTATTGGGTAAAAAGCCATAGCCGGTAATTAAAGCCACATCGGTGGGAGCATAGTCGGCTTTGTCGGAAATTAGACAACCATTGAGAGAATCAGAACGACAAGAATAACTTTCTACTAGAGTTGTATCGACGTGGCCCTCAGTGGGGGTGGTAGTGACGGTAGGTGTGGAGCCAATTGTTGGTTCTGGTGTAGGAGTGAGCATGGACATGGCGGGGGTTTCTGTTGCTGCTGGAGTGGATTGAGCTTCAGAAGTTGGGGCTGGAGAGGTGTTTTCAGATGGAGTTTGGGAAATAACCGGGGTTTCGGTAATAACTGGCGATATTTCGGGAGACGGAGAAGCTTCTTGGGCCATAGTTGGGGAAATTTCGGCAGTTGGGGAGGCTTCGACGGCGATTGTTGGCGACACTTCGATGGTTGGTACTGCAGTGGGTTCGACGGTTGGTTCTTGAGTAGGAGCAACGGTGGCTTCCAGGGTTGGTTCTGGCGCTAAGGTGGGTTTTTGCTCAATAGTAGTTGGCTCGGGAGTTGGGACTAAAGTAGGCTCAACAATGGCTTCTTGGGCATAGGCTGGGAAGGCGTAAGTTAGGGGTAAAGTTATCTGAAGAAAAAGGGAAAATAGGGAAAAAAATGAGGTGGCCTTTTGATAGATAGTATAACCTGCTTCTTTTGTCATAATGGCCAGATTATACTATTAATTATAGGGAATGCAAACTGTTTACGATCTATTCACGAACTATTGTTATAGTACACTCGGTGACTAGGGCAGCAATGGCGCCTACCGCAGCAAGTGCTGGAGATAGGACTGCACCCACAACACCGACGGTAAGAGGAAGTTCAATGATGCTTTTTCCGGATTTGTCTTTGACAATAATTCTACGGACATTGCCTTGCTTGATTAATTCTTCAACTTTATGAACTAGATCTTGTCCTTTGATACTAATGGTCTCGGATTTGGTGGGTTTAGTTTTGCTTTTGTTGGCCATGTACTATTATAGCGCTTTGTTGGGCTAGTTGATTTATTTTAACCATGAGTTCACTTTTATATTTATCTACAAGTTTTTTGTCAGAATTATCCCCCTTTATACAATAAGGACGGCCAAAGGTAACAACGTATTTTCCTCTCAAAAAGAACCTGGAGGCTTCTGCTTGACCATTTATATATAGGGTCCAATGGTGGCATCTATCTTTTGTCATGGAAATACCAATTGGCACTATTGGAGATCCAGTTTCCATGGCAAGACGCACGGTACCTGAATATGGTTCTTTGGTAGTTCCATCATCGTGGCTTAAAGCTCCTTCGGGGAAATTTAATAGATTATGCCCAGTATGGAGCATTTCTACAGAAGAAAGGTAAGCTTGGCGACCTTGACCTGGAACGACCGGTATTTGTTTGGCATGCTGGATCATCCAGCTAACAAAAGAAACATCAAAAGCACTTTGGGTTATCAAGGTAGAAACTGGTTCTTTAAGAATAGTAATTAACATGACCGGATCCATGGTAGAAGGATGATTGGCGGCAAAAATTTTGGGAGTATTGGCTGGATAGTCTTGAGAATTTGTTGTGATACGAATGGGTAGCGCTACTAAAATTTTATAAAAATATTTGATAGCTAAATAATATAGATTGGGTGGTTGGAGCATGACAGCTTAAATTATAACAAGATCAACAATTATTTAAATTTGGTGTATGATATGGGTATGAATATATTTAAGAAACAAGACGGTGACTATAAAAAAAGCTATGGCAAAAGAGATTTTGGCCCTAGGGAAAACAAAGAAATGTTTGACGCAGTTTGTAGTAAATGTGGCAAATCTTGCCAAGTGCCTTTTAGACCCAATGGCAAAAAACCAATTTTTTGTAGCAACTGTTTTGAAAAAGAATTGGCTGGAAATCCTAGGAGTTACGATGAACCAAGAGCTAACTTTGCTCCACCTCGAAGCCAAATGAGTAATCCTTTTGAAGAATTAAATCAAAAACTAGACAGAATAATTGCCTTACTTTCTGAAAAAAGAGAAGAGAGACCTAAACAAGATTATTAACCAGAGTGCAAAAGAGATTAAACTAATATAGTCGGAAATTTTTTGAAAAATTGTTTCTTGGTAAGTTAAAACTGCTCTGCTGATACCCGCGGGAATTAAAAATGACAAATAACCTGTGGTCTGATCCGGACTAGTAATAACTTCTTGATTATTTATAGTTAATTTCCAATTAGGATAATAAAAAACATTGGCGACAACAGATTCTGGTTTGTCACTTTGAAAGGTTAGGTTAAACTTACCACGATTGTCTTGGTTGATTACAAAAGTCGCTTCTCCCGATCTGTAAATTGGAGAATCAGGTATTTTGTAGGGACGCAATTTTACCCATTTGGGCAGACACTCCCAAGTTAAATCGGAAGTGGTTAAGAAGGGTTCAAAATTTTGTATATAGTGACTGTCCGAATAGCGAAGAGTTTCAAAAGTACGCAGATAATTTCGATTATTAAAAATAGTTAAAAAGAAAATTAAAACTACGATAAGTGCTGAATAAGTTTTATGATTTTGAAATTTATTTATGAGCCAGGCACCTAAAAAGGAGATTAAGAAAATTTGTATTGTTAACAGTTTCCAGGGGAACTGAACTTTGGGCAGCAAGGGTGTAAGTCGCCAGAGAAAAT
>CAYUVY010000003.1:74913-76387 GCA_964448465.1 uncultured Gammaproteobacteria bacterium
AGTTTCCAGGGGAACTGAACTTTGGGCAGCAAGGGTGTAAGTCGCCAGAGAAAATCAGAAATGGGAAACATGAGAAAAAGCGTAAATGAGAAAATAGCTAAAAAGATAACGGCGAGTTGGTCTAGTTTGGAAAGTTTGGTTTTTCTGAAAATATGAATTATAAAAACAGTTAAACTGAGTATAAAAACAAACCATTGTGCAAAACCCAATTGGAAGGACATACCGTCCTCCGAACCCTTATTGGAATAACCATATCCCCAAGGTGAGTAGATAACTTCTGATAAGGTTGGCCACATTTCTTGGTAATTTACCGTGATACTGGTTTTTAGATTGACAAAGTTGATGTCGCGAACCAGTGGGAGTAGAAAAAATGAAACCAGACCAAGAGACAATATTGATCCAAATAACAGCTGGTAGAAGTTTTTAAACTTGGTGTGAACTAATAAGTAGATAGCGTAGATAGCGATAAGTGGTGACAGGACCATCGCAGAAACATTGTGAGAGAGTATCAAGCACCCCAAAAACAGGGAAAACAAGGGAAGAGCAAATTTGTTTTTTGTAAGTAGGAGCTGATTTAAAGAAAGTAAAATTAAAGGTAGAAAAGCCCAAGCCAGAACTATGCCAAAAGTGGCTCCGACATAGGTGGCGGAAAAACGATAGGGAACATAGAGAAAAATAAAGGCACCGACAAAGGAGGCCAGCTTGGTAAAGTGTTTGGTTAGCCAGAAATATGTTCCCAATACGGAGACTACAGTACTTGCTCCAATTACTATTTTCAGACTAGTGCCAAAGTCAAAACCTAGAACATGAATAACTGATCCTAAATAATTGATTAATGGGTAGAAAAAATTGAACACTGGATAACCAAAGCCAAAAGCCATATCTTGGGAAAAACGAACCGGAAATTGTCCCCTACTTAGTTCCTGGTAAAAATGGATAAACCGAACAATATGAAAAGCACTATCGTGTGCTTCAAAATAACCGGCTGGAAACAGCGCTTGTAGTGCAGGAATGGCTGCAAGAATTAGAAGAAGTAGGTAAACCACAACTTATTTTATCTCTTTTACTATTTGAATAGATAGAAGATTACAGCCATAAGCATCAGGGCGACAAAGTGGTAGCCGGTTTCGATGAAAAGTAGACTGGTGGGTTTGTGGTCTGGAGTAAAAAGATGTTTGGTTAAACTTATGGGAAAGATAAAACCTAGCCAAGCCCAAAGGGCGGTTTTAAGGGCAATAAAGAGAGTTAGGGAACCCGGGGCAGCGTACCAGAGAAAATGAGTGAAAGTATAGGCAGTAAGTAGGGCGGCCAGAAACATGGCTGTGTAAGATGTAGACATTTCTTTTTGATTTTTTTGGTTACTTTTATTAAAACCAACCAAGTTACGCCATTCTTTGCCATAGAGCGGACCATACCAGAGGAAGCCGACTACCATGTTGGAAACGGCAGAGAGCAGAACTGCAAGATAATTAAC
>CAYUVY010000004.1:0-3282 GCA_964448465.1 uncultured Gammaproteobacteria bacterium
CCAATCACCCCGTCCACTTTTCTACCAGTACTTTTTTCGTAAAACCAGCGAATATCTTTAGCTGATTGCAAAAAGTGTGGACTCCAGTTTGCGTCTCGCATAAACCACCTCGGTTCTCCCAAATAGTTTTTTATAGCCGCCGGTGGCTCCACAAAGCCAGCCAGTTGCCCATCGGTTTCGTATACATTTTGCACCTGTGTATTAATTAGTTTCCCGTCCTCCACGCTCACCACCGCATACGAGCCGATAAATCCACCCGCCGGTCTCAGTTCCATTTCGTTTTGCAACAACACCAAAAACTCCCGTCGTTTACCATCCACCGCCAACATTTCTCGTAGAACTGGGGCTGCCTCTTCCAGTTTTTGCAGTCGCAGCCGATTGTCTTTGATACTCACTCTCACCTCCTCCAGTTTTTTTTGCCAAACTTTGGGCACAAAATTACTTTGTCCGGACAGTCTAGCTTCCAATCCTCCCAAGGCTAAGTCCAAGCTTGCCACTTCTTTCAACCATTTCTCCAAAATTGGTTTGGTTTCCGACTCTCCTTCTCCCCAAAAACTTTTCATCAACAAACGACTATCTTGCAACACACTCCTGGCCACTGGTTCCACCCGCATGGCCTCTAAAGCTGTCTTCTCCCAAGCATAGATATTTTTTGTAATGCCCATCGATGCCAACCCTGTATTTTCCAAAAATATCACCCCATCCTGTAAGCTTTTGTAATTCTCTTTGTAATTTTTCTCCCAATCCGTGTTCTCCTGATTTACTACTCCACTTGTCATCTGATTTACTCCTTCCCACACCTTGCTCACTTTTCTCCCTTGCCAATATAACCACCCCAACCCAAAAAGCATTACTAACAGCACCCCTGCCCCCAGCATTCCCAATACCTTCCCCCAACCACCCAAATTAATATTAATACTTGGCATTTTCAGCCTCTTTCCTGGATCTGTTTCTTTTTTGTTAATTATTTTTTCAATTTCCTCATCTACTCCCCTATCTATTTGAAAACTATTTATCGTATTCTTCGGCAAATTATTTAACTGAACAATTGGCTCCTCCGGAAAAACTATTTCTCCTTCCTGCTTATCTTGTTCTACTGCCTGCCCGCCCATGGCGGGATCACTTGTCAACTCGTCAACTTGTTTACTATCCCCTATTTTTTTCCATCCCCACTCCTCGCCCTCCGAAGCTTCAGCGAAGGAGGGTTCACCTTCCTCTTTTGTTTCCTTGTTACCTCGATTAATTGCTTCACCCTCCGTAGCCTCGGAGTAGGCGGGTTTTAATGTTTCCATTTTACCCTCCGAAGCTTCAGCGTAGGAGGGCTCCACCGTCTCGCTTTTATATTTCTCTACCATTTTTGGTTTGCTAATCTCTATTTTTTTATTTCCTAGGTTCTTTAAATACCCGTCCAGTGCCGAAAAATATGGCTGCAGGGCCAAATCCGCTACCTGCGCAAACCTAATTTTTGCTTCCCAGCGAATTAATCTGGCCGTCTCCTCCGCCCTGCTCACATTCCACTCCATGGTCTCCCCGGCCGTTTGGCTTTTGCGCGTCGTCATCTTCCCCGCTTCCCACAATGTGTTCTCCAGCTCCTCTTTGCCAGTTTTTACTCCTAAAAGCACATACTCCCCACCCGGCACTCCCGAAAAGAAAGTTAATCTGGTGGCCGCTTCCACTAAATCTTGCTCTTCCAGTAAATATACTTCACCTGGCGGTAATTCAAGCTCCTTGTTTTGCACCGCCTGCCAGCACAAACTGGAAAGCCAATCACCCTCCTCCCCCGTCCAGTCCCCATATACTCCCAAAGCCACTATCCACCTACAACTCTGGGCATAAGTCTCAAATTCCCTATCTTTCGGTAACTTATCTTCCAAGCTCAATACCGACAACACCTCCATTCTCCCGCTCAACTTTTCCCATTTCTCCTTCTCCCCCACCAGATCCAAAACATATGGCCAAGTCTGACTCAACACTACTTCTTGCGGTAAATACCAGCAATTTTTGTCCGACCTGTCCTCCATTTCACTCCACACTGCCACTCCTAACTCTAAAAACTTCAAATGCTTCAAAAGAGCCCTTAAAATCGGACTTTTCTCACCAATTACTAATAATTTTGGCTCCCCACTTTGCATGTTTAATCTTAACACCAAATCCTCCGCGGAGATAATGCGAGGATTTTGCGGTAATTATCTAAATAATGTATTAACTTTCATACTCTAACTATCCCATTCCTCCCACCTAAAAACGTCCTAACGCCAGTTAAGTTATTAAGTCTGGGGACGTGAAAAAGATTAAAATATGTAAGTACGCTAAATAGAAAAAAGAATCAGTCTAGTGCAACCAGATGGCCAACAAACCCAAGCTCATAACCAGTTCTGTCAAAATCGTAATCCAAGCTGCAGCCCAATACCCGAAGTGGGGGATAAACAGCCAGTTTAAAATAAAATTTACACTCAAACTTACTACTCCCAAGAGTAATAATTTTCTTTGTCCGCCTTTGCCCACTAGGCCAAATCCCAAAACATGGTTAATTGCCGAAAACACCAAAGCTAAGCTTAAGATTTTCAAGATTGCCACCGAGTCGGTCGGTACATTTGGCCAGATCCACGGCAAAATAGTAGGGGAGACTAGCCATACCCCCAGAATAATTCCTAGTGACATTAATACTAGTACCACCAAATATTTTTTCATTTGCGACCACAGTTCTTGACCTTTCAGGCTGGCCATCTTGGCAAATACTGTATTCATAAAAAAATACACCGGTAGTACCAAGTTTCCGTACACCTTGTAAGCCAAACCATAGCTAGCCACCGCACTACTATTCCAAAAGTGATTTAAAAGTAAACTATCAATTGCCCTGTCATACGAGGTAAAAATCAGCAAATACAAACCCATTGGCCAAGCTATTTTCCAGAGCTTTTTAATTTCCGCCCAATCTGGCTTCCACCAACCCACACTCAAGCTCAAATCTCTATTTACCAAGGCCCAACCAAAAACTAAGCTAACTATTCGAGAAACCAAGAAAATTATATATACAAACCCCAAGTTTCTCACCCCAAAAAAGAACAGACTCAAGGCCACTAGTAAACTAAACAAAACTTCAATTATACTTTTCCACCAGATCTTCAATTGAACTTGGCACCACAGTTCCAACAGTCCTGCTCCGCTGGTAAAAAAGATCATACTCAAAGCTATTCTTGCCTCATTTCTATAGGGCAGTAGGGGAGCATATGTTCCTGTCCACCACCAACCAAATGCAAAGCCAATTCCCACCAAAATTAA
>CAYUVY010000004.1:3382-19218 GCA_964448465.1 uncultured Gammaproteobacteria bacterium
CATATGTTCCTGTCCACCACCAACCAAATGCAAAGCCAATTCCCACCAAAATTAATCTAGCCCAAAAAATAGTAGCTAGCCATTTTGCCTTGTTCTTATTCTCTGCCCAATTGGCCACCCCCACAAATCTCGTGCCCCCATCCGCCACCCCGTCTAGTACCAAAAATACTGCCATTAACAAGTAGAAAATTCCTATCGCTTCTTGTGACAGAGATGCCAACATCATTCTTGTCGTCCACAAGCCTAAACCCACGCTTACCACCTTAGCCAAGCTTTGCCACACTGCCCCCTGTAAACCCAGCTTAATGCTCATTCTTCTTTTTACCCCAAATTAGGCCAAAAAGCAAAAACAGGCTCAGTCTATTTTGCACCAAGCTAACTAAATAGTGGTCTCCTAGCATTAGTACTGTCAATCCTAGCCAGACCGCCCAACCCAACTCTTTTCTTAACCTCCACCATCCAAGCGCCGCTCCCAATCCCACCACTACCCCTAATTCCAAGATTAACAATAACCAAACATTGTGTACTGGCTGATAGGGAAGTGCCACCACCCCGTTACTCAGACCCACCCCCAATAACCAATTTTCACCTGAGATTTTTACTGCCTCTAAGCTCTGGATAATCCGCTTGTTCCAGCTCGCTTCCTCCCAACCTCCCAATTTCCCCCAAGTCAAAAGCACCCCAACTACAACGACTAACCAAACCAACCAGTTTGTTTTTATTTTAAAATTTAAAATTTTAAATTTAGTTACTGCCCAAACGGCCAGCGCCAGCCACGCCAATCTACTGCCACTAATTCCCAACAACAATATTCCCAAGCTAAATACTCCCACTTTCCACCACCTTGAGCTTACCTTTAACCTCTGGGTCAACCACAAGGCCACCAAGACAAATCCTGCCATACTATTTGGGTGCGAAAAGGTTCCATAGGCTCGCAGCCATACTTCCCCCAGTACCGTCCAACTTGCCACCCCCAAGCTCAAATATGAAAAACTTCGCTCTCCCAGCCACCACCATAAACCACCCCAACTAGCTCCTACGGCCACCTGATATACCCCCAAGACCCATTCCGTCACTAGCCAAGCGGGGATAATCCACTTCAGCCAACTTTCTACTTGTTTTTGGTTTTTCCAAACTAAAAATGTTAACCCTAATCCCAAACCCAAACGCAACCAGCTCCACCAAGCCACCCCCATTCTCTGGGCCATTACTATGTTTACCAAAGCAATCAAACCCAAGCCCAACCATCTTTTATTAAATTTCAGCTTATTTATCTCTTTCCAACCAAAGACCAAAGCCAAAACCAAAAATATCTCGCTAACTACCAAAACCACGCTTAAATAATCTACTCTTCCTCCATTTACATAGCTCCAACTCGGCCACCAGTGCTTTCCTAGTTGAATTGGTAAACACAATATTGTTAAAAATAAAAATAGCCTAGATAGACTCATTTTTTACACCAGGTTTAATCACCAAGTGTCTATTTTCACCCTCGCCTTCAGATTCCGAAAACACACCCTCATAATTTCCCACAAACGTATGGCAAAGTCTTCGCTCATAAGCACTCATCGGCTGCATATAAGCAGGCATATTTGTCGCCATGACTTTTTCTACCAAATCTTTTACATTTTGTTCCAATCTCGTTTTTTGACCGTCTCGATAATTGTTTACGTCCACTAGTACCCGCAAGGCTTCTCCCATTCTGTTGCGCACTGCCAAAGAAATAAATAGTTGCAAGGCTGCCAAGGTTCTACCTTTAAATCCAATCAAAATTGCTGGTTGTTCTACTTCCACCGAGACTATTACTTGACCTTCTTCTTCTCCGTCTTCCACAAAAGCTCCAGTTGGCACCAAGTTCAAAGAGGCCAACATTTCCACCGCAATATTTAGCACCTGTTCGTTTCTTTTTTGGTTATCCATGGGGCAATTATATCACCCCAAACTCATTTGTCAGTAGCAGTAACTTTTTCTACAATCAACTGTTGTACCACAGACAAGAGAGAACTAATAAACCAATACAACACCAAACCTGTCGAAAAACTCCAGCCAATAAACAAACTCATAGCTGGCATCATGTACATAGATTGCGTGCGCATTGCTGCCATCATGTCATCTTCCTTTTCTCCTGGAGTAGTCTTGCTAACCACCTTTTGATCTAGTTTAGGATTAGGCATCATCATTTTTGCGCTCAAAAATTGAGTTACTGCCGAACCCACTAAAAATAAAATTGGCAAAAACCATAATAGGGGATTACCAGTTGCAAAAGCCTTTGCGGGTGACAAGGTTAAATCAGCTGGACCAAATTTCATATTCAATTTAAATCCTTCTTTTACTTGCAAGGCGGGGATTAACTGTTTATTTAAGTCGGCTACTTGTAATTTGCCCAAATTATAATCGGTCAGCTTATTAAAGGCTCCCAAAAATAATAATAATACCGCCACTGTTAATATTTGTGGCAAACAACCTGACAGTGGGTTAATTCCATGTTTCTTATAAAACTCCATTTGGGCATTAGCCAAACCTTTTTTGTCGTCTTTGTATTGGGTTTGCAGTTCTTTTAGTTTGGGTTGCAAATCTCGCATCTTTTTTCCAGCTTTCATTCCTGGAATTACCAAAGGTAAGACAATTAGCCTCAAAAAAATACTCACTATCACCACGGCCCAGCCAAAACTGCCCAAAACCGAGTAGACCCACATTAGCATGTTTACGAATATTGCTGTTATTTCCATAGGCTCTATTCTAGCAAATCTACTCCACCTTTGTGCCAAGGATGACATTTGCTAACTCTTTTTAAGCCCAACCACAGTCCTTTTCTTGCTCCATATTTTTCTATTGCCTGGTAAGTATAGACACTACAAGTAGGCTCAAACCGACAACTGCTACCACGTGAAAGATACTTTTTATACCAAACCAACAGCTTCATTAATATTTTTCTAGCCATAAATTTTTGTTTGGGTTTCCCTCCATTCTTTTTTTAATTCCTCTATTTTTACTTTTTCCACTCCAGGACGGGGGATTATAAGCCACCAACCGGTTTTCAAGGACTCGCTTGGCTTCTTAAAACTATCGTACACCGCTTCCTGAATTTTGCGTCTGACCTTGTTGCGACAAACTGCCTTAGCCCAGTTTTTTTTCGTCACTAAACAAGCAAATTTATTGGAACTTTCCAACAAATATACTGCTTTCCATAGTCGACAATTCCAGCTTTTACCTTCTAATTTAATACGTTGCCAATCTTTCTTTTTTGCCAGTCTGTCTTTTTTTGCAATCACACCTAATCTTACCTTATTTCTTACTCGACAATCTTACCGTCAACTTGTGTCGACCCTTATCTCTTCTTTTCTTTAAAACCTTTCGACCTTTGGCAGTCATCATTCTCTTTAAAAAGCCGTGTGTTCGCACGCGTTTTTTCTTCTTGGGCTGGTATGTTCGTTTGGTCATAGGAGAAATTGTATCACACATTTCACTTGACTACTTGTTAATTGTGGAAAACCCTTCTAAGATGAATACACTTTGCCCTCCTGCCAGACCAAAATATATGGATCCACAAAATCTCTGGCACCATGCCCAAAACCAATTAAAACAACAACTTCCAGCAGGGGAGTACCAGACCTTTATTGCCCCGCTTCTAGCCACTTCTCCTAAGCCCGACGAACTAGTTCTCTCCACTAACAATAAATATATTCTGGATCTAATTCAAAAGCGCTACCAAAGCCTGATTATCCAAACCCTACAAAGTCTCTCTTCCAGCTCTCTTGCTATCAGTTTTCTTTTCGACCCCACTATTCAAAAGATTACCCCCACCAAAAACACCGATTCTTCACCTCTTTTTTCCACCGAAACACTAACCCAGACCCAAAAGACCAACCATGGCCTCAATCCTCGTTATACTTTTGCCAATTTAGTTGTTGGCAATAGTAACAATTTTGCCTACGCCGCAGCCCAAGCCATCATTCAGTCTCCCGGCAGTACCCACAATCCCTTTTTTATTTATGGCGGAGTTGGAGTAGGCAAGACCCACCTCATGCAAGCCATTGGCCACGAACTCTTAAAAAACAACCCCAGCCTTAAAGTCCGCTATTTTCCCAGCGAAACCTTTGCCAACGATCTTTACGCTTCCTTAAAAAACAAAAACAGCTCTCAGTTTAAAGATAATTATCGTCAACTTGATTGTATTTTAGTCGACGATATTCAGTTCATTGCCGGCAAAGAATATACTCAAGAAGAATTTTTTAATACCTTCAACTCGCTCTATTTAGCTGGTAAACAAATTATTCTCACTTCTGACCGCAAGCCTGCAGATATTAAAGATCTCGAAAATCGCCTAGTTTCTCGCTTTTTGGGCGGTCTTACTGTCGATATTCAACTTCCAGACTATGAAATGCGTGTAGCCATTCTTCGTCAAAAAGCCGAAGAGAAAAATATTCGCATTACCCCCGAGGCCTTAAATCTTCTGGCCGAGCAACCTCCTACCAATATTCGCGACCTCGAAGGTCAACTTCAACACCTAGCTATCTCTGCTATTTCTCAACATCTTCCTGAAATTACCCCAGAACTTGTTCAACCCAATCAAACTCTCAAACTCGCCAACCACCATCCACGTCACATTATTTCTATTTGTGCCAAAACCATGCAAGTCAAAACCACTGACCTTACTGGTAAAAGTCGCAAACAAGATTTAGCCCAAGCTCGTCATATCACTGCTTATCTTTTATTAACTGTTGGCAATCTACCTCTGCAGGAAGTAGGGGAGTTACTAGGTGGACGTGACCACACTAGCATCATGCACGCCAGGGACAAAATTCAAGCTTCTATCCACACTAATCCACAACTTTCTCAACTTATCCACACCATTCAATCCAATCTTTAAATATATGACTTATCCACAACTTTTCCACCTACTTATCACCCCCCTTTATCCACAAAACATAACCCGAAGCGCTAACTACTACTATAAGTTAAAAAATATTATTACTTCCTATCTTTACACTATAAATACCTATTCCACCAGACCTTTTTCAACCTTCTTACGTGTCCTATCACCATTTTTGATTTCCTTACACTTATCCACTCTCTCTACTACTGCAAATCCTTATTTACATAATATTATTTGTTAAGATAAAGCATGCAATTTAGCATCATTCAAGAAGATCTCTTTCAATCTCTTGCCAATCTCGTTCGCTTTACCACCACCAAGGCCCAACTTCCTATCTTAAACAATCTCTGTTTAACTGCCAGTAATAACCAACTTCGTATTTCTGCCACCAATCTGGAAATCAGTCTTACTCAATTTATTCCCGCTACTGTACAAATTGAGGGTTCCATCACTGTTCCGGCCAAAGAACTCTCCGAGTTTGTTAGTTATCTTCCTGCTGGCAAAATTGATTTTTCTCTCGATCCTCAAAACTTACTTCAACTTCAGGGCACTAACTCTTCGGCCACCTTTACCACCCAGTCTTCTGCCGATTTCCCCAACCTTTTTCAGACTGCTTCGGATTTAACTTCTTTGGAACTCTCCACTTCGGATTTAAAAAATGATCTTGATCAAATTATTTTTGCCTCTGCTCAAGACGACAATCGTCCTGTTTTGACTTCCGTTTTAACCATATTAGAACCTACCCAAATTACCTTGGTTGCCACCGATGGTTATCGTCTTAGTAAAATTACCCGTTCTCAAAAAATTTCTATTACTAGCGAGCTTCGTCTTTTAATTCCTGCCCAAGCCCTCCAAGAAGCCTCCAAATTTTTTAAGCTTCACCCCACAGTTACTTTGCAAGTTAGTAAAGAATCTAGTCAAGTCACTTTTCTTTTTCCAGACCTTACTCAACTTTCCGCCCGACTTCTGCAAGGTGATTATCCAGAATATTCCCGTATCCTTCCTCAAAATTCCACCACTACTGCACTTTTAGATCGTGAAGAATTTAATCAAGCCTTAAAAGCCGCTTCAGTTTTTGCCAGAGTTTCTGCCAACGTAATTCGAATTAAATTTGGTACTGGTTCCTTACAAGTCTCTGCCAATGCTCCGCAAATTGGTAAAAACCAAATCCAAGTCGAAGCCAAACTAACAGGGGAACCCTTAGAGATTGCTTTTAATGTTAAATACGTTTTGGATTTTCTGGCTCACACCTCTTCTCCTTCCATAACTCTTTCTTGTAACCAACCTCTTACCCCCGCCCTTTTTCAAGACCCCAAAGCTTCAAATTTTCTGCACGTAATCATGCCTGTAAGACTCCAGGACTAATGATTAACGAGTCTTAGTACTAGTAAGGCCCCCACCACCATTGACAAGAAAATATGCAGCCAATATTTCTTCCAGTTTTTCATTAATTTATTAAACTTTTAGCTATTAAGCTAAAAACATTGTTGCTCCCAGACTGAACATATTTTTCTCCAAATACCATTGGCACTAACAACTTATTCTTTTCCTCCTCCATCCAGCCCAAATAATATCTAACTCCTTCCGCTTGATCTTCTGTTCCAACCTGATTTGAAATAATATTCCATCCTTCTGTCCAAAATATTTGCCCAATCTTGTTTAATTCTCTTTCTCCTACCATCTTAATTTCCACTGGGGGTGAATCAAGTTTCATTTGTTGTAATTCTCCTTTGTTGTTAAATAAAAACATTAATAGCCCTCCCCCAATTCCTAGTACAGGCTGATTTTCTACTTGTGGTGTAAACCATACGCGAAGAAACTGTCCTTTTTTGGAAGTAGTCGTCTCCATTGCTTCTTCATTTCTATTTTCATATTGTTTTTTCCAGATTGCTACCGGCAAATCAGTCCAACCACTTTTTTTAATTAAATCTTGAGCTTGCAAAATTATTTTTTCTTCGCTTGCTTTTTCAAAACCCACACTTCCAGCAGTGAGTGAACCCGAATAACTCACCGTACCTTGGTCGGGTACAAACAGCAAACTAGCAATTTTTACACTGTCAAATAATGCTATTGCACCAGGAATTCCACTTGTCACTTTATCTTTAACTAAATCAAAACCAAGCTCAGTCGTAATACTTTCTATTGTTTCTTTGGCAATAGCTTTGTGGGCATATTTATAAATCTTGACATTGTTTGGTAAATCCAAAGTAACACCTGGAACCTGATTTTCCACTTTTTCCTTAGCCAAAAAAACGGGTTGTTCAATCATTATGGTCGGAGTAGGTATCACCAAAACCTCCTCAGACTGTTTACCGGAGTTATTTCTAAAAAGCATTATCAGAATAATTACAAACACTAAGCAAAAACCTACGATAATTTTATTATATTTTTTCATACAGTTTAGTTTGTCGACATGTTGCACGGTTTTTTGTTTTGGTCGTTTATATAATAACAACCCCGTGGTACTGCCTTTGGTAAATAATTATTAATGTCTCCCAATCCTCTTATTTCGTAGTGCAAATGTACCAGAGTGGAAAAACCAGTAGTTCCCATACACCCAATAACATCTCCTCTTTTTACTGGGCCAGCCTTAATTACACAATCTTTTGTAAAATGACCATAATAAATTTGGTAATTAGTCCCATTACAGGTTGCCGAGAGTACTGCGTGCACACCATATCCTACCCCGGGGGTGTTGTCATAAAATGCCTCTACATGACCATCAGTGGTTGCCAAAATAGGAGAACTTTCCCCTCCAGCGATATCAATAGCTTGCAAACTAGTATGCGAAAAAGCACCTCCCGGCCCTTGGATAATTGCCCCTGTTGCTGGCCAGATACTTGGGCATCCAGGTATGGCTGGGCCAGTATACCCAGCTCCTGTTACTCGACCAGTTCCTGGGCCACCCCCCAAACCGGCAACCTGAGGCATACGGGGTGAAACTACATCACTGGTCTCCATCACGTTGGTTACAAAAAAATATAGAAATACTGAAGGTAACAAAAAGCCAATAACCGTAACTGCCAAGGTTGAACCCATGGCCGTGGCCACCACCCCTGCCATCGCATCACCTAGTTTCCCCAAAAATCTGCCCACATCTCCCAAGTGGTCTCCCAAAAATTTTTGCAAATTAATACCCAAAGAATGACTTAGTCCGGTCAAGAATTTACCTACTTTTGAGTCCAACAACAATTTTGTTACATCCAGAACTGTAGAAATAATCGCTATGGCTTGTCCAATCACCGGTACCACTCCCACCAACTTTGTTCCCAAAAAAGCTGCTGCTTTCCCCAACAATCCTCCTTTTACCACTCCCCAGGCCACCATTTTGTTTCCCAAAGAAAGCAAGCCGCTAGTTATTCCAGACTTTGCAATATTTCCAGAAAAAGATTTAGTTGCCAAGGATTCCGTTGCTCCAACTATAGTTTTTCCTATGCCTTGTTTGGTTATCTCTGCCACCATGTTTTTAACCACTTTTGTGCCCCCCAGTTTATCTAACAGTTCTCCTGTTATTTTTTCTCTACCTTGACTAAAAAGTTTGTTTAACCAAGAACTTTTCGTTGTTACTCCTTCTTGGGCCACATTTTCTCCAATTTTTTTTACCATCTCCGGAGAGTCTTTTTCTGCTTTTCGGGCCCAGTCTACACCTCTAAATACCAACTTGGTTCGCCAGTCCACCCCATATTCTGTTAGTTTGTCCGTGGCAATTTTCCAATCATTTTTTAGCTGTGTACTAGCTTGTGATTCGGCAGACATACCCGCCAAGGCTTTAACCACGTTAACAGCCTCTCCGTGTTCCGCTAAATTAAGTTCTTTGGTTCCTACTTCTACCGCTCTTACCACCGGACTTGTATAAATTTTTCCGGCAATTTCTGCCAAAGTTTTACTAGCCGTCATCACCTCTGCTTTTGCTTTTGTACCCAAACTGGTCACACTAGCACTTTCTGTCAATTCTTTTGCAGCATTGTTAATTTCCTTTAGGGTTTGGTTGTCCTCAGCCACAGCAGCTAACACAGGATTCTCGTTTGCAAATCTTGTCCTTTCTTGTGTCAAAACCAAGATCTTTCCTTTTGCCTCCGGTTCCGAAGAGCTAGCTGCGAGGATTTGTTTTTCCAGCACCAAGGTGTTTTCAGTTGTTTTTGTGGACACCAAGGCTGCGACCACAGTTTCTGTTGACAAGTTTAATTTTGTTGATATCCCCGCAGCTTCAATTTGCAGTCTTACCTCTGCTAAAATACCCAGTTCTGCCTGTTTCCCAGGGTCGACTGTCCAATTACTTTCCGAAACCGTCTTAATAGTTTCAACTATTTTCTCTACCTCTTTCTCCCAAACCTTAGAATCTTTTTCCCCAGAGACACCTTCTACCACAATTTCTCTAGCAACTGACCTAAATACCTCTTCTTTTTTGTTTTCTGACAACACCACAACGCCCGGATCTTTAGATACAGCTGTTTTTGCTCCTTCTTTTGCCACTTTTTCTAATCTCCCAATCCATTTGCTTACCTCGCCCTTTTCCATCCCATATTTTTGGGCTAACTGTGCAATTCTTTCTTCCGACAACTTTCCATCTTTTCCTTCGGTCTCCAGGTGTTTCTCGTAATCCTCCAGCATTTTTCTTAGTGTTTCTGAATCCAAAGACACTGTCTTAGATGAAACAACCTCACCTTCTGTACTTTCAATACCAAGAGAATTAATTTTTTCCAAGCACTTTTCCAGACTTGTTTCCGGATTTACCAAAAAAGAATCTTGCCCCAAAAGAGGATAAATTTTTTCAAAAAACTGCTGCAATTCATGTTGCAGCTTTTCCAGCTTCTTTTCCCCGACGGTTTTGTACCCTTCACCAATAGCTATTCTTATCTCTAAAGACAACTTCTTGGCCAACTGAAGCCTCGTCTCTTTTGTGTTGTCACCTAGAACAAATCGTCCGTTTCCTGCCATGCCTAAATTATACCTTTTCCAAACAGGTCCTCGTAGCTAGGTTTCCCTGGTAATTCTTTTGGAGCTTCTGTTGGCTTTTTCTCCGATGTATTTTTCATTAGCACACCACTCTTTATTAGCTCAAGCTTTGGTTTTTCCTCGCTTACTACTGTTTGTTTTGGTGCCAATGTTCCTGAAGAATTTTTTGTTGGTAAAGGAGGCAAGGAGGGGAGTGGGGGTAGTTTGTCTAGGTTTGGTTTAGCTTTAAATAAATCAGCATACTTTGGCAGCTTGCCAGAAGCAAAAGATATTTCGCTTTCCTCTGCCATCTTTTTTGACAAAGCCTCCTGTTCAGTTTTTTTCTGGTGTGCCAAAAGAGCCTCTTCTTCTTGAGTTTTTAATATAGCTATTTTTTCTGAAATATTTTTGTGGTCATCTTCTTCCACCGTAACACTCATCATTGTTTTTCTAGTATCAACCCCGGGTGTTTCCGAGGGTACTTCCAGTTTTGGCATAATCTCAATTTCGGGTTTTTCCACTATTGGTGTGGGCAATATTTTTTCCTCTTCCTTTTTTTCTTCAAACTCCTGGGCAAGTTGTTCGTTAGCTTGTTTTGTTGTTATGTTTTTTTCTTGAGCTTTTGTTTCTTGCACTTGTTCTGCCATTTTTACCTTACTGGCCCTAATCTTTTCCAGCTCCTCGGGGTTAGAAGTAATTAAAGCGTGCTCTTCTGGACTAGCAATAACTCTTATCGCTACATGATTTTGCCCAGCAAAAAAGATACCTTCTCCCTTGTCTGCAGACAATAGCAATTGCTTTTCTCCCTCCGACAAATAAAAGGTTTCCCCCACCCTATCTATAGCCGCAGTGTGTTGTTTTAATAAAATTTGTATCGCCGAATTAGTCACAATTTCTTTACCAAAAGGTGTATCTAAAAAGTCGTCCACATCTTGAGTTATCGTGGTAACCCCCAAATAATACTTTCTCCCTCTTTTTACAATTCCACGCAAGAAAGATGCAGAGTCGGGATATTGCATCAAGTACCAAGCCTCATCTACCACTAGTAATCTTTTTTTAGGTGTTTTCTTAATTACCGTCCAGATATAATCCAAAACCACATGCATAGCCACTGGTCGCAAAGATTCTTCCAGGTTTCTTATCCCAAAAACCACAAAATTACTTTTTAAATCTACGTTCGACTTTTGGTTAAAAATTCCTGCAAAGGATCCTTTTATGTATTTTTCCAATTTCGCAGTAAGTAGTTTTGCTTTTTCCTCTTCCATCCCCAACAAAGACTTATACAAATCTTCCAATAAAGGGGGTTCCTTTGTTTGAGTCTCCGGATCTGGGGTAACCCCTTTCATTTTATATGCATCCATTATTGCCCTATCTAGCATAGATTCTTCCATTGGGTCCATCTCTCCAATCATTACTTTAAACATTTTGTGTAGACCCAAAATTTTGTCCGACAAAGCGTTCTCTCCTTCTTCTTGTACCAAAGACAAATCAAAAGGGTTTATTTTAGATGCTTCTCCAAACCCAAAAGAAATATACTGTCCACCCACTGCTTCGCACAATTCACGGTATTCGTTTTCCGGATCAATGACAATTACCTCCGCACCAAACATCAACGACCTCAAAGCTTCTAGTTTAATCAGATATGACTTGCCCGAACCAGCTGAGGCAAACACCACCGCGTTATAGTTGGGCATGGAAAAACGATCAAAAATAACCAAACTCCCGTTGTGTTCGTTAATTCCATACATTACCCCTTTATCGTCCGACAGGTCGGATGATACAAAAGGAAAGGTCGAGGCCAGACTGGTTGTGTCCATGTTTCTGGTTATGGACAACAAGTCGTTACAAGTCGGCAAAGTGGTTAAAAACCCCGCCTCCATTTCCAGCGTCGCTTTTTTTGTAGAAATCATTAACGAACCCAAAGAAGACTCCAGGTTTTTGGTAATACGGTCCAAATCCTCTTTAGTTTTTGAAGAAACCGTAATATACAAACCAAATTGAAAAAATCTCTCCTCTCCTTTTACCAGATCAGCCTGCAAGGTTAATGCGTCTTCCAATTTGGCCTGTGTGGCTGGATTTACCACTCTTCCTCTCTGAATGTCGGTAGTCAACTCGGCCTCCATTTCTGCAATTTTTCTTCTTAAATCATCCAAAACATCCTTCCCGTCGGTTGGATAAATATACATAGATATAGACAAGCTAGCGTCAAAATTTACCAAAGCAGAAAGCCAATTTATTCCCACAAAACGGGGATATCCGGCCACAAACATTGTTCGGTAGTACCGGTCATCAATTCTTAGTGAATCCCAGTCTACCTCAATTGCACCAGGAGCAATGATGTCTTTTACTCCCACTAGTCCTTCCATAAAAGGCTTACTCCCTCCGGTCCTTGCAGCCTCAGCTTTATTTTCTGTGGTTGCTACCAGACCCGTTGGCTCTGGAGCTTTTTTATGTAGTATTTTGTTCAAAAAATTAGTCATGTTTAGTTATTAACTTTGTTGTCACTACAGGCACGGTCATCTCTTCTCCAGAGACCTTTTGGTCTGCAGAACTACTCTCATTATAAATTTTATAAAACAAACTAATGAGCTCTTTTGTTCCAAGAGGCTTAACTTCTAGACCCAAACGCGAAAAAAGTCGAACAATATGGTCCTTTTTTGGTTCTAGGCTAGCCCTTGCTTTATCTAAAATATATTCTTTACTATATGGTAGCTTGGCCACCGCAGTTCTCTTGTTTGGTGTTAGACCCGAAAGCACGCTTGCGCCTCCTCCTTTTATCCCTAGTTCTAGTGACATATAAGGAACCACAATGTAAAAAAACTTTGACAATACGTCATTTTTCTTCACCATTTCTTCCACAAATGCCCGATAAGAGCGAATTCTTTCTTTCAACAAAGGGTTACTTTGTTTCTCTTGCGCAATTTTTAGATTTTGCACATAACCACTAATATCCTTGGTGCTGGTGTGTATCAGTATTTGCACAGGAAAATTTAGGGAATTAAGAATCCCTCCATAAGCAAAAACCAACGACTGCTGTTCTTTTTCTGATAACAGATCAAAGTTAACCGACGACAATTGCATCACGATAGCACACGATCCATCCTTTAAAAGAACCATACCATTGGCAATATCCTCTACTGGTAAGTGTTCTTGTGTCGAACCTCGTATCGCAATTTTCAGGGGGTCTTGTGGCATTACTTAATAATATCTAAAAACAAGCCAACAAGCTACTACCACGACACTTTATGCCTCGGCACTGATTTTCAGTGGCTCTTTGATCTGATTATTTATTTCTACTGACACCCTCGAAGAAGTCTTTCCTTCGTTTTCCACCGTAATAAAATAATTTCCCGGGGCCAAGGGTGTGGCTGTTTTAAATTGCCCCAACATGTTTGTTCTTAAAACTCTTACCGTGTTGCCTGTCATGTCTTTTATGTCCACAATCGCATCTGGCACAATTTTCCCCCCAAGTGTCACCATCCCCACCAACATGTTTGGAAGTTGGGGTCGATCAGGCATTGGAATATCCCCATATACTGTCTCTCCAGTTGCTTTAAGTCCTTCTTCTCTGCCTTTAATACCTTGACCAGTATTCCAAGTGCTGCTCTCTACTTTCTTTTCCTCCTTGACTTGCTCTAATACGGCTCCAGCTTCAACAGTATTCTTTTTTGGCTCAACTTGTACGCTGATCAACTTGCCTGCCTCGCCACCAGGTTGGTCAACTTCTTCCATCTCCAGTCCTTGCCCCCAACTGGCCACGTTGTTTTTGGTATTTTTAATTGAATTTAAAAATTCTTCCACCTTTTTAAAATCTTTTTTTGGTCTGTCCTCTTCTTCTTCGTTCTGGTTGTTAATCAACTTCTTACTCAGATCAATGTCCAACCAGTTTGGATCCGCTCTTTTTTTCCAAATAAATAAAGTGGGGGAGTAGATTGAGCGCAAAAATCCAGTTATCCATTTCTCAATTGGCCTGTCTCGAAAAGGTACAAAGGCCATGGCGAGTCCCAAACCCACACTTGCTAAAGCCAGCGGGTATTTTACAAAAAACACTAGAGGACTAGCTTTAATTAATAATCCAATTACTATCCCACCAGCAGCCTTACCAAACTGCTTAATGGTCATGTCTCCTATTAATTTAAATTCATAGGAAGTAATTTGTTGTGGAATTGGGTGCTGTTCCATTACTTTATTCTATCTTACAATACCTTTGTGCACCTAAACCTTAAAACAGTTTTTCTTTTAGCTCTTTTGATTCGACTTTGGCTTCTACCGTTTTTCTACCATCCCGACCTAAAAAGCCAACACTACCATCTTCAGTTTTTTTCCCAAGGCATAATTAATATTTTTTCGTTTTTATCTAAAAATAAACAAAACATGTCCTATTCGGACACCTTTAATTATTTACCCGCCACCTACTTTGCTGGAGGACTGTTCCACCAAACAATCACCCCTTTCTTGGGGAAAGATTTTTCTATCTGGCTAAACGATTGGGGTCCAGACAAGTTTAGCTATGCCAACCTACCCCTTTATATTTTTTACTTGAAATTTCCTTATCTTTTGCTTGATCTCGCCCTTGGTTGGCTTATCTACCGTTTTTACCAATCCCCCAAAGTACTTCTCTTTTGGCATTTCAATCCTTTCTCTCTCTACCTAATTTATTTTCAGGGCAACTTCGACATACTGCCAGCCTTTCTTACTTTTTTAGCTTTTTATTTAGCTAAAAACAATCGACCAATCTTGGGTTACTTGATCTTAGGCTTAGCCATCTCTCTCAAGATTTATCCAATACTTTTTCTACCTTATCTTGTCTTACAAAACAAACCTCAAAAACTTACCGACATTCTCTCTGTTTTTTTCTCCAGCTTAATTCCTCTTTTTACCATCTTACCTTTTCTTTCTGACCCCAGCTTCTTGCCGTCTTTCTCGGGTTCTGGTCTAACCCAGCAGATACTCCAAACCAAACTGTTTTCCATTCCAATTTTTCCTGTTGTTTATCTCCTTAATCTTTTTATCTATTTTCACAAAAAAAATATTTCTTCCTTATCTGCTTCACTTTTTGTTGTCAACCTAGCTTTTTTTGCTACTGTCGCTTTTCACCCACAGTGGCTTCTTTGGTTTTTACCTTTTTACCTACCATTATTTTTAAAACCAGGGAACTTCAAGTTTCTTGTTTGGTTCTCGGCCTTGCTTTGTTTGGCCTATGTTTTTCTGATTAATGACAACTTTCTTAACCTTGGTCATTTAATTGTTCTTAATCCACTTTTTTCCGAACAAACCAACCTCAATCAAATATTGACTTTGCGCTTTTCCTTAAACCCCAAATTATTTCAAAACATTCTTCAGTTAGTTCTCGGTTTGTTTGCTTTTACCAGTCTTTTTTCCTATGTCCGTAAAAAATAAACTCTTTCTAGTTTTTCTACAACCATTTCTTCTCCTCTCTTTTTACCTGCTTCTGCCACCACTGGTAATTCACAAATTTCCTGGCCCATCCTTTACTAGCAACAAAACCGTATTACCACTAATTGCCAGTAAAAACTATCAATCAGAAATAATTTTTTCATCTGGTTCCTTAAAATCTGCCACGATAATTGTCAAAAACCCGGGAAACTTTAATTATTCCAACGTTACCTTTGGTCTCAAAGACTACCAGGGAAAAATCATCGAACAGCTTCAGACCAATGGTCACGCTCTTGGCGATCCCTATAAATTAACCCTAGTCTTTTCTAAACCCATACTATCCTCTATTCGACCATATAAACTATTTATTACCACCGACAACACCAACGCCGAGACCTTTTACGTCTATGCTGCCTCTGAATCAGAACTAAATTTTGAAACCCAAATTATTTACCCTAGCTTCCGCAACCGTTTTTCTCAAAATCTTGCCTTACAGTACTCCAAACTTCAACAACTTGATCTTAAACTTCTTTTCCCCTGGCTCTTCCTAATTCTGCTCTGTAACTTCCTCCTGCTAAAATAACCCATGTCCACTTTGTTGATCCTAGACGGTCACGCCCTCGTCCAC
>CAYUVY010000004.1:19318-23838 GCA_964448465.1 uncultured Gammaproteobacteria bacterium
GCTAAAATAACCCATGTCCACTTTGTTGATCCTAGACGGTCACGCCCTCGTCCACCGTGCTTATCACGCCATTCCGCCTCTTTCCCAAAATAATATTCAAGTCAACGCCATTTACGGTTTTTTCTCTACTTTAATTTCACTCGTTGAAACCTACCACCCCAAATATCTAGCCATCTGCATGGACCCACCAGGCCCAGTTTTCAGAAATCAGGAGTTTGTTGGCTACCGCTCTCAGCGCAAACCGGCCGATCCCCAACTCAAAAACCAATTTCCCGTCCTTCAACAAGCTTTAACCGACGCCCACCTTCCTTATTTTTCCGTCGGAGGCTATGAAGCCGACGATGCCATTGGTACCCTGGCCATGCGAGCTTTTAAAAAACGACGAAAGGTTTCTAAAGACCAAATCATCACCAAAGTCTTAATTGCCTCTGGCGATCGCGACATGACCCAGTTAGTCAACGGCCAAGTACACCTTCTCATGCCCCAGCGCGGAATTTCTACCTTCAAAGAAATCGACGAACACGGTGTGGTCGACATTTTTTCTGTTCGCCCCGACCAAGTTACCGATTTAAAGGCCTTAACCGGGGATAGTAGCGATAATTATCCCGGCGTTCCTGGTATCGGTCCAGTTGCTGCTCTGGAATTACTTGGTAAATATCAAAGTCTAGATAACATTTATGCCAACTTACCAGAGGTCAAGGAGTCTGTCCGCCAAAAACTGGAGTCTAATAAAGAAAACGCCTATCTTTCCAAAAAACTTGCCACCATAGTTACCGATGTTCCTCTTGATTTTAAACTTAAGCCACTTAAACTTACGCCTCAAGTAAGCAAACACTTGGTGCCAGTTCTGCAATCTTTTAATTTCAAATCTCTGGTCACCAGATTACAGAGTAGGGGCGCGGTACCCGCGCCCACTGTAGTTAACAAGTCCACAGACCCCGATCTTCAGCCCAGTCTTTTCTAAAACAGCTATAATACCTCATGCGCATAGCCCTGGTTCACGACTATCTTAAAGAATACGGTGGTGCCGAGTCTGTTTTTGAGATCCTAAGCGATATTTTTCCCGAGGCAGATCTTTACACTAGTCTTTATCATCCGCAATCTCTTGGCCCCCACCGCACGCGTCTAGAAAAAAAATGGAACCACCGTATGCACACCAGTTTTTTTCAACACATCCCTTTTGCTCATAAAATAATTTCACCCCTTCGACTTTTGTCTCCCTTGGCTTTTTCTTCTTTTAATTTTCAAAAGTATGATTTAATTATCACTTCTGCCACCGGCGCCTATTTCCCTAATGCTTTAAACAAGAGGGGAGCCAAGCTAATTTGTTATTGCCACACTCCTCCTCGCTATCTTTATGGTTATCCCACTGCACGCCATATTACCAATCCTATTTTGCTCGTAATTGTCGATGTACTAAACCACTTTTTACGTCTTCTAGATTTCAAATATTCTCAAAACGTCGACCAATATATCGCCAATAGCCAAGAGGTTCAAAAACGCATTCAAAAATTTTACCGCCGTGATTCTGTTCTCATCTACCCCCCAATATATCTTCCAACTTTTAAAATTAAAAATCCTGCCTCGCCGGCAGGCGGGTTAAAATTTGATAATTACTATCTCGCTGGTGGTCGCCTGGCCCACGCCAAGCGTTTTGATCTAGCCATTCAGGCTGCAATCCAACTCAAGCTTAACCTTAAAATCTTTGGTCGTGATTTTGGTGGTAATTTAGAAAATCTAAAACAATTAGCCCAAGGCCATCCCAACATCCAGTTTTTGGGCGAAGTTACCCAAGAAGAGCGCTACCAGCTTCTAGCGGGTGCTACCGCTCTACTTAATCCTGGTCGCGATGAAGATTTTGGTATGCTCAATGTCGAGGCTATGTCTTTTGGCTGCCCAGTTATCGCCCACAATTCCGGTGGACCCAGAGAAAGCATAATCTCTGGCCAAACTGGCCTACTTTTCGACGATCATTCTGTTAGGGGTCTGGTTAAGGCCGTTAAAGACTTCCAAAAATTAAAAACAAGTCGGCAACTTTGCCAAAAACACGCCCAACAATTTGGCCAAGATGTTTTTATTCAAAAAATTCTCAAGCTAGTCCAATCCTTTCCCTAGTTATCTTTTTGCCCCAGGATAATTTATATATATCCACGAATATATTTCTTTTTTGCTAATACTTTCCGCCCCTACTTGGTTTTTCTCCCACGGTCCCACGTCGTATCCATTTTTTCCAATTGCCGTGACCACGCCCGTTCCAGACTCATCTAATCTTCCTTCCCGATCATATAAATACATCAATGGCAAAGTTAACATATTGGAATTTCCAATTTTATAAAATTTTATCTTACCTTGCACATTTTTATCTATCGCCTCTTTAACTGCATAAATGATTTTTACCTGCGATTGTTGTCCCACAGCCCGAATATTTTCTTTGCCCCACAAACCAAGCAAAACCAAGAGTACTAGTGTCAAGTATTTACCCCGAGGTAATAAACTATAAAATCTATATATTACCCAAGAGCAAATAAACAACAACATTGGATAAATCCAAAAGAAATATTCCCTAGATCGTGTACCCCCATAGTATCTAAGCATAACAACTTGTCCCAAAAAGACTACTCCCATAAACCACACACTTGGCACTATTTTTTCTCTCTTTCTCCAAACTACTCCCAACATCACCACCAATGTAACCACCAAAACGTATCCAATACCCGTTTGTCCTACTAATACCTCTCCAAACTTCTGCGGCCAAAAATCTCGCACTTCCCACAACCAACGAATAGGCACATAAAATTTTTTCACCCCCACCGTATAGTATTCCACCACACTTTTTATCCAAATACCCTTATTCAAAATATCAAAAATAATATTTATCGCAAAAGTTGAAACCAATCCGAGACCCGCCAATATCCACACTTTCCAAAATTTTCTTTTCGCCCAAACCCCTGCTAGTAAAATTAAGGGCAACAACCCCAAGCTCTGAAAGTGCATGTTTAAGGCCAGTCCCACCGAGACACCCAAGCATAATGCCCATTTCCAACTAAACTTACTTACCAATTTTATTGCACAAATATAAGCCACTGTCGCCGGTAGCAACACCGCCGCTGTATTTAGCATGTCTGGTGCGTTATATATCAAAGACCAGCTCCAGGCAAAAGCCATGGCCAAAAATAAACCAAAGGTCTTGTTTATTGCCGCCTTGCCCATCCAATAAGCCATCAATATGGTAAGACTGGAGATAATCGTAAATATTATCCATGGGCCTGCCACTACCGTAGATATTTTTTCCACCAACATAATTAAGACAAAATACATGGCTCCAAAGTTAAACGGTCCCGCCGAAGAAGGGGAGCCTAGCAGGGGTAATTGTTTTGTTTCCCACGCATATCTGGCAATTAGCAAGTCTCTTGCTTGATCTTGATTTAATACCCACCTATTACCAAAGTCCCAAAATCTCCAGATTATTCCGCTAATTAAAATCAAGATTAAAACTATTCTTGTTCTTGCAGCCATTTTTGACTATCCAGAGCGGCCTTGCAGCCGTCTCCTGCGCTTGTAATTGCTTGTTTGTAGTGTGGATCCGTACAATCTCCAGCAGCAAAAACTCCAGGCACACTCGTCATAAATGGAAAATCTTTATGCTTACCAATCACCACGTGTCCCGTTTCTTCCATTTCTACTAAATCTTTTACAAAACCCGTTGCCGGCACCCCGCCAATGGCCACAAACAACCCATCTATTGCCAACTCTTTTTCTTCTTTTGTCTGATTATTAACTACTTGTATACTAGTCAACTTGTCAACTCCTGACACTTTTAAAACCTCCGTGTTCCAAACCATTTCTACTTTGGAATTAGACAACAACCTTTCTTGTTCCTTAGCTTTCGCCCTCAGACCATCTCTTCGGTGAACCACATATACTTTTTTCGCAAATCTAGTTAAAAAAGTTGCTTCTTCCACTGCACTGTCTCCACCCCCCACCACCGCCACTATTTTTTCTCGGAAAAAAGCCCCATCGCAAGTTGCACAAGCACTTACCCCCTTACCTATATACTCTTTTTCCCCAATATCCAGCCACCTGGCCGCCGCCCCCGTTGTAATAATTACTGTTTTGGTTTCAATTATTTCTCCATTGTCCAAATATACCACAAAACCACTTTCAGTTTTTTCTATTTTATTTACTAATCCATTTTTAATTTCCACTCCCAAATTTGTCGCTTGTTTCTGCATACTCATCATGAGCGGTACTCCGTCCACTCCGTTTTCAAACCCTGGCCAATTTTCTACTCGCGTGGTCGTAGTTAGTTGCCCCCCGGGTTGATTACCAGCAATAACCACAGTTTTCATGTTTGCCCGCACATTATAAATAGCCGCTGTTAGCCCTGCTGGACCCGAACCAACAATGACAGAATCATATTTTTCTTGCATAATAAAGTATAACCTGCCCATGTCCAAAGAAACACGTCAAGCTATTAAACTAATTCTCAACTTTATTTCTGGCAAACAGACCTTCTATTT
>CAYUVY010000004.1:23938-38160 GCA_964448465.1 uncultured Gammaproteobacteria bacterium
GGTATCGACGGGATAGTCTCTCTGTTTTATCTACCTATATTAGTTTTACTCACCGATTTTCGCGTCTTTATCATCCAGGGTGCCTTTATTCTGGTCTACTACTTTACCGATATTTATACCACCGACCACTACAAGCGCCGTCGTGATGAATTAGATAAAAGCATCGAAGATTATTATGCCAAGCTTCAAGACTCCAATACTGTCGACACCGAAAACACCCACTTAATTTTAAATTACGCCAGTCTCTCTCATTGGAATATTATTGAGTGGCTGACCCTGGACAATATCGCCACCGTTTTTTATGGCTTGAGCTTGGTCTATTTGGTTGCTTCCTATCTAAATGGCGAAAAAGAAGTCTCCCAAATCATTCTTCTTGCCAGCTACTTTACTTCCACTCGTGTCTTTATGGAGGCTATCACTAGCGTTAAAGACAAGCTTACCGACACCAAAGTAGCCCTCCGAAGACTTTTGCGCAGCAAGCACTATCTCTCTCTAGATTTTGAAGATCTAGTTCAATAGTGTAATAAATTTACCCCAATTTCGTAATAATATATGTATGAAAACCAATCTCTACCTCACCATCGCTCTGACTTCCCTTCTTTTGCTTCCTACGCCTATTTTTGCCCAAGACATGGAAAAATCCACCTCTACTCCAGGCAAAGGGGTTAAATTTATCCAGCAAGGTCTCAGTCGCAATTTCGAGCGTCGTTATAAATTTCTTGAATCCACCGAAGAAGAAATTCAAAAAAAACTAGAAACCAAACAAAAAAAGGGGATCGATGTCCTGCCAGTTAAAGCTGAGCTAGATAATTTAAAGCCTCAAAAAGAAGCCTTTCAAACTAATCTGGAAACTTTCAATCAAGCTTCCACCTCTAGTCAACTAAGTAGGCTTCGACAAACAGCTTCTAAAATTCAAACCGATCTTACTCAAATTCGCAAAACTCAACTAAGGGCCCTCAAAACCCTTATGCATCTAAAATAGCTTAAGGATTATTCCAAGCAAATACTCTTCTTCCAGTAGCCAGCCAATGAGTAACAATAAGGCTATCACCAAGACCACTTTAATGATTCTTTTTTTTCTGGTTTCTCTATAGTGCTCTCCTAGCTTTCCATAAAGCCACAACGAGCCTGCCAGGGCTACGCCTGCCAAGGCAAACCACGCCACCGGCAATTCCTCCCAAAATAATTCTCTACTTTCCCACCAGCCTTGTACTACCCCCCAGCCATGTATTCCCACCAAAACCGAACTTCCCAAAACCAGACACAACACAAACAAACCCACCCAAGCCATGTTTTCTAGTAAAAACCAATACTTTGCCTTCATTTTAACTTCCTTATTCTCAATTTTTTCCATCACCTTGCTCTTAATTTTTCCCATTTTTCTCCTCCAATAAAACTTTAAATTTTTTCTTAGCTCTTTGCAAGTACACACCCACCGTTCCAGCAGGAAGTTTTAAAATATCCGAAATCTCCTCGTAACTCTTTTCTTCCCAATAATACAACACCAGTATCTCCCGATCTTTTTCATCCAATTTTTTCATTTTTCTCTTTAAGTCTTCTGCCTCCATGTTTTTAATGGCCATGTCTTCCAGCAACATCTTCCCCGACCATAGGCCATTTTCTTCCTCTTCTAGTACTTGTGTTTTTTTGTGACTCTTTAAAAAATCCACTGCCTGATTGTGTGCAATCCTGTATAACCAACTTGAAAATTTCAGCCTTACATCAAAGGATTGTAAGTTTACATATGCCTTTAAAAACACCTCCTGACAGATATCTTCCACACTCATCCAGTCCCAGTTGGTAACTCTTTTTATATAAGCTCGAATTGGTGTTTCGTAGCGATCGACTAACTTTCCAAACGATTCTTTGTTTCCATTTAAAGTTTTTTTTACTAGTTCCACATCACTTTGCATAATCGTTTTTGCCCCCTCAGCCATAGTATCATTATAGCGTGAAGCTATTTTTTAGAGTTTTTTTACTCTTATTTTTTAACATTCTTTTTCTTCACCAGGCTCTGGCCATCGAGCCTGCCAATTGTTCCGGCCAATACGTTACCATCTTAAACCCAGTTCGCAACAAAGATCTTTGGAAAGACCCAAACATCTCCCAACTAACTAGTCAACATAACTTAATTCAAAAATATAACCTACCTTCCACCTGGTTACTCCAATATGACACTCTCTTTGATCCAGAAATTGTCCACGCCACCCAAAACTTTTCCACCAATCAAGAATTTGGAGTCTTACTAGAAATTAGTCCAGCTTTAGCCAAACAAGCCGGAGTATCCTACGCTGCCAACAAGCCCTGGTACGATCCTTCTGTCGTCTTTCTCTCGGGCTATTCGAGATCCGACCGTCTTAAGCTAATCGATGCTCTTTTTGCCAGCTTTAAACAAGTTTATGGTTATTACCCTAAGACTGTCGGAGCTTGGTGGCTAGATTCCTATGGTGCACAGTATATGGTTCACAAATATCAAGTAAACTCCCTATTAATTGTCGCCGACCAACTCACCACTGATAACTATGGTGTCTGGGGTCAACCTCCTGGAATTGCCTATTATCCCGATAAATACAATATTTTATTACCAGCCAGTTCTGTTCAAAATAAACTCCAGGCCTTAGTTTTACAATGGGCCCCTCGTCACCTAACTTTGGGCTATTTGGGTTCGGGTCCACAAAATTCCAACAATTCTGTCCAAGCCAACGACTATCTCTCTTTGGGCAAGGATCTTGTTTTTTTCAAACAAGTTGCCGGTCAATACTTAAATTGCCAAAATACCCCCAACCAATTAACCATCGGTTTAGAAATAGGTCAAGAATCCGTGGGCTTACAAACCGAATTTGAAAAACAACTTCAATATTTACTACAAGAAAAGAAAACAAATTTCACCACACCGAATAAATATTTTTCTATCTACCAGCAAGCGCACCCCAATTTATCTCCTGATTTACAACTAGGGGATTGGCAAGTTACTTCAAAAGCTAAAACTAATCCCAAGCTTAACCAGCAAATCAATTATTCCAATCTTCCACCTTTTTCAGACTACTATTTACCTGACTCTACTAGTTTTCTAAGTCGCAACCTTAATAATCTTAAACCCACCAACCAGCTCACTCTCCCCCTGGGTCTAGTAATTTTTCTATTCTTTTCCCTCATAATTTATTTCAAAACCACCTTACAAAAAACTTTTGTCTTTATCCTCTTTTATCTCAACCTTTTTGGTTTTTTATTACTTACTTTTTACCAGTTTGGTTATTTTGTCCGCTTTGACTCCGTATCTGTCAACCTTGCTATTCTTTTTGCCCTTTCCTTACTGTTGTCATTACCCACAGTATTTTTTAAACCCAACCTTCTTCTTCCAACTGTTCCTAGCCTATTTTTTCTTTTTGGCCAATTAAGTTTTACCAAGCTAGACACCAGCTGGGTCCTTGGATATTTACACCAGTTTACCCTTACTGGTCTTAGTATTACTAGTCCCGCCAAGATTCAGTTTTTCCATCAAGAACTACCCCTCTGGGCACCCTCCGCTCTTCGTCATATGCCCACTCCCTCCACCAACCTACTTGCTTTTGTTCTTTTTCCGGTCTTGGCCATACTTTTCAATATCTTACTAAATAAACTCAAACAACCCAAGGTGCTTGTCCTTGCTATAAAATTATTCTTTATCTTGCTATCAATGTACAATTTTCTTAATCTGTTTACTTTAACCCCACAACAAATCGGCTCATGAAAAAATACTTAGCAATTTTTTTAGTCTTTACTCTGGTTCTTTTTCGCTATCGCCAGGTTTTTACTTACCACTATGACCCTATTTATTGGGAAAAATTTTACAACGAATCTCAGTACAATTTGGGTAGCAGAGAATTAAGTGATGAAGGTGTCCTCCGCTATGTGGGCTATAGACTTGTAAAAGGGGACAACCCATTTTATCTACACTATTGGATTCCGCCTTTTGGTAAATATTTATATGGACTCTCGGTAAATTATTTTGGCAACCCATATATTACCTCTGTTCTTCTATACACACTCTCTTGCCTGGTGTTTCTACTTCTTGCTAGAGAACTATTACCTTCAAACTTAGCCTTATTCTCTCTGGTTCTTTTTATACTTAATCCGCTCTTGGTCAGACAAGTGGGGCTAACCATGCTAGATTTACCCCTGGCTCTCCTTTTTCTCTTTTCACTTTTGTTCTTTGTTAAATTTCTGAAAAACAGCCAAAACCAAAAACTCCTGCTGATAAGTGCAGTCTTTCTTGGGCTTGCAGCCGGAACCAAACCACCATTCTATGTCTTGACCACTTTTACAGTATCCTTTATTTTTCTTTTTTTCTTAAAAAAATTATCACAGTTACCTTTGTTTATTATTTTCTTATTTATTGGTTATGTTGTCTCGTATGTTTGCTACTTTTCTATTCATCCCAACCCTATGCCTTGGTTACGCTTACACCAAAAAGTTGTCGAATTTCAAGCTGGTATGAGAGGTACAAATTTTCCCCTAAACACTTTTCAAGCAATTTTTGTTGGATCCACTAGACACTATGATGGCAGGAATTACCCCTTTTCCGAGTGGTATCTACTTTTCCCCATATTCTTTTTGTCGCTGTTCAAAATATTTGTCCAAAAAACCAGTCTAGTCGAAAAATATTTAATACTATTTACGCTTGTCTACCTCCTCTTCAGTCCTTTACTCGACTTTTGGCCCAGATATTTTGTACCCATTCTTGCACCACTAACCATAGTTTTTGTCTCCACCGTAAAAAACAAATATCTTCTGTCTCTTGCGATTTTATATTCTCTGATTCTTTTTTACGCTACCAAACTTTCTCAACTACAATAGCCAAAAGATATCAAACTTTCTATTCTCTGCTAATTGCGGCCGTGCTACAGTGTAATCCACCATATCCCTTGGTAATTTCTTTTAAATCCGCATTAAATACCTCAAAACCCCTTTTTTGTAATTCACCGGTCAATCGGTTTCCTTCTGCCAATGACAGGATAATTCTTTTTCTTCCTAGGTTTAATAAGTTCGGCGCATAGGCCAATTGTTCATCCTTGGTCAAGGGTATCAACTCTACCCCTCTTTTTTCCAAATGATCCATAAACCAGCCCTTATCAACCAATTTTAAACCAGTCAAAGGATCACCTTCCACTTCAAATATTTTTCTCCTTTTCACCTCTTCCTCACAAGCCACGACCATATTTTTGCCCACAGGCATCCAAAAAGTGTCCAAATGCATTGCGTCCATCTCATTGCTTCCCCCATCTCTTTCTGCGTCGTGGACCATCATTACCCGACCACCCTTGGAAATAATCGATTCAGAAGCTTGCAAGACCCCTTCCTTGTTTGTTCTACCCCCTGCTCCTACATAAAAAATCCCATCATTTGCAATTCCGTCTCCTCCTTCAAACCTTCCTCTGCCACAAATCTGTACTTGTTCTATTCCCCTAGAGTCAAATAACTCAGAAAAATTCAAGACCGCTTTAAAAAGATGTACTTCTGGTTGTCGAATTTGGTGCTGCATTGCAGACCAAACCTGGGTTTTCCCCAATAAGTTAGACTGGTCCCTTGCATACAACAAGTTAGAAAGAGGCAATTCGTCTCTCAAGGAAACAATTTCATTGACCAGGGTTGCCGTGGCTCTTCCATACTTTTTTACGTCCGCCTCCAACACCAAATCTAGCCAGTCCAGAGGATCTTCACCCCCTATTTTTGCTTTTTTACCATATTTTTTACCATAAAACCTTGCCCTTCTTTCTATCTTTTTTCTCAAGTTTTCATAACTTAACTTTGGTTTCAACCCGAGACCTTCAATCATTTTTGCCAACAAGTCTTTTACCATAATTACTTCTACGCCTTGTGCCGCTAGAATATTTTCGACATTTTCAAACTCAGCTCTCGCTTTGGGTAAATTAAATTGCCTCTGAAAACAGCTTACCTTTACGGGTAACAATTGCCCTAGCACTGTCTCTGTCCCGGGAGCTCCCCACATCAATACCTTTTTTAATTCCGCTGTCTCTTCAAATACACCCAAAGCTCCTCCTTGCTTGTTGTTTTTTAATTTAATTTCATTTTTATTTTTTTGCATAAAAAAACCCGCTCTTGGCGGGTATAATTATTACGGGCAAATACGCCTCTCTCTACGTGTACGGTTTAGTCTAACTTTAAATATTTTCAAACTAAGTTGTAATTTATACCTTAACTTATAACTTGTCAATTTTAAGGCCTGCTTGGCAGGCTTGCCGCAAAGTCCGGCCTGTCAAAAAATACCAGAGACGCAATAGCCCCAATTAGTCCTCTCTTTCCCGTAACCTCTTCTGTTATTACTCCATTTTCCTTGGCCGCCCTAATTAATACTTCCACGTCTTCAATTAATTTAAATTTCACACTTTCACACAGTTCTTGAAATTCCTTATTAAACGTAAATCCTTCATATACTGCCATTCCTGTCTGTTTACTGAAAGTATTTTTCTTTAGTTCTTTTTTAAAATTGCTAATTATTTTTCTTTTTTCCTCTTCGTTACTAAAAATTATTCCTACTACCGTGCCAAAACAGTTTTTTGTTTTGCTAGGATTATAGGGATATAATTGCACATTCACGTGCATGGCATATCGAACTTTTAGTTTCAAAGCAATCTTCGTAGCCAGATTGTGAACTAGTGAATAAGTGGCACCTTGTACATCGTTGTCCGTGTCATCCACCCCAATTAGCAATAGCCTCTTTTTCGGAAACACAATTCTCGCTTTACCTAATCTGGTTCCACCACCTTCACTTAATACCTCCACTGTTTTTACTCCTTCTGCCATACCTCGAGAAAAAGATGCACTTACGCCCCCTCCGCCCAACCCCGCAATTGTTATTTCCACCGTACTTTTTTTTACCACACACTCTTCAATTCCAATGGGTGAAAAAGAGGGGACTAGACTTAGCTCCGCTTTTCCAGGTTTGACAATGCAAATCGTCGAACCACCTTCCCGATAGGACTTTTCTACAATGGAACTAGTTAATGGAAAATGCAGGGCCCTCCAGCCTTCCACAAAAAATCCATCTTTTGGTCCATAGTTTTCAATATACATCACCTTGCTGGTTGCCGGGTCCACTACCGTTTCAATACGGTTATAAGGCATCACCCAGGCTACATTTTTAAATTTATTTATTAACTCTTGACGTGAGTATTTCATCCTAAAATATTTCTGCCAACATACAACGGGCACTTCCGCCACCCACCGTTTCGATAGTCTCGATGGCCACCGGGACAATTTCTCCACTCTTACCCAGGGTTTCTAGTTGTTCAGGACTAAAAGCTGCCCTTGCTCTTTCCGACATAATCACCAATTTGGTTCCATCAGTATTTAGAGTTTGGAGAATATTCCCACACATGTTGTACATTTGCTCCATGCTAATCTCGAGCACTGTCTTTCCAGAGTCCTGCAGTTTTTTTAGTACAGTTGTCTTCTCTGCCTCTGACTTAATGGCCGGGGTACACACTATCGCAAAATTGTCACCCACGCTCATTATCACGTTAGTGTGATAGACGGGCTTACCTCCAAAGTCTACCGCCATAAAAAAGACCGGTTCAAACCCCATCTTTTCTGCCCATTTCTTAAATTCAACCTCACTTGTTCGTTGTGAACCAATGGCGTAAGCAATTTTATTTGCCCTGTCCAAAACCAAACTTCCGGTCCCCTCCAATACTTCTCCAGACTTTTCATCTTCGGTAAGGTCAACTGTTTCTACATAGGTTTTTCCGACTTCGCCAAGTCTTTTTACTAAGTTCTCGGGCTGTCTTTCCCATCGTCTGTTTTGAGCTTTCATTGGGTACAACACCAAGCAACCGGGATGTGTACTAAACCAGTTGTTGGGGAAAATTGCATCTGGGGTTATCTCGCCTTTTGGACCCCTGGGGCTTTCCAGTACCACCACCTTTAGCTTGTGACTTTCTAGTTTTTCCACCATTTTTCCAAACTCACCCAATACAGTTTGTCTTATTTTTTCTTCCGGCGTCTCAATCTTATGTTGAAATTCATTATCTAGTCCAGTCTCGGCGTTAAAACCAAAATAATCGGGTCGCACCATCACCACTGTATCCGTCAGCTGCATGTTTGTACTTGTTGACATATATTTGAGATATGTAAAAAAATTGATAAATTGTTGTATTCTATTACAACTACCCCCACTGTCAATAGTAAAATTTTATCCAAACCTTAGGTTATCTTCTTCTTATCTGTACTTGACTCAAATCATATGGAGTATCACAACAAACAAACACTTCCCCTGGTCGTGGAGCTTTGTATCGATTGCAGCTTTTTTTGCAAGGCTCCCATGCCTCTGGGTCCATCTCCGTTGTCTGCATTTTTCTTCCCCCAAGTCGTATAAAAATAGGTTCACTTGCTGAATTTGCCAATGCCACAATTCTGTGGTCTGGCAAAATTTCCCTTGCCAAAAGTATGGTTTCCTGAATCGCTACAGTGGCTATTCCTTTTCCTCTGTGTGATGGACTAGTAAATACTCCACCTAACTCACAATCCCTATAACCGTGTTCCTCCCAGAGATATGTAATTGCACTATGGCCAACAAGCTCATCTCCAATAAATGCTAAAACTGCTCTCCCTTTATTAAAATCGGCAAAGACAACGTCGGCATCCTTTCGAAGCATGTTTCCTGTGGTAGTCCAATCGGAAACAACCTGGGCATAGATCCTATCATTAACTGTAGCCAAACGTGTACTTATTATTTCAGTCATGAGTATTAAATATTCATTAACTTGACGCATAATACACACCTCGTTTCAGCTTGTCAACAATTAGCTACAAATAAAAACTTGACAAATACCCCTAAATTTATTATTATAAGATATGGCAGATAAAAATTTAGGCGAGCTTTTAATAATCAAGGTCGAGGCCCTGGCTCAAGTGCCAGATCTGGCCAAGAAATACAAGCGCAACATAGACCCAGCGCAGGATCTTAACGTTAGGGGAGTTGACAGAGCCATTCGAATTCTTCTGGACAAAAACGCTACCAAACTTGAGCTAACTATGGATCGAGATGTATGGCAAAGGTTTACTCAAGCAGTCTCTGAAGGTAAGTTTAAAGACGGGTTAGCCATCGCCTATGCCGAACAATTGTGTCAACTGGGAGTAATTGGCCAACCAGGACTGGATGAAATTAACCGGTTTTTCGCCAAATTGCCACCAGAAGTTCGAAGATCAAAAGTAATTGATCCAGAATATTATAATCGTCAGTTAATTCCTATTCCCAAAACAGAGTATTCCGCCGAACCAATTGTTAGTGCTACTGGTTTAAATTTCGTTAGTAATGGCCGAAGAGCTAGGCCTTACGGTACTATCGATGAACAACTCAATAGGGCCTACGAATATCGAGTGTCTCTTCGCAAAAGCAGATAGTTTGGTGCCCCTAGCGGGAATTGAACCCACATCAGCGGTTTCGGAAACCGCTATTCTATCCGTTGAACTATAGAGGCAGTTCTACCAATTAAATTGTGGAATTTTTATTGTGGGTATTACTATTTTTATTGGTGTGGGTGTGGCGGTGGGAATTATTTTCAAAATCCCAGGATTTAAAATAAGCTTAGCTGTTGTTGGCGTTGGTGGTACAGGAGTGTTTGTTGGTGCCACTGTAACAGTGGGGGCACTTGTTGCTGATGGCGCTAAAGTTGTTACTGGTTTTGTTGTTGGAGTCGCTTCGACTTGGTCGTACCAGTCCTGTGGAAGTATATTTTCATCCACGCTGCCAGCCTTAACCACCACGGGAATTTTTACATGGCTCTTGCACTTTGCTTCCAATCCACACAAAACAAATTCGTTGTAATAAGCCTTAGTTTTATCCAAAAACGCATAAACATAATACATTCCAGGATCTAACTCCATTTCAAACCCAACCCCCGTTTTATATTTTTTATCCTTAATTTGTTTTACACAGGTTGTCAGACTTGTATTCCCTACCACTTCTGCGCATACTCCCATTTCTTCTGGAATGTGGTCCGATGGATAAATTAAATATCCACTAATTTTTCCTTTACTTTCCATAGTTACCGATGGTGTGGCTTCCATTGCCGTTGGTACTGGTGTAACAGTCGGTATAACCTCTTTTTTAAAATTTCTACCCGCTACCACTCCTATTGCCAATATAAACAGTCCACCAAAAACCAAAAATACTGGTATTGCACCTTTTTCTTTTTGTTTATTCATGGGCCATTTTACTTCTTTACTACTACTTTCTCAAGTTCAAACCTAACTTTTACCTGCCGAGTTTCACTATCAGTCTCACTTCTGAATCCCACCGGGCAAACTAGTACCGATTTCAATCCCATTTCTCCTAATCCCAAAATTTCGTCAAACTTATTTTTATCAAACCCCTCCATGGGACAAGCGTCAATTTCCATCATCGCACAACTGGTCAACAAGTTTCCTAGGGCTATATAAACCTGTTTGTCCATCCAATCTCCAGTTTGTTCTTCACTCTTTTTTTTGGCCACTGCCTTAATCATTTCTTCGTAGCCCCTTAAGCTTTCCATCTCCACCTTTCGTACTTTAGCCGTATTTTCCACATTTTCCATTAGCCAACTTTCCTCTAGCCTAGCCAATCTACATAGTACCAGCAAGTGTGATGCCTCTGTCACCTGGGCCTGACCCCAAGCCGCTTCTCTTAATCTTGTTCTAGTTTCTGGGTTTTCCACCAGAACAAATTTCCAAGCCTGAAGGCCAAAAGAAGAAGGGGTTAATCTAAGTACTTCCAACAAAGTCTCCACTTGTTCTTTACTTAGCTTTTTATTTGTGTCAAATTTTTGTGTGGAATATCGCCAATTTAGTGCTTGAATTATATTTTTCATGGTCCACCAGTCTACCACCAAAAATATTATATAATCCAATCATGAACTATCTGTTTGCTCTCGATACTATCCGACTTCTGGGCTTTTTGGTTGTTTTTTTACACCACCTAGTTGTTCCAGTAACTTTTTTTAGTCAAAATGGTTGGCTCGGGATGGATTTACTTTTTTGTCTCAGTAGTTTTCTTTTAACCTCCACTTACTTACAAGACCCAGACACTTTTTCTTTTGGACGGTTTATTCGCAATCGTTTTTTTCGTATCTATCCAATTTTAATTATCTATGTTCTTTTATTATCTCCTTTCCCCCAGTTTCTTCCTTATCTCTTTCAATATAGCAATTGGTGGATAATCTTTCATGGTTGGAGCCCTAATCCTTATTTAGGCCACCTCTGGTCCATTGCTTTGCAAGAACAGTTCCTTTATGTCTGGCTATTTACTCTGGGGCTTTTTCGACCCAAGAAACTCTATCTATGGATTCTTCCGCTATTTCTACTCAGTTTCTTTGCTAAATTACTTTTTTATCAGTCCAACAACTACCTGGCGCTTTACATGAATACTTTTGCACGTTTCGACCCCTTTCTCGTTGGCGCTTTGCTAGCTTGGCTTTGGAAAAACCACCAAACTATTTTTCAACACCGTATCTTTAAGCTCGTTGTAATTCTTGTTTTGGCCTTAGGTCTAATTCCCTTGACCACTCTTAATCTTCGCCAGTTAACCATGCTACCAGCCTCTTTGGGCTATTTTTTTATCGCCCTCTGGGTTGGCAGTCTTATTTCATTCTTTCTTGCTTACCAAACCCAAGCCAATCCCGTTGTCAGTCACTTATCCAAGTTTGGTTATGGTCTTTTCCTTTGGCACAAGCTAGCTATAGAATTTTCCTGGAGAGTTAGCCACCAAACCATACCCAGAATCTTTCTGACTCTACTTTTTTCCTATCTGTTGGCCAACCTTTCCTATTATCTGGTCGAAAAGCCAATTTTGGCCTTAAAAAACAAGTAATTGCATTCCTACCCCTCATCTGTGCTATAATAGCCCTGTTATAAAAATATAGTAAATAAATGAACAACAAACTCTTCGTCGGCGGGCTCTCTTGGAACACCACCGATTCCATGTTACAAGATTTCTTTGCCACAGTAGGAACAGTAGTTTCTGCTAAGGTAATCACCGACAAATTCTCCGGACGATCCAAAGGATTTGGATTTGTGGAAATGAGTTCTGAAGCTGAAGCTCAAGAAGCCGTTGCCAAACTAAACAATCAAAGTTTAGATGGTCGTGCTATCAAAGTAGACTTAGCTAGACCTCCAAAGGAAAACTAATTTTCTTCGCAAATTAACCCCCAAATAGTGTAAATTAGTCTAATGCAGACAGTTTACTTACTTTTGGGGGTTTTGTGTTTCTCATTTTTACTTTCAGCCTGTAACTCCAAAGCTCCTGTCTCCACTGTTCCTGCCAATTCCCTGGTCCAAATTAATCTCCCTACCATAGCTTCTAATCCTCAAGCCTGTACTCAACTCCAAAAATACCTTCTTTGTGCCTCTACTACCAATCCAAACATAAAAAAATATTTACTTTCTATTAAAACCAAAGGACTCTACCCTAATTTACCCGCCGAATCTCGTGCTTCTTTTTGCCAAGGGAGTATCCTTCAGCTTCAACAACAACCCCTAGCCTCGGGTTGCACCTTTTGATCTTTTTAGTAATACACTCACAACAGTCAACAGACACACTCCAAAAATTCCCGCGCCAAGATAAAAACTTTTTGGTTTATATTCAAAAACTACTTCAACCTGTCCAGCTGGGATTACTACAGCTCTAAAAGCTCCATATGCCCTTATGATTTCAATCTTTCTTCCATTTACTTTTGCCTCCCACCCAGGATAATAACTATCACTCAAAAACAAAACGCCACCTTTAGTTCCACCATTAGCCTCAATAATCACTTGGTTTGGTTCATATTTAGTAATTTTAGCCTCAATAGGTTGCTTTTCGTTTGGCTTAATTTCAACTAGTTCTTTTCCCACAATTATTTTATGTCTAAAATCAAACCCGTCTTTAAGTTTGCCAAGGGCAACAATTAAATTAGTTTCTGTTTGCCAGTCAAAATAGACAACAGCCCTAGGCCAGACATTTTTATTTTCTAGTACCACACTGGGGCCATCCGCAAACACTTCTTTAAACTTGTCGTATCTAAAAGCATTAGGTAATACACCACCATTTTCCCCAGTTGCTACCCGACCCATTTCGTCTCGCTTAATAACTGCAAAATATTTAACTCCCACCAAGTCCGGTCCACCCAAGTCTGGTCGTTCGGGTTCTGCATATCTACTTGGTGCTTGTAGTGGACTTGAGCCATTATATACATTGTAAAACTTTGCGTAGTCCAAGCTATACAAAGGGTCATATCCAGAAGGGGACATCATTTTATATTGCATCCAGGTGTTGGGGGGTAATATTTCTGCTCTTTCTCTTTCCATCCTATAAACTCCTAGATTATTTTGCATAAATTCAATTAGAGGAGTAGTTGGAAAATCTAGTCTGGTTGGTACAAATGGTGTAAATTTCCAGCCAAACCTAAATAGATCCACAGCCAATAATCCTACTAGTACAACCCCCAGTGCACTTCTTTTTTTTCTCAACACCAGGCAACTAACCGAGGTTGCCATTGCAAAGGCCAATGGGAACCACGCATTTCTCCAAGAGATATTATACTTTTCCCCCCAAATTTCTTTAAACCACCAGCCCATTTTTATTGCCCCAATCCAAGTAAACAACTCCAAACCCACCCCGACTACCACCAAACTATAAAAAATACCCTTTCTTTCACCTTTAACCACACTCTCCAGACCAATTGCCGCCAACACCGCCACACTCAAAAGCAAAATAATGTTTAGTCTCGAGGCATAGCTGGTCGACAAGAGTGGTACACCAAGTTTATAGACCAATTGTCCAACTGGTGTATCTAAAACTAACAACAATGACAAAAATGCTACTAGTCCAAAAAAGATTGACTCTCTTTTCTTTCTAATTAACCCATAGACCACAAACGGTAAGGCCACAATTCCAAAATAAAAAGTGGTTTCGTGATATAAAAATCCTCTAAAGTTGCCTGTTGTAGGGTTTCCAAAATAATCAGGCGCAAAAAAGGTTATCAACGCCTTAAGAGGTATTAACCCATAGTTATAGCCAACAATATTGTGGTCAAACTCGCGTATAGATCTGCCAAATAGTTCTAGTACAGGAATTAGATATATACAACTTAGTCCAACTCCTAGTATAAAAAATATCAAAAAAGATAAAATCATTCTTGCTCCGCTCTTGTTTTTGTAAACCGAAAATAGAAAATATATCAAAGTCAGAGAAAATCCATATGTTGCTA
>CAYUVY010000004.1:38260-41918 GCA_964448465.1 uncultured Gammaproteobacteria bacterium
TTGTAAACCGAAAATAGAAAATATATCAAAGTCAGAGAAAATCCATATGTTGCTACCTGAAAGCCTCCAGCCAGTACTATCAATAGCATCACTAGCGACAGCCAAGCTAAATATTTAATATCCTCAGTTTTTGTATATCTTAGAACTAAAAACAATAGTCCTGGCACCCAGGCTCCAGCTTGTCCAAAAGTTCCTACGGTTAAAAAAATCATCATAAACCCTCCAAAAGAAAAAACTACGCTTCCAAACAAACTGGAAATGTTTTTAAGTTTATTTTCCTTTAAAAATAGATACATCCAGCTCCCCGAAATAAGCACTTGTGCCACAATCATCAGACTCCAGCCCCAAGAATCTCCAAAAACTATCATTAGTAAATTCAGCGGATACAGTGGAGCAGAGTGCCAATTGGCCAAAAGGGGAGTTCCACTAAACGAATATGGATTCCACAAGGGCAACTGTAAATTCTTTAACTGTTCTACGGCCAACCGTCTCCAAGGATATAGTTGGGAGAAAACGTCCGACAATATGATATTTTTTACCGGCACCCCCACACTATAACCCCATTTTTTATCTACCCAGGGGAAGTATGCTCCAACCATCCCGTCTACAGGTATAGGTACAAGTCCTAAAAACATTTTATAAAAAAACAGTCCAGCCAGTAGAAGTATCAACCCAAACCCCAACTTATTTTTACTTTTACCCATATTTAATCTTACAACAACTACATTTGCTATCAGTCTCGGTTTATTCTATCCTTATATATGAATACAACCAATAACCCCAAAGATCTAAATGGCCTCCTTTCTCAGTTAGACAAGGTTTCTCAAGAATACTTTGTCACCAAAGCCCCCCTTGCTCTACCTGAAAACCTCAAAGAGTTTATCGTCAAAGTTGCTCCCTATGTTTCCGTGGTCCTGGCTATCCTACTTTTACCAGTGGTTTTAGCAGTTTTCGGTCTTTCCGCTCTTCTTGCCCCAGTTGGCATGATGGGCCAAGCCTATTTCAACCCGCTTTCTAGTCTCTGGGGTATAGTTGGTTGGATTTTTTCCGTAGCTGGTCTTGTTCTCTGGATTATGGCTATCCCTGGTCTTTTTGCCCGTTCTAAAAAAGGTTGGACCTTTTCCTGGTACAACACTTTACTCAACTTCGTCCAATCTATTTTTACTGGCAACCTTATTGGTGGCCTAATTAGCCTAGTTGTCGGGCTTTACGTCCTCTATCAAGTCAAGGACAAATACAAAAACTAAGCTTCCACCACTTCTGGCTTGGATTTAATTCTCTTTAAAATTGCTTTGTTAATCTTGGGCGCAATAAGAATATAGATTACCTCAAACGCCAACACTGAAATATCATGTGAAGAAGGCATTTGGTGGGTAATCAGATAAGCCAAGCTTGCCACCAAAGTTGCATTGCGCAAGGTTCGCTTGTTTCTCTCTTTAAACACTCTTTCCACTGGTTCAGTAGGTAAGCCACTGGCCAAAGCCATTTCTCTACCCTCGCTGTTGTGTCTTACCCCACTATAAGTTGCCGCAAAAAAGGTCGCCACCGCTGTAATAATATTTAAAGTTGTATTTTGTTTGGTCAAATCCGCTTCTAACATTATCAAATTAATTCCCGTAGGCAGATTTCGTAACACATAGGCCGAAGCTATAAAAAATGTTCCAGCCACTCCACCAATCCAAAAAAGCACTCGGTTGTATTTAATTCTCATTCCCAAAATACTCTTATTTCCACTTAAAAAGTTACGCAAAAATAGCCAGACTGCTCGCATCACTGCAAAAAACCCCAAAACAATCACCCACGACAAGAATATGTTTTTCCAAGCAATGGCCATTGTTTTAGTTACTTCCACCCAAGGGAAATAAAATGTAGTACCTTCCAGCGGATAGGTAGGGTAGGGGACAAACTTCCACAAATACCAAGAATTTATTTTTTCATAGTAAAAATCCAATAAAAATACTCGTCCTGCTGAAATAAAGGCAATGGCCAAAATTACAAAGTTAATAATGTATACCAGTACCGCCCAATTGCCCTCCCTAACCTTTTTCTTAAATACCAAGGATTGTTCATCAGTCTTCATGCTTTCCAGTTCCGCCTCAAATTCTTTTACTTCCGGATATAATTTTTCACTCAACAAAGACAAGGGCATCAATACCAAATTTTGCACCACGCTCACTAAAATTATCGATATCCAAACTGTAGAAGTTAGGTCGTACAACACAAAGAACAAACTAGCGTACAATCTGAAACTTTGTCCTTTTAAAAACCACCAAAAAATTAATAATAGCAGTGTAATTAAGACCGTCGTTTGAAACGGTGGCCAGTCCTTATCCCGATTATTCATACTCCCTTGAGTATATCAGCCTACTTGCTCGAAATTTTCTTGCCAATTGGGCAGTTCTCATCGTGCGCGCCAGACAAAAAGTCTATACTCATCAAAAACTCGCCCACAATTTCTCCTCCGGTAAATTTAAAATTCTCTTTAAAAATTTTCACCCATTCTTCTTTTTTCTTTCCCCTGTGTTTTAGTAGCCAGCTTCTAAAACTACCATGCTCCTTTTGTAATTCACAAATCTTTTGTGCATTGGCAATTGCCGCCCTAACCTTTAGCTTATTTCTGATAATTCCTGCATCTTTTAGTAATCTTTCTATCTCTTTTTCCCCATATTTGGCAATTTTCTTAATCTCAAAATTATCGTAGGCCTTGGCAAAATTCACCTTCTTGTTCAAAATTGTAGTCCACGACAGTCCCGCCTGGTTTATTTCCAAAACTAATCGTTCAAAAAGTCTATCGTCGTCCTCAATTTCAAACCCATATTCCGTATCATGGTACACCCTGTGTACATGGTTTACAGGCAAGGTCTTCACAAAATCGCAATAGCTAGACATGGTTTACAAATTCTTCACTAAATACGTACACACTTCGCTCTCCATTCTTTTTTCACCATTCTCCACCACCTCCCAGCTATCCACAATGTTTCCCTGTCCCCAGTCTATAAATCCTAGTTTTTCATACATTTCTTTTGCGTAGGGATTGTCTGTGGCACCCACCGCCAATCCAATTTTTGTAAAACCTTTTTCTACAGCCATTTCAATTGCTTTTTTAGTTAATTCCGTACCAATTCCTTGTCGGCGATATTTTTCGGCCACTCCCACCGATTCAATGTGTGGGATTACTCCTATTATTTTCGTTACCTCTTCATTTCGATACCCATTCCAACACACTCTCGCATGTCCCACCGGTACCCCATCCACCCAGGCAATCAACCAGGTCGACAGCCCTTCTTCTTGTCCTTTGATTCCATTTTCATGAAAATTGGGCAAATTTGTCGGCAAATATTTATTTATGGTGTCTAGCTCTTCTCTTCTTGCTGGTTTTATATCAATCATTCTCAATTATCCCACACCCAATTTACTTCCTATTTCTCAACTTCCACCAGCCCACTTTAATCGGTATCACTAAAGTCAGCAGGTAATACATATACACATCCAACTTATAGTACCCGTCTACTGGTTTAAATAGTTTTACTAGCAAAAAATAATCCAAAACTACCGCCATTATTGTCCAAATTATTCCCAAAATTACATAATCTTTTAAATTCACTAAACTAATTTTTTTCATCAAAACCCACAGCGTAAACATAATTCCAAAGGGCAT
>CAYUVY010000004.1:42018-46753 GCA_964448465.1 uncultured Gammaproteobacteria bacterium
CTAAACTAATTTTTTTCATCAAAACCCACAGCGTAAACATAATTCCAAAGGGCATTATCACCCAACCGAGCATCGCCGGCGGCACCATTTTAAACAATACTATTCCCAGCACGTATCCAAATAACCAAAGCACCAGTCCCCAAATCACTGCCATTTTTTGTGTTTTTGTAGTCATATACCTATTATATTACTATCTCTTTTATTCCCCAAACTCTACCACGGAAGAGGTGATATTGTGTCCAATCCCAAATCCAGTCAGCAATATTCTGGGTAAAGTTACTCTTCCCAAATGCACATTGTTCACTATTTCTACCCCTATCCCCACCCCACTGATATTATTTGTTCTTAGTAAAACGTCTTTTTTCCCTGGTGTCCACTCGTCCTTTGGCAAACCATCTATTCCTGCCCGACCCAAGAATTTTGTTAATCGGGTATACACTGTCACACTTGGCTTATGTGCCAACATCCACTGGTTTAATGGACCGAGATATCTTCTATTGTAATCCTCAAGAGCCCATCTCATAACTGCTATAGGCGCTTCGCCAAAATACTTTGCCACCCCCATACCGTCCATTACCGCCAAGCCATCAGTACGTTGGTTTTCAAAAAAATCGCCGTCCGATGCTAGCAAGGGCTGTCCAGTACCACCCCTATAACTAAACACTCGTTCGGGATCTCCCCTAAGGACGCAGCTTCCACCTAAAGTGGCTTTGTTAAATTCTTCTCGTTCCGCCAATGTCGGCAAGGTCTCAAATCTCTTCATGGGCAACCTTAAGGTGCCGGCCTTATCTGCCTCAATTAAAGTGTTCGTCACCAAAACCTTAAGATCTTTTTGCGCCAGTACGGCACCCACAAAAGATCCGTCTCCAAACAAATTATCCAAAACTGGATCATGCCTCATGATCGGGGACAAGTGTTCTCCTACCGCAAAAGCTACCCGCGTGCCTTCTACTTGCATTGCCGCCTCAGTCATCGCAAAAACTCCCCCATTACAAGCCAACCAATGCCGGTGGCTTGTACCCACGGGTATCCCGTGATCGTGTGCCAATTTATCCAGCACCACTTGTTCCGATTCAATAGGCAAAGAAGTGGAAGAAAGAATAAGTGTATCCAGCGAGCCAAAACCTCTTGTCGACACAGTTTTGGCCACCTCATTGGCCATGTGGTCGGTTACCATATTATTTGACCCAGGATGGTCCTCCAGTCTATAGCCAGTCTTCCATCCGCCTTGAAAACCAAAATATTTTGGATCATTCACTTCATATGGGTGAAAAGTCCCCATGCCCGAGGCTCTGTACACCCCACCGCCAATCCTAGCAGTTACCGACTTAACCACCCCGCTCTGGTCCAATCCTGTCTCAACGATCTTTGCTTCAAAAGTCATTTTTAATTATAACAACTATCCTTTAATTGCTAGAATAGGCTATGGGAACCCAAAACCAAGCTTTACCAAAAGTTGCTGTAGATACTGTTGTCTTGACGGTCGACGAGGGGCAACTTAAGGTATTACTGTTGCAAATATCTGGAGGACCATATGACCAAAAATGGGCCGTACCGGGCGGTCTTTTGGCGGCAGACGAAACCTCAGATCAAGCAGCCAAGAGAGTTCTTTTGCACAAAACCAACATCGTCACCCCTCACCTTGAGCAGTTATATACCTTTAGTCAACTGGACCGTGATTTACGTGGTAGATCTATCTCTATCGCTTATTTTCTCTTAATAAACAACCCAAAACTAATAGATATAAAAACCCAAGGGCATTACTCTCAAATTGCCTGGACGGCCATTCACAAATTACCCTCCATGGCCTTCGATCACAAACTAATCATAGAAACTGCTCTAAAAAGATTGCGTGACAAAACAACCTACTCAACCATCGCTTACGCCTTACTTCCGGAGATTTTTACTCTTAGTCAAATGCAGTTAACTTACGAAATAATCTTAGACAGGAAGCTTGATAAACGAAATTTTAGAAAGAGAGTTCTACAACTTGGCATTCTGGAAAAATCAGGAAAGATTATTGAAGGTTCCTTTAGACCATCCAAAACCTATCACTTTTCCAAAAAAGAAATCCAGTATTTTACTTAATAATTTAGCCAAGAATAAGAACTTGACATATCTTAGTGTATATATTACACTAAGATATGAATCAGGAAATAAAACCTATAAAAGCAGTCTATAGTTACTTCTTTCCAGAGGTCAGAAAAATACTTGAAAAGGTTGACCCCGCTGAAGTTAATAAAATACTTCTAAGGTCAGTCACCCCAGGGCTCGACGATTTTCATCATGGACTTATTGTGACTTATCAGAAATATTTTTCTCAACAACTACCACAACTGGATGTTTTTGCACACAAATATATAACCGCCGGAGCCAGTGAGGGAATCTTTCACACTTTAGCCAAATTAGCAGCCGAGAACAGAGCCAAACCAGTCTATGTTTTAAAAGGGGAGTACGAAGGCTATGCAGGTTATGGGCGCAACCTGGGCTTGAACATTGTTACAGTAGATAATCCGACTGATTTTGGCTCACAAGACAGAGGAACTATTTATATATCTAATCCCTCTGCCAGAGATGGCAACATTATTGATGACAATACTTGGCAAGGGATACTAGAAAGTGGCCACGACATTGTTTATGACGCAACCTATGTTGGACTAACTCAACCATACCAGTTTTTGACCAATCATCCAGCTATTAAGGTTGTCTTATGCTCCCTGAGTAAGCCCTTTGGTCTTTACTATCATCGAATCGGCCTGGCCTTTAGCAGGGTGCCTCTTCCAACTCTTGAGGTTAACAAGTGGTTTAAAAACATAAATTCCCTAGTCCTTGCCCAAAATGTCTTAGAGGGTATCCCGGAAAGCGAGTTAGTGACAAGATATCGCCCTTTCCAAGACAAAGCGATTGCTCAGATGGGTCAGCAGTATGGTATCCGTCCAGAACCGAGCGATGTAATTTTACTAGCAAGCTCCAAACAGGCTCCCGAATCCTTACAGGAATTTAATAGAGGTGACAACTATAGATTCTGTCTAACACCTTATTTTTTAAAACAAGAGGAGGAAGAAAATGCAAAAAGCAGAAAACTTTAGCATTATTTGTGGCACGGGAGCTTGTAACGCCAGTTGTCCATTTTGTGTCTCCAAAATGACCGGGCTATCCGAACTCAGCCTTAAAGAACAACCAATAAATTGGCGAAATTTTGACAAAGCTGCCCAAATGGCAAAAAATTACGAGGCAGATAGTGTCATCATCACGGGTAAGGGTGAGCCAACACTTTACCCCGATCAAATCACTCAGTATCTTGAGCATCTTCAGCCACATAATTTCCCTTTAATTGATCTACAAACCAATGCCGTTCTTTTTGACAGACAGAGGGGAAAATTTCTTGACTATCTTCGCACTTGGTACGATCTTGGTCTTGCCTGGGTTGCCATATCTATTGTTCACTTCTTGTCCGAAGAAAATCGTAAGGTTTACACCCCCAGGGCCAAAGAATATGTAGATTTACCAAAAATTGTGGCTGATATTAACGAAATCGGTCTATCCGCCAGGTTTTCTGTAACCATGTTTAATGGAGGACTAGATAATCCGGAAAAAGTAGACCAGATGATCAACTGGTCTAAACAACTAGATGTCCGACAGTTAACCCTCCGAAGAGTTGCCAAGCCAGCCCAGAGCGAAAACGAAGATATCGGCAGGTGGACCGAAGCTCACCTTCTTACTGATAATCAGATGGGTACCATTCGAGAACACCTGGCACAATCCGGATCCTTAATTGACAAAGGAGGACACGGGTCCTTAACCTATGATGTAAGAGGACAAAATGTTTGTCTGACCAATGCTCTAACCATTGACCCAGAATCACCCAGAAAAAGACAAATAATCTTTTATCCCAACGGCAGAGTCAGGTTCGACTGGCAGCACACCGGAGCAACCTTATTGTAGATATTTTACATTTTTCGCAAGGCTGGTTCTTCCATTTTTGGCAACAATTCCTTGTATTTTTCTATTTTCTTCTGTTTACTCATTGCCGCGTAGCGGGGAGAAGGCGAGGGTAGGGTAATCAACTCAACCCCTGGTTTTTCTAAGATTATCTTTTTTAAATTTTTTCTAAACAATTTTTCTGCAAATCTACTAGAAAAATAAATGCACCTTATTTTGTTTTCCCGAATAATTTTAGTTATCGCCGTAGTGTTAAAGACCATATTTATTAAATTATTATCCAGGTTGCTATCAAGTTTACGCTCACATTCCAAAATAATATCCGTAATTGCCAATCCTAAACTCCTAAAAAGTTTTTGCTTTTGTTCTTTGGTTTTTAACTCCAGGTTATAAACCTGTTCCAAAATTGGCCAAAACTGGCTTCTTTTTGACCCAAAAAACCAATCGTAGGATTTATCAGTCAACTTCCCCGTAAAACTACCCAGAAACAAATACTGCGTATTTTTAGGTACAAAATTCCCAAACGGATGCCTCTCCTTCATGCCCAATTATACCTTTTCTTGCAAATATTCTGCTTCAACCAATTTTTCCGCCCAACTTGATATAATAAGAGTCATTGGAAGGGTCGGATAGTGGTTTATTCCACACGCTTGGAAAGCGTGCACCGAAAGGTATCGCGAGTTCGAATCTCGCCCCTTCCGCAACGGAGGGGTCGCATAGTGGTCTAGTGCAGCGGTTTACTAAACCGCCAGCCGATTCGTCGGCTCGCGAGTTCGAATCTCGCCCTCTCCGC
>CAYUVY010000005.1:0-2004 GCA_964448465.1 uncultured Gammaproteobacteria bacterium
TAGGGATAACTAAGTTTGAAGCTTCCTTCCAATACTCTGGCTGTTAAACTTAGCCCAGCTGTCTCATTGGTAAATTTATACACCCCATTTTCTAGCTCTAGTGGGTCGCCCACAAATCCAACTTGTCTGGCCATCTGTGCGTCTTTCTCCAAAGCCAACAGAGGATTACTACTTCTTTGTACCGCAAATACCGGCAAAACTTTAGCAAACTTAGGTAAATTATCTTCTGCCAGTTCAAAAGTAAATGATTTTTTTGTAAATGTCTTATCTGCAAAAACTATTTTTGGTATTTGTCCAAAGCGGTTATCGGCCACATCTTCTGCGGGGTGGGCCGCTTTCCAAGCGGAAATGGCAGTACTTATTGTCCACTGAAAAACCAAAACTACAATCAGCACAATACCCCCGATTCTTATAAATTTTCTTGCCCAATAAGCAGATATAGTTAAACTTGCCATATTTCTAGTATAATCTTCCCATGAACGATGGAAAAATAATAGTCCGAACTCGTATGGCTCCTAGCCCAACTGGCGACTATCATATTGGACACATCCGCTCCTGTTTGTACAACTACGCTTTGGCCAAAAAGTTTGGCGGTCAATTTATTATTCGTATCGAAGATACCGATCAAGTTCGTTTCGTCCCTGGCGCTGAACAAAAAATTCTCCAAGTAATAAAAGATTATGGCCTATCTTGGGACGAAGGCCCAGATATTATTAATAGTCCCCACGCTCCATACCGCCAAACTGAAAGACTCGATATTTATCAAAAATATATAAAAGAATTACTGGACAAAGGCTTTGCCTACTATTCTTTTTCCACCCCTGAGGAACTAGAACAAGTCCGCAAAAACCCCAATCGTAGAGAAATTTTACGTTACGATCGCAAATGGCTCTCTCTTACTCCAGATGAAATTAAAACAAAAATATCCTCAGGAGAAAAATATGTCATTCGCCTCAAGGTACCCGACAATCAAACCATTGAGTTTGATGACTTAATTCGTGGTCATATTTCTATTAATTCCAACGAGGTCGACGATCAAGTGCTAATTAAGTCCGATGGTATTCCAACTTATCACTTTGCAGTGACTGTCGACGATCACCTCATGGAAATAACCCATGTTCTTCGAGGGGAAGAGTGGATAGTCTCTACCCCCAAGCAAGTACTTTTATACAAATATTTAGGTTGGAAAATGCCAATATTTGCCCATCTTACTGTATTTTTAGATCCAAGTGGTAGTGGAAAAATGAGTAAGCGAAAGGGAAGTGTCTCTGCCCAAAGTTTCTTAGACGAGGGATATTTACCCGAAGCCTTATTAAATTTCATGATGTTGCTTGGTTGGAATCCAGGAGACAATCGCGAATTTTATACTCTAGATGAGTTTGTCCAAGCGTTTGATCTTTCCAAATTACACAAAAAAGCACCTATTTTTGATCGCAAAAAGTTAGATTATTTCAATGGCCATTATTTGCGCCAAAAAGATAATAATGAGCTACTGCCTCTCTATAAAAAATTCTTACCAAATCTTTCTGACAACCAACTAACTTCTTTGGTTCCAATTACCAAAGAGCGAATTACGAAATTATCTGACTTGCCTGAATTGTGCAAATTTTTATATCAAGACTTCCCAGCGATAAAATCCGAAAGCTCCGAAATGATCCAAAAAGCTATAGAAATAATCGAAGGAGAAGATTTTAAAGAATGGTACGAAGATACGAGTGTTTCAGCTAGTCTTAAGGGAAAATTTATGGTTGTAATACAAGATAATAATTGGAAAGTAGGGGAGTTTTTTAAAGTCCTGCGCATTGCTATTTCAGGCCAGCAGATTACCCCACCCATTGTCGAGTCCTTGCCAATCTTGGGCAAAGAAAAAGTGTTAGCTAGACTAAAATCAGCTCTTTAGATTTAGTCCCCACTTGCTATTATTAACTAATGTTCTTATTGCTCTTCTTTTTATTTGCAGTAAAGACTTTTGCCCAAAGTACCACTCCGGTCGAATCTCCAACT
>CAYUVY010000005.1:2104-46639 GCA_964448465.1 uncultured Gammaproteobacteria bacterium
TTTATTTGCAGTAAAGACTTTTGCCCAAAGTACCACTCCGGTCGAATCTCCAACTGTTGCACCAACTCCCACCGAAACATCGGCAACCTTACCCACCAACACTCCCACCAACACGCCTACTCCAACCAATACTCCCATCCCAGCGCCAATTACTGGCGTATATCTTAACGAAATTTATCCAGCACCAGATGGCTCCAATTCTGAATGGATAGAATTTTACAATTCAAATAATTTTTCTGTAGGCCTATCTGGCTGGAAGTTAGACGATATTGAAAATGGTGGTGGAGCTGTTAAAGACTTAAATAATTTACCAATTCCTGCCAATAGCTTAGCTGTATTTGAATTTTCCTCTGGCTATTTAAACAACGATACCGATAGTGCCAGACTAATTAACAACCTGGGTCAACAAGTCGATATCTTTTCTTACACCACAACTTCCTCTGGATTATCCTGGTCTAAAAATGGTTCCACTTGGTGTCAAACTAATTCCTCTAAAAATTCTACCAACGCAGGCTGTCCTGTTACTCCAACCCCGTTCCCACCTACCAATACACCAACACCAACAAACACACCGGTTCCAACGGCAACCCTTACTCCCACCGCTACTCCTACCAAAACCCCCACCCCAACTCTAAGCCAAACTCCCACGCCAACCGTAACCATTTTACCCACAGCAACCGATTCGCTTACCGAAACACCTGCCAATGATCCTACCATTCCAATTACCGACCCAGTTCTCGAAGTTCTAGGTACTCAAACCACGGCAGAAAATAAAACCCAAGAACTCGAAAAAAACTTTGCCAAACCAAGTCTGACCCCCATTGTTTTTCTAGTTGCCGGAGGCCTGCTATTATTAAGTCCGCTACTCATTTCTAAATTCAAAAAATGATCAAATCTCTTTTACACATCTTTCCAGCCATGTTTTGGATGCTACTAATTTATTATTTTTCCGACAATCCTACCACTGGTGTACCACTCTCTGGTACTTCTCGCTTTTTCTTTTTTAAAACCATCCATTTCTTTTCCTATTTCATTCTTGGTTATTTACTACAATATGGATTAAACAAAAATAAATCTTTAGCCCTATCCTTTGGCATATTTTATGCTCTTTTAGACGAGTTTCACCAAGGCCAAACTCCTGGGCGAACTCCGCGTCTTACCGATGCCTATTTGGACACTTTTAGCTTATTGGTCGCAATTCTTAGCTATCAATCCTTTCCAAAATTTTTAAAAAAGTTTATACTAAATTTGTGAAACACTGGATCCTGCCTACAGAAAAAAATAATCATCACGCCAAGTTACTAAAACCCTTTGGTCTCGTCCTTCTGCTTGTTTTGTATATGGCCAACCAGGTGGCCCTCAAAACCCTCTCTAAACTTGAGCCAGGAGTCTTGGGTTATGCAAGTGAAATTACCGTCGACAAAGTCTTGGCCCAAACCAATAGGGAGCGCGAAAAAGCAGGACTTTCTGATTTAACTTATAACGGCAAACTTTCCCATTCGGCCTCAAGTAAGGGTACCAACATGTTTGCCGAAAATTATTGGGCCCACAATAGTCCCTCAGGTCGCTCGCCCTGGAGCTTTTTCAAAGATGCTGGATATACCTATCAAGTAGCTGGTGAAAATTTAGCTAAAGATTTTTATGATACAGAAAGTCTCGTGTCCGCCTGGATGAATTCCCCTACACACAGGGCAAATATTCTTGATTCTCGCTATAAAGAAATAGGTATAGGTGTCGTCAATGGTACTTTAAATGGCTACAAAACTACTTTAGTAATACAGCACTTTGGCACCCCGCTAGCTGGTAAAATTGCTGACAAACCCAACCAACTGCCAGTTGCTGCTAAAACAGTACCAGCCCAAATAGATGAACCCGCCGTCCAAGCGCCGTTGGCTGAAGTTCCCAAGGATGTTGTCGTCCAAGTTCGCGGAGAGTCTGTTACGCCCACTATCCAACCAGTTAATCCACACACCATTAGCAAAATTGTCGGGAGCATCATCTTTATTTTATTGGTGGGAGTCATGTTTATCGATGGTTATGTAGTTTTACATCAACAACACCAGCGTCTAACCGGTTCTCGTCTAGCTCACATTTGTTTTCTTATCGTTATTTTTATTTTGTTGGTCTTAAGCCAACAAGGAGTCATTGGCCAATATGCAGCTGCTCTTTAAACGCCTCCATAGTTATCGATTGGAATATTCTCTAATTGGACTTATCTGTTTGGTATTTTTGATTGTTTTACTATTTGTACACAACCAAACTAACTTATTTATTACTGGCGTTTTAGCCTTGTGCGTTAGCTATTTAGCTTGGGGAATTTTTCACCATTCCCGCAAACAAGATTTACACCCAAGTATTATCTTGGAATATATTGTTTTTATTCTTTTTGCCCTCTCCATCCTATTTCTTTCCTCGTTTTAGCCAATTTTTCTTCCATTCTTCAATTTTTTTATGATCCCCGGAAATTAATTCTTCTGGAACTTTCCAACCTTTATATTCTCGTGGTCTAGTGTACTGCGGGTATTCTATTTGTCTTTTACCCTCAATTTTGGAAAAACTTTCCTCTCCCGAGGATTCGTCCTTGCCCAGTACCCCTTTTTGTAAGCGAATTACACTATCCATAATTACCATCGCCGGTATTTCTCCTCCGGTTAAAACATAGTCGCCAATAGATATGCATTCATCAGCTAGGTTGTCTTCAATCCTTGCATCTAGGCCCTCGTAGTGGCCACAAATTAAGGTAATTTGTTCGTAATTAGCCAATCGTTCAGCGTCTGCCTGGGTGTATCGCTTACCACGTGCACTTAAGGCAATAACTCTAGACTTATTTTTAGCTATTTTTTTAGCTACTACCTCTTGCCTAATATATTCTAGTGCTCGGCTAATCACATCCACTTTCATCACCATGCCCACCCCACCGCCAAAGGGCTTATCGTCCACCGTCCCATATTCATCCTCGGCCCACTGTCTCAGTTGGCGATATTTAATTTTTACCAATCCTTTGACCAAGGCTCGACTAACCATGCTCGAAGCAAAAGGGGATTCAAACATCTGGGGAAACAACGTAATCACATCAAATCTCATCCCAAATTATAGCATTTTGCTCAATTTTGTGGCTAATTTCAATAACTATTGAAAATTGAAAATTAGATTTTAAAAATTTTCTAGTTTAGCGTGATATCATAAACTATTCATGACCGAAAAAAAGAAAATTGCGGTAGTGGTCATCCCTACCTACAACGAAGCCGACAATATTGGCAAAATGCTAGATTATCTAGCAACAAACACCTTTCCCAAGATTAAAAATTGGCAAATGCACGCTCTTGTTGTGGATGGAAATTCTCCTGATGGTACGGCCAAAGTTGCTCAAAAATATGTGGACAAATATCCATCTGTCCATCTTTTGGTCGAGACCAGCAAAGATGGCATTGGTGCAGCTTATTTAAAGGGTTTTCGACTTGCCAAAGAACAATTCAAAGCAGATGTGGTTTGTGAATTTGATAGTGATTTTCAACATCCTCCAGAAGCCATCGAGCCACTATTGCAAAAAATAGAGCAAGGTTACGACTATGTCTGTGGTTCACGCAAAATCGCCGGTGGCTCTAACCCCAAGGGTTGGGGGTTTAAAAGACTATTTTTTAGTGAAGCTGGTGGTTTTACTGCACGGTTTATGATGTTTTTCCCTACCAAAAACTTTTTTAAAGTCACCGATCCTACTACTGGTCTAAAAGCCACCCGGGTCAACCCCTATATTGATGAAAAACTACTAGATTTTAAGCATCTTTATTCCCGAAGTTTCGGCTATAAATTACAACTACTTTTTGAAACAATTAAATCAGGTGCCAAATACACCGAAATTCCTTTACAATTTGGACTTCGCACCCAAGGAGAATCCAAGATAGAACCCCAAACCGCCAAAGAAATTTTCAAGGTCGCCCTACGCCTCCGCTTAAACGACCCTGGGACCAAAAGCTTCCTTAAGTTTGGCACTGTAGGCACAATTGGTTTTTTGGTTAATTCCCTTGCACTTGAGTTCTTTCGAAGTTTGCCTCTCTCTCAAACCTTAGCCGACTACATGCAACAACATCCGCAAATTCCTCTATATAATTTGTTTAATAATCCCAATTCTTGGGCCGGTGCCTTGGCTGCCGAAGTCTCTATAGTATCTAATTACTTGTTAAATAACTTTTGGACTTTCCGACACCAAAAGCACAATAGTATTTTTAAATTTATCGGCAAGTTTTTTCAATTTAATTTAACCTCTATTGGCGCTATTGCTATTCAGTTTTTAGTAATTGGTTCTGCTACTCATCTACTCGGTGACACTATTCGCATACGCCAATTTGCCTTAATCTTTTCCATAGTCTTTCTCATACTTCCCTACAACTGGTTCATGTACAACACTTTTATCTGGAAAAAAAAGAAATAGTCTTCAACTAAAATTTCAGCGCAATTGTCTTAGTTGTACTTACGCCCTTGGCATCTTTAAATCTCACTGTCACAGTTCCCTTGGTTATATTTCGATGTGCGGTGCAAGCTTTTTTGGAACAAGTTCCCATAAAGAAGGTTCTAGTTGCCGAGGTAGTTTTTGGTTTGCGAATTACCCCAGAAATTCCTTCTTCTTTCCCTCTACTTACATACACCACATCATAAGATACCGATTGCAATCCTCGCAGGCCTGACAATCTCAAAATGACATTCCTTTTGTTGGCCGTGACCACTGCACTAGCCCCAGGTGCCGCCCAAACTGGTTTGTTTAGTCCCAAACTAAGTAATAAGAAACTTAACACTAAAACCAGTTTGTTTATTTTCATTTATTTTTCAATAAATAACTATTTAAGAGCGTTTTCAATGTAAGTTTTAACTTGATCATAAGGTAAGGCACCAGGAATTAATTCTTTTCGTCCACTCTTGGAAATGACAACTGTTCCTGGAGTACCGTTTATTCCAGCAGCCGAACCTCCATTTTGTTGGGCAGTAATTGTGGCAGCCATTTCTCCACTATCCACACAAGTCTTCATTTGTGCAGTATTTACTCCAAAAGTTCCAGCAACCTTAATAAGATTATCCACCGCTAAATATGTGTCATTACCATTTGATGCTTTGGCGTAAACCTCATTTGAATATTTCCAAAACTTATCATTGCCTCCAAGCTTAGCTACGCATTCTGAGACCTCAGCTGCCTTTTGAGCATATGGGTGAAAGGGGAGCGGATATTGTCGCAAAACCCAAGCTACTTTAGGGCCATATTCTTTAACCACTTGTTCCATAGTTGGGTGAAATCTTTGACAAAAAGGACATTGATAATCCGAATATTCCACCATTACTACTGGAGCGTCCAAACTACCTAGCACGTGATCGCTGTTGGTTACAGCCGGCATTTTACCCAAATCTGGGGTTGGCTCTGGTGCTTGTTGTGGTTGAGTACCCACAGCTGCTGTTGGTGCTCCCGTATTCGCCTTCTCTAAATTTTGCACTTTAAAAAATAAATATCCGCAAAAAAACGACAAGGCAATTAATGGTAAGGTCAACAAATTTACATTATTGCCACCTCCATACATTGGGGCTTGGTAAGAATTTTCAACAGGAGCTCTAGATACTTTTTTAGAAGGCATTATATTTTAAGGTTAAATTACTAATAATTTGACTAATTAAAACTTTACCAGGCTTACAGTTCACTTACAACAACCAATATTTGACAAGATAAAAAATACTTGCCAAACTAATATCTATGTCTAAACAAAAAATTTCGCTAAGCATCGCAATTGTTCTCTTTTCAACCTTATTTTTTTCCTCAACTATTCTAGCTATTGAAGATGGTACTACTTTGCCAAATAGCTATGTTGGTACCACCAAAACTATTGAAGATAACCATGATTATTTGCAAATTTATCGCCAGATGAAGCAAAAACTTTTTGAAAAAGATTTAAAACAAAAAACAGAAGTAGTTGGCCAACAACGCAAATCCTGCACACAAAACATTCTTACTTATCAACAGTCTCGCCAGAGGCAACAAGTCGAACTTCGCAAGTCTTGCTATCCAGCAGAATCGGCTACTTCTTCAGCTCTTCGCAAACCCTTGCTCGATGCCTGCAAACAAAAAATGCAAGCCTTTGAGCTTGAAACTAAGGCCAAAATAACTCAGATGCGCTTATCATGCAAGCAAATAGAAAAGAAAGTTCTAGGCATTACTGACTCGATGTAGTCTAGGTAATACGACAGCCAAAAGGCTAACTAAAATTACTCCGAAGCTAATCAAATATATATTGCCATAATAATCGACCAATCTATAATAAAATCCCATACATCGGTCAAAAGTTGGGGTAGTTCCATAGTTAGCGTTACAGTTTTCCAAAAAAATATTTTTTGACCAAGGCGAAGTTTGGTAATAACCGTATATAATTAGAAATATGCCTGATGCAATCAAGACCAAAAAATTAGTATTGTGTTTAAGTAAAAACTTGTGCATAACTAATTTTAGCATCCTCAGCCCACTTGTATTATTTTTACTCCTAACCTATTTAGTGGTTACCCAACACCCAGATCACTACATTTTCGAGTTATCTTTTAGTCAATACCTCCAATCTTTTCAAACGCCAGCACTTACTGGTTTCATGCAGTTTGTTAGTTTTTTTGGCCAAATACCCATAGTTGTCCTTGTTGTTATACTTTTTTTCCCGATTTTTCACTTTCTTGGCCAAAAACGTGAAGCTATTTACATTTTAACCGTTGGCGGGGGAAATATTCTAGCTCTCTTAATTAAAAATATAATCTTGCGCCCCAGGCCATTTTCCCCGGACGTTAAAATATTAGAACAAGCGGGAGGCTATAGCTTTCCCAGCAACCATGTGGTGCACTATGTCTTATTTTTTGGGCTCTTATCCTACTTGCTCAATCAAAAAAAACATTTTTCCCCAACAATTAGATTAATTGGTCACATAATTCTATACTCCCTAATCATACTAGTTTCCTTTTCCCGAGTCTATTTGGGTGCCCATTGGCTTTTAGATGTTACCAGTGGCTATCTTTTGGGTTTATTTTTACTACAACTAATTCTCTTGTTACCAAATTTGTTAAAATAGCATATGAATAACGCCTTGCTAAAACGGTTTATGGACATAGTTCAAATAGACAGTCCGTCAGGTGAAGAGCAAGCCATGGGAAGATATTTATCCAACTGGTTAACAGAAATGGGCTATACCTATACCACTGACAAACTTGGATCTATCCTTACCACTAATTTTGAAAACCCAAAATTACTACTTTGTGCACACACAGACACAGTTGAGCCCGGAAGGGGAATAAAACCAATTTTGGAGAACAATTACATAAAAAGTGAGGGTAAAACAATTTTAGGTGCAGATAACAAGGCTTCGGTTTCCGCTATTATGACCGCCATCGAAGAATATAAAGAAAAGTATAAAACTTTGCCCAATCTTGAAATTTTATTCACCGTGAAGGAAGAAACAGGTGGTGGTGCAGAATTTTTCCCATTTAATCTTATAAAGTCTAAAAGAGGATTAATTTTTGACTACTGTCGACCACATGGAAAAATTATTATTTCTTCTCCTTTTATCTATAATTTTAAAATTAACTTTAAGGGCAAAGCCGCGCACTCCTCTCGGCCAGAAGATGGCAAGAACTCCTTATTGGCGGCAGTAAAATTTATCAGCGAAATCCCTATGGGTAAATTGGATAATGGCGACACCACCATTAATGTCGGCCAAGTTAACTCTGGGACTGGCATCAATGTGATTCCCGAGAACACCACTGTTTGGGGCGAAGTCAGAAGTATCGATGAAAAATTATTTAAAAAATATTTAGCACAAATTGAAAACAAAGCCAAAGAAATAGCAAAAAATAGTGATATTACGCTTGAATACAAGTTGGATGGATATTGTCCTGGTTACAACTATTCCCCAGAAGATAAATATATCAAGGAAATAGTCTCAGTCTATAAAGCACTCGGAATCGAAGCTACTTACGACCGCAGCACAGGTATCAGCGACGCCAACCCCCTCGTTGGTGCAGGAATAGAAACAGTTAATTTGTCTGATAGTGGTGAAAACCCCCACTCCACCGATGAATGTATTTCTATTGATAACCTAAACAAACTTCAAGAAATAGTCCTGAAAATGATCGAAACTTTTGCTCAGAATTAATACTTAATCTTGTGCTGACTAGGGTCTAAACAGTATACCATTGTCGTCAATTTCAATGATCTGATCATCGCCAATACTATCAGTGTATCTACGATAAGTAAGTCCATTGACATCTACAAATCTCCTGTGTGCACCTGGGAACTCCTCGCGAACGATCTTGTCACCTGCTTTTAATGCTTCTGTAGCTAGGCCTTTACCTCTAAACTTACCATTAATGTCAACTCTGGCTCCTAATACTCCTGGTTCGTCACCTTGTTCAAAAAAAATAGCTTCCCCAGCCCTTTTCCCATCAACTTTAACTTCTACGGAAAACTGCTTATCTTTAATTTTACGTTTAAAAAGATCTATCGCCATATCTTATAGTATAGCACATTTGTAATGGTGTTACCCTGCATGGATTCGAACCACGATTTACTGGTTCAGAGCCAGTAGTCCTACCATTAGACGACAGGGTAATATGGTGTATTTTACAACAAAAAGCTCTCACCGTGGCCAGGCAGGACCTCTGTACCTTCGGGTAGTTTATGTAATAACCCCAGACTCGCCACTAGCTCCTTACGATCACTATAATCATGTTCTGTGGAACCTACTCCATCCGCAAACAGTGTATCTCCTGTAAATAACAATAAGTCTTCCTCGCTGTAAAAACTCAGACTACCGGGGGTATGGCCAGGTGTAGGTATGATTTTTAGTCTAGAATTTCCCAATTTTATTTCTCCTACCTCCAACAGATCTACTTGAATTTTCAATTTTTCCGCCAAATCCATATTTCTTTTGCTAAAAAATCTAGCTGTATGGTTTATTCGATTAATCAAAAAATAGTCCTTACTATTGGCATAAAATGGTACTCTATACATTAATTGTAGGTCATACGCAGCTAGCAGATGGTCATAATGACCGTGTGTAGCCACAATTCCCTTAATTATCAAGTTGCGTACTCGAACCTCCTCCGAAATGGCCACCGCATCATCTGCCGGGTCCAATATAATGCATTTTTTGCTTTCCTCTTCCCACAATAAATAGCAGTTCGTGGAAAGTTCCCCCAAACATAGACTAGTGTATTTAAGCATTGCCATAGTATAATCAATACATGACCAAGACCCAAGTCCTAACTATCAGTACACTTATACTATTCTCTCTAACTCTCTCTGCTTGTGGTAAGGCCACACCTAAGGCCAAATTTAGCTCTGACTCCGACATTCAAGCTTTTCCGACTTTAAGCGATACCGCTGCTAAAGTAAAAATTAACTCCACTAAACAATTTAAATTAAACCAGGCTGTGCCTGTAGTTTATAAAACTACCGAAGGACAGGGAACCGTGGAATACAAAGCCAAGAAAATGACCGAAGTAGCCAGTATTGATGGCCGTCTCCCAGAAGATGGTAAAAAACTAGTTTTATTGGAATTTTCCTACAAGGGTAGTGCCAAAAACAAAGGACAGCCGAGTACTGTCAACCAGATTGGTGACACACCTGCTCCTCAATTTGTTTTAGTTGATAAAAATAAAAACGAGTCTTTTGTGGAAGAAACCGTCTATTCCGATGCTTATGCTGCTTCAAAAAAACTTTTTGAATTATATAAATTAACCTTAGACAACGAAAAAGTTGTTGACACCGCCCTGGTTTTTCAAGTCGACAAAGCCCTACCGCTAAACTTAGCTGTTAGATTTACCAATTTAGAGGGTAAAACTGAATTTTACGATGTCCAATAAACGTTTATACGTAGGCGGTATTCCCTTTACCACTACCGAAGGTGAACTTTTAAAGCTTTTTGTTGGCGATGGTAAAGTCATTGATGTCGTTTTAATGCTCGACGATCATCGCCGCAGTAAGGGCCAAGGTTTTGTGGAATTTGAAAGTGAAGATGATGCGATTCGGGCCAAAGAAAAATATCATAATTCCGAATTCATGGGTCGTCGTATGATTGTCGATTATGCCAAGGCCGATCCACTTCAAACACCCGAAGGTAAGGCAAAATTTGAAGATGCTCTCGTTCGTCGTGGACCACGATTTGAAAAATTTAATCGCCGTATTGAGCGCAAACAAGGTCGCAAATTTGGACCAGAAGTCAAAAAAAGTGCTCCAGTTGGTAGTTTTAGTACTTTTAACCACTCCCCACACCCAGATCAAGATAGTAATGCCTACAAGCCTGCTTACCAAAGTCCACAGCGTCCTGGCTATTCTAGCTATAAAAAGCCCAAAAACTACAAGCCTTCCAAATTTAAGTCTCGCTATCAATAACTTGTTGATACAATACTTCTCATGAATCCTAATGTTGTATATCTTAGTTACGGTCGTAATCCTTGGGGAGGAACAGACCAAATAACAAAAATTGTTAACTTAGAAGCAGGGCCAGTAACTCATCAGTTACAAAGAGGCGATACAATCCAAGTAAGTCTACGGGGAAGTGAAAAAGTAGTTTTAATTTGTGATAAAACAGGAAGATCTAAAGAATTAGTTCCAGACGAAAAAAATGATTTGGCATATACACTTGAAGATGGTCGAATCATAGAAATATCAAATACTAAATTAGAAAAGGTAGATAAGTTTAGAAGAATCTAATGAATACAGATTATTGTTTAATGGGCTTTTTGTCGGTATGACCATTGTCGGCCTGGCACCCATGGATGGGGTGACCAACGAACCCTTTCGTCTTACTCAAGTCCAACTTTGTCGCCCAGACATAATTTTTACGGAATTTGTCAGTGCCGAAGGCATTACTCGTGGTGGTGTCAAGCTTTTTCAAGAATTATTTTATTCCCCAGAAGAGCGCCCCATCGTTGGTCAAATTTTTGGCAAAGACCCAGATGCTTTTTACCAGGCTGCTATTATTTTGTCCCACTTGGGTTTCGATCGTATCGACATTAATATGGGCTGTCCAGCCAAAACAGTCACTGAGCATGGCAGCGGCGCGGCTCTAATTGCCAATCCAGCTCTAGCCACAGAGTTAATTAATGCCACCAAATCGGGCATAAGTGATTATCAAAAAGGCATCAAAACCGCTTTTGATGTAGCCTACAACCAAAAAACCAAGGACGCTATCTCCGAAAATCTCGCTTTTTCCAAATTCGATCCAACCCAAGACCATCGCCAGTCTATACCCATATCTGTTAAAACCCGAGTGGGCATCCAAGATCCTAGCTTAGAAGTTTGGGTCGAACACCTACTAAAGCACGACTTGGACTTTATTACCATTCATGGTCGTACCTTAAAACAAATGTATTCAGGTCTGGCCGACTGGGAACTTATTGCCAAAGCAGCACAAATTGCCCAGGGTACTAAAACCAAAATTTGGGGTAGCGGTGATATCAAAACCCGTGCTCAGGCCCAAGAGTATGGTCAAAAGTATGCAGTGGATGGGGTCCTAATTGGCCGGGCTGCCATGGACAACCCCTGGTGCTTTGAAAATAGAGTAGGCACATCCGCAGAGCGGTTTCAGGCTATGTATCAACATGCCCAAAACTTTATGAAAACCTTTCCCGAGCGTCGCTTTGACCCTTTGCGCAAGATATTTCTAGCCTATACTTCCGGTCTTCCCAACGCCAAAGAACTACGTAGCAAACTAATCTTTGTTTCTAACCTAGAACAATTATCCGAAATGAAACCAAGTTTTACCCAGGCTAGTTCACCTATATTAAGTAATAAATTCTTAGTATAATATTTTAGTGTCTATCAGGCTTACTAATAAGTATAATTTCAGAAATAAAAAAGTCCTAATTTTTGGACTGGGTCTAAATGACGGAGGACTAGGTATGGCTAAATTTTTTGCCAGTCAGGGTGCTATTCTAACGATTACCGACAATAAGACTGAGGAAATCTTGGCACCGACTATTCGTAAGTTAAAAAAATACAAAACCATAACTTACCACCTGGGAGGACATTTGGAGCAAGATTTTATCGACACTGACTTTGTTGTACGCAATCCCTCCGTAAAACCAAGTAGTCCTTATTTACAATTAGCCCAAAAGCACAAAAAACCTATTTTGATGGAATTGCCTCTTTTTATGAAACTAGCTCCATGTAAAATAATTGGGGTTACGGGTACAAAAGGCAAGTCCACTACTAGCAGCCTAATTTATCAAATACTAAGAAAAAATAAGCAACATCGCGTATTTCTTGCAGGTAATATAGGTAAATCAGCCATTGCTCTTCTGCCTAAAATAAAAAAAACTGATTGGGTCATTTTAGAGCTATCTAGTTTCCAGCTAGACAGCTTTGATTTCTCTCTAAAATCACCACATATTTCCGTTATAACAAACTTGAAAAACGACCATGTTGACTGGCATGGTAGTTTAGAAAACTATCATCAGGCGAAGCTGAATATCTCTAAATACCAAACACCAAAAGACTTTACAATTATTAATCTAGACGACCCCAACTCTCTTAAGGCTAAAGTAGAAATACGAGGCAAGGTTGTTACCATATCTACAAGTCAAACCAAAGCCAATTTTTATTCTGATGGCACGTGGATATTTGAAAACCAAAAAAAATTATTTCAGCTGAAAACTAAGCTTTTTTTACACACAAATTTGTCCAATATTCTGCAAGCAGTCGCCGTTGCCAGACTTCAAAACATATCTTTAAAAATTATTTCTAGCATAATTTCAAGATACAAAAATCTACCTGGTCGTTTAGAATATTTGGGCAAAAAGAATGGCGTGGATATCTACAACGACACCACTGCGACAAATCCTGAGGCAGTTGCAAATAATCTGGAATCACTCTCCCTCAAATACGGCTCAAATATTATTCTATTAGCGGGTGGTATGGATAAGTTATTTGATTATTCAATACTTAAAGAACCGATATTAAAATACACCAAAGGTGTTGTACTATTTGAAGGTACAGGTAGTGAAAAAATCAAGCAGAGTATTATTGAGACGAATCATCCAATTTATTCTTTTTATGGCACTATGTCGACAGCCTTTACCAAGGCAATAGAGATTTCTCGACCGGGGTATTGTTTAGTTCTGTCTCCCGGAGCCACTAGTTTTAATATGTTTCAAAACGAATTTGATCGAGGAGCACAATTCAATGCTGAATTTAAAAAATCTTAAAAAAGTACACTTTATTGGCATCTCCTCCCCGTATGCAAGTTTTTGTGCTCAAAAATTAATCCACCTAGGTATTGAAGTTACTGCCTCTGAATTGATTCAAAATAATAACAATGCTCAACACTGGCTTGAACAAAAGATTCTATTTCCAGGAGGACATGACGCAAAATACATCACTCCTGATTTAGACTTAGTAGTCTATCCCAATGGTCCTATTCCCGGCAATCCAGAGTGCTCCCGTGCCCAAGAACTCAAACTAAGCACAATAACTTTGCCAAAGTTAGTTGGTGAATTATCCAAAGATTACCAAGTTATTGCCATAGCTGGTACTCACGGTAAAACTACTACTACGGCATTAATTGTTTGGTTGTTACACACCCTACAAACGACCCCCAATTTTATTATTTCCGATGCCTCCGATGTAATATTTAAGTTAAATCAAAACTACAATCTTAATCCCAATAGCCCTTATCTAGTTCTTGAAGCATGTGAATATAAGCGCCAATTCCTAGATAGAGCTCCACATCCCAAGTATTCTCTTATTACCAATATCGATCTAGACCACACTGATTACTACCACGACCAGCAAGACTACAATAGTGCCTTTGCCCAGTTCACTGCTAACACCACAGGCCAAGTATTTCTTAATTTACAGGGAAAAAACGAACAGAGTCTTAATCTTCAAAGTTGTATAGATTATTCAAACTATTTGACTTATACAAATAAAATTCACAACCCTGTTCTCCCTGGTCTTCACAATCAGCAAAATATGGCTTTGGCTATCTCCTTGGGGGTACATTTGGGTTTTTCAGTAGAGGACACACTAAGTGCTATCTCTAAATTCCCCGGTGTTTCACGACGCTTTGAGCTTTTGGGTAAAACGGAACATGGCAACATCGTATACAGAGACTATGCTCACAATCCAAGTAAATTAAATTCGCTATTATCAGCTGTAAAGGAAACTTATCCGAATAAAAAAATAGTCTTAATATTTCAACCTCATAGTCGAGAAAGAAGTCATACTTTCCAGAATGATTTTGCAAATAGTGTTGTTGGGATAGATTATGTTTACATACCCAATATCTTTATACCCACCAGAGAAAAAACACTCTTCTTGGACCTCATCTCTGATTCGGATTTTGTAGAAGTGCTAAAAACCAAAAACAAAAATTGCTTTTACACAAACGGTTACGAGAAGCTAAGTCTGTTTCTACAAAAGCACGATATAGAGCCAAACACCATATTCGTTTTTGCATCCGCTGGAGATATGCAAGACAAAATTAAAGACATATTGCCATATGAGAATCTATAGATATATTAATTTACAGAACTTAAATACCTTAAAAATTAAGGCTTATGCTGATTATTATCTAAGTATAAAAGACGTTTCTCAACTTATAACTATCGACCCAGACGTATATAAGTTACCCAAACTTATTTTGGGTGGCGGAAGTAACATTCTCCTTACAAGAGATTGGAAGGGTCTGATAATTAAACTAGAAAATCGTGGTATCACTAAAGTATCCGAAAGTAATATCTCGGTGAAATATCAAGTTGCAGCAGGCGAAAATTGGCATAAATTTGTCAAAACAATGGTCAATCTTGGGCTTGGGGGTGTTGAAAATATGGCCTTAATCCCTGGAACAGTAGGTGGTGCTGTAGTGCAAAATATCGCTGCTTATGGTCAAAACCTTGAAGATATTTGTGAAAGTGTCGATTATTGGGACTGGGAAAAGAAAAAGACAATTAGCATTTCAAAGAATGAATGTAAGTTTACCTATAGACACAGTATCTTTAAAGACAAATTAGCAGGCAAGGCGATGGTAATCTCCGCCATCATTAAACTACATAAAAAACCAAAAATTGAAGATAATTATTACTCACTTGCCATTAAGCACGAGTCAATAAAAAACGAGCTAGCACATCGAAAAATATCCAAAGCAACCGTTAAAGATATCTATTTATCTGTAATCTCCATACGAAAAAGACAATTACTTGATTGGAAAAAAAGTCCTACAGCAGGTTCATTTTTCAAAAACCCAGTTGTTTCTATGGCCAAATACATTGAGCTTTCCAACCAAATATCTGAGCTTCAACAATATCCAGCAGATAAGCTTAGTTATAATTACTCGTTTGAGTTTAAACCAGATGTTCAATACGTTAAAATTCCTGCAGGCAGGCTCTTGGACTACTTGGGTTGGAGAGGGAAGACTGTGAACCATTGTTTTAGCTCCCCAAAACATGCCCTAATTGTTACTCACGATGGCAAAGCAACTGGTGTAGATTTACTAAATTACGTAAATCTAGTAAAAAAGGATGTTAAAACAAAACTCGGAATCGACTTAGAAACCGAAATTGTAATAGTTTAAGTTTGAACAAATTCCTCATTTTCCAAAAAGATTTTCTCAATCGCGTCTTCTAGTTTTTGGTCTTTGCTAGTTTTTACCGTGCCAATGTCTCCGTCAAAGACAATTTTCCCATGATTAATCACAATCACCCTATCGCAAATATGTTCAATGTCATCCATGTCGTGTGAAGTAAGTATCACTGTGGTTTCCGTCTCTTTGTTTAAATATCGAATAAAATTTCTAATGGCCTTTTTACTAGTAATATCCAAGCCAATTGTCGGCTCATCTAAAAACAATACTCTTGGTTGATGTAAAACAGCGGCAATTAATTCCATTTTCATTCTTTCTCCAAGAGACAATTTTCGCACTTGTCGATTTACTAATTGTTCCCAATTCCCCGTAAATAACACTTTTGCTAATTTATCCAGACTGTTCTTGTAGACTTTATCCGATAATTCGTAAATTTCTTTGTAAATTGTAAAAGATTGCTTGGCAGTCAAATCCCAATTTAAGCCATTTTTATTACCCATCACTAAACCAATTTGTTTTAAAAATTTTTCCTCTCGATCTTGTGGTGTATATCCCAAAACCTTTATTTCCCCGCTAGTGGGGTAAACCAAGCCTGTCAACATTTTTGTGGTGGTAGTCTTACCAGCTCCATTTGGTCCCAAAAAAGCCACACAATCACCCGACTTTATTTCAAATGAGATATTGTCCACCGCCTTGGTATATTCCCATTTTGGCTTAAATATCTTTTTAACCCAATTTTTTTCTACGTTCGACTTGTAGTGCTTAGATATATTTATAACTGAAACTGCTAAATTATTTTTCATTTATCCTCCTGCCGACGAATAATGTTTAAGCGAGATTTTCCAAATATAATATCGAATAAATTGAAAAGAGATAAAAACACCCGTAGCTAATATAGAGTAATAAACGGGGTCTGACTTTCCCAATATCACCGAGGCAGGCACAATTGACATTAAGCCAATGGGCAGAATAGTCGATAAACCCATTTGCAGAGCAGGTGAATAGCCTTGCAATGGGGTACTAGAAGCGTTTAGGATACTATCTTGTATTCTGTAAATTTTTTTTAAATCAGGGTTAAAAAATGATGCACATGACATTATAAAACCAGTTATTTCAAACAAGGACAAGCCAAGCAAGAGAATGTATGATCCAAGTAATATATTTAGATTATCAAGACCAAGCTCAGTCCAATTAATTCTTGTAAAAATCATAGATAAAGGTATAACTGTCCAAGTAATCGTAGCCAGTAGTTGAATCTTGGAAAACATCATTTGCATTAATGCTGAATAAGGTCTCAATAAAAGAAAGTCTAAATTTCCAGTACTAACTAGTAATTGGAATTTTTTTGTTGACGGCTGCACTGATATCCAGGTTAAGTAATAGGTTACTTGGGTAATAAAAAACAAAAATACGGATTCATTTTTGGTATAACCTGCAAAAACTTTTATTTTATTAAATATTACTTCAATAAAAGCTAAGTAAAATATACTATAACCAATACTAGTCATTAATGTCGCAAAGTTTTTTGAAAAATAGGCTGTATCAATCATCCAGTCATATTTAATTTGTAGCCATATAATTCTAACTATTTTCTTCATGCGCCAATTCCTTCATATTTTTTTAACCCTATGTGCCAAAATTTATTTGTAATAAATATCAATACTATTACCCACAAAACAGGCATTATAATATGATTTGTCATATTTATCTCCTTACCTTGTAGTAACTCTATTGGTGTTGCAATCATGTGTCGAAATGGCAGTAAGCTAAATACCCCCTGAGTCTTTTCAGAAAAAAAAGTTAAAGGAACAAGATAGCCTGAAATTAGCATTATGACTTGGCGGGATATTAAACGTATCTGCTCTCCTACGGGTCCCCAAAAGCTAAAAGTAGCTACAATAATAGACAGACAATCCGTGATTATGGAGCCGAAAATACAAAAAGTTATAAAAAGTAAAATTTGTAGAAAACTTGGTTTTATTAACCATACTGCCAAAGCTAAGCTTGGAATACCTGTGGTAACTGTGTAAAACAAGTATCTGCCATAATCTTCAAAAAGTATTTTCAGCGCAGGATTAAGTGGGCGAATTAGATAATTGTTTAAACTGCCATTGTGAATTGCGTCCTCAATATTATGTGCTGGACCCAAATCTGGAGAGATTAAGTCATCCAAAAAACTTACTAGCAAGAAATATGAAACGATATTGGTTTCAAACTTCCCATATATAGCCGACCAAAAGCAAACTAAAAAACCCATCCTAATCAATTTTGCCAAGGTACTCATTAGTCTGTCTGCCGGCAAATTCAAATAGAAAATAAAATATTGCCAGGATATCGTCAAATATGGCCTCATGTTCCAAGTATGGCAGGAAATATTTTCTCTGCAACTTGACAAAATATATCAATTTAGCACTCGACAAAATTCTGTGCCAAGTGTATATTTATTAAATGACCACAACCAACGCTACCAAACAAAGTTTCCAAGCAGAAGTTTTAGATTTCAAAGGTAAGGTCTTAGTCGACTTTTGGGCCCCCTGGTGTGGACCTTGTCAAATGCTTGGGCCAGTCTTAGAAGAACTAGAAAAAGAAAATGCCGGCAAATTTAAATTAGTTAAAGTAAACGTGGACGACGAGCAAGAACTAGCCATGAAATATCAAATTAGCTCCATTCCTGCCGTACATGTTTTTGACTCTGGTAAGCATACTGGCCAAATCATTGGCTTCAACCAAAAAGATACCTACAAGCAAGCGCTCGGAATTTAAGGTAAAATAGGCCATGTTAGTCGATGATGTAGCCATTCAAATTAAAGCCGGCAACGGTGGTAAGGGCTTTTTACACTTCTTGCGCACTCGCAATGCTCCCAAAGGTGGACCCGATGGTGGAGACGGTAGTAATGGTGGCAATATCTATTTTCAGGCCGTTTCCGATATCACCAAGTTAAGTCAATTTCGCTATGCCAAAAAATTCAAGGCACCCAATGGTATGCAAGGCGAAGAAAACAACCGTCGACCCAAAGATGGGGAAGATCTAATTTTAGAAATACCCGTAGGTACCGTAGTTTCTTATGATAATGGCACGGGCTATGAGATGACTGAAGTAGGTCAAAAAATTATGGCTGCCCGTGGAGGAACAGGTGGTTGGGGTAATTCTCACTTTAAGGCTCCAGATAATACTACCCCCATGGAAACAACACCCGGTTTTCTTACAGAAATCAAAAATATTCATCTTACCTTAAAACTAATTGCCGATATTGGTCTTATTGGTTTACCTAATGCTGGCAAGAGTTCTCTCTTAAACGAGTTAACCCGGGCTCACGCTAGAGTTGCCAATTACCCCTTTACCACCCTAGAACCTAATTTGGGCGTTACCATCACCGACAAGGTCTTAGCCGACATCCCTGGGCTTATTGAGGGGGCCAATTTGGGCAAAGGGTTAGGAGCCAAATTCTTAAAACATATTGAGCGCACCAAGCTTCTGGTACATTGTGTCAGTTGTGAAAACGAGGATGTGCAAAAAGCCTACCAAACCGTGCGCAAAGAACTCTCCGACTACAGCAGTCAGTTGGCCAGTAAACCCGAATTAATTCTTTTGACCAAGTCCGACCTGTGCAACGAAAAAGAATTAAAAATCAAAGTTAAAGAACTCAAACCAGATTTAGTTGTCTCCATACTCGATGAAAATAGTCTTAAACAATTACTCAAGCTTTTTTCGAAGTAGTTTCCGTAGCCATCACCGCATTTTTTACTTTTTCCCAGTCTTTCTTAAGATATTCACTTAGTTTAACTACGCTACCCTTGGTTGTAGTGATATCGCTTTTTAGGTCGTTGGCCACATTATCCACGATTTTAAAATATTTTTCTTTATCAAGCTCTTTGCCGGTTTTTTTTAAATCAGCAACTCGCGAAAACACTTCTCTGCGCACTGTTTTATAAAGTAATCTTGCCTTTTTTGTACTCTTACCAAAAATCGCAATCACTCTTTTTTCCGATTCTTTGGTGGTATGTCGCAAGTCCTTGGCAATTGTGTCTACCACTCTAATTACATCTTCTCTCGTTTCTTTGCCTGATTTTGGAGCCATTAATAAACCTGCCAAAGCGCCAAGCCCTGCAGCTAGTAACCCGGTGAAGAAAAAACCATCTTTTTTAGACATGTTAGAGTCTAGTTGGTTTTAGGCACACTTGTCAACAAGTCAAATAAGCCTTTATCCAATTGCCAAAATTCACCTTTGACTTTAGCCACATAAATTACTTGCTTATTTTTTATCCCAATACCAACTTCGTAATTACTAGTTTCATTTTCCGACTTGATTTCCACGCTTACCAAGGGCTGCCAATTATCTAAAATTGTACCAACATACCCAGTAGTCTCCAAATACGCCAATTTATTTACCAAGTCTTTCTCTTTCCAAGCACCGTTTTCGGGGCTAATCTTGATTACATGTGCTCCATATTTTAGGTTTATTTCTTTAATTTGAAAAACAGATATATTGTTAATAAATCTAATTTTCCAATATTCCGGTTTTACCAAATCTTTAGTGCCCCAAACAGACTTAATCAAATAAACTTTATTTTCATCTCCTGGTTTAACATAAGTTGATTCCAAATCATCACCCAGATTACCCAACACTAATTCTTGGCCATTTACCATAATTTTTGCCGAACTAGTGGCAATTCCAAGATCAGCAAATCTTTCTGGGTTATTAGAAACTACGTCAATTAAGGTCAATTCCGACAAATCTTTAACAAATTTATTAACAATATTTTCTTCTGCCGGATTTTGTATATTTTTCTCACTCCACCACCAGCGTCCAATCTTGTTTTCTAAGCAAATTTCACTCACGCAAAACTTGTATATTTCTCCTTTTACCCAAGTGGCGGCTGGTTTATTGCTCTGGATCTTTTGAAACACTAAAAATCCAATAACTAGTATCACCAAAATTCCACTTACCCAATATGCTTTATCTGACTTGGTAAACATTTTCCTTTTTTTTGGCTAATTGATTACGATAAACCCCAATTGCTAAATAAAACAAGGCCAACAAGAGCACGGGCAACCCAATACCTAAGTATCTAAACATCACTCTGGCTTGATCAGATATTTGTCTTAGGTTTGGTAAATAAATTTGTTTACCTCTAATCGTGCTCAAGGACTCGTCGGCCCGTGCCAAATCAATCAAGTTAAGAGAAAAAGCCAAGTTTTGTTGATTGTTCATCACAAATTGGTCTTTCAAAAAGTCTGCATCAGCTACCAAAATAATTTTGGGGTCCGACTTACTCATTGCGGCTAAAACAAATTCTCCTCTCTCTTCCGTTGGTCTTGCTACTTGATTTGTTGGATTTAAGCTATCCGTATCCTTTGCCTTCCAGGCCTGATTCGAAGTTTTTATTAAAGTAATATTGTCAACACTTTTTATCGACCCAGTCCACGGCAAAACCACGCCAGATAAAGACGAAATCGCCGCAACGGTTCTATTGATTCCCTCACCTCCAATCTTTGGCCAGTATGGGTAGCGTACAACGAAACTTCCCTTGCCAGTATCAAAATTCGCCACTGCCCCATTTTCTTCTTCTATAAAACCACTATCCAGTTCCAAGCCTTTACTTGCCAATAGTTTCTCCAGACCACTTTCAACTTTTTTTATTCCCAAATATTCATCCACCGTATTTGTATCTTGCAAAACAATTAGTGGTTTATTACTTTTTAGCCAGCCTTCCACCAAAGCAATTGCCGAATCTTTGTACTTTGCCTTGGGCCCTGCAATTAAAAGCACCGTCGCCACGGCATCCAGATCCTTGGTCGAATTTAAATCAACTTTTTTAACCGTATAGTCGGCATTTAAATATTGATAAAACAAACTAGCTTCATTCTGAGTTACTTCCCCATTACCATCGGCTACTAAGACTAATGGTAAAACTGGACTTGTTAACTTCTGTATCTTGGATACTAGTAAATATTCCAAATTACCAATATCACTAATAATTGGTACCACCTCCTGTTTTTGACCATAGCGAATAACCATACCAAAATAACCAGTCTGCACTTGGTATTTATCCGATCCAACCGTAGAAAACTGTAGGGGTTGAATACCGGCCTTATTGGCTTCATCTAGTGCCACAGGATTTGTGTTTGGATCTTGGTAAACCACCTTCAGCTTATTTGTGTCAATCTTAGCAAAATGTTCCATTATCGGCGCCAAATTCTTAGTTAGGGGTTTAACTTGTTCCGGTAAACTTTGAGTAGCATAAATAGTCACAGTTACTAAATCGGGCAAGTTCTTTACTACTTTTATCGAAGCAGGAGATAAGCTATTAATCTTGTTAATACTCAAATCTAGCCCGACCCTCGGGCTTATAATCGCCAAAATAACTAATCCTACTAAAAATACTAAAATATTAAAACTGGTAAAAATATAATTTATTTTATCTTTAAGCATGTCGTGTTTTCAGGCTCAAAACCGATAAACATAAAAAGACAACCACAGATACCATCAAGATTACGCTAGCTTGTATTGAGACATAACCGGAAAAAAATTCTACCATCAACCTGTTCCAGGACAACTTTTCCAGATAAAAAGCAATGCTGTTGGGCAATCTACTTAAAAACTGATCTTGTCCAACCAGGTTAGATAACATCAAAATGGTGGCGCTTATTACAAAGGCAATTACACTTTGGTTACTTAAACTAGAACCAAAAATAGATAGACTTATGTAAACCCCAGATATTAAGACTACTCCAGCAAGCGTTGCTACCAACAATCCCCAGTCTGGTTTTCCCAGTAGCCCAATTATTAATGCGTTTGGTGCTAAGCATAGTATATAAACGGCAATACTCATCCAAGCTCCCAAAAATTTACCCAAAACCAATTGCACTTCGTTTACCGGCAAAGTGAGTAAGACCTCCCAGGTTCCTTGTTTTTTTTCTTCTGCCAGGCTTCCCATTAACAAGGCCGGAATAAATATAGTTAATAAAAACACAAAACTGGTCAGTAGGGCTTCCAAGCTAGCCACGTTAGACAAAAAAATATTCTGCCAAAACAGCCAAGACGAAACTAACAGTAAAATAAAACCAAAAATAAAACCAATTGGATTATATAAATAATTCCCAAATTCCTTTTTTGCAATTATCAGTATTTTGTTCATGCAGTTAGTTCCACAAACTTTTTTTCCAAATTTTTAACTTTGCTCATTTCTCCCTTAAATACTATTTTTCCTCTATTAATAATGTAAAGAGTTTTGCACATAGCTTTGGCTTCTGGCAAAATATGCGTGGATAATAAAATCGATTTTTTCTTACCCAGTTTTTTAATTAATTCCCGTACCTCTAAAGCCTGGTTAGGATCCAAGCCTGAAGTGGGTTCATCTAATATTAATATTTCTGGCTCTCCCAACAAGGCTGCAGCTAAACCTACTCTCTGCTTATAACCCTTAGATAAGGTCTCAATCTTTTTGTTAAGTACTTCTACCAGTCCACACTCTTCTACTACTCCTCTGATTTGTCCAGACAAACTAGTTACTGATTTTAAACTAGCTACATATTCCAAATATTCTATTACTTTCATATAACCGTACAACGGATTGTTCTCCGGTAAATATCCAATCTTTTGCTTATACATTGAATGCTGAGTGTTTACCATCTTATCCAAATACAAAACACTGCCAGTATTAGGAGTCAAAAACCCAGTCAATATACGCATTAAAGTTGTCTTACCAGCTCCGTTTGGTCCCAGCAAGGCCACAACTTGTCCCTTTTTCAATTCCATCTCCACCCCATCCAAAGCAGTTACTATCCCAAACTTTTTAATTAGATTAATAGTCTTTAACATGATCTTAATAATATACTACAAATATTTAATAACTAGTCAACTGATCTACTTGTCAACTTTTTTATAGCTCTATGTTTTCCATCCAGTGTCTGTCCGTTTCGACTCGTAGTTCCAAAAATACTTTTCTGGCACTCATCAACTCCAATTCTTTTCTGGCTTGGCTACCAATTTGTCTTATCTTTTTAGCCCCAGCACCAATAATCATTCTTTTATAGCGATCCGCTGTTGTAAACAAAACAGCTTTAATCACAATAATATTGGCCTTGTCTTCAATACTTTCAACCTTTACGTTTACTGAATAAGGTACCTCACGGCGCAGATTCAAATATGCCTTTTCTCGGATTAGCTCACTTACGTATTCGTAAGAATCAATACTGATTTTTGGCCCTTCACCTAAGCCATTTTCCTCCATAAATTTCTTTACATCTTCTTCTTCCACTTCTGGAAGATATTCAAAAATTACTTCCAAGAGATGCTTTTTGTGTGTACCCTTTAAGGCCGACATCCTTACTACCGAATCAAATTCGCTTTCCAAATAAGAATATTCAGGAGTATGGTCCGATCTGCCAATCGCCTCGTCAATTTTGTTATATACTAAAACCTTTTTGGCCTTCACGTTACGCACAATCCCTACCACTTTGTTGTCTTCCTCATTTTTAGGTCGAGAAATATCTACCACACAGACCACAACATCCACCCCTCCTAGTGACTTAGGAGCCTCAGCGTTAACCTTTCTACCTATCAAGTCTTCTACTTTGCTAAATACTCCCGGCGTATCCCACAATAAAAATTTGCCCACTTCATCTTGGTACAAAACTTGCAAATTTCGACGTGTTGTTTGGGGTAGGGGAGAGGTAATACTGACCTTCTGGTTCATCAAGGTATTAATCAAGGTAGACTTGCCTGTATTAGGTCTACCCAGAAGCACTACTTTACCAAATTTTATTTTACTCATGTCTCTATTCTAACATCCCCCCTTGACACTTTAGCAATGATACTGCTAGACTGCTAAAACTATGACTGAAACTATCATTATTCCCCCCGCAAATAAAACTCTCGAAACAATTAAAAAAATCCTTCCAATTGTGCCACTTCGCAACGTGGTTCTTTTTCCTTCTGTGGACACCTCAATTTTTGTTGGTCGAAAACAATCTTCTCGTGCAATTATGGAAGGATACGATAAATATAATAAACTAGTTATTGTCACTACTCAGCGAAATCCCAAAACCGAAAACCCCCAAATGGCTGATCTATATAGCGTTGGAGTACTTTCTCGCATTGAGCATATTTTGCAAACTGATGGTAGTCTCCATGCCATTGTGCACGGAATTTCTCGTGTCAACATCGTTAAGATTAATCAATATGAGCCATTTATGACTGCCGAATTTGTGGATTTACCTCAAATATCTGAGTCTGTCACCGACATTCAGCAATCTGCTGATGCATTGTTGAGCCAATTGAAAAAAGCTTTTGCTATGGGTCGCCAGTTTGATCTTCCGGCCGTCATGCAACTGGGAACCGGAGTCTCTTCTAGTGATTTAGCTGACCAGGTCGCTTTTGCCGTGGAAGGAAAATTATCCGAAAAACAAGCAATATTAGAAACACTATTGGTCAGCCAACGCATCAAAGTCGCTACTGAACTATTAATTCGAGAAATGAAAGTAGCCGAGCTAGAAAAAGACATTGAGGCCAAGACCCAGGAAAAATTCAATACCGGCATGAAGCGCAATATACTAGAAGAAAGAAAGCACCAAATAGAAAAAGAACTAAAACGTTTGGGCAAGTCCTCTGGCGATAAAGACAGTGATGCCAACGAACTAGCTACTAAATTGAAAAAAGCTAAAATGCCACCTGAGTTAAAGAAAAAAGCCCTTAAGGAGCTCAATCGCCTGGAGGAAATGGGCTCCATGGCTCCGGAATCTAGCTATATTCGAACCTACTTAGAAACACTTGTCGATCTTCCTTGGGGTAAGTATACAAAGGATAACTTAGACCTCAAAAAAGCCGAAAAAATTTTAAATGACGATCATTACGGCTTACAAGAAGTCAAAGAAAGAATTCTGGAATATTTGGCTGTTATGAACCTCCGAGGCAAACAGAAAGAGAACGGAGAGCACCACAATACCAACATCTTGTGCTTTATTGGTCCTCCGGGCGTAGGTAAAACCTCCTTAGGAAAATCTATTGCCAAGGCTTTGGGACGTGAATTTGTAAGAATATCATTGGGTGGCGTACGCGATGAAGCCGAGATTCGTGGCCATCGTCGCACTTATGTGGGCGCTATGCCCGGTCGGATTATTAAGGGTCTAAAAGATGCTAAATCTTTCAACCCGGTTTTTATGCTAGATGAAATCGATAAACTTGCCTCTGACTATCGTGGCGATCCAGCCTCAGCTCTTCTGGAAACTCTCGATCCCGAGCAAAACAAAGAATTTACCGATCATTACATCGATTCTCCGGTGGATCTTTCCAAAGTTTTCTTTATTCTCACCGGTAACGATTTGGCCGGATTGCCTGGTCCACTTTTAGATCGTGTGGAAGTCATCGACTTTACTGGTTATACCCTAGAAGAAAAATTTCATATCGCCAAAAAATATTTGTTACCAAAGCAACTTAGCTCCAATGGCTTAGTCGCCAAAGATGTTGGTGTCTTCAAAGACGATACTATTCGCTATTTAACCGAAAAATATACTCGTGAAGCAGGAGTCCGTAATCTGGAAAGATTATTAGCCAAATTATTTCGAAAAGTCGCCAAACAAATTGTCACCAAGGCAGACAAGGTGGAAATAAACAATACTAAAGTTGTTCAAAAACTGCTTGGACCAGAACGTTACTCTTCCCCTGTTAAAGGCAAAAAAGATGAAGTAGGTATTTCTACTGGCTTAGCCTGGACTTCCGTGGGCGGAGACGTTTTATTTATCGAAACCAACATTATGAAAGGTCGTGGCAGTCTAATTCTTACTGGCAAATTGGGCACAGTCATGAAAGAGTCTTGTCAAGCTGCGGTTTCCTACATTCGTAGCCAAGCCGATAAGTTTGGTATCACTCAAGACTTTCATAAAACCGATATTCATATCCATTTTCCCGAAGGAGCCACACCCAAAGATGGCCCTTCTGCTGGCTGTGCCATTACCACTTCTTTAATTTCAGCTCTAAAAAATGTCCCAATTCCCAAAGACATAGCCATGACCGGAGAGATTACTATTCGCGGTAATGTTTTACCTATTGGTGGACTCAAAGAAAAAACTATTGCAGCTCACCGTGCCGGTATTAAAACTCTAATCATTCCCAAAGAAAATGAAAAGAATATGGTGGATGTTCCCGAGGAAGTACAAAAAGATATCAAGTTTATCTTTGCCGAGCATTACTCCGAAATCTATAAAATAATCTTCAAAAAATAGGCCTACAACTTTTCAATTGCAGTTATTCCCAATAACTGCAATAAAATAGCCAAGACTTCTTTTGTTTTTGTTGTCAGATAAATTCTCCGTGCTGATTTTGGATTATTCAAAATTGGCAAACTACCATACATTTGGCTAAAACTTCTAGCCACTTCCAGGGCATAAGTTGCCAACACACTGGGCGCATATCTCTCGGCTGCTTCTAAAATTTTTGATTCCAAACATAACAATTTGTTAACCAACTCCATTTCCACTGGTTTTTGGTCTTTCCAGTCCAACCCAACTTCCTCTTTATTTTCTTTGGCTTTTTCCATTAAACTTACACATCTGGCATAAGCATATTGTAAGTAAGGACCAGAGTCTCCTTCCAAACTCATAATTCTCTCCCAGTCAAAAATAATATCCCTCTTTGGCTCTGAAGATAAATCTGTAAACTTAATTGCCCCAATTGCCAATTGGTCTATGACTTCTTGCTTATCTTCACTTTTGCTTCTACTAATTTCTGCCGATTCCACAACTTTTTTTGCTTCTAGTCGAGCCCTATCAATAATTTCAGAGAGATGGATAGTTTCACCTTTTCTTGTAGAAAATTTCCTATCTTTCCATCGAATCATTCCATGAGCCACATGAACCATTCCGTATTTTGGCATGTACCCCAATATTCTGGATGTTTCGAATACTTGTTTTAAGTGAAGTGTTTGGTCCGCTCCCACTTCGTAAATAACCAAATCAGGGTTCCATTTTCTTTTGCGATACAAAGCTGTTGCCAGATCGCGGGTAAAATAAATAGTAGTTCCATTACTCTTTATTAATATGGCGGGGGGCATGCTGGGAAATTCAATTATCCAGGCTCCACCCTCGCCAATTTTAGCCAACTTTTTCTCTTTACAAACGTCAATCACTTCCTGCATCTTATCTTCATAGAAAGATTCGCCATTGACCACATCTATTTTGACTTTTAATAGGTCATACATTTTATTGTGTTCCTTCATGGAAACATCTATACAAAGTTGCCAAATTCTTCTTGCTTCTGCATCTCCCTTCTCCAACTTGGCAAACCATTCTCTTCCTTCTTCCACTAATTTTTCGTCAACTTCTGCTTTTTTATGAAATTCTACATATAACCTTTCCAACTCTTCAATTGTCAAATCCTCAACTGGCTTAGTGTTAAATTTTTTAATTGCCACAATTAGCTTTCCAAACTGTGTGCCCCAATCTCCAATATGGTTATCTCCAATAGTTTTCCAACCTAAAATTTTATATATATTATAAATTGCTTGACCAATATTAGTAGAACGCAAGTGGCCAATCCCAAAAGGTTTGGCAATATTTGGCGCTGAATAATCAATGACCATGGTTTTGCCTTTACCATTGGCCGCAATTTCTTTTAAAAAAGCCGAAGTTGCCAATTTGTCTAACTGTGCAAGTTTGAATTTTTGTTTTAAATAAATATTTATAAAACCAGGTCCAGCTACTTCCACCTTTTCAATAATTTCGTCTACTAGTTCACCTTTAATTTCCTCCGCCAAGTCTTTGGGATTTTTCTTTAAACTTTTTGCCAAAAGCATGGCAATGTTCGTACTATAATCACCAAATTGATATTCTTTGTTGGTTTCTACTTTGACTTGGTCTGTGGGCATTTTCAGTTTCACCAAAGCAACAGAAACTGCTTTTTCCAAGCTGGCAATTAGATTAGTTTTATAGATTAGTTCCATTAGAATATTTTAGCACCAGCTGGCATATCCGTCTCGGGGATCATAATTGTAATTTTCCCCTCTACTTCTGCCGCAAAAATCATGGCCTCCGATAATTCGCCCATAATTTTTCTAGGTTCAATATTTACCACAAATGCCGTCTTTTTGTTTATTAAATCTTCAGGCGCGTAATATTTGGCAATTCCGGAAAATATAGTTTTGACACCCAACTCTTCTCCAAAATCTACCTTAAATTTCAATAATTTTTCTGACCCTTCAACCTTACCCGCTTCCACAATCTGACCCAACCTAAACTCCACCTTGGCAAAATCTTCGTATTGAATTGTGTTCATATTAAGCAGGCAACCTTCTTGGTAAAATCGGTCCTGTATAGCCTCCCTCCTCAAGTGCTTCCATTACATTTAAATCGCGCAACATACGTCTCAAGTATGGCTGAGCTTTGTGCATCTCGGGTTGAACTAAAGACAACCTGTCAACCCAATTCAGATATGTACTATAAGGACGAATTAAGTCAGGTAAAACCAGTTCAGCAACTACATTCCATTTTTCACCACACACATCTTCATCACTACTTAGTACCTCGGGCAGTAACTCAGCAAGCATAACTCTCAAAGGTTGATCAAATTGGTCCGCAAAAGGGAACCCACGGTTTACAGCATAGAGCCCCCATGCTTCTCTTCGAACATCAAAATTGTCAGGATCTTCATTGGTAATAATATCAACAAACCTCTGTTGTTCTTTTTTATTTATCATATCTAATTATATCACTTTCGTTTAAAGTGAAAGACTAGTTCCACCAAACAATATTAAGAAAAGACAGTGTTTATATATATTTTATTATATAAAGTGTGTTGACACAGAAATTCCTACTGCCAGATGACCCCTATTGCTACTCTGTGATATTATTTCAAAATATGATTATAGATATCGGTTCAGGTCATAAGCCAGATAAGAAAGCAAATATTTTACTTGAGTACACAGAGGCTGGAAATGAGCATCGTTGGAATCAGGAATTGAAAATAGATCGTCCTATTGTTTTTTATAATACAAGCAAAATACCATTTAAGGATAAAGTCTTTAGTAAAACAATTTGCAAACATGTACTCGAGCACGTAGATGACCCTAAATTATTTTTAAGCGAACTAGAACGAATATCTTTGGGAGGGTACATAGAGACCCCTTCAGAAATAGCTGAACTAGTATTTACCCCATATGACCAACACAAATGGGTAATTAATCTTGACTCAGATAAACTATTGATCAAAAAGAAGACCAACGATAATATCTCTAAGTTAAATAGACTTTTTGATTTTTTGTGTGATAACGAACAAGGTTTTGAAAAAAACTTTTACTGGAAGAGACGGGCCTTATTCTTTATTGAATACTATTGGAACGACTCTATTCATTTTAAAATAATTTCCAGTTCCAAAAACACCGAACTTGATTTATGGTCAGATAGAGTTTTGAAAAAGCTTTGTGTATTAAACAAGGTAAATGCTCGACGAAATACCTCTTTTCGTAATATTAAATACCGAACAAATGATATATTCTTGTTTTTAGAGGAGAATATCGAATCTCCTTGTTGCCATGTTAATGTGTCAAATATCAACAACTCCTTTGTATGCAAATCGTGTAACATGTCATTTCCTATACGAGGCAACAAAATAGATCTATCTCTTCCCTTAGTAAAACATAAGTAAATTTACTTCACATCTTGGTGCAGTGACAACAGCCTAGTGTTATGTGATACGTATTTTTGTATCTGTAATTATTTCTTACAAACAAGTAAATATTTAAGCTGGTCCAAACCTAAAACTTTGGCTCGGTTGTGTACCTTTGTTGTTTTCTAGAAATTTTTTCCTGCCAAAAAAATTACGACTTATCAATGACTGCATGACTGGTTCTATATATTTACATTCGATATCGAAAGGTATTGTTTTAAGAATATTTAAAATATCATTTTCTACAAGCAAATTTTTATGGAACTTTTCACGTATCTCTTGACCAATATCATTTAAAGATAGATCAGATAAATAAGTCTCTATTAATCGCCTTGAGTTTGTCTGAAATAAGCTTAACCATTCTCCAGGTATATTTTCTGGATGTACTATCGCCAACTTGGCATGAGAGAGAGCATGTGCCCACAACACAGAATCATAAACTTCGGGCTTGTTCTGAGTACTAAACAATTTTATTGTCGGAAGTACACCTAGAGAATTCTCAAGTTCTTCAAATGTCATAATTTCTGCTGGATAGATAAAATCAGGAATTTTTCCAAAAAATTCTGATATTGAAAAAACCCAATTTATATATTCATCAATCTGCTCCCGTTTTCTTTCTTTAATACAGATGAAAGTATCAATATCACTATAATTTTTACTCCTTCCACGGGCAAGGCTTCCAAAGATAAAGGCAAACCTTAGGTTTGAATTGAATATTCTTGTGACAGTCTCGATAAAGCTATTTGATACTAAATCCTGAATGGTTTTGGCCAAGGACTTATTTTTAGATATTAAGCTTGAGTAGCTTTCTGCAGGACGCAATAAGTAATTATAAATTTCTCTAGGCACAAGAACAGGCTTACAAATTGTAATACCAGACTTGCAGACGAGTGATGCGCCGTAACTGTAACCACCGTACTCCTCAGTGCCACGCTCTACATCATGTATTATTAAATCCTTTAAAACTATAGTGCCCAAAACTTTACTTGTCACAAAGTTGCTAGCACCAAAAACAGAAACATACATTTGCTCTTGTGTGTAGCGGTTTTCTGGATCATGAAAATATTCAGATAATTCATCATCTGAATCGTATTCGGATACAAGAACTACAGGGCTATACAGCTCCTTATAGTTACGAAAATTTTTGATATGAGAGTGGCAAACTGTTGGGAATACAATATTTTTTTTAAAATCCAGTGTACCCCCAAATACTATCTGACCTTTACTATTTTGGACACGGTCTAACATCTCGGCCGTTGAGAGTAACGAAGAAGACTCTGCCAAAGGCCCTATCAAGGATCCATCTTTGTAAGAAGGTCCAACCTTGACATTGTATAAACAATTTTTTAACTCATCAAGAAAAGGACCTATTATATCCTTGTGGACAAGCACCATGTCCGCACCAGCACAGTCTTGTCCGTTATTAAAAGTTTTTAAAAAAGCGACCTTTTCAGCTGCAAGTGAAATATTTGCGCTTGGCGTTACAACAACAGGGTTGTGGCCAACACCGTTATAGAGGAAAAGTGTCTTTTTGGAAAGCTGGTCTTTAATTTTAAGAAAGTTATTATATCTACCAGTAAACACAACTACATCACTCGTTTTACATTCGTCTTGGACAAAGGCTTCTCTGTGTATATCTTTAACCAGTGTATTCGGATATAACTTATCTAAAGAAATAGCTTTTGCCAACTTATTAAGGGTCGTATGTAGTAATTCTGGTGCTCGCACAACAACATACTCGGACTGATATGAAGGTATTAGAGCAAACAAAAACAAGGAATAAAAGGGCAGATTCAAAGGTAGAAATGTTGCAACCTTAGAAACTTTTTCGTGTACGAAGTATGTTTTGTTCTCGTGTAGTGAGTATAGTAGATCAGTTACCCTACTAATTTCATCCTCTGCAACAACCAGACTTTCGATCTCTGTCAGAATTTCAATGAGAACATTCCGCTGTTTTGATATAGAATCGGCGACGATTTTTGCGTGATTGATTACATAGAGCTGGCGAGATTCATCTTCTTTGGACTTATTCATACAACATTTTCAAGAGAAACTATTATTGATAACTGTTTATTTAATCTATTAGCACTGCTCATAATTAAGTGTGCAAAATTAGGTGCCAATACGACAATATAAAACATAAATTTTACACCACAATTATACTTAAATTAGGATTTATTGCAAAACAAAGTGACAATCCCCTTTGTGACGCTACGGGGAATCGAACCCCGATTAGCAGGATGAGAACCTGCTGTCCTAACCGTTAGACGATAGCGCCAAACTTTGCCTATTTTAACAAATTTAGTTAAACTAATTTAGTGAAAAAATTACTTTTACTTACATTAGCCTCAATTCTCGGTTTCTGGCTTCTTTTTTACCTCAATATCCCTAAACATTTTGGCTACCCAAATACATCTCTGTTGACCATTTTTGCCAATTACGACGGAACCAACTATTTGGCTATTTCTAAGTGCAATTACGACTTAACTTGTATCCGCACACACTTCTCACTACCGCTACCAGTTGAGTATTATCCAGCTCATTTTCCTGGGTTCCCGGTTATGATCAAAATTCTAGATCAGTTTACCACCGGCCCCAAGGCCATGCTTTTGGCCAATTTACTGGGAAGCCTTGTCTTGTGTATCTACTTTTATAAATTTGCCCAGCAACATGTCAACCAAAAGGTCGCCCTTTGGCTTTCTGTGGTCTTTATTTTTCTGCCAGCTCGTCTCTTTGTTCTACGTCTTGTGGGAGCTCCAGAAACCTGGTTCATTGCCGCCGTGCTAGCCTCTTTATATCACTTTGAAAAACGCCAGTATTTATTTTCTGCCTTATTTTTGGCCTTAGCCCAATTTCTGAAAACTCCAGCCATTTTACTTTTTGGCGCTTACTTCCTCTTTCTATTAAAAACTTGCAAAACCAAGAAAATTTTCATGCAAACTTTTTTACCCTTTTTACTAGCACCTCTAGTTATTTTAGCCGTCTTTTATTATTACCAACTCCAAACTGGCGACTTTCTTGCCTATTTTCACAGCGGAGACAATCACCATCTAAACCTTCGACCTTTTGCTGCCTTTAATAAATCGGATCGTTGGGTAGGCGACTTTTGGCTAGAAGATATTATTTATGTTTACTTTTTGGTGGGGGCGGGGATGATCGCCTTTATCAAAAACCAAGAACGCCTTTCACCCTCCTCCATTTTCGCCGTACTCTACTTTTTGGCTAATCTTACCCTCAATCACCGCGATGTCTCTCGCTATATTTCTCCACTTTATCCTTTAGCGTTAATTGGTTTAAGTCCATATTTAATGAAAAAAGAATTTAAAATCTTATTTGTCTTGCTTCTGCCTGCCATTCTCTTATACTCCATCAACTTTGTTATTGGCAATACCACTCCCATCGCCGACTGGAGCCCCTATTTTTGAGATATTTTAAATACTCTTGAAATAATAAGTACTAGTTGTATACTAACCGTATGACAGAAAAAAGTAGACCTCGCACAGCAATAATTTTTGAAGGAGATCCTCAAAAAATAGAAACCATAAAAGAAGATCTGAAGCGTTCTAGAATTGAACTTGTAACTAGGCCGGTAACTGTTATCGAGGAGGTTGAGCAAACTATTGATTTAATGAAATTAGGATTTTCACCAGATCTGAGTCAAGCTAGGTATAGTCTTGCCATTATTGGAAGAAACTTAAGTTCACCTGGAATATTAAACTCCTTGAGCGATGCTGAACTAGTAACAGATCTAGTTCGTCGAACAAATCCTGGTGCACGAATATTGGCTCTCGGTGGTTCACGTTTATTAACAGAACAAGAAACTTATATATTCCCAAGAGTCTCATATTTTGAACAACTTCCAGAAGCAAGAGTAGCCATAATCAAGAAAGCACTTTCATACAATAAATAACAGTAAACTTTATTATCGGCGAGTGCTTAATTTGAACATTCCTCCCACTTCTTCCACTACGCCTTTAAGTGACATCATTGACAAAGTAGAGGCCAAATATCCAGCCGACATTCCAGTTTCTTTGCACAACAAATCCAAAGAAAACGGTTCTCTTTCCAATATTTTAGCCAATTTTAATTCTTGTTCATTTAAACTTTCAAATAAAGTTAGCCGGCCTTCTTCTGATTCTGTACTTGGCAAATTTAATATATCCTCTGCACATGTGGCAATTTGCGCTCCATTGGACAATAAATAATTGCATCCCTTACTTGTTGGCGAAAAAATCGATCCAGGCACCGCATACACCTCTCTACCCATTTCCACAGCCAGTCTGGCGGTAATCATACTTCCCGATTTTATCCCTGCCTCCACTACTAACACACCCATAGTAGTTAAACCTGCCACAATTCTATTCCTTGCGGGAAAGCTCCACAAAGTCGCTTGAAACTTTGGCTCAAATTCGGATATAACTAGTCCTCCGCTTTCTAAAATTTCTGTGTACAATTTATCGTTTTCACTGGGATAACACACATCTAGCCCACTACCCAAAACCGCCACTGTTTTGCCACCTAGCTCCAAACATTTCTTGTGCGCCAAGGTATCTACCCCATACATAAATCCCGATATTATGGTTATTTTGTTACTTACCAATACTGGCATAAATTTATCCACCACCTCTGCCCCATATCTAGTAGACTTTCTACTTCCCACAATTGCCAAAGATTTATTAAATATATTTTTGTCCCATTCTCCACGATAAAATAACTTTTTTACTGGTTTATTAATCGTGGATAAACTTTTTGGCCAGCTTTTGTCTAGATCGGCTATGGTTTGAATAGGATAATCACGCCAAGTTTTCATAGTGAGTAATTCTGCTAATCGAGTGATCTGGGTTTAAAACCACACACACCGCCTCAATATTATGTTTTCTATAACGTGTGTATTCTGGTTTTAGTACCAAAAATGCCTGCGCTATTCTTTTTACTCTAGCAATCTTGCTTTTGTTAATCATTTCTTCGGGAAGTCCAAATCTATCCCCAATTTTCAACTTCACCTCCACAAACACCAACACTCCTGATCCACTAGTAAACTGATCTACTGATTTACTTGGTGCTGCCATAATAATATCTATCTCCCCTAAGTAATTTTTATGATTACTTTCAATCCACAAATATCCCTTTTGCTCCAAATACTTCCTGGCAATCTCTTCTCCCTCTCTACCTTTGGTAAAGTTAAACTGTTTCACTATAATTACTATACAACATGAAAAATATTTTGCTTTTTCCAATAAATATATTTCTGGAATTTTGTACGAATATCAAAAATTACCTAAAATATTTTGCAAAACTAACGCCTCCAATTGCATGGAAGCAGGGAGATAAGTCAATCTTACTGATCCAAGGACTAAATGAAAAATATACCTACATGTCCAAAATTGCCAATGTTTTAAATAAGCAGGGTTATCAAATTCATTTTTTACCCTTAAATACCCATCTACTTATAAAAGATATTAGTCTGCATGTTGCTAAATACATACAGACAAACAATCTAAAGAATTTTTCTATAATTTCCCATTCCAAAGGCGGCCTAGTAGCCAAATATCTTGTTGATAACTATCCAAAAATAAGCAATGAAGTTCAAAAAATTATTACTATTGCTACACCATGGTCCGGAATGATTTTTGGCATCTTACCCTTTTGGGGTTTACCAGAAATTAGATATAAGTCGGAATCCCTAAAAAGGCTATGTGAGCCAAATACAAAAAATATTTTTAATCTATATCCTATTTACGACAATCGAGTTATTCCCCAAAGTTCTCTCATCTTACCTTGCGCCAAAAATATACAAATTAATACAGTCGGTCACAATCGTATATTGGATTCTAATGAAACTATCCATACTATTCTTTCTATTCTTAGCAAGCCTAATTTCTCAATATCAAATTCGTCAAAGTAACTCTGCTTAACCCCGTTAGCTGGTCAGTATCTGTAATATGTGGACGATAAGGAAATAAAAATCTATAAGCAGGCTTTGATAATAATTCATCTCTCGAAACCCCCGCACTTTCGCAAGTCATAATTAAGTCGTCAACCAGTCTGTTTCTTGCTTGAATAACACTTGGTTCTAAGATAACCCTTCTAACCAGTAGCGGTTTTCCAGGCTCACCAAAATCTTCAACTTCTCCAAGTTCTACTGTTTCAAGTTTAATTTCTTTAATACAGTCGGAAGCTCTTGCAAACAACTTATTAAGGACACGAACACCATTGCTTAGTTCTGAGTCGCGAGATAACATTGTGGCCAAACTTGTTCTTTTACCATAAAATAAAAAGGTCAGATGTGCGTTATTTCCTTCGACCACGTCAGCGGCAATATATGTTGGTTTCTCGCTTGCGATTGGTATCATAAATTATTCCGCGCTCCTAACTCGGTATTGTAACGCCTCGGCGACATGATTTTCTAAGATATCTACTGAACCGGCCAAATCCGCAATTGTCCGACTAACTTTTATTAACCTAAAATAAGTTCTCGCCGACAAATTATATTTAATTACTGCCTGTTGTAACAACAAATGCGACGGTTGGTTTAATTTACAATAAATTTTTATGTGTTTATTTTTCATATCCGAATTGGTGTGCAAATTTGTTGAAGTAAATCTTGCTGATTGAATTTTTCTGGCCTTTTTAATTCGCTCGCGTACAGTTACCGATTTTTCCGACATATTTTCACCGCCGCTTTCCATCAACTTCTTCACATCCACCGCTGGCACTTGTAAGTGAATATCAATCCTGTCCAAAATGGGGCCGGATAATTTCTTTTGATATTTAGCAATCTGCCAAGAGGTACATGTGCACTGTTTGGTGGGGTCTCCTAAAAATCCACACGGGCAAGGATTCGACGCTGCCACCATCATAAACTGCGCTGGATAACTCACTTGCCCATTGGCCCTCGATATTCCTACACTACCATCTTCCATCGGTTGTCTCAAAGCCTCCAAACATGCCCGCGAAAACTCCGGAAACTCGTCTAGCATCAACACTCCCCGGTGGGCCAAAGACACCTCTCCTGGTCGCAAATTACTACCACCCCCAATTAAACCCACTTGCGAAGTGGTGTGGTGAGGCGATCTAAATGGTCTAACTCTCACCAAGCTACTCCCTGGAGGAATATTCCCAGTAATCGAATAAATCTTAGTCACTTCCAAACTTTCTTTCTCTGTCAAATCCGGCAATATTCCAGGTAAACAGCGAGAAAGTAGTGTTTTGCCGGATCCTGGAGGCCCCATCATCAAAATATTGTGACCGCCAGCCGCCGCAATTTCGATGGCCCTTTTGGCAAATTCCTGTCCTAATACTTCCGATAAATCAAACTCAATTTGTGCTTCCGACAATAAATTTTCCACTTCGATTTTTTCCAGTGGCTCAATTAGTTTATCTTCATTTAAGTGCCGAATTAAATTTTTCAAATTATCTACCGGGATTACCTTCACTCCTTCTACCACCGAAGCCTCATTGGCTGACATTCTGGGCACAAAAATTTCCTCAATACCATTCTCCTTGGCAAACAGAGCCAATAAAAATACCCCACGGGTATGTCTTAAAGTTCCATCCAGGGACAGCTCTCCATAAAACATTGATTTTTTCTTTGGGACTTTACAAAGATTCATGGCACAAAGCAGACCAATGGCAATTGGTAAGTCGTACATTGATCCATCTTTGGGCAAATCTGCAGGAGCTAGGTTAACCGTATTTTTTCGTTTGGAAACTCAATATCCGAGTTTAAAATGGCTGTTTTAATTCGCTCTTTGGCCTCTTCTACTGATTTAGATCCTAACCCCACCACTGCAAATCCAGGGAAACCCTTGTCCGCGATGTTCACTTCAATTTCTACTTCCGATCCTTTCAAACCCGTATATGCCACCGAATGCGTTTTTACTAGCATCTATGAAAATAATAAATCAATTTCGTGAAAATACAAAAACCAAATTTGCAATCTAGCTTTATAGTGATACTATATATGCACTATGACAAATCCAGACTTTCGTTGTTCTTGGTTTTCATGTGCCCCATCATATTTAAAAACAGAAGAAGAGTTGGCCCAAGAAGCTCAAGAACTTCGAGAAGTTACTGATGGAGAAGTTACCACTGATTATTACATAGAGACTGACATGGGTTTGGAACCTTGGACTCATCAAATGCTTAGGTGCAGATTTGGTGAAATAGACTCCTCCGGCACAAGGCATAATGTTTGTGCAAGAGAAAAGCTAAAAGCAATTGGACGTATGGATCCTGATGTCACTTGTAGTCAGGAATCTAAATTGGTTCTTGGTAGTACTCTCCCTATCCTGAGCAGAAGCCTTAATGGCAAAAACTAACTTAATCTGTCTCACACGAACATAACCAAAAATAACATATTGAAAATGAACACAGTTGACACTCGTCAAACATTGTTTTACAAAATAACTACATTCAAAATCAATTACTATTACCAGATCTGGGGTAGAAGGTCTTGTCTTTTACTTCTTGGAACAACATGTAGGGTACCAGGCAAATTATACATGTCTAAAACAGTTTGAAATTCATCTTGAGCAATAGGTACACCCATAAGCTCATAAGCGTTTTAATATCTTTGAGTGCCGTAACTATCATTGAATCCGGAATATTACCGTCTCGAAAGAATGGTACTGTCAAAGCCGATTCATATAAAAATCCTCTACCTGAAACTAGCATACCTCGCTCGCGTTCTCTTATTAATAAATCACGTGTCGATGAACCTCCGATTAAAGTTTCAATTTGCTTATCACTCTATTATAAGACATAATATCGGTTTGGTCAATATAGATAATACAAATCCAGTGTAGTAGTCAACCAAGTTCAAAAAAAGTAGTATAATACGCAATGTCAAAAGGAAAGGAGTTTTCTTTCTTAGTCTTTGCAGAAGAATTTGTCGAAAAACAAATTAATCGTATTATGATGGATGCTTATATCGAAGTGAAAGATATTAACCTAAACCCCCAGGCATATCCGTTAAAAAGGAAGTTAGAAGTTAGAGACACTTTAAACTGGGGCAGAAGAATGTCGCAGACAGAAAGAGGTGATTATTTTTCCGTCTTCTATTTGCAAGGTCAAGGTGAAGTTGACGCCGGAATTTATTTAAAACGCAGAAGCGAATAAATTACCTAAACATAGTACAATAACCCATGGCTTTTCAACTCGTAAGCTCCATGACTCCTGCCGGCGACCAGCCTCAGGCCATTGCCAGTCTTACCAACAATTTACAGCAGGGGATTAACAAACAAACCTTATTGGGTGTTACTGGCTCTGGTAAAACTTTTACCATTGCCAACGTCATCCAAAACACGCAATTGCCTACTTTGGTAATCTCTCACAACAAGACTCTTGCCGGCCAGCTTTACCAAGAATTTAAAGAACTTTTTCCCCACAACAAAGTTTCCTATTTTGTCTCCTACTACGACTACTACCAGCCCGAAGCCTACATTCCCAGTAGCGACACCTATATTGCCAAAGAAGTGGACATCAACGATTTACTCGACAAACTACGTCTGGAAACCACTTCCAACTTATTTTCCGGCTCGGATAATATTGTCGTTGCCTCTGTGTCCTGTATTTACAACATCGGCGATCCTGCCGATTTTTCGGGTAAAACAATTGAATTTACTCTAGGCAAGCCAATCACTAGACGGCAATTATTTGAAAATTTGGTTGGTCTATTTTATACCCGCAACGAAACCGAATTTAAGCGCGGAACCTTTCGTGTACGTGGAGACACCACCGAAATCTGGACTGCTTATTCCGACTGGATTATCGAGCTAACCACCGAAAACGAACTTCTCAAAACTATCACCATGCGCAATCCCTACACCGGCACTCAAATTCCCAGTGAAAAGTTCACCCTCTTTCCGGCCAAACAATATGTGGGTGGCCGCACCGACCAGGAAATATTTGAAAAAATCAAACAAGACACCGAAGTCCAGGTAGAAAGATTCAAACAAAAAGGCAAAATTCTCGAAGCCCACCGTTTGCGCCAACGTGTGGATTACGACTTAGAAATGCTCACCGAATTGGGCTATGTCAATGGTATCGAAAACTATTCCATCTATTTTGAAAAAAATCGTGCTCCCGGCGACCCTCCTTATACTCTAATTGACTATTTTCACCATATTTGGGGCGATAATTTTCTCACAGTCATCGACGAGTCCCATGTCACCATTCCCCAGGTTCGCGGCATGTTCAATGGCGATCTGGCCCGTAAACAAAATTTAATTGACTTTGGTTTTCGTCTTCCCAGTGCTCTAGACAATCGTCCTTTAAAATTTGCCGAATTTTACCAAAAGGTCCCCAAAGCTATTTATGTCTCCGCCACTCCTGCAGACTACGAGATACAAGACTGCAAGAAAACCGTCATCGAACAAATTATCCGTCCCACCGGTCTGGTCGACCCTCCCATTACTATTCGTCCAGCCAAAAACCAAATTCAGGAAGTTATCCAGGAGGTCACCAAACAGGCTACCAAAGGCAAGCGTAGCCTGGTCATCACCATTACCAAGCGCATGGCCGAAGATATCACTGCCTTTTTCAACGACTCCAAAAACACCAACGGCAAACAGCTCAAAGTTGCCTATCTGCATTCCGATATTGATACCCTAGAACGCAGTAAAATCCTGGACGATCTACGGGGTGGCACCTACGATGTTTTAGTCGGTATCAATCTCTTGCGCGAAGGTCTCGATTTACCCGAAGTTACCTTGGTTTGTATTCTGGATGCTGGTAATGCCGGGTTCCTGCGCAGCCGCCAAGCCCTAATTCAAATCATGGGCCGCGCAGCTCGTAATGTGGACGGGCAGGTTATTTTGTTTGCCGATACTCTGTCGCCAGCCATCAAAGAAGCCCAGGCCGAAGTCAACCGCCGCCGTATCAAACAACTAGCCTACAACGAAAAACACGGTATTACCCCAGAATCCATCCAAAAAGCCATTCGCCCACAAATTATTAAAGCTACCGAGGCGGTCAATGCCAAAGAGCTTAGATTATCCAAAGACCCCACTCAATTAACGCCACCAGAACTAAAACGTTACCTCAAAGACCTACGTTCCGAAATGAAACAGGCCGCTATAGAATTGAAGTTTGAAGACGCCATTCGCCTGCGCGACCAAATCCTCAAACTTGAAAAACTTTAGATTATCTAATTTTTTCCCAATCTTGTGGAGTTGTTTGCACAACCCTTTTAGGCTTATGGATCCTGGCGACTAAGTCTGCAATTCTATCCCAAATAGTTTCATCCTTTTTACACACTTTGGGTAATATAGCTACGGGAAAATAGTAGTTGTCTAGAGTAACTCTAGCGTTTCCCTGGCAAACTGAACACGGATTATGCTCCGAAGAAAATGATCCGTCATGTCTGATAGGCAAATATTTATTGGCACCCCTTGTAAGTTTAAACAGTGGGCATTCCACTCCGATCACGTATTCAACATCCAACTGAGGAGCTTTAGTCATGCCTTCAGGTAAATTTAAATGCATGCGCTATTCTAACCCCAACCCTCAATTTGTCAACAAAAAAACTCCAAAATTATCAAAACTATTTATTTTGTTTCTCAAATCGAATATCTGTATGGTGTACTTGCAAACGATTAAAATGTGGAAAACCGCTATTTGTACAAACTAAAATATTGATACCATTGTAATCAGAGGTATAAATTTCATCTGAATCTTGTATTTCCCCGCACCGAGTCTTAATATCTCCGTTTGAAGCTTGTTCTAGGGCAACAATTTGCGGAACCCTTGGGCGTCTACACCTATACAATCTTGCTTCAAACATAGTCACAATGGAGGCATTATATACAATTTACAATAAAATTCCAATTTACCCAAATAAAACCCAAAACTTGTGATATTCTAAAAATATGCAATTACCTGCACACATCCAGAAATATGGTTTTACATTTGAGTGGGATAATCAAAAGATTTGGGAACTAGATATTCCGACAGAATCAATAGATATTGCACAATTGGAATGGATACTAGATATGCCATTTTGGAGCAACAATGGTAATTCGTGGTCTCTTTCTGCTCGCGAATTTTTACAAAATCCTGATCTTTATCCAAAGCACCAAAAAAGATTTGAAACTGCAGACACATCCTTCCCTATAGATATAATGAAAAACGAACTAGGCCAATGGTTAATTTTAGACGGATTACACAGATTAGTTAAATTAGTCCAACTAGGTCATAAATATGTAAAAGTACGGAAAGTATCTAGAAATTTGATTCATTTAATAGTAAAATAGAGACTATGGGTTTAAGCAAGATCATTATCAAAGGCGCTAGAGAACACAATCTCAAAAACGTCAACTTGGAGTTTCCAAAAGATAAAATCATCCTGTTTACCGGCGTTTCCGGTTCTGGCAAATCCTCTTTGGCGTTTGACACCTTGTTTGCCGAAGGTCAGCGTCGCTATGTGGAAAGCCTGTCTTCCTACGCCCGCCAGTTTTTAGGCAGCATGAAGCGCCCCGATGTGGACCTAATTGAAGGCTTGTCCCCCGCCATTGCCATCAACCAAAAGGCCATTTCCCACAACCCCCGCTCTACCGTTGGTACGGTCACCGAGATCTACGACTATTTACGTCTTTTATTTGCCCGCATCGGCCATCCCCATTGTCCCAATTGTGGTCGCGAGGTCTCTCCCCAAACCAGCAAACAAATTGTCGACCAAATTCTAGACATGGCCCAAAAAGGGCTAGTGGCCAACTCTCAATATCGCTTTTTAATCCTGGCCCCCGTAGTCCAAAACCGCAAAGGCGATTTTAAACAACTAATTGAAAATCTCAAAAGCCAAGGCTACAAATCTATCCGGGCCGATGGCCATATTTTAGACATTTTTGCCGATTTTAATTTGGTGCGCACCAATCGCCACACTGTCGATGCTGTTATCGACAAAATTAATCTCACTCGAGAAACCATCAAAAACGACAAAGAAAACCGCTCTCGTTTAGTTGACTCGGTAGAACAAGCTTTAAAACTTTCCAACGGTTTAGTTGTCCTGGCCGAAGTCTTCGATCCTGGCTTTGATTTGCCGCAAGCTCCCAAGGAAATGCTCGACCATCTCTTTTCCGAAAATTTTGCCTGTCCTGTTTGTAATTTATCTCTTCCCGAAATCGAACCCCGCCTTTTTTCCTTCAATTCCCCCGAAGGTGCCTGTCCCGACTGTAAAGGTCTAGGTTCAAAGTATCAAATTGATCGCACTAAGTTTCCCGAGTGGCGCGCCAAAATGATGGAAAACAAATATTTCACCACCAATTCTGAATCCTTTCGCCAAGAACTAGAAGAGTACATGATCAAAGAATCTTGTAGCACCTGCCAGGGTTCGCGTCTCAACCCCAATGCCTTATCTGTCACCATTCAAGGTAAGAATATTTACCAAGCCACCTGCCAAAGTGTGGACAGGTTACACCAGTGGCTGCAAGGCTTAGAAAAAGAGTTAGTCACGGCCAAGGAAAACGAAGTGATCAAGCCCATCAACAAAGAACTGCAAGCTCGAGTAGAATTTCTCTTGGCTGTTGGTCTGGATTACATGACTCTGGATCGCGAAGCCTCCACCCTTTCTTCAGGCGAAGCCCAGCGTATTCGTCTGGCTAGTCAAATTGGTACAGGGTTAACCGGGGTTTTGTATATTCTCGACGAGCCCACTATTGGCTTGCACCCCCGCGACAACGATCGCCTCATCCAAACTCTAAAAAAACTCAAAGACTTGGGCAATACCTTGGTAATTGTCGAACACGACGAAGACGTGATTCGCTGTGCCGACCATGTGGTCGACTTTGGACCTTTTGCAGGCAACAAAGGTGGCGAAATTGTCAGTCAGGGCACTATGGCGGAAATTAAAAAAGACAAACATTCATTAACAGGTGGCTATCTTTCTGGACGTTTAAAAGTTGCCACTACTGTTCACCATAACCCACAACAACAGACCATCTTTTTAACCATCAAAAATTGTCAAAAATTTAATCTAAAGCATGTAGACCTTAAAATACCCCTTAATAATTTAACCGTAGTTACCGGAGTTTCTGGTTCAGGAAAATCCACCTTGGTTCACGATTGTTTGTATCAAGGAGTCTTGCACAAACTCTATGGCAGTATCAAAACCCAGGTCGAAGGCATCGGCGAAATTAGTGGCACCAATCATTTTACCGATATTTTACTAGTCGACCAATCTCCCGTGGGACGCACTTCTCGCAGTAACCCTGCCACCTACACCAAGGTATTTGATGATATTCGCCATCTTATGGCTCAAACCATCGAAGCCCAAATCCGTGGCT
>CAYUVY010000006.1:0-39074 GCA_964448465.1 uncultured Gammaproteobacteria bacterium
TAGGCTTTAAGGATGGTTTCGTAATTTTGGCCAGCTTTGGCCCGACCATAGGCACCAAATTGGGACATACCCTTGCGATGAGGAGCGCCAAAGGAAAAGGCGGCAAAAGCAGGAGAAAAGCCAGGGTTGTAATCAGCACGAGAGGCAGGATCATCGGAGGTAGAGACATCGCCTACAGAAGTGCTAAAAAGTGCTTCTTTTTGGGCGATTAATTCCTTTTGGCGATTGGATAGAGATTGTTTGTAGTCTTCGGCTTTTTTGATTTCTTGGTTTAAGAAGCCAAAGCGGGACTCCAAGCTTTGACGAAGTGAAATAAGTTTGGCTTTTTGCAAGGCCAATTGTTTTTGATTCTCGGTGAGTTTCTGAATATCGGAAAGATATTGCGTAATGACTTGTTGGTTGTGGTTTAACAAGGCCTGATACCAAGAGTATTGACGAAGCATTGAGTTTGCCCTGGAAGTAGAAAGTAAGGTTAATAGCGGACTAAGTTGAGATGAGTTAATATAGTGATTTTTGACCCGTAGTTCAAAATAAATTTTTTGTTTGTCGAGTTCTTGTTGGTTTTGGGCAAGCTGTAACGACAAAGATTGAATTTGTTTTTCAGATTTAGTTATTTGGGCTTTGGCGGAGTTTATTTTTTGACTTAAATTTCCCGTTTCTTGTTTTAAAGGGGAAATGGCTTTTTCTAAGTCAGCAAGCTGTTTTGAAACTTGTTGAAGCTCCTCGTCCAGACTAAGTGCAAAAACAGACTTGTGTGAAAACAAAAGAGAAAAAAATAAAAAGAAAAGTAGCATTAAAAATGATAACATTATGTTATACTTTCAGATGAAATTTAAGGCGTTTATGATCGGCTTTATCTTTGTGATAAGTCTTTGGATTGGGTCGAGCAAGGCAGTATTGGCTTCGGCGAATGTGTTCTGTGCCCCGCCCCATAGCGCATTTGATGCAGATCCTGAGGTTGACACTGCTATCGGATGTGTGCCAGTACAACTGGATAAAATGTTGGAAAAATACTTACCTTATGTTTTTGGAATTGGCGGAGGAATTGCTTTTCTGCTAATGGTCTATGGTTTTTTGTTGTGGGCCACCAGTGAAGGTGATCAAAAGAAAGTTGCCGGAGCAAAAGAAACTGTACAGTCAGCGATTGCAGGTTTAATTTTGTGTGTGTTTTCCCTCTTTATACTTAGACTTTTGGCCGTAGATATTTTAAAAATTCCAGGTTTTACAAACTAATATGAATCAACTTTTGGCTCAGGTTAAAATTCCGGTACTGAATAGTAGTAAGTTTCCAAATGCTAACCCTATATTTACTAGTAACACCTCGACATTGGGAGATGTCGTTACTCTTTTCTTACCTGTTGCTCTTGCGGCGGCCGGGCTAATTTTGGCTGTAATGCTAGTCATGGGCGGAATAAATTTAATGACTGCGGGTGGTGATCCGGCTAAATCTAAACAAGGCTACGGTATGATTATGTGGTCGGTGGTTGGGTTTTTAATTATATTTGCGGCTTATTTTGTAGCTCAGATTGTGGAAGTGATTTTTGGAATTAAGTTTTTATAGAAGTTATTTACCCAAACGACGTTCGCGTTGCTGATATTCATAGATAGCTTTTTCTAGTTCGGCTGGACCAAAATCGGGCCAGAGTACATCACTAAAATAAAACTCCGAATAAGAGGTTTGCCAAAGAAGGAAGTTGGAAATGCGCTTTTCGCCGCCTGGTCGGATGACAAGGTCTGGGTCTGGCTGATCGTGAGTGTATAGATATTTAGAGACTAGCTCTTCATCGATTTTGTCGGCCTTAATACCTGATTTTACGATTTTTTTAATGGCCGAAACAATTTCGTCACGACCTCCATAATTTAGAGCAACGTTTAATTTGATCTGTTCGCGATCCAAAACTATATCAACCATTCTCTTTAAAGAGTGGCGAACACTAGCGGGAAAGGCACTGAAATCGCCCAGAACTATAAAGCGAATACCATTTTTCTTAAACATTTCTTTGCGTGCCTTAACAAATTTGACAAGTAAGTCAAAGATTCCCTTGACTTCCTGAATGGCTCGTTTGTGCCAGTTTTCGGTAGATAAGGCATAAACTGTTAAATGTTTGATGCCTAGTTTGGCGGAATGCTCGGTAATGGTTTCTAAGTTTTTGGCCCCAGCTTCGTGACCTTGGTTGACATTTAGATTATTCGCTTTGGCCCAACGACGGTTACCATCCATGATGATGGCCACGTGTTGAGGTAGTCGGTTGGGGTCTATGGCTAGATTGGTGACAAAAGGTGTAGAAGATTTCTTGGTAGTCATTTGTACGTATTGGATTATACTACAGTATGGCAAACAAACAGAGTCTGCTTAGTTGGATGGGTTTGCTAATGCTTTGTGTAGTGGCTAGTTTTTTTGTATTTTATCGATATCAAGATAGGTATGTATTTGATTGGGATCAAGTAAGTGACACTAAAATGGTAGAAAAAATATCACTGGAAGGAAAGCCAATGTTGGTTGGACCCAGGGTGGCTAGCGATATTGGGTTTTTTGTGGGACCTTTTCACTATTATTTTTTGGCGCCTTTTTATTTTATTTCTGGAGGTAATCCTTGGTATGGGCTGTGGGCGGTGTGGTTTTGGAAAGTTTTGAGTATTGTTGGCGTCTTCGTGATCGTGAGAAAACTTTTTGGTAGATGGGAAGCGTGGGGGGTGGGATGGATGATGGCAATAGAAACAGGGATTACTTGTTGGAATGTGATGTATGTGGGAACGTTTAGTTTAATAGCTTATTTATTTTTACAAAAACAACTAGAGAGAACTAATAAAAATTGGTGGTGTTTTGTTTTATTTGCCATGTCGGGAGTATTAGTTCATTTTTCTATGGCATCTCTTTTGCTACCGACTTTTTTTGCTTGGGTCGTGTTTATGGCCCGAAGTAAGTCCAGTTTTGTAAATACACTAAAATTATTATTTGGCTTGGTTTTATTGATTTTGCCAATTGTGTTGTTTGACATAAGGCATGATTTTATTAATATTCACAATATTGTGAGAATGACGAGAGAGGCTGGAACGGCGGTGATTAATAATGATTATTGGGGTAATTTTGTAAGAGCTATGGGTTATTTTTGGGGTGCAAAAATAGTTAATGGACAAAATATTTATATTTTTTTTGCTACAAGTTTGTTAATTATGACCACTGGCCTTTGGTGGTATAAAAAAAAGGAGCAACGAGTATTCCACCTTGTTTGGGTAATGGCACCAGTTGTTTTATTGTCTAGATATGGCGGAAACATCTCGGAATATTATTTTTCAACAACCAGTGCATTGTTGATATTGTTTTCTGGTTTTTTGATAGGAAAGTTAAAGTATTTGGGATTAATACTGGCTGTGTTTTTGTTGATAGTAAGGTTGCAAGTGATTAGAGAACAGAGATATTTTGGAGGACTGCAGACAAAATTAAATATTGCTAATAATTTGCAGAAATATCGACAGGATCCAACGATAAGTGTGTCCTATGAATTACCACTTGGGCAAGATAATGGCTTTGAATATTTATTTAATAAATATATTGCCGGCTTTAAACCAGATGGGACTGGACACTTGTATACGGTAACAGATCGGTACCAAGAAAAAATGGGCCAAAAAATATTCCAAGAAGGAATATTTGTGGTGTATAGGAAATAAAAATTGCGTGCTATCTATATAAAATATAAATCTCTCAATCTGCTTTTTTGGTTCCAAAAAGAAGGCTAAAAAAGAACTTCTCAAAGGAGGTGATCCATCCGCACCTTCCAGTACGGATACCTTGTTACGACTTAACCCTCATCGCTGGATTTACCTTAACTCCGCCGAAGCGAGGCTTTGGGTACCCCCAACTTTGCTGATCTGACGGGCAGTGTGTGCAAGAGGCGAGAACGTATTCACCGCAATCTGCTGATTTGCGATTACTACCAATTCCAAGTTCATGCAGGCAGGTTTCAGCCTGCAATCCCCACTGAGTACACTTTTAAGGATTAGCTCCGCCTTACGGCTTGGCAACCCGTTGTAGTGTGCATTGTAGGATGTGTGTAGCCCCGGACATAAGGATCATGATGACTTGACGTCGTCCCTTCCTTCCTCCTAACAAAAATAATGCTAGGCAGTCTCCTGTGATACTGTAACACAGGACAGGGGTTGCGCTCGTTACCTCACTTAAGAGAACAACTCACGTCACGAGCTTACGACAGCCATGCAACACCTGTGTACCACCCTCGAAGGCTCCCGATGTTTCTATCGGGATGCAGGTACATGTCAAACCCGGGTAAGGTTTATCGCTTCTTATCGAATTAAACCACATGCTCCACTGGTTGTGCGCCTCCCCGCCAATTCGTTTGAGTTTCGGCCTTGCGGCTATACTCCCCAGGCGGCCTGTTTAACGCGTTAGCTTACATCCCGCAAAAAATCGCGGGACTAACAGGCAACGTTTAAGGCTAGGACTACTCAGGTCTCTAATCTGATTTGCTCCCCTAGCTTTAGTCTCTCAGTGTCAGTATATTGTTGGTTACCTGCCTTCGCCATTGGTGTTCTTTGCAGTATCCACGGATTTAACCCCTACACCGCAAATTCCAGTAACCTCACAATAACTCCAGCATAACAGTATCCTGCCCCGTCCCCCGATTGAGTCGGGGTCTTTAAAGCAAGACTTGTCATACCACCTACAGACGCTTTACGCCCAATAAATCCGGGTAACGCTTGCAGCCTACGTATTACCGCGACTGCTGGCACGTAGTTAGTAGCTGCTTATTCTACCCCGCTTCATGCGGGGTCAAAAGAAGTTTACAATCCGAAGACCTTCATCCTTCACGCGGTGTCGCTGCGTCAGACTTTCGTCCATTGCGCAAAATTCCTAACTGCTGCCACCCGTAGGTGTATGGGCCGTGTCTCAGTCCCATTGTGCCGGACTCTCCGCTAAGAGCCGGTAACCGTCATAGCCTTGGTGAGCCGTTACCTCACCAACTAGCTGGTAGTAAGCACGCCGCTTTCAAACCGTCTTGCGACTTTAGTCTTGCGACCACATAGAGTATTACTCCACCTTTCGGTGGGCTATCCTCTAGATTGAAGTACGTTCGTACTCGTTACTCACCCGTTCGCCACTGTATAGGTAGATAGCACAAAATTATTTGATAGATCCTGATCTTCATCAGGATGACGTATTAAATAACTTAGTGCTACCTACACACACCGTTCGACTTGCATGTCTTAGGCACACCGCCAGCGTTCACCCTGAGCCACGATCAAACTCTTAGTACAAATCTCTCGACAAGCTCGAGACGAGTCCCTCGCGAGCGAGAAATTGTTAGTTTGGATCTGATTTTTTATAGTGAAAACCAGAAAAATGTAGCACATCTTTCTGGAACCAAAAAAATTGACTGGGAGATTTATTATTTATATATAGATATTATTGATTGCACGCAATTTTTTAAAGAACGGAAACTTTTTGAGGTCAAGATTACCTCGTAGGGAGTATTATAGTTAAAAATTGAAAAATGTCTAGGCCTTAGTTAATTCTAGGCGAGTAAAGGGCAAATTTTGAAGCTGATGTTCTTCGGCAGAAGTAATTAGACTTTGGTAGGAAAGGCACAAATTGTAGACTAAATGTTGGTGTTTTGGGTCCAGCTCAGAAAAAACATCGTCTAAGAGAATAATGGGGGTGTCGTTGGACTGAACCTGAATATAGTTAATTTCACCTAACTTAAGGGCTAAAACTGCTAAGCGCTGTTGACCTCGACTACCCCAATGAAAGAGGTTTTTGTCTGGGGAGGCAAAACTGGAAAGATGGAAGGAAAAATCGTCGCGGTGAGGACCGATGGAAGTAGTAGCCCGGGCAAGATCTTGATCTCTTGTTTGAACTAACTTAGCCTCAGAAATTACGGAAGGCAGGTAGACTAATTGAAGTTTTTGAATTTCAGGCTCAGGGTGAGTAAGAAAGTAGCTGTTGAGGTACTGGAGATAGGAAAGGCGCTGTTGTTGAAGGTACTCCCCTTCTTTGGCCAAAATTTGATCCCAAATAAATAATTGTTGTAAATTTGATTGATTTTTTTGAATATCAGCTAACAGTTGGCTGCGATGAGCCAGAGCTTTTTGATACTGCAAATGAGCCTGATAATAACGCCAATTTTGTGAAGAAAGAAGCTTGTCCAGATATTCGCGGCGTCTGGTGGGGGAGCCAATAATCAGGCGGATGTCCTCGGGCTGGAAAACAACGGCCTGAAGCTGGCTGATAAACTGCTTTCTGGTTTTGGCGACCCTGTTAATAGAGTATTTTTTCTTAACTAGGCCGGATTCGGGGGAAATAACTAGTTGAATTTCTAGGTCAAAAATTTGCTCGTTTTTGCTAATTTTAGCCTCAAGAATGGAAAAACTTTGACCCCAAGAAATTAGGCTAGAAACGGGGTGGGGTAAAAAACTTTGAGTTCGGGAGAGAAAATAAATAGCCTCAAGTAAATTGGTTTTACCAGCCCCGTTGGGGGCAGAGAGTAGATTAGTATGAGGATCTAAATCTAAACTTAGCTTTAGGTGGTTGCGAAAATGGTGTAATTTGACTGAAAGTATTTGCACTGGGATAGTCTAGCAAATTGTTGTAGAATACCAAGATGATTACAAAAATAGATCTACTTGAGCTATTAAAAGAAGTGGGGTTTTCTGCAGAAAGCCAGAAAAAGGTGGAGGAAATAGTGACTAAATATGAAGATTTGGAAAAATTGGAACTGGCTGACAAGCAAGCGATCAATGCGGTAGTAGATGAGGAAATGATGAAAGGGAATATTAAAGTGGAAAAAATGGATGATTTGATTATGGCTATGGAAAGCTTTGCCAGTGAAATTAGCGAAGAAGAGGCCAAGGAAGCTGCAGATTTAAGTGCGGTGGACGAGGTCGTGGGTAAATAATTTAGACAAATCTACCTCTTGTTTTACCTGCTTTGGAAAGATTGAGAGTAGGACGGACTTGGAACGGGCAAAAAGATGCTTTTGAGCGTCAAAGACAAGGTCTGACCTAGAGCCAGGATCACGACTAAGATGTCTGGTTGCAAATCTAACTTCAGCTTCTTGTAAATTAAAATGGTAAAGATTGGATCCACGAGTGGTTGCACAAAGAACTTCGTCTGGAGAAAAATATTCTGGCCAAGATAGGGTGAGCGGAAAGGAATATCTGGCAATTAAATTGTCTTCCTCCCAAGTGATATCTGAATACCAGGAATAACTATCATCCATGTCCGTCTCAACGGCTTTGGCTGGCCCGCAAATCTCTATAATTGGTTTTCCCGATTTGTTTTTTGTAAACATAGAAGTACCAAGTCTGGAACGAAATTGCTCGAAAGATTTAGTTTCAGGTTTAATTTGAAAGCCCTTGATATAGGTAGTGCAGACGTCTTCTAGTCTTTTTTCAATTTCAGCGGTTATATTTGGCATAATTATCTAGTAAGTAAATCTACTAAAATTACACCAGCAATTCTTTCTAAGCTGTTCTGTGAAGAAGCCCAGTCTACTGTGTATCCTTTCGGAATTTCAGTTTCAACATCAAAAGTGGTTCTGGCAAAAATTCCTCGCGTTTCATATGTCATTGCAATTGCTAATGATTCTTCTCTGACTTTCATTACACCAAGTTCAACTGGAAAATAGTTTTTGCAGATTATATTTGCATACATATCTCGTCTTTCTTGTTTATCACCCTGTGTGCTTCTAAAAAATATATAGTCGTGTCTTTTTGAAACGATAATACTTGGTTGCCCAGAAGAATCACTCATTTCTACAATGGGGTAATAAGGTGGTCGACATTCTTCTTTTAATCTAGCAATAAACTCGGGGAACTTAGGGTGATCAACACCTAGTCGAGGAATCTCGGTAAAGATTCTAGTCATAGTTTTTTAGAACTATTAACAAGCAGAGTATGGCAAGAGATAATTTGAAGTGATAGAACAGGATGATGACTGGAAATTTATTGTTTTTAAGTACAAATATTTGTGCTGACTAGCAATTTGTTACTTTTTATGTCAAGATATAGATATGAAGTGCTTGTATTGTGGTAGTGAACAACTATTTACGGCTAATTCAAGGGCAGTATCAGACGGAAGAGAGACTTGGCGAAGGAAAAAATGTCAAACTTGTGGAAAGACTTTTACTACTAAGGAAAAATCGGATTTGTCCGGTTTGGTAATTATCAAAAGAAGTGGGACAAAAAGAAGATATGTTCGAGTAAAACTGTTTTGCGGAATATATAATGCGGCTTTGGAGACTAAAGGAATTGACAGGGGCGACGCGGCTTTGATGTCAGAAGAAATAACGGAGCTGGTGGAGAAAAAGATTATAGATATGGGAAAGAAGGAAATCACCACTAGGTGGTTGGCCAGACTGGTGGCAGAAACACTATTAGAAGAAGAACCAAATTTATTTTTGGCCTATCTTTCCTATTTTAATATCATGAAAGATGCAGTAAAAAGCCAACAGTTTTCCAAAAAATATTGGAGAGGATTTATTAAAAAAGCAGTGGGCTAGATTAGCTTATCTAACTGTTTTTGTAATCTTGCAATTTGACCCTCTCTGGTTTTTAAAGCTTGCGCAAGAAGTACTCTGGCCTCGGGTATTTGACCAAAGTAGATAGCCTCCTCTCCGGTAACTTCGACCAAATTGATTCGAGTGAATGGGTGACCAAGGGTTAAGGGCTTTTGTTCCACTAAACCGAGATCCTCTACCGCTTGTCGAAAAATGTTTTCAAAAGTAATTCTCCAGTTTTCATCATTTGACCTTAGAACTTGGTATTTGATGTCTAGGTCAGGAGTAAAAGTTTGTGGTAACTTCAACACTCCCCTGTTGAATAGACCTACACTAGTGGGCTGGATGGTAATTCGAGGCCAATTACTCGAGCGACCTTCGGGGTCAGTATAATCAGGGTGCCAAAGATGCAGAGCAGTCTCGTCCTCAATGACAACTCCAATGTCTCGATATTTCTTTTTTCTAACTACAGCTCCTATTGCGATTTCTATTTCACGTACGGTGTCAACAGTGTCTAATCTACTGCATCTTAGTGCACCAGGGATTGATTGAAGCGTTCTTTTAATATCAGCTTGTAGTTGTGGGGAGTATTTTTCTTCAAGTGGCATACATGTTTAATTATTAAATGACTTAGTTTATCACTATAAGTATTTAAGCAATAGGGCAGGATGGAGGTATGAGAAAAATGAAAGACAAGTTGAAAGATAAAACTTCTATTTCGCTAAATAGGTATTTTATATCAACAGGTTGTGGTGAAAACTAGTTGGTTACAAAGTTAATCTTGGTGGGGATTTCAAACATGGAGTTGTCGGCTTGCCAGGGTTGGCAGTCGAAAACTTGATCTTGGTTAAATTGTTGAGTAGGATCCGTGCCGGCTTGGGGGGTAACATTAACAGATAAACTTTTCATTTTCTCCAGACTGGTTTTGGAACCAAAAGCAATTGGCTTTTCGGACCAGAAATACATGTTTTGACTATCGATAAGCATATTGGTCTCCATAGTGGTGCCCTTGGCGGCATCGGTGGTGATATTAACTATGGCACGAACCTTGCCCCCGGAAATATAATAAGTTCCATTCATTTTGTCAGTGGCTAATTTTAGCGTACATTTTTTAGATTGATTAAGACCCATCAGGCCAAAAAGGTTACCTTTAAATTGATTGTCGTCACTTACTGGAGAAACTTGGGCAGCGGGACTAGATTGGCTAGTGGGGTTGTTGACTGGAGTAGTACTGGCACCACAGGCGGAAAGTAGCAAAGATAGAGAGAGAAGAGTGAGTATTTTTTTGGTCATATAAAATATTCTACTACTTTTTGTGGCCAAGGGCGTTCATGCCCATACTGAGAAGATCGTCGACTACTGACCCATTGCCATTTTTGTCCAAAAATTGAGAAAGAACACTTTTTAAGTTAAAACCTGTATTAGCTTTGACAACTACGCCAGATAATTCTTCGGGGTTTAGTTTATTTTCTTTGATCTGCTTACCCAGATAGCCCATGATTACAGGAGCCAAAACGGCTAACAAAGTTCCCGACTGAAAAGTGTCTAAGCCAGATTTTTGGGCAACTTCGTCTACAGCATATTTTTTTTGTTTTTCAAAAATATGACTTAAAATCTTTTGGCCTTCTTGTAGATTGGCGTTTTCCAAAAAGTCTGGTAAGTTCTTTAAAATACTACCATCGTGATTTTTTTTAAGTGTAGTGTGGAGGGCTTTTTGGCCAGGTTTGGTTTGGGTGTTTTGAACGAGACCAGATAAGATAATAGGGCCGGCAGCCTGCAGGGCTTTGGCTACGGTACTATTGGTGGAACCGGTTTTGTTAGAAAGAGTGTCTAAGTTTTTCGTAGTACCCAAAGTCTTGACTAGCGTACGTATATCCATGGCCTATTTTAGCATTTTTTTGAGAAGAATGTCGCTTTTTGTGAAAAACTGAGACTGTTTTACCCATTGCCATTGATTTGATTAAAGACTATAAAAATCTATGTTGGAGAAAAAAGTGGTTTTGTTTGATTGGTATAACACCTTGTCGAAAAGTGTATTTTTTGAGGGGGTTGGATTGCCGACTGAAGATTATTTAAAAATAGAACAAGCTCTGTTTCAATCCCCTAGTGCAAAAAGTGGTCTTATAAATAGTTGGATGAGAGGAGCGGAAAACTGGAGAGGGGTAATGGGGATGGTTAGTCGATATTCCGGTTTGCAATTTAATTATGTGAGTGAAGCTTTTGTGGAGAGTTGCAAGAGGATGCATTTTGTCGTAGATAATTTGTCCGAGCAAATGGAGTCACTTAAGCAAAGAGGATATGGGGTTTGTGTAGCTACTGATAATATGGATTCGTTTAGAGAGTTTACGGTGCCAGCCCTGGGTATGAGAAAAATGTTTAAACATATTTTTAATTCATATGACCTAAGAAGTTTAAAAAGAGACAGAAATGTAGATGGGAGTAGTAAGTTTTTTGGCCAAGTGACAAGAAGGATTGACTGCTCTCTAGATAAACTAACCCTAGTGGACGATTCAGTAATACCGAATTTTTCAGATTGGAGTATTAGGTTTATACAAGTGACTAAAGAAGGTGGATTGACACAGGCTTTGGCTGAAATATAAATTGTGTCCAGCGGGTAGGAGTCGAACCTACTCAAAATGGTTTTACAGACCATCGCCTGACCGTTCGGCCACCGCTGGATATCGCTTGTTTCTCCGTTGTCGCCTGATCCCGCAGGTGCGAGGACCGCGCTGGAGTGAGCTGATTATAGCAAAAAGATGTGTATAATTGCCTATGGTAATAAAAAAAATGACTACAGAACTGGTAGTTTTTGATGTAAAAAAATCGGTTGAGTATTATGAAAAACTACTTGGCTTTAAACTTACCAATAAGGTCGAAATAGAAAATATTTTTGTTTGGGCTAGTATGGAGTCTGAAAATGGAGAAGTGGAATTGATGTTTACGACAAAAGATGCAATGACAGAGGATGTAAAAGAGTTAGGAGGAAAAGAAATTGGGGGGACCATAGCTCTTTATTTTGAAATAACAGAGTTGGATAGTTTTTATGAAAAAATTAAATTGACGGAAAATATTGTCATGGAAAAAAGAAAAACTAATTATGGTTCGACTGAATTTGCAATCAAGGATCTAGATGGCTATGTGTTAATGTTTTCGGAAAGGGCATGATAAAAATATTTTCTTGGAATGTGAACGGGGTCAGATCGGTGATAAAAAAGGGTGCGTTGCAGGAATTTGTGGCCAAATATCAGCCGGATATATTGTGTTTGCAGGAAACTAAGGCGGAGCAAGGACAGGCAGTTATAGACCTACCGGAGTACATGGAGTTTTGGAACTCAGCTGTGAAAAAGGGCTATTCAGGTACGGCGATTTTCTGTAAAGAAAAGCCTATTAAGGTGGACTACAACATGAACCATGGTAAAGATTTGTCGGACAAATATGGCAACCCAGACACAGAGGGCAGAGTAATTACGGCAGAATTCGAAAAGTTTTTTGTGGTAACTGTATATACACCCAACGCTAAAGATGATTTAAGTCGAGTCCCCTTGCGAGAAAATTGGGACTATCATTTTTTACAGCACTGCAAAAAACTAGAAGAAAGAAAACCAGTGGTTTTTTGTGGGGATTTAAATGTGGCGCACCAAGAAATTGACTTGGCTCGCCCCAGAGAAAATATGGGTAAAAAGGGGTTTACCAAAGAAGAAAGATTGGGCTTTGAGAATTTTGTACAGGCGGGATTTGTGGACACCTTTAGAATCTTTAACCAAGAAGGTGGAAATTATTCTTGGTGGAGTAATTTTGGTGGAGCCAGAGCCAGAAACGTGGGCTGGAGAATTGACTATGTTTTGGCATCAAATAGTTTAAAAGATAAGATAGAAAAAGCGTTTATCTGTTCTGAAGTAATGGGGTCGGACCACTGTCCGGTGGGGATTGAGCTGAAAAATGGCTAAGTTGAGAACTTATTGGATTTTAATTGCTGTATTTGTGATCTTTTTGGGTTGGATGTGGACTTGGTTCAAAATAGATTATCCGAGCAGCTGGGATCAAATAGGAAACGGCAGTTTGGTGATTCAAAGAATTTTAGGATTTGTGTTTCTAGGTACAACAATGTATTTATTGTGGAAAAGGGGGGAGAAATTGTTGGTTATGTTACTAACTTTATCCCCTCCTATTTGGGCTATGGGTTTTATGCAAACCAAAGAGGCAGTATTGTGGAGTTTGCTAGTGCTGACACTGACATTAATAAATAAAGCTAGTTGGAAGCTACTAAGCTTGACTATTATTTTTGTAGTATTGGTATTAGTTGATAAGGAACATTTACAAAAATACCAAACTTTAAACAACGCCAAGCAGGAAGTGGATACCCGGGCCAGAAATCAAGACAGATTAGTTGAAGGAGTAAATATTCCCTGGAAGATTAGGCGACTTGTAAATAATCAATATACCGTTGTTTTTGAAGATTGGTGGAAAAAAACTATGGGGGTAGCGGACTTAGAAAGTTTGTTTTTTAGCGAGTTTCATCCTCTTTCGAGGAAAAATTTACCTATTTTTTACTGGCCTGAGATTATTTTGCTACCACTGGGGATAATTGCTGCGAGTAAAAGCAAGAGAAGAAAAGAAATTGTCTGGAACGTAATTGCCGGTTGTGTGTTTTTTTGGATGTATGATGGCCAATATTTTATTCGTATGTCGTTATTATTCTTCGCACTTTCTAAGGTACTAGTCTTAGGGCTTGAATTTGTAGCTCAAAAAAATAAAAGGTTGGCAATTGTACTAACGGCGCTTATATTTTATGGATTTAGTACTTTTTTGTATGATCTTCCCTTAAGATCCGAATTTTGGCTAGACAACCGACCATTAATGTATAAAAATCTATATAGTCTACTTGAAAAATATCAGGGAAAAATTATTGTAACAGACATGCTGGGAAAGAGTGAGAAATATTGTGAACAAAATCAAAAAATTATATGTACTGATTTTGTGTTTGGAATAGAGAAGGATAAACTCAGACCCGGGGAGATCGTTGGAGGGTTTATCGGTGAGCTGGTTGGTCCGGATCAAAATAATGTGTTTCGAGGGTCAACAAAGGATATTTTGGAAAATAAGGGATATGTGTTTTTGGAAAGTTTCCAAATTAAAGACTCTGTGGCCTACAGGTATGGTCAAGACATAGTCATTGCAAGAAAAAGATGAAAAATAAACTAGTCTTATTTTTATTAATTTTCATGGGGCTAGGAATAAATTTGCTGGTAAGAGTTGTTGATCTGGCCAAGTCCCCTCTTGGTGTGACCTGGGATGAAGCTGGAGTTGGATTTAATTCCTACAGTCTTTTAAAAACTGGTAAAGACGAATATGGGGTAAGGTGGCCGTTAATATTTAGGTCATTGGGCGATTATAAACCAGCTTTTTATAGCTACTTGAGCATGGTACCAATTAAAGTTTTAGGGCTAAATATTGTTTCCACCAGACTGGTGTCAGCACTAGCAGGCACTTTAGCCCTGGTAAGTTTGGGACTGTGGTTGAACCTGTTTGTAAAAAATAAATATCTGGTATGGATATTGGTGGCCCTGATTGGTCTAGGTCCGGTACGCTTGCATTTTTCCAGAATGGCACTGGAGACAAACTTATCTAGCATGTTTTTTGGGTTTGGGAGCTATTGGTGGATTAAATCCAAAAGGTGGCTGGGGCTGGGTGCAATGATTTTGGCAATGTGGAGTTATCATAGCGCAAAGATGGCCGCACCAATGTTGTTTATCTTGATGTCGGTGGACCCTTTTGCGATTGAATGGAAGAAGAAATTTCTGATAAATATGCGTTGGTTATTAGTAGGTTTGGTAATTTTAGTATTTGTAGTATATGCCTCCGGAAAGGGTGGCGGAGGGATACTTACAAGGTATCAACAAGAAAATTTTTTACAAAAAAGCTATCCTTTTGCTCCTGGAGACTTATTTAAATTTGATGTGGTAAGTTATTTAAGACTAAATCCAATTTATTATTTGTTGGGTAATTTAACTGGCCATTTGACTGCGTATTTAAGTCCTGCAAATTTTAGTACAAATAATTATCCTTGGTTAAAGGATAATTTGATGTTTATCCCACAGACATCGTGGATGGGTTTTTGGGAGCTGATTTTCTTACCAATTGGAATTGTTGTAGTTTTTGTTAGATGGAGAGAAAAATATTATAGATATTTAATTTATTTATACCTTGCAGTAGTAGCCCCAAGCGTAATTACATGGAGCTGGCTAAATACTTTGCGAGGTTTGAGTATCTTGCCTGTGATGGAAATAACCTGTGTTTTGGGATCATTGTGGGTAGCGGAAAGGGTAAGATGGAAAAGGCTTTTTATGCTTATCTGGCTTCTTTTTGCAGTTTGGGAGGGGTTATACAACATAAACAATGTTTTGGCGTACACACCGACACAGAATACAGATGTTTATTTTGCACATGGTTTGGGCATGATGGCAAAAATTGTGAAAGGTATGGAAAGGGACTATGAGGAAATTATTTTGGACACCAGCCAGGAGCATGCTCAACAGTTTTGGATGTTTTACATGGCCTTCCCTCCCCAGGAAATGCAGAAACTTGCAATAGATCGAATTCAGTCTTTAAATAATGCGGAAAGGGGTTTTAACTTTGGCAAGTATGTGTTTAGAAAAGTTGATTGGGAAAAGGATAAGAGTTTAAGGGGGGTTATATTGTGGCAAGAAGGAAATTCGATGACTAAAGATGAGGAGATAAGTGCAGTAGGAGGTGAAATAATCAAGGTAAGAGGACCAACACAGGATGAAGTTGCGGGTCAATTGGTTATTCTAAAATAGGTAGCTTTTGGCACCGTAGGTTTTGAGCCAACGATTGTTTTTCTTAGTATCAGGATCACAACGAGTTAAGAAATCCCAAAATTGTTTTTGGTGGTTTTTGACTTGGGTGTGAACCAACTCGTGTAAAAGTAGATGGGTAAAGATTATTTTAGGAAAGAAAATTATCTGCCAATTGAAATTGAGATTGTTGGAGTGGGAACAGGAGCCAAAACGGGTGCGCTGATTACCAAGGCGTAGACCATTGTAGGAAAAATTAAAGGTCAGGCAAAGACGTTCTAGCTCTTCTAAAATTAAATTTCTGGAAATGTTTTTGTAGTGACTTGTAAATTTGGTTTTATTATTTTTTAAATCTTCGGGAATTGATTGTTGCTGGCCTAAAATGGAAATAGTTTTGAGTCTGGAAAACAATTTTTTGGGAACAATTTTTTGATTATGTTTGAGGATCCAGGCGCTTTTGTCTTGCAGAAATTTGAGTATAAACTGATCGGAAAGAGAGAAAGGGGCGGAGACTTTTAGGTGGTTTTTTTGAGGTAGAGAAAGGCGGACGGAGTGTTGGCTGGCACGTACCAGCTTTAAATGGAAGCTGGTATTTTGTAGAATGATTGTATGAAGACTATTTATTTTGGGTCGGACCATAGGGGCTTTGGAATAAAAGAAGAACTTAAGCAGTTTATCCAAAATATGGAATTTAGGGTAGTGGACTTTAGTAGTAATACTCTAGACCCAGAGGATGACTATGTAGATATTGGCCTAAAAGTTGGTGAAAAGGTAGCTTTAGAAAATGAACTTGGGGTATTGATTTGCGGTTCCGGAGTGGGAATGTGTGTAGCCGCCAATAAGGTGGACGGGGTAAGAGCAGGGCTGTGTTCCTCAGCAAGGCAAGCGAGACGTGGAAGAGAGGAAGACGCGATGAATGTATTGTGTTTATCGGCAGAACTACAAAGCGTGGAGGAGTTAGAAGCGATAATTGCGGCTTTTTTGGAGAGTGAATTTGTAGTGGAGGATAAATATGTGAGAAGATTAAATAAGATTAAGAAGTATGAAAACACTGCGGGACGTTAGTGAGATACCAGGAATGGTAAAAGTTCTCTTGAGAATGGACTTGGATGTGGCAGAAGGAGATAATTCCAGACTGGTAAAAAGTTTAAACACGATTGAAGTTTTACTAAGTAAACAATGTAAAGTAATTATTGTGGGACACAGAGGAAGACCAGCCTTCGCGCAAGGCTACGGCCTGGCAAGCCCGGAAGATCGTGACAAGTATTCACTTAAACCTGTTTATGCTGATTTGATGATGCTTGTACAGGAAAGGATGGGGAGTGTGTCAGGAGTGTTTGTGGAGGACTTAATGAGTTTGGAGAGGATTGACGCAGCGGTGGATGGAAACCAAATAGTTTTCTTGGAAAATGTAAGGTTCTGGCCAGGAGAAGTGGAGAATGACATTAATCTAACAAAATACTTGGCAAGTTTGGCGGAAGTATATGTTCAAGATGCTTTTGCAACTGCACACCATATGAGTGCCTCGATGAGTGTGGGATGTGTCCTCCCTTGCTATTTTGGTTTGAGCTTTGTGGAAGAATTTAAATCTTTAGAAAAGATGGTTATAGAAACTCCGCACCCACTGGTGATTGTTTTGGGTGGAGTTAAAAAAGACAAACTGGATTATTTACCAGATTTACTGAAGTTGGCAGACAATGTATTGCTGGTTGGAATGTTGCCCAAACTTGTAGAAGGAGTGGAAAGAATGGAGGGCAAAGAAAAATTAATTGTGGCAAACTTAAGGGAAGATGGATTAGACATAGAGGAAGAAAGTATGAGTATGATGGAGCAGGTAATTAGTAGTGCTGGTGGTGTAATTATGGCCGGAAGTGTAGGAAAATGGGAAGAGGATAGTAGTAGTATTGGAACACAAGGACTACTAATTGCTATGGCTAACTCTTTGGGAAGCAAAGTAGTTGCCGGTGGTGACACCGTGGCGGCTTGCCGAAAATTTGGAGTAATAAATAAGATGGACTTTATTTCTAGTGGGGGTGGGGCAATGCTGCACATGTTGACTAAAAAAACTTTACCAGCAGCAGAGATGACAAAAGAATAAAAAATTGTTTATAGTTAAGTATGAGTGAAAAAAGAATTAGAGTGGCGATAAATGGTTTTGGCAGAATTGGAATTGCGGCTTTGCGGGCCATAGTCCAAGAACATTATGAGGTGGAAGTGGTGGCAATAAACACCTCAGGAAGCACGCCGATAGAAGGTATTGCCTACTCTTTAAAATATGATTCGGTATATGGGAGATTTCCGCAATCCGTGGAAACATTGGATCCAAAGAAAGGGTCGGAAATGGGTAGACTAAAAGTTGGAGAGTGGATCATCCCTATTTTAGGGGAAAAAGACGCCAATCATATACCATGGGCAAGCTATGGTGTAGATGTCGTTTTGGAATGTACTGGAGCGTATTTGGATAAAAAGGCGATGGGACATATTAAATCCGGAGCTGGAAAAGTAATTTTATCCGCGCCACCCAAAGATAATTCTATTCCAGTATATATATTAGGCGTAAACGAAGATAAATACGATGGAGAAGAGATAATTTCCAATGGGTCTTGTACCACGAATTGCGTGGCCCCACTAGTAAAATTAATTGACGAAACCATTGGTTTTGAAAAAGGAGTTTTAACCACGATTCATGCTTACACAACAAACCAAAGTCTAGTGGATTCTAGTGCTAGTGACCCAAGACGAGCCAGAGCAGCGGCGATTAACATTGTGCCAACCTCAACAGGGGCAGCAGAAGCAGTGATTGCCTGTTATCCAGAGGCAGCTGGTAGGTTTGCAGGTAGTGCGATACGAGTGCCGGTAGTCTGTGGATCTTATTCAGATTTGACTTTTAAACTAGTAAAGAAAACGACTCCAGAAGAAATTAATGCGATTTTGGAAAATGCAGCTAGTAACAAAAATTTAGTTGGTAGACTGAAGATTGCCTACGAACCTTTAGTGTCCTCGGATGTGATTGGTAACAGCGCCTCGTGTTTGGTGGATGTACGTATGACTAAAGTAGTGGATGAGGATATGGTGCAAATCGGAGCTTGGTACGACAACGAATATGGTTATGCTTGTCGACTAGTGGAAATGGGGATGTGGGTATGCAAATAATTCCCACAGTACATGAAAAAAGTTGGCCCGCCGCCTTGGCAAGAATTGAAAAGTTAGCAGAATTTACCAAATGGCTACAAGTGGATGTGGAAGATGGGACATTTACCCCAGATAAAACTTTTGAACTGGAAAGTTTAAGAATTTGGGAAAAAGCAGAAAAATATTTATGGGAAATGCATTTGATGGTAAAAGAGCCGATAAATTGGCTAAATAAATGCGTACATAGTGGAGCTAGTCGAGTTGTTGGACAAGTGGAAAAGATGCAAGACAGGGCGGCGTTTGTTAAAGCCGGTGTGGAGATGGGCTTGGAAATTGGATTGGCTGTTGACGTGGATAGCGAGATTGGAGAAGTACCTGAAGAGGTAGAGGAAATATTGCTGCTGGGTCGTAAGGCAGGATTTGGAGTTTTGCCTTTTGAGGAAAAGACTTATAAAAAAGTACAAGAACTAGTAAAATTGCGAGAAGAGAGAAACGCATTATTTAAAATTGGAGTGGATGGAGGAGTAGACAAAGATATTTTGGAAAAATTAAGAATAATGAGAGTAGATATCGTTTACAGCGGAGAGAATTATTTTGAGTTAAGATAAATTATGATAATTAAGACTACCAGAGAAGTTAAAAAGATTGCTTTTTTTGGGGACGCAGAAGCTAAACATACGGAGGAACATTTTATATTGGCTAAAAACACGGCAAAATTATTAGCCGAAAAGGGATACGGGGTCGTAAATGGGGGTGGGCCTGGGATTATGCTGGCATCTAGTTTGGGGGCAAAATTAGGTGGAGGAAAAGTGGAGTTAGTAATGGTGGACGGGAGAAAAAATATGGGCGATTATTATGAAGGTCAAGCAGAAGATAATTTAAAATTAGCAGATAAGGTGTTGCGACTAGATAGCTATCCAGAAAGATTGAATAAATTATTAGAGGAAGCTGACGCCTATATAGTGTTTAAAGGTGGGACAGGAACAGTGGCAGAGATGGGATTTGTTTGGTCAGAGGCTAAACTTTATCAAGGTAAGCATAAACCAGTGATACTAGCGGGAGAGTTTTGGAAAAAAATAATGGAACCAATGGACAAATATTTAGCAATTGATAAAAACGAAATGGATTTGTGTCCGATTGCCAAGACCGCAGAGGAAGTAGTGGAGATTCTAAACGTAACCCTTGGCTTGTAGATTAAAGGACTGGGCGTATTTACCACCAAGTTTCATTAATTCTTCGTGTGTCCCCTGCTCGACTATTTGACCACCGGCTAAGACTAAAATACGGTCGGCATTGCGGACCGTAGAAAAGCGGTGAGAAATAATGATGACAGTTTTGTGTTTGAAGAAATTATAAATACGATTAAAAATTCTGGCTTCGGAAATGGCATCGATGGCGGCTGTTGGTTCGTCAAAAATTACCAGAGGAGCGTTTCTGTAGAAGAATCTGGCAATAGCAATTTTTTGCCATTGCCCGGTAGACAGGCGCGTGCCTCCTTTGTACTTTTCAGAGAGCATGGTGTCATATTTTTTGGATAGTTTTTGGATAAAACTATGTGCTGAAGCGTGCTTGGCAGCGGAAATAACACGCTTTTTATTGGGCTTACGATTGGGTCTACCTAGAGAAATATTTTCAGAAACATTTAACTGGGGATAATTGTTATATTCCTGAAAAAGAACACCCATATTGTGATAAAGTGTGCTGGATTTTATATCAACTAAGTTAAAATTATGAACTAATATTTTGCCCGAAGTTGGCTTATACATGCGACATAATAATTTAACTAGAGTAGTTTTGCCGGCACCATTTTCACCCACAAGGGCTATTTTTTCACCAGGTTTAATAGTTAAATTTAGATGTTTAAATATTTGTTTTTGAGAATTTGGATAAACAAATGTTAGGTCCTTAATATTTATTTCTGGACCAGACGTAAGTAAAGGTATACGAAGATGACCATCTGGAAAAGTGTTGGCCGTTTGGAAGAAATCATAAACTTCCTGAAGGCGAATTGCTTGTTGACCTAGCTCACCAGCGTTTCCTATTAGTCCACTAATGGTGGAGTCAGTACTTTCGGCAATACGCAGAAGAAACATTGCCTGGGTGACAGTAATAGTCTTGTTGATGGCTCGAATAATGTTGAATAAATAATTCCCCAAAGAAACCGCATCGGAGGCAATCTCAATAGCAATTGACCGTAGACCCCAGTCTTTGCGTATTTGAAAAAAACTCTTATTCCACCAATTACGAAATTCAGCAAATCTTTTTGCAAAGAAAGTAAAACTATTGTTTAGTCTAACCTCGGACAAATCAGGCGGGTTATCTAGATAGTTAGCATTACGATTAGAGCGACGGTATCCTTCGGTATTGTCTCGGTCAAATTTCCAAAGCATTCCTCGATACTTGTTGTCAATAAAAATCATGGGGACTCGGACCAAAATAATTAAAAGGACTATGGGTAAAGATGATTGCAACAAAATAACTAGACTAACAATGGCCCTAACGGCCAAACCCAAAAGTGAAATAAGGTCTAAAAAGAAGGTCTGGACGTTGTACATATTTTCGCTGACCCGAGTAATGACGTTGGTTATTTCTGGATTTTCAATACTGGCAAAATCAAGATTATTAATCTTGTTGGCCAGTAATAGTCTTAATTCAAGACGACTGATATCACTAAGTTTTCTTCTGTATAGGCTGTTGACAAAGTTAAAGAGTGTACCCAAAACATTGTTCACAAATAGCATTAATAAAAGTTTGTAAATTTCGTACAAGTTGGGACTAGTTGAGGAGATCTGTTTAAATATTTCACCAAAAATTCCGGCAAAAAGATAGATGTTGGCTAAGCCTAAAATTTGGTTGCCAAGATTAATTATTACAAGTAAAAGGCTAAGTCTGGGTCGAATACTGAAGTAGACGGAAACCACCCATCTTCCCAGTTGAATTACTTCTTTTAAAGATGCTTTGGGGGTGGGTTTGGGAGGGGGCAGCATAGAATAGTTTAGTATAGAACCGATTTCTGTAAAGGAGTGTATTTACTTGGTAAAAAGCGATATAATAGAACTAGATAGAGATGATTTAGAGGATATCTTTTAGTTTGAAGGGGTAGCCAGAAAGACGATCGATAAAGACAGGTTGGGAATTATTTTGAATTTCAAAGGGAGAATTTTCTTGGTTGATAATGCTGTCTTTGCCTAAAGTTAGGCGAATTAAGTAGCTTTGGGAAGTAGGTTTACTCCAATTTTGATCGAAAACAAAATTACCCAAAGAATAAAAAATTAATTTATTTTGATAGGTTTCTTGGCCTTGCCAAACATGAGGATGGTGTCCGGCGATAATATCAGCCCCGGAATTAATTAGTTGATGAGCAAATTTGACCTTCCAGGGTTCTGGGTCGGGATAATATTCGTTACCCCAGTGAAGAGCGACAATTAACCAATCGACTTGGGAGTCATATTTTTTAATCAAATTGAGAATGCTGGTCTTGGCTTCTGGGGTGTTGTTGGTGACAAGGTCAAAACCTAAAAACCCAAGACGAATACCATTGTAAGTACGTACTTCAAATTCATTTTCTGGATCTTCGGAATAAACGTGACCAATAATATGTTGATCTAAATATAGTTTAGTTTGCTCGACCCCAGTATTGCCGTAATTCTGGATATGGTTGTTGGCCAGATTAAAGAAAAATTTGTGTTGTTTTAAATAAGGTAAAAATTGAGGATCTCCACAAAATTTAAAGGTGCCAGTTTTGACGCTAGGACAAGAACTAACAATGGGACTTTCTAGGTTGACAAAATTCAGATCATTTTGATCGAGCCAAGGTGAAACCTGGGCAAAGCTGTAATTAAAATCATTTAGTCTTCTGGCAGTAAAAGTAATATTACGACCAAGGCCTACGTCGCCACCTAGGCCTAAAACTACCTGGGGGGTGGTAGTAGGAGTGGGACTAGGATAATAAGTGGTTGGAGAAGGCGTAGGTTGCCTAGATTTTGGGGATACATAAGAGGTAAGGGAATTACCACAGGCGGAGAGCAATAGACTAGAAAGAAGCAAAAGTAGAAAATACATAGAGTAGATTATTTTAGCTGGTTTATACTAGAGATGTGAAGAATAGTTGGAAAATCATAACTATATTGCTCCTGACGGGGGTACTTAGTGGCTGTGGGCCAAAGAGATCGGGGGTGGAAATATTGAGCGAACCTACGGCTAAAGTATATATTGACGGTAAGTTGATGGGGACCACACCATATAACAACAAGAATCTGGATCCTGGGGTAATTAAGGTCAAAATTGAACCAGAGGAAAAGACGCTGGACCCATGGGAGGGAGAGGCAGTGTTACAAAACTTTGCGGATACGGTTATTCAGTTAAGGTTCTCTAAGAAAGGGGTGGGTGGTTACATTTTGGGACTAGAACCAAATGCTGGGAGTAAAAATGCAGGATTGTTGTTATCAAGTAGTCCAAGTGAAGCGGCAATTAAGATTGAAGATGCTTTGGTGGGATTTAGTCCATTAAACATTCTTCGAATTGAACCAGGAGATAGGCATATCAATGTGGCCTTTCCAGGCTACAAGGCCGAGGATATCTATGCCAAAGGGGTGGAAGGATATCAACTAACTCTGAGTGTATTTTTGGACAGAGAGAGTGCAAGTTTACCCACGACTAATGTGGAGAAAATTGACACGGTAAGTAGCACCAAAGAACAGGTAAAAATTAAAACAACGGAAACTGGTTGGCTAAGGGTAAGAAGCGGGCCGAGTGCCACGGCCACGGAATTGGCAAAAGTTAAACCAGGAGAGATCTACGACCTACTGCAAACACAAGTGGAGTGGATAGAAATAAGAGTTAAAGAGAATTTGACTGGTTGGATTTTGGCTCGCTACGCCGAGAAAGTTGCCACAGGAAGCCCAGAAAGACTAAACTGATACCCAAAAAGGCATAGAATTTTTGTTGGCTATTAAGACTGAGGGCCAATAAACCGGCAATAAATGTAACCAACCAATAAAAAATTGCAATCCGGCGGCGTCCCCAACCTAATTTTAAAAGGCGATGATGAAAATGAAAGCCATCACTTAGATAAAGAGGTTTGTGTTGAGAAAATCGGCGTAAAAGAACAAAGATGCCATCGAGCATGGGGATGGAAAGTAAAAGCACCAGGGTGGCGACTTTGGCACCAGAGAGAATAGATAAGACAGCGAGTAAAAAACCAGCTAAACTTTTTCCACTGTAACCAGGCATGATTTTTTGAGGATAAAAATTAAATGGTAAGAAACCTAAAAAGGCCCCAGAAACTGAAAGGGCCAAGAAAAAGACAGGCATCTGGCTACTATCGGTAGAAAAACGTAAGGAAAGAAGCGCAACAAAAAAGGCGGCAATAGAGGCAAAACCAGGGAGTTGGCCCTCTACCCCAGTGGCCCAACCCACAATATTGGTGCACCAAACTAGCCAAAAGACAGCAAATAAATCAGAAAGTAACCAGAGAGTGCGAACTTGGCCCAATAGACTAAAACTAAATTGGGGGTGGCTTAAATCTAGAACACCCGGAGCAAAGGGGTTGGAAATATAGGCAATACCAATGCCAGCTGAAACGATGATCAGAGCACTTAGTAGATTTGTAAGTAGCCTTAATTTAGGGGAAATATCCAAAATGTCGTCGATTAATCCTACTATCAAGTTAAAAAATAGGGCTAGAAAAATTGCTAAAAATCGGGAGCTTAGAGGAAAATGAAAATAGTAGGAAGCAAAGAAATAGCCAAAAGTAATACCGAGAAAAATTGGTAACCCTCCCCCTCGGGAAACCGTAGAGCTGGCGGTGGCATTACCAGTTTTGGCTTGCTTCTGGCGAGGATCTTCCAGCCAGCCAAAATGCCTGAAGATACGAATAGTAAAAATAGTAGTGAAGAAAGTGATAATAATACTGACAAGATAAGGAAGAAGAATCATAAAACTAGTCGTAAAATAAAAATTAGAGCTAAGGAAGCAAAAAGAGAAAACAACAAACTAATAATTAAGCACGTGTGTTGAAGAAGCTTGTGGTCTTCAGAAAGTAGGCCGGCAAAAAAGCTGTTAAAAATTAGAAAAATTAAACCCAAAGATGGAAAAAGAAGTAAATTAGAAGGAGTACTTAGTCTATTTTCACCCCAAGGTAAGGAAAAATAAAGTGGTACCTGGGGAGGCAGGCGGTCAAAATAATAAAAAATAAGAAAAAATTGTAGGGCAACTAATAAAAGCGCCAGGCGAAAGGGATTAGTGTTTTGGGGAAGAGTCCAAAAAGTACCAAGGCGGTGAAGGGTCTTGCTTAGGGGATGGGTCATGGTTATTGTTTGGGGGTAGATTTGTACTCTAGACGTTTACCTAATAACAGCCGAGTGTGAGAATCTAAGCCAGGGAGTGTAGACATAAATAAAGTAGCCACAGGCATAAGGGGCCACTGGATTAAATTTAAAATTAAAGGTTTTAGGCCCTTTTTAGTTTCTTTGGGACGTAATTTCCAATCTAAGAGGATAAGAAAGAAAAGAGGAATTAAACAAATGGTGAGTATGAAGCTAGAGATACGCGGGAGATTGTAGCCAATGGTGGTTTGGAAAAAAGCAGGATTAAGAAGGGTGGGCAAACTGGTTCCCAAGGTGAGAATAAACCAATTACTAGACCAAATAACATGGGTTTGCAGGAGTTTGAAAATTCTGGCCAGACGCAAAGAGAGCGGAATCTCTGGATGGTGAAAAGATTGCTCTATAGCATAGGGTATATCAGTGGCACCCCAGGCGTGTCGCAGACACTGGTTATAGCGATTTTTAAGAGCAGAGAAATAAGTTTTGCCGGTGGGGGCATCGACAAGTGTGGGCAAAAATATGGGTTCTACTTTAGCTTGGCCTTCGGTGGAAAAAAAGGCTTGTAAAAAAATGTGCCAATCTTCGGGAATAGTGTCAATGTCCCAATAACCTGCTAAATCGATTAAGTTGTAAGAAGCAGAATAACAGGAGTAATTAAAAAACAAGCCATCGGGCTCTTGAATATTGGCAATGTGAATTATATTACCTAAAACTCCAACAATTCGAGTAAGTGCTGGGACTTCGTTTAAATTATTGTGCCAAAACATAGGGGTTTGCCAAAAACGAACATGACGGTTCTCGTTGGTACCAAAACTGTAGCGCAGGGCAGAAAAATATTTGGGGTGAAAAACAGTGTCCACGTCGCAAGTAGTAAGGGTGGTGGTGGACATATCAAGTTTGCTGGTATCTAGGTAATCTTGTTTGAATTGTATAGCGGCCCAAGCTTCGTTACTGTGCTTGCCACGGGTCTCCCCTTCTAGGTTGTCAGGGTGTTCATAAAAAACTAAATTACCAAAAATGTGAGCATATTTTTTTTGAAAATAGTCTTGGGTTTGCTGGTTATTTTCACTACCAGCTCTCGCCTCTTGCGCCAAAACAACATGTAAATATTTTAAATCAATATCTATCTGGGCTGCCAAACTAGTGAAGGCCAATTCGATAACGGAAATAGGTTCTTTGTAGGAAACAATAAATACTGCGTGATTAATTTGGTCGTATTTAAGGACAGTTAGTGAATGGTGAGGATAAATAGTTTGCCAGTTTTGGGCCTTGGCCTCTTGAATTTTACGATAACCACGAAAAGAAAAAAAACTGGATTTGAGAGATTGATACAACCAGAAGACTAAAAAGGCGACAACAAAATAGGCGAGAAGTCTGGGGAAAAATAGCCCACCCCAAACAGGGAAAAGAATTAAGGTCCAAGCTAAAATTCCTGGGATAAGTTCATAAAGACGGTAACGTCTGGTATTTTTGTTGATTTTTACGACCATTTTGACTATTTATTATACTACGATATGGATATGGAGAAAAATAAACGACTAGAAGAAGCAGTGGGGCTTACCTGGAGGATTGCCTTGGCCCATGGCTGTCCTAGTCTAACTTTGAGGCAATTAACAGAAAGATTAGTGTCTGGAGAAACCTGGAATGAGCAGAATATAGAACAAATTAGCAAGAAATTGGGTCAAGTCTTGATCAAAGAGAGGGACTATGTGAATATTTACGAAAAGCAAATAAATAAGAGAATTAAAAGTATGCGGAAGGTGTTGAATTTTTGGGAAAAATTAACTTGGGTAAAAATGGTGGCTGTAACTGGCAGTGTAGCCGGAGGATATCCTGAAAAAGTTGAAGACACAGATTTAATGCTGGTTTGTGCCAACAATCGACTATGGCTATGCCGGCTAATTAGTTATTTTTGGTTGAAAAAAAACAAAGTTGAACTAAGATCTGAGAAAATAGAAATAGCCAATAGCTTGTGTTTGAATTTATGGCTGGAAGAAAAAAGTTTGGTAATTGAAGAAAGTAAACAGAATTTAGCAGTTGCCCAGGATGCTTTGATGTGTTTGCCGGTAATTGACAAGGAAGATATTAAACTAAAAATGCTGGCTAAAAATAGCTGGATAAAGAAATATTTAGCCACAGGTTATGAGAAATATATTGGAAAATGGTTAGATAAAAAGGTAAAAAGTGGATCTGAATTAGATATCATTGGGGTATTAAATTGGGTTTGTTATGGAATTCAAAGGATATATATGTGTAAAAAGATTGGAAAAGAGGTGGTGAAATATGACCGGGCATATTTCCATCCGTACGGCTAATTTGGTAGAATAGAGAAATGACTCCCAAAAATACGAAAACATGGTCAGATGGCCTAGGGGTAATGGTTGGAATCTTGTTCTTAGTTTTGGCGATGGTAATTTTGTTTGTGTCTTTTGCCAGGGCTAGTTTGCAGTCAGTAAAAGAGAAAATTGGATCGACTGGTTATCGCAATGTGCTTTTAACCTTAAAACCAAGTATTTTTACAGACGAAAACATTGACTTGAGAGAGAATTATAATTTACCTAATTCTGGAATGTTGCCCAATAGTCCTTTTTACGGTTTTAAAAAAATTAGGGATGAATTGTGGTTGGTATTTACAGTAGATATGACCTCAAAATCAAAATTACTAGCATTACTTGCGGACAAAAAGATTTCCGAGGCAGTAACTTTGACACGTAATAACCAAATGAACTTTGGAATGGAGGCAGCTAGCGAGGGAGTGGACAGATTAGAAAAAGCATATAAAGTTTCACTGGATAGTAAGGACAAGGTTGAGGAGAATAAACAAGTGAGAACTCAGCTAATTAGATCAGGGAAAGCATACTGGATGATCATATCTCAGTTTGGTGAGGAAAATATTGAAGATGTATCGATTAGTAAAAGTTCTCTGCTAGACAGGTTAGATACTTGGGTGGCAAAAAATGGCCAGGAAGAGTAAGCGAAAAATAAATAAACTGATTTGGCTAGGATTAGTTTTTCTAGTTGTTGGACTTTTGGCTAGTGTCTTTTGGGCCTACAAAAATGTACCAAATCCAAAAAGATTAGCCACGGCTGACTTCCCGGAATCAACCATTATTTATGATCGAAACGGCAAAGAACTGTACGAAATATTTGAAGGAAGAAGCAGGGTGCCTGTAACACTTAGTCAAATCCCCAAGACATTAATATCCGCAACTTTGGCCATAGAAGATGCAAATTTTTATAGTCACTTTGGCTTTGACTTGAAGGGATTAATGCGGGGTCTATATCGAACAGTAATAGAAAGAAGACCGCAAGGCGGCTCAACTTTGACGCAACAATTGGTAAAAAATGCTTTGCTAGACGATAGATCGAGAACCATTTCGCGAAAAATTAAAGAGGCGGTGGCAACAATCGCTACAGAAATGTTGTACAGCAAAGACCAAATTTTGGAAATGTATTTTAATCAAATTCCTTATGGTGGAACCTTGTGGGGAGCCGAGGCTGCCAGTCAATCTTTTTTTGGCAAGAGTGTGTCGCAACTAGATTTAGCACAGTCTGCCTTGTTGGCCGGACTGCCCGCCTCCCCTACTAAATATTCACCAGGCACCTACCCAGAAAAAGCCAAAAATAGGCAAGTTTTGGTCTTACAAAGAATGAGGGAACTGAAAATGATTACGGAAGAGGAGTACAACAAAGCACTGGAAGAACCCTTAGTTTATAGCACTACTTCAAACGATATTCGTGCACCACATTTTGTGTTTTATTTGAGGGATAAATTATATGAAGACTATGGTGTGGAAAAAGTGCAAAAGGGGGGCCTAAAAGTGGTATCGACATTGGATTTAGACATGCAGACTTTTGCGGAAAACCAGGTCAAAACTGAAATGGATAAACTAGTAAAGTTGGGAGTAAGTAATGGGGCAGCTTTAATAACGGAACCAAAAAGTGGGCAAATATTGGCGATGGTGGGAAGTAAAGATTATTTTGACGATACTATAGGTGGAAAGTTTAATGTAACTACGGCCCAGCGCCAACCTGGCTCTTCGATAAAGCCACTAACTTATGGTTTGGCCTTGGAGATGGGTAAAATTACCCCGGCTTCAATGTATATGGATGAGGAGACTTGTTTTGAGGTTCCTGGGCAGAAAAAATATTGCCCTAATAATTATGGAAATCACTATTTTGGGTTGCAGCCTGTGCGAAATAGTTTAGCAAACTCTCTAAATATTGCGGCGGTAAAAACCATGAAACTGGTGGGGGTAGAGGCAATGGTGGCATCTTCTTCAGCTTTTGGAATTGACTCATGGAAAAAGTCTTCAGATTACGGACTTTCTTTAACTTTGGGCGGAGGTGAGGTAGCAATGACAGAGATGAATACCTTGTATGGGGTGTTTGCCAACGGAGGAGTAAGACAAGATTTAAATCCAATTTTAAAAGTTAGTGATAAAAAAGGACAAGTGATAGAGGCTTATGAATTTGTGCCGGGAGAAAGAGTTATGTCTAGGGAAAGTGCGTTTTTAATATCTAATATCTTGGCAGATGACGGGGCTAGGTCCATGGTATTTGGATCTGGAGGGCTGTTGAAAATTAAAGGACATCCAGAAGTCTCAGTAAAGACTGGAACCACTAATGATTTGAGGGATAACTGGACTTTTGGCTATACACAAGATTTTGTAGTAGGAGTTTGGGTGGGGAATAACAATAATAAACCAATGAGTAGAATTGTTTCGGGAGTAACCGGAGCCGCACCGATTTGGAATAAAATAATGACAGGAATTTTGAAGGACCAACCAGTAAAGAAAATGACCCAACCTACGGATATAGTGACTAAATTAGTTTGTAACTTAACCGGGATGTTGCCTCCAGTAGAGGGTTGCGAAACTAAAAACGAATATTTTAATAAGTTGTATGTGCCAACGGCTAGTGCAACTTTAAGAAAGACAGTACTGGTGGACAAAACTACGAACAAACTAATAAAAGAGGGAGAAGATAATCCAAACGCAGAATGGCAAGAAAAACAGATATTAGTGGACGCTTCGGGAGCAACGGTTTGTCTTGACTGTAGTAAATAGTTAAAAGATAGGGTATATTGAGCCCATGTGGAGCAGGATAAAGAGGATATTGGTAGCCATAGGCTGGCCGATAGTCTTTCTCATAAAATTTATTTTAAAAAGCGTTAAAAATATTTTTGTATGGGTATTGAATTTTGGCCGGTTAACTTGGAAAAAAATAACTGGGGTTAGAATAAAAATTGAATTAAATGTTGGGGCTTGGGCATTTATTACTATAGGAATTTTGGCTTTGGTTTGGGGTATTTGGAGATTAGGAGTAGAAATAAGTAGTAATTTACCAAATGTAGAGGAGATAAAATATCCGCCAAGTCTGAGTAGTAAAATTTATGACCGCAATGGAATTTTATTGTATAGTTTTTATAGTGGGGAAAATAGAAGCTGGATTGAGCTTAAGAACATTCCCAAACAAATGGTCTGGGCGACTTTGTCAATTGAAGATAAAGAATTTTATACTCATCCTGGATTTTCAATTAGAGGGATAGTTCGGTCAATTTGGCTTAATTTGAAGCAAGGTGGAGAAGGTGGAAATTTGCGAGGAGGATCGACCATTACCCAACAATTGGTTAAAAATGTGTTTTTAAATGGGGAAAAAACTTGGAGGCGAAAATTTAAAGAACTAATTTTGGCAATAATTGTGGAGCGAAAATTGAGTAAAGACCAAATATTGGAGAGATATTTTAATCAAGTGCCATACGGGGGAGAAGCTTATGGAATTGTGGAGGCCAGTAAAAAATATTTTGGCAAGGAAGTGGGGCAACTGACCTTGGCCCAAATAGCGTATTTGGCAGGACTACCAGCTTCGCCCACTGCATACCTGCCAACAAGGGAAGGTAATGCTGATCTGGCTAAAGCTCGGCAAATTAAGGTAATTGAAGAAATGGTTCAGGAGGGATATTTGGAACCAAAAGAGGCAAGTGAAGCCATGAGTGAGCCCTTGGAAATTAGAAATGAAAAAACATTACTTAAAGCTCCACATTTTGTATTTTATGTAAAAGACTGGCTGACAGAAAAAATGGGGATTGAACATTTGGATCGACAAGGTCTAGCAATTACCACTAGTTTGGATTGGGAGCTGCAAAAACAAGTGGAAGCGGTGGTAGCAGAAGAAGTGGGCAAAGTGACAAGGCTGAGAATTAGTAATGGCTCGGCTTTGGTATTAGACGTAAAGACTGGAGATATCTTGGCGATGGTGGGAAGTAAGGATTACTACGCCAAAGATATAGATGGAAAGGTAAATATCACTACTTCCCAGCGCCAACCGGGATCTTCGATTAAACCGATAAATTATCTATTGGCTTTGCAAAATGGTTTGACTCTGCAAGACACAATTGAGGACTCGAGTGTAACCTACAATGTACCTGGGCAAAAGCCATATAGTCCAAAAAATTACAATGGAAAATATATGGGCAGAGTGACGCTAAAAACTGCTTTAGCCTCGTCTTTAAATATTCCTTCGGTAAAATTGTTAGATAAAAACGGGGTAGCAAATATGATAAATTTAGCGGAAAACATGGGTATTACAACTTGGGATGATAGATCTCGGTTTGGCTTGTCCTTGGCCTTGGGGGCAGGAGAGGTACGAATGACGGAACTGGCCCAAGCGTATAGTATATTTGCGAATTTAGGAGAAAAGGTGCAAGTAAACCCAATTTTGAATATCAAGAGCTATCGGGGAGAAGTGGTATACGAAAAGGAAGTTACCAAGGAGTTTAAAGTTGACCCAAAGTTGGCATATTTAATTGATATGGCGCTGACAGACGATGTAGCTCGCTCCCCTGTTTTTGGTTTAAATTCTAAATTAAAAATACCAGGTAAAACGGTGGCGGTAAAAACCGGGACAACGAATAATTTGAAAGATAACTGGGCAATAGGCTGGAATCCTAAATATTTGGTAGCAGCCTGGGTTGGAAATAATGATGGTACACCAATGAGTTGGGTGGCTTCGGGAATTAGTGGAGCTACGCCAATTTGGAATAGAATTGTGCACTTGGTGCTAGACAAAAGAGCAGAAGAAACTTGGCCAACACCAGCCGGTGTGGGACTAGTTAATAAATGCGGGAAAACGGACTGGATGGTAAAAGGATCGGAGAATAGAGTGGTTTGTCCACCTCCTGTGTCGCCCACACCCACTCCAATACCTGGGCAATGATAGAATAGGCCATGGAAGAAAATATAATTGCGCAACAAGCACCATTGATATGGGAAGAAATAAATAAAGCTGAAAAAATATTATTGAGTTTACATGTGAGTCCAGATGTGGATAGTTTAGGAAGCTGTTTGGCAATGAAAGGACTTTTGGAGAGTATGGGTAAGCATGCTGTGGTGATAGCTGGGGACAGTTTGATTCCTATGTATATTAAAAATGTTCCAGGCTGGGAAACCGTGGTGGAGAAAAATATTTCGGAAATAAACTGGTCCGATTGGGATTTGTTTATCATGCCAGATAGTGGAAGTTTGACGCAAGTTAGCCAGAAAGTTGATCTGGTTTTCCCCGAAAAATTGGCTACAGTTGTAATTGACCATCATCCGAGTAACCCTGGATTTGGTAAGGTAAATTTAGTTGATGGATCGAGAGTTTCAGTATGTGAAATTTTGTATGAACTAATGCAAATTTGGAAAGTTAATATCACCGAGAACATGGCAGCGTGCATGTATGTGGGTATATATGGAGACTCAGGGGGATTTTGCTATCCACCGACAAGTGCTAGAACCCTGGAAATTGCTACTAATTTAGTAAAAATAAATCCGGAGGCTATAAAACTTATTGAAGTGTCTAGAAACATGAACGAAAAGAAACAAATAGTGACCCAGGCTTGGGCAGTGTACAAAGCTAGAGAAATATTGGATGGAAGAGTGGCCGTGGCAGTGTTAGATTTGGACGGACTAGAAGAAATTGGGGTCGGACCAGGTAGGGTGGATGGGGGGAATATTGCCAATATTCTTAAAAGCGCTATTGGTTGGGAAATTGGGGTGTGTATGCAAGAAAAAAACAAAGGTGAATTTAGATTTAGCATGAGAACCAGAGACCCAATAAAATACTCAGTGAGAAAAATTGCGGAAAAGTTCCCAACGGGTGGCGGTCACGATGTTTCGGCAGGGGCGACATTAACTGGGGTGACAACACAAGAAGCCATAGATTTTTTGACCAAGGCAATTGAAGAAGTGTGGGGGAAAGACGGGGTTAGATAAAACTCCAATAGAGGGTTTGGACTAAGGCTGGGAGTTTTTGTTTTAATTTGTCTAGATTAGCTTGGTTTTGGGCACGAATGTAAAAGCCAAGTTGTTTTTTGGGAACGGTAACTAGAAGATATAAATCGGCAGAAGTAAGATGTTCTTGGTAAATTTGTTGAATTTGGGAGCCTTCGGGAAGAGACTGCAAAAGAGTGGAGTCGGTGGTGGCTGGTAAATCGGCAAGTTGTTGATAAATGGTGGAAAGAGAAACATCACCCAGACCGGTGGGGTTGTAAGAAAAAACGGAAGTTTCGGGTGGATAAGTATTAACCAGAATAGACCAATTGGGCATATCAGCTTGCAAAAGAGAATCTAAAAATTGCTGGAGCTGGACAGAATCCAGACGATTATTGAGAACCTCGGGTTGGGGTAAAAGATTGTGAAAAATTAGGCTTAAATTAGGCAAATTAGGCTTAAATTGAAAATTAGAAGTAGTGGGTGGATTTTTTACTAATTTTTTGGCAGTAGTGTAACCCCAAAAAGAGAGACAAATCACGACAGTTAAAACTAAAATTAAATAGGCTGGCAAGGGGTTACTTCGCACCCGTTCTTTTTTGACTTTTTTAGATTCATCACTGATTTCTTCGTTTAGCTGGCTGGGTAATTTATTTTTAGGTCTACTTGGAAGCATGGGTCTATTGTAAGGCTTTTGTGAGCTGTTGTTTAGTAAGCAGACCATCTTTGGCACCAAGTGCACCCACGACGGAGGCGGCATTGTGCATGGCCCAGGATAAAGCAGTAGTTAGGTCGCAACCGGACAAAATACCCGCAGTCAGAGCACAACCAAAGGAGTCCCCCGCTCCAGTTTCGTCTACCGGACTGGTGTTGATAATGGGTGAATATAAACTTTGGCCAGAGGACAGGAGATAGGCTCCATCACGACCATTGGTGACGGCTATAGTTTTAGATAAGGTTTTTTCCATTTTTTGCCAAAACTGCGGAGTATTAAAAATTAGACCAGTAAGAAGTTCGGCTTCGATCTGGTTGATTAGAAGAATATCGACGTAGGCTAACAAGGGCCAAAGTTTGGCGGATTGGGATAATTCTAAATTGCCAGGATTAAAGGTTACAGAGATATTATTTTCTTGGGAAAAGCCCAAGATTTGTTCTAGCAAATCTAAGTTGCCTTCCAAAGAGGTGATATAAATATGTTTAGTTTTTAGTTTATCCCAGGGAAGATTGTTGGACTCTAAACGACCATGACCACGATTGACCAGCACAGTACGGCCACCATCTGGACCAACTAAAATAACGGAATAATCGGTAGAATCGTTTGGGTCTGTGGTAATAAAATCGGCGGGAATGGAATATTTTTTTAGATCTGCTAAAACCAATTGGCCAAATTCGTCTTGGCCGATTAGAGAAATAGGGGCAGAGGTAAAACCGAGTCGATTGAAGCCTAGGCAGGCGTTGGTGGCTCCCCCACCGCTGGTGACTAGACCTTGGGTGATGTCGAGTTTGTTGGAAAAAGGCAGACAGAGGGTTTGACCAGAAGGACTAGAAGCGTCGGGCTTGATGCTAAAGCCCTCGGACTTGATGAATATGTCTAGAGTTGCTGCACCGATGGTAATTACGTCGTAACTTAAATTAGCCATAGAATTGGAGGAGTTTTTGGGTGGCGATTTCGCGCATTTTAGTGATAACTGGTTTGTAGTAGTCGTACATTTTTTGGGTGGACTGGATTTCTAGTTGGTGTTTTAACTCGGAGTGATAGGCCAGTCTTAAATCGGTATTGATATTAATTTTAACCACACCCAGACCTATGGATTTTTTTAGCTCGTTTGGATCTAATCCAGAACCACCGTGCATGGTAAAAAGAGTACTGGTAGGACAAGCAGAAATTATTTTTTGAAATAAATCTAAATCGATGTGCTCGGCAAGACCCGAGGTAGGTACGCCATGAAGATTGCCCACAGAGATGGCCAACAAATCGGCTGGAGCTTGTTGTAAAAAGGTGGAAGCTTGTTCTGGCGTAGTCAGACTTTCCGGGTCGATGCCGTGTTCTACTAAGTTTATTTTATTAAACTCTACTTCTAAAAGTGGTCGGGTTTCTGCATCTGGATAAGTAGTTTGAAGGAAAGTTAAGAGGTCTTGGGATTGTTGTAAATTCTCATTAAAAGGCAGGGCGGAGCCATCGAAATGGACCATATCGAAGCCCAGTTGCAGTAATTTTTTCATACGAGGTAAGTCATGACAATGGTCCATGTTGAGATAAATTGGCAGGCCGTCGGCTTGGGCTTTTTTAACTAACATAAACAAACGTTCGGCTTGAACAAATTGGTCTTCGCCGGCAGATAATTGAACCAGACAAGGTAATTTGGAAATAGCTACGGCGTCTTCGATGGCTTGGTAAACAGCAAAAGTATCGATGTTAAAACTAGGCAGAGCCCGGTTAGCTTCTTTGTAGGAAAGTAGAAGTTGGCGAAGAGGTTTGATCATAGCTTAGGGTTTTAGTAAAATTTTAATGGCTTTGATTAGTGCGTCATAACCCAGGCCGTAGTGTTTGTAGAGTTCTAAGTAATCGGGACCGGATTGACCAAATTGGTTATTGACTGCCAGGTGAATAAAACGCGGAGAAAGCTGGTTTTCCAAAAGAAGACTAGCAATAGTTTGACCTATGCCTCCAAGTTTTTGGTGATCTTCGAGAACTATTACTTTGCCGGTTTTTTTAACGGATAATAGAATAGTCCGCTCGTCTAGGGGCTTTAGGGATGATAAATTAATGACCTCTAGCGAATCGCGCAAATGAGGATGATCAGAAAGAACCTTGATAACTTGAGTAAGAATAGGACCATAGCCCAAAATGGTTAAATGTTTGCCGGTGTTTAAAATATGAGATTTGCCGATTGTGAAAGAGAGATTTTTGGGAAACATTTGGGGCGTGTCGGGACGAACCAGGCGCAGATAGCTGGGGTGTGGATCGGACAAGATGACTGGTAGCATTTTGGTTATTTCCAAAGAGTCCAGAGGGGCAAAAACTTGCAGTCCTGGTATGGCGGAGGTTAGGGCAATGTCTTCCAACATTTGGTGGCTTGCACCCAGATCTACGCAAGACAGCCCGGCATGAGAACCAATAATTTTGACGTTAGCCTGGTTGTAACAGATGGATTGCTTTATTACATGCCAATTGATGGCGGGAGAGAAACAAGCATAGGAAGTAATGACCACGGTTTTGCCGGAACGGGCTAGGCCTGCGGCAACACCGGCCATGTTGGACTCGGAAACCCCGGTTTCATAAAATTGTCGAGGATATTTTCGTTTAAATTCCAAAAGGTGTAAGGAGGAGGCCAGGTCGGCGTCGATGACACACAGATTGGGGTGAGTTTTGGCGTAAGCAAGCATAGTATCGGCAAAGGCTTGGCGAATGGATGAATTAGTGTTGCCGATCATAATATTTGTAGTTTAAGCTCGCGCTTGGCTTGTAAATATAAATCTGGCTCAAGTTTTTTGACATCGTGATAAAGAAAATTTGATTCCATAAAGGAAATCCCCTTGCCCAGTTGGGTATAGGCCAAAATACAATTGGGACGAGTGGAATTTTTGGCAGAATTTAGAGCAGAATAAATTTGTTGGTAATTGTGACCATCGATTTCTTGAACCTGCCAACCAAAGTCTAAATATTTTTGAGCCAGACTTCCCAGGGGCATAATCTGATCGGTACTTCCATCAATTTGATATTGGTTAATATCCACAAGATTAATTAGATTTTTTAATTGGTATTTACTGGCAAAACTAGCTGCTTCCCAAACTTGACCTTCTTGATGTTCACCATCAGAGGTAAGACAGATAGTGGTGTGATTGGGGTCGCCAAGAGCCAGACCAGCGGCAAAAGAGAGGCCTTGGCCAAGCAGGCCTCCGGCATAAAGTATGCCTGGAGTTTCCAGAGAAGAATGTCCTTGGAGCATGGAGCCCAAACGGCCATAGGTGGCCAGGTGCTTTTTGTCAAAAGCCCCAAAATTGGCTAAGAGAACATACAAAGCAGGACAGATGTGGGCGTTGCTGAGGATAAATTTATCTTGCGAAAATACCGTGGAATGGGGTAAATTGAATAATTTTGAGTAATAAATTGTAACAAGTAGGTCCATGGCAGAGAGGGCTCCACCGATGTGTCCCCCCGTGGAGACGTGGATAAGCTCTAAAAGTTCTAGGCGAAATTGATAGGCGAGATGACGTAGGTCTTTGGGCAGAGAATTATTCACAATTAAGTATAGCTACCTGCGGGCTTATTGGCAAAAATAGGTTTTTAGATATATAATTCTGAGCCTATGGGATTTGAAGCAGCAAGATACTGGAGATTAAGAGGACAATTACTAAGTCCGAAAATTGAAATTAATGCTGTAACCAAAGATGTACACTTCTATCCAAAAGGATTAAGAGAAGGTCAGAAAGAAAGTTTGTTGAAAAATACAATTAAACCAAGAGAAAAGAAAAACGCAATAAATGAAGAAAATGGCAGTGGAAAATAATAAATTAGTTGACGGAAAGAGAGGCTAAAATTGCATCTATTTCTGGTCGTTCGGCCTCAGAAAAAGGCGATGTGTTAAAAACTAGAGAGTAGCCTTCTCCTTGAATTATTGTGGAATCGCCCGAACCACTCGCATACGCAAACTTACCAGATTCAGAATATTTACAAAAAGAAATTGGATTGGTTATATTTTTTTGAATTTTCATTTCTACTAGCTCACCACCTTCGTAAAGAATCTTGCATGGACCTCCGCCAAAACCATCGCCCCAGACCAGGTCCACGGCTAAATTGTTTTTGGTCAATTTTAGATTGCCAAAATAAACATTGGCGTTTGTACTTGGATCGACAGAGACATCTGTTTTGCCTTCGGTTAGTTGCCAGGAAGAGGGGTATTGAAAACTAATCTTTAACTTGAGATTGGAATAAGTTTTTAGCGTAGGAGCAGAGACACTAGGGGTAGTGGTGTCTACGCTACCGGTAGTGTTTGGCTTTTGTGATTTGAGGCCAAGGTAATAAGCTAAAATTAGGGCAAAGATAAACAAGGAACTTATAGCTAAAACTGTGGTTTTGTTCATTGAGTATTTTAGCACTATGGCAATTTTTCGAGGACTTGGCGGGCGTAGATGGGAACACCTGGATCAGTTAACCACTCGGTTTTGGTACGCCAGGATACTTGAGAGTGGCCATCGAGTGCTTGGGCCGAGCCTGATTTCCACTGACAGAGAAAATAGAGAATAACTACATGATGGCCGCTTTCGCGCACAAAGGCACCATCGGCAAGAAAATGAAAATTGGGTTCTATTTCTATACCTACTTCTTCAAGTGATTCACGGGCTAAAGTTCGATAAATTACGCCAGCTCCGTTTTCCATTTCTAGCTTACCACCGGGGAAAAACCAAATATCCGGAGTTTGTTCGTCCTCGGAGCTTCGGCGGGCGAGTAGATATTGATCCCCTTTTTGGATAACGGCGGAGACATTAAGAACATGAAGTGGAATTTGGTCTGGTCTGGACATAAACTAGAAAATAATAATAAGCAGTTATACAGAAATATTTACTGTATTTATAGTTAAGAAGTCTTCACTAAACAGGTGTGATAAGATCGGGTGTGAAGAATATTAGTAGCCCCATACAACTGGCGATATTAAAAAATTTGTTGTTTTTGCCGGAGGCACGGTTTTCCAATTTAAACACCGAGGATTTGACTAACGATCATTTTAGTTATCATTTGCGGCAATTAGTAAAAGAAGGACTGGTGGTAAAAGAAGCAGACAAATATCATTTGTCACCAGAAGGATTGAGTTTGGCGGCAGATATGGACTTGGCGCAACCCGAAGAATTTAAGCCACTTAAAGTTGGAGTAGAAGTTTATGTGGAAAAAACTGAAGGTAAAGAAAAATTTATTTTGCTGGAAAAAAGAAAACGGAATCCAAATAAAGGACTAATCGGGTTTCACACCACAAAAGCAAGATTGGGAGAATCGGTGCTGGAAACGGCAAAAAGGTGCTTGCTGGAAGAGACGGG
>CAYUVY010000007.1:0-33974 GCA_964448465.1 uncultured Gammaproteobacteria bacterium
AACCTATAGGTTACGAACCGTGTAAAGATCCGGATATTTCGAATATTTGGGTAGCCTGGTTTTTGGCTCAACTTAATGGCAACACGTATTTGTTTGGAGGTTGTACATATGCCTCAAACGGATGGTGTTTGAAACTAAGGAGATCTTGCGTGATGGGAAATAGGGTGATGGAGCTATATCAAGCTTATGAGAGTAATGTAGAGATGGTCCAACTGCCTCAACAATATGGTAACGGAGGGATTGCTTTTGCTGAGATGTCTGCAAGAAATATTAAGTGAAGAGAGAGGAATTGAAGGTTTTGGATATATGGGTTAGACTGGAGTATGAAAATAAACAACTTGGTGCTAAATACGCTAGTAATAATGTTGGCTGTTGCTGGGTTTGCCTATGTTTTTCCTTGGAAAAATATCGAATGGGGCAAGCTAGTACAAATGCCTTTGCAAACAGTGGCAGTCTCGGGTGAGGCTAAAAAGCAAGTTGCCAACCAAATTGCCCAGTTTTCGGCAGGAGTAAATGTGATTAAAGACAAGCGCGAAGAGGCGACTACTGAGATAAATTCCAAAATGACAGATTTGACAGAAAGTTTGAAGAAATTTGGGATCGTAGAAGCGGATATTAAGACGACAAGTTTAAATTATTACCAAAATCAAGAAGAATATTACGATAATGGAGTGAGAAAATATCGCCCAGGACAGTGGAATGTGAGTTCGCAGGTGGAAATAAAATTAAGAGAAATTGCTAAGGCCAACGATTTAGCGGCGCTGCTGGCTTCAAGTGGAGCCAACAATGTGTATGGACCAAATTTTATGCTGGATGATACCAAAGAAGAAGAAAAGGAACTGGTAGTGGAGGCAATGACTAACGCCAGAGACAAAGCCGAGGCTTTGGCCAAGGCTAGCGGGCGAAGCCTGGGAAAAGTGATTAGTGTGAGTGAAAGTGGAGCCAACACGGTGTATCCCATGATGTATGCAAAAGCTGATGGGATGGGAGGCGGAGGGGGACCATCGCTGGAGCCAGGAAGTGGCATGGTTTACAAAAATTTGAACGTAGTTTTTGAGTTGAAATAAATGGTTATTTGTTATATAATATAGATATGGCAGCTATTACACATACAGAAAAATATGTTCCTGGTCAGGTACTATCTGTTAATGCGGATAACGCTGCGACTTTAGATCTTAATAAGAGATTAGAATTGCAACAGAGACTTGCAAAAGCAGCAGAAGACAAAGAAAAAAGAAAACAGCAAGCAGATGCTGCTACTAAAAAGAGATTCAGTGTATTTGGCTAGTTCTGGCTGTGATAAACTGGGAGGATGAAGCAGGAAAGAGGAGCACATGTTGTTTTAATGGGTGGGGATGGATGTGGGAAGGGAACTCAAATAAAATTATTGGAAGGATTTTTTAAAAGATCTGGTAGAGAGGTAATTTGTGTTCAAGAGCCTGATAGACTTGGTTTTTTGGGTCCGCAAATAGATGATGTGTTGTATAAAAGAGCAACTACTTCAAAAGAAGCTTTGCAGATTGCATTTACTGCAAATGGAATTGATTTACTAGATAGAACTGTTCGTCCGGCAATATTTGCAGGCATAAATGTATTGGAAGACAGGGGTAGATTTTGTACAGTTGCTTATGGGGAAGCTGGAGGTATGAATGGAGAGATGTTGTGGTTAATACAAAAAACTTTTGCCTATAGAAATGATTTATCACCATTTTTTGTATTTATGAAAGTGGATCCAGAAATTGGGCTGGCCAGAGTTGGTAAAAGATCGGAGGAGAAGTCAATTTTTGATGGTCGAGTAGATTTTCAAAGAAAGGTTAATGCTGTGTATAGTCGATATTGTTTAGGGGAATTGGCAGACACATCGTGTATTGTGGATGCAAATGGTGGTATTGACGAGACGCAAGAAAAAATTGTAAAAGAGCTTCAAAGTAGAGGAATAGTATAATAGTCAATGAATAAAATTCTAGAATGTGTAAGGGAGGAGGAAAAACGGCAAGCTACGACGATTCCACTAATAGCTAGTGAGAATTTTGCGTATGACGAGGTCAGGCAGGTGATGGGCAGTGGGTTGATGAATAAATATGCAGAGGGGTATCCGGGAAAGCGCTATTATCAGGGCAATAAGTTTGTGGATGAGATAGAAACTGAGACGATACGTTTGGCTTGCGAGGTGTTTGGCTTTAAGCATGCCAATGTGCAGGCTTATTCCGGAAGTCCAGCCAATATGGCGGTGTTAATGGCCTTAGCTACTCCGGGTGAGACCATTGCAGGATTGAAATTATCAGCGGGGGGACATTTGACCCACGGACACCCTGGAGTAACTTTTTCGGGAAAATATTTTAAAAGTGTGCAAATTGAGGTTGACACTGAGGGAAAAATTGATAGACAGCAAGCCGAAGAGTTGATTTTGAAAGAAAAACCCAAGGTAATATTTTTTGGGACGACGTCTTATCCTTGGCAATTAGATTTTGCTTGGATGGGGGAGCTGGCGGATCGGGTTGGAGCCTATTTGGTAGCAGATATTGCCCATATATCGGCCTTAGTTGCTACAGGATTGCATCCTAATCCGGTGCCCTATGCGCATGTGGTGACCATGACTACCCATAAACAACTGCGGGGGCCAAGAGGGGCGATAATTGGCATTACAGAAAAAGGGGTATCCTTCGCTAAAAGCTCCGGAATACTAAACTTGCCACAACTGATAGACAGGGCGGTTTTTCCGGGACTGCAGGGTGGGCCACATATGGAAACGGTGGCGGGAATTGGAATTTGTTTGCAAAAAGCACAGGAGCCAGAGTTTAAAACTTACGCCAAAAATATTTTGGAAAATGCAATAATTTTAGCCTCAGAGTTAAAGAAACAAGGACTAAAAGTGTTTGGCACAGAAAATCATTTAATGGTGGTAGATTGTGGTTTGGGTAAAGGTAAGGAGGTGGCAGTGAAATTGGAAGAAGCGGGGATAGTGGTTAATGCCAATAATATACCTCACGAGCAAGCCAAACCTTTTTCGCCCAGTGGCATTAGACTGGGGACGAGTGCAGTGACGACAATGGGAATGGGTAAAAAAGAGATGATAGAGATTGCCAGAAAAATTGCGGGGGTAATTAAGTCTTGAGGTATTTTGATATAGTAAATGTGCTATTTTGAGCTATTGTGGTGCATGATGCGCTTTAAGATCTCGGTAAAATTGATGTCGTACATGTTGAGAATATTACCGATAGGAGAATTGCCCTTGGGCCCCATGGAAGTGTTGGGGTTGCAGTCGACAAGATAATGTCGACCTGAGCCATCTAGACGCATATCAAACTTGACATAACTGTTGATGCGCAGGATTTCCATACACTTTTTTAGTTGGTCTTTGACGGCACTAGGCAGAATATGTTTGGTATAAACAAATTCGTAGTCTTCCATCCAGTTTTGGTTAAAAGTGGTGATGCCATAATGATTGCCCTTGCGCTTAAAATGTTTTTGGGCGGCATAGACTTTGGTCAGACCATTTGAAAGCATTATTACTTCAATTTCCTTGCCGGCAATAAATTCTTCGGCCAAGACTGGTTGGTGATAGGTAGTAATTAAAAATTTAACGCGCTTTTTTAAGTCACGCAAATTGTGACTAACAGCGGTGTCACCCATTTCCAGGGAACCATGATATTCGTTTAACTTGGTAATTATCGGGAAATCCATGTTTTCGTCCAGGTCATCATTAACGTCTTTAAAGAGCTGATATTTAGGGGTGGTAATACCATAGTTCCAGAGTAAATTTTTGGTAAGAAACTTGTTACAACAAATGGTTAGGCCTTCGGTGGAGGTGCCGGTGTAGGGGATTTGCATTAAATCTAGGGTGCCGGTGATGGTGGTGCAGAGAGTTTCTTTACCAAAGACAGTATCGACAAGATTGATCACCAGGTTAGGCTTGAGGGTGGCAATTTTGGCGATACTTTGTTGGTTGCCAGGGAGAATATGACAGTGTATACCTAGCTTTTCTAGGTGATCCCTAATTATTTTGGCCCGGTCGATAACCTCTATTTCAGAATAATAGGCCTGAATGGTCGGAAAGTATTTTCGCTTAGCATCGGAGTAGAGAATTACAACTTTTTTAGGAAGTGGCCAATTCATAACTATGTATATATAATCTTAATTATTACTGGTTGTAAATAGTCTAATGAAAAAAACAATAATTGTCACAGGGGGAGCCGGTTATATTGGTAGCCAGGTGGTGCGAAAATTGGCGGAAAGTGGGGAATTTTTAGTAGTGATAGTGGATAATTTAAGTACAGGGTACCAAAAGGCAGTAGATATTTTAAAAAACAAATTTAAAGAAGAAGTGGTGCTGGAACAAGTGGACATGTTGGATCAAGAAGGGTTGAATAAGGTATTTGAAAAATACAAACCAGAGGCGGTAATACAAATGGCGGCGAAATTAATTGTAGACGAGTCCAATCGGCAACCCTTAGATTATTTTGAAAACAATGTGGGTGGGGTGGTGAAAGTTTTGCGGGCTATGGAAAAAGTGGGTTGCAAGCATATAGTCTTTTCGTCAACTGCGGCGGTGTATGGGCAAACAGAATATTTACCATTGGACGAAAAACACCCCGTAGATCCGTTAAATCCGTATGGTTATTCTAAGTACACATCAGAAAAATTGATTGGTTATCAGGCAAAGGCCAAAGAAATTAGCTACGTAATTTTTCGCTATTTTAACGTCTGTGGGGCCAGTTCGGATGGGCTTCTAGGTAGCATGAACCCCAAGCCCTCACACCTGTTGCCTAGCGTGGTTAAGGGGGCCATGGGCTTATCGGAATTTAACTTGACCTGTCCGATAGTAGAGACGGCTGACGGTTCGCCAATTCGCGACTATGTAAACGTAGAGGATTTGGCCAGTGCGCACTTGCTGGCTCTTAAATATTTGCTAAATGGGGGAGCTAGTGAACAAATTAATTTGGGAACAGCCAAGGGTTATTCGGTGCTAGAAATTGTCGGTGCTGTAGAAAAGTTTTTGGGAGTAAAAATTGAGCGCAAGCGAGCAGAGCCCAGAGCAGGGGAGGCCCCAGCTTTGTATACTTCCAACGAAAAGGCTAAAAAAGTGCTAGGTTGGACACCTACTAAGACTTTGGAAGATTCGATTAAGAGTTTGGTGGAGTGGTACGGGAAAGAGAAAAAATAAAGTAGCCAAAGGTGAGTATAATTAGACCGAAGCCTAGGTATTCTAAAATTTGGGGCCAGAAGAAGATATAAATGGTGGATCCTGAAACCAGTTCAGGATGACGTGAATCAGGAAGTTTCCAGGCGTTGGCCCAAGAGTTGGCCAGAAGGTGAGGAGAGAGGAGTTGAATATTGCTGGGAGAAATGGAGAGGGCTAGCCAGCCTGGAGAATAGGATTGATATAGGTAGACATATTTGTCAGGATCTAGTAAGTACGGAGGAGTGGTGGTGGGTGTGTAGGCATATAACTCGATTTGTTGAAGTTGATTTTGGCTACCAAAATTGGCTACTGCTATTGAGTCTAAAGATAGTTCATATCCTGATTGAGAATCAAGAGTAGGAACAAAATAATAATCCCAATTGAAATTGGTAAATTTAGTTGTTTGGTGATAAAGAGTGCAAATTTGATTGTAGGAGTTTTTGAGACAAATACGCAAAGGTAAGCCGGAGATGTATTTTGATTTTATTGCTAGTAAATAACTTTGAGAGTGGGGAGTGTTGGCAAATTCGACTTTCAGACCTTGCTTTTTCTGAATATCACTGTTGATTGTTAAGTGTTCTTGGTTTTGGCTGAGTGCTAGACTGGGATTGGAAGTGGACAGTTGTTTGGCAGAAAAAGAATAGAGAGGGGTAGTTGGGTTATCTGGCTTGGTGGTCAAATGTATTGGTAAGATCGCGTTGTTGACAGAAGTAGTGGTGTTCAGTTTTGTTAGCTCGTAGAGCTGAATTGACCCAAAGTTTGGTAGTTTTTTGAGTTGATTTTGTAAGACTAGTTGATCTAGTATTTCTTGAGTTTGTGGTTTAAATAAAATAGAGCTACTGTTTTTACTGTCGGTGGTAATTATCGATTGGTCCCAAAGTAAATACTTTACTTGATATTTCTCTAAACTTAAGAGGAGTTTTTGGGGATCTTGAGAATAAAGAGAATTAAAAAATTTAGAATAAGATTGTTCGTTTTGGGGACTCCAGCGATCAAAGTCGCGATCCAAAACACTTTGTTTAAGTCCAAACCAAAGGAAGCCGGAACCTTGGTAACCCCAATTATGGTAGACCCAGCCAGTGCTTTCGTGGAGGGGTAAGGTAAGAATGCGGCCTGGAGTTTGTTGGTTTAGGTAATTATAAAGTTGAAAATAGCTTTCGGGAATACTTTGACGTACCAAGGGATGAATAAGTTGACCTTGAAAATAGGGATAAGAAAAATAAATTAGGAGTAGAGAGACTAAGCCAACAAAATATTTTTTGGTAAGATGAAAATGGGAGAGTAAAAAATGCAAGCTGTAGGTAGTAAAAATGGCCCAAGTAAAGACGGTGGCCACGCTTAATTTGCTAAAACTGAAGCGCAAAACTTCCCCCAAAAAGGGAAGGCTAAGAAGTACATCGAAAAAATAACGAAAAGGTGATGTGTTGTTGAGCAAGAGAGCAAGACAAACTAAATAAATTGGGGCAAAAGAAAAGACTTGGTGATTTTTTTCTAGGAAAGATAAAATAATTCCCAAAAGAGACAAAGTAAAAAGGGAGGTGGCCAAAATAATAAAGAGGGGGTTGGCAAGGTGTTGATCCCAAGACAAAGTTAAGGGGACTACGTGTTTGCTGGGAATGTTGTAGATTTCCCAATTGAAATAAAAGCCTTTGAGAAAGGAAGTGTCCAGTAGGTTACCCGTGCTGCGATTGGCTAAAAGGAACTCTGGCGTGTGAAGCTGGTTGTTGAGATTCTTAATAGGAATTTGGCTTTGGGTAAAAGCATAATATAGATTGGGTAAGAGCCAGAAGGAATTGGTGAGTAAAATTAGGGTGGTTAGCTGGAAAATTAGGCGTAATTTTGATTTTAGAATAAAGTGGTAGGATAGGCAAAAAAGTAGCCAGAAGAGAAAAAATGTGTACCAGAGATGAGCGGCATAGGCTTGGGGGGTGGCCAGAAGATTGGCTAGAGCAAATAGAAAGATGAAAAATTTTTTTGGAGACCTGACACTAAGAATTTGGATAGTTAGCAAAAAGACCCAAGGTAAAAAGGCCCATTGGGTGGGAAACATTTCAAAAGGGACAAGAAATTGTTGAAGGGTGCCAAGATTAAAAAGATAAAGACAGGCTCCCAAAAAGGCAATGGTGGGCTGTTTAAAAAGTTTTTGGACAAGGAAATAAAAACCAAAGGTGCCAAGATAAAGACAAAGAAATACATAGGAGTAACGAAGAAAATTTAGGGGTAAAAAAAAGTGTTCTAGCCATAAAAAAGTGACTCGGGGTAAGTCGGACATGTGGGAATGGCCAGCTACGGCTCCTAAACCCTGCTCAGGGCGCCAAACACCGTGGACTAAACGCTGAAAATTGACTGGAAAATTAAATTCCGGGTGAAGGGTGTCCCAGCCAGTGAGAAAGGTGTGAGGAGAGTAGTTGGCAAGACAAATTAAGGTGAGAAGGGTAAATAGGATTAGAAGATAAAAGTTAGTTTTTAGAATTTTGAAAAAGCCCACACTTAATTATAGCCTAGTGATAGACTAGTTTATGTTTAAAGATAAGCGATTTTGGCTGATGATTTTGGGTTTGTTTTTGGTTATAGCAAATGTGGCTTGGGTGGTGATGGATACGACGCCACCAGCTTGGGATCAGGCAGCCCACATTCGGAGTGTGGTGATGTGGAATCAGTACTATTCTGGAGAGAAAAATTTACTGGAAACAATTCGTAGCAATGGGGGCTATCCGCCTTTGGTATACACTGTGACTGGTTTATTTACTAAGCTGGGCTGGCTGGGGGTAGATCAAATCTCCTTGTGGGGGACAGTATTTTTGGTGATTAGTGTGGTGGGTGTTTATGTTTTGGGCGGAATTTATAGTGCATTCTTTTTTAGCTTTATACCGATTATTGCGGATTATTCTAGAACTTTTACTTTGGATATGCCGATTATGGCGATGGTGATTTGGGGATATTATTTTTGGAGAAAGTCTGACGACTTTCAAAAGCAAAAGTGGAATATGGCTTGGTGTTTGATGCTGGTCTTGGCCAGTTTGACTAAGTTGAATGGGTTTTTATATTTCGTACCAATGGTACTTTATTCTTTGCTAATTATTTTGAAGCAAAAAAAGTACAAAAGAATGGGTACTTTGATTTTGTTAGGTGTGGCTTGGTTGATGGCAGTGGGTTGGTGGTGGCTTCTAAATTGGGCAAATATTAAAGACTATGTTTTGGGTTTGGCGGGGCAAGGGGAACCGCTTACGGATCCACAAAATTTATTATCGCTGACTACTTGGTTTCACTACACAAGACTGTTGGTGTTACACCAGTTTACTCCAATCTTGAGCTTAATTTGGCTGGGAGTTGTTGTTTTTGTGCTAAGAAAAAAAACTGGCTTGGGAAGGTTGGTATTTTATTGGCTAATGGTTTACTTAGTCTTTACAGTTTTAAAAAATAAAGAATATCGCTTTACTATGCCGGCTCTGTTTGTGCTGGCTATTTGGTTTGGAAAGGGAATAGGGAGACTTAAGAAGATTGGTCTTAAACCTGTCTGGGTTATTTTATGTTTATTGATATTTGGCTATGAAATATTTTTTTGGTGGGAAAATTCTTTTAGTTATCCATTTAAAAAACCAGTGTTGTGGAGTATAAATTTGCTGGGATTGGGGGAAACTGACCTGCTTGGGTTGACAAACTATCCGCTGCGTTCTTATCATCAAGATTTTTGGCCCCAAGTGGCTATCTTGAGCGATTTGGTAAAACAAAAAAGTGAATTGAGGCAGGATTTTGTACACACTTTGGTGTTAATTAATCTGGAAGAAGTAAATGATAATAATTTGGGGATGTACAAAGAGCTGTATGGAGCAAAAGGCGTGGAGTTTGGCTCGGTGGGGAGTAGGGCTGAGTTTAAATCTGAGGATGAAATCTTGGCTTTGGTCTCGAATTTTGATTTTATTTTGGTACCGGAGTTAAAGATGGAGCCAGCGCCGTATTATGGAATTAATTTAAAGGCTTACAAACAAGCGATAGCTTGGGTATGGAGGAATGAAAAGATGTGGACCAAGGTAGGGGAGTATGGGGCTTGGGGAAAGAAGTTGACTTTATTTGCAACTAGAAAATAAAACCCGCCAGCGGTTGCTGGCGGGAAGCAAGGGCCAAATGTCTCTTTTATCTGGCTTGAGCTTGTCGATTGATTCTGGTGAAACCAACTGTTCCACCTTGTTGATCCTTGTATTCAAAATCGATGACACCGTTGTAGCAACCTCTTGGTCCGCAGCCTGTACTCAAACCATCTTGCCAGACCTTATCAGTGCTACCACTGCCCAAAGTAGCTCCACTTCGAGAAGATAAACCAACAACAGTTTTCTTGGCGTTGTTGCGTACATCAGTCATCTGGTAATCTGCGGTTGTTATCTCTATGCCATTGGGTAGAGTAATTATGCCTGCGGTAACGTGGCAACCTGGCAAAAGATCAAACTTTACTCTTGGGGCGACTGGACCTTCGGGGCAATCTTTGCCAGCTTTTTCTGGCTTGGGTGTTGCAGTAGGGGTAACAGCTATAAAGTCAATTGTTTCTGGGGAGATCACTACTCGTTTGACAAGTTTGCCGTTTTTATCCACATATACATCAACTACTTTTCCACAACCATTATCATCACAACCTTCGCCACCATTTATTTCTAGCCTGTCATTTACCATAATTTCCGGATCAGTACTGTTAGTTATACCCATACCATCTGCGGGTGCATAGACAAATAAAGTAGCTTTACCAGTATTGCGAATAACAATTACCTGGTTGGTTTCGTTCGGGTAATTAGAAAGAATATTACCGTCTTGATCTCTAATTTGGAGATGACCACCATTTGCGGTGAGGCCTGGTTCAAGAGCGTAATTTATGCCTGGTTTAACACTCCAAGTGTGAATTTCCTTTTCAGCTTCTTTAGCTGGAGCAACAGTGGGGTTAGCAGTAGCTTCGGGGGTTCTGGTAGGAGTGGCTGTTTGTGTTGGTGCGGGGGTAGATTCGACGACTAAGGTAGCTTGTGGGGCACGGGTACCGGAAGCTTCGGCAGCATCGGTGGCACGGGCTTGAGCAATGAATAATTGTTCGCGAACGGAAGGGGTGGGAGCAGGAGCGGCACAACCGGCCATGGTGGCTAAGGCAGCAAAGCCTGTGAGGAGATTTTTATTGAATTTGGACATGGATTATTTTTGTATAAATTTTTAAGTAGGCAAGTGTAGCATTTTCGAGCATATTGTCAAGTTATGGGACGGTTGAATTGTACTTGTTGGAAAAGTAGGGGATTGTTCTTGGCGTGAAAACAAAAAAATAGCCAGTAGAGAAAGAAGGTAGGGCAGAAGCGCTATCCTCTCCCTCTCTACTAGCTATTATAAGATAATTATATGTCTCTATTATAGGTTTGTCAAGGGGTAGATGGCCTTAGTTTGGGGAAGAAGTGTGGAGGGTAAGACTGAACTCGGTTTGGCATGGACAAGCGTAGGTTTGACCGGAATTGAGTGGATTGGGGGCAAAACCATCGATTTTAAGCTGGGCCTGGATAGTAGACTGGTCTTGGGTGTTTACAAAGCCCCAGGCGTACTGAGTGGGATTGGTGGAGGTAAATTTGGCCTCACGTGCCCAACGATTTTGAGAGTCTTTTAGGTTGGTTTTGGGAAAGCTAGAGAGATAGTATAAAAGACTGGATTCTTGAGAAAAAGTTCTATTTTCGGTGGAGTAGCGCTGACTAGTGGGGTCGAGTCTTTGGGAAGAAAATTTTAAATTAGGGTAGGTAGCTTGCAAAATAGGCTCAATTTCTTGAATTTTACTGGCCAGGGGATCGAGAACACGCTTGCCAGGGTTGTATTTACTGGCTTTGAGTAGAAAGTACAAAGAAGCTAAGAGGCCCAAGATAATTAAGAGCAGGAGGAGAACTTTGGTTTTGGGGGCAGTCATAATTAATCTTAGCAAATTCTTGGACCTCTTTTTTCAAAAGTTGCCAAGTTTAGTCTGGTTTGTGGTGAGGTTATTCCAGATAGTTCGGAAGAAAATCCACGTTCTGCTAATTGTCTAAGAGCGAAGCTTACACAGCCATATGGGTTGTAGTTAGTGTCAACGGCTCCCTGGTTTTTTCGATCTTGTTTAAACTGAGCATACTCATCTATCGGTGAATATTGCTTGTTTTTTGTTCTTGGTTCGATTGCAAACATGACTCCAGAGACTAAAACTCTGTTAACTAAAAATCTACGTAAAATTAGGGAAAAATTATCCCAGGTAATATTATCATTATACCTATCATTTGGTTTTTCGTATTGAATAAAAACTGGATCAGGGGTGGGGCTATTATATTGGGTGGGTACAAAATAAATATGGTCACCCCGAAGGTCAATACCGGCTCTGTCCATTAGTCTTACCGTCTGGAGGATATGGCTAGAAACTTCAAAGATTAAAGAAACTGGTTTGTGTGGATCTTGCGATCGGAGTAGACGCTCGTGGCCCGCCTTAGAGCGATCAAAAGTTGAATTGACCTGTTTGGCCGTTTCTGTTCCCTGCGGTGGAAAGTAATCGTAAAAATAGGGGTGAATAATGGCTCTTGCTAATCCTCCTTGTGAGGCTATTTTTTCAGATAAGCACGCTTCTTGAGTCGGGGATAGTTTAGAAAGTATGTTGAAAACAGATCCTTCCGTGGAATACATGTTATATGTGGTGGCAGAAGAAGATAATCCGATAGTATACAAAAAACATAAACAAAATTACAGTAAGGGCGTAATTTGTGGGATAAAGATAAAAACGAAGACAAGTGTGCCTTCCTGCGGTAGGCAGGCTCGCTAGGAATCGGACCTAGAATAAAGGTTTTGGAGACCTCTGTGATACCATTTCACCACGAGCCTAAATCTAGGTCAATTTTAGCATGGATTTGTCGAAAAAAGATTTTATTGGAGACCTCTGTGATACTCCACCATAGGCGGACAGGCATTTGCCTACTAGTCTAAATCTTGCTGAAATTTAGCATGAAACACGATTAGTGGATCAGGAGTGGGTTTGGGATTATAATGGGTTATGGGGTTTTTGCCAGAGACACAGTATCAAGATGTATTTTCTAAAGTACCAAGATTGTGTGTAGATTTTTTGGTAGAACATAATGGTAAGTATTTGCTAACCAGACGGGAAGAAATGCCCGGAAAGGGCAAGTGGCATATACCGGGCGGAAGGGTACAATTTAGGGAAACTTTGATGCAAGCCCTGGAGAGGATTTCACGAAGGGAACTGGGATATTTGATTAGTCCGAACAAAATGCTTGGCTATGTGGAAAATACAGACGAAGAGGGGCGAGGGCTACATTCGGTATCGGTAGTTTTTTTGTGCCAAATGGCAGATCCAAAATTCCATGAAAACTTGTTGACTGAAAATATGGGATTATTCCAAAAGCCTCCGGAGGACATGTTGGAAGAGCACAAGGGATTTATCGAAAATTTATAGAAACGAGTGGACCTAATGGGACTTGAACCCATAACCTTCCCCATGCCATGGGGACGCTCTACCATTGAGCCATAGGCCCGGATTGGGTAGTATAGTTTATTAGAAGTTAGTATTCAAGAAAGATATGAAAAAGACTAAAAAATATGTTCGACCAAGTTGGGATGATTATTTTATGGATTTGGTGCATGCTGTTTCAGCTCGGGGTACTTGTGATAGGGGTAGGTGTGGAGCTGTAGCGATAAAAAATAAGCAGGTTTTAGCTACCGGTTATGTGGGTTCTCCGGTGGGAATGCCACATTGTGATGATGTTGGTCACGAGTTAAAAAAAGTGACACATGCAGACGGACACACCAGTGAACATTGTATGCGAACGGTGTATGCGGAGCAGAACTTGATCTGCCAAAGTGCTAAAAATGGAGTGTCGATGGATGGAGCAACTGTGTATACTCTGATGACACCGTGTCGAACCTGTGCCATGTTGTTAATTAATTCAGGAGTCAAAAAGGTAGTTTGTGAAAAAAAGTATCACGCAGGTAAAGAATGTGAGTTGATGTTTAAAAAAGCTAAGGTTAAACTGGAGTTTGTAACTAAAGAATTAATGAAATATTGAGGTAGAATAATGTATGAAGATGCTTTTGCTGTGGATCGGGATAATGGTTTGTTTGGGCTCGATAAATTTTTTTAGAATAAATCCAAAACTAGATTTTACTTTTATAAATACAGGTCTGGTTAGTCACTCGAGGTTTAAGTTTTTGATGCCTTGGGCGAATTTTGACGGAGTGCATTATGAGGAAATTGCCAAAGAGGGATATAGAGATCCGTTGCAAGCATTTTTTCCTATGTATCCATTACTAATGAACATTATTAGCAAGGTAACTGGAATAGAGTTGTGGTTAGCTGGTTTGGCAATTAGTTGGATTTGTTTGGTTTTGGGGACTTTAATTTGGCAAAGGGTAATGGGTAAGAATTGGCTATGGTTTTTGGTTTATCCACTGAGCTTTTACTTTTTGGCAGTGTATACAGAAAGCTTGTTTTGGTTAATGTTGGGTTTATATATTTTAAGTATTAAAAATAAAAAATATGGGTTGGCCATGGTAATTGGTATTGTCTTGGGGTTAACCAGATTGATTGGGGTGGTGACTTTGGTTATTCCCTTGATACTTTGGGTGGAAAAGAAAAATAGTGGCCTGTGGCTGGCGATAACTGGCCCAATATTGGGACTAGTTAGTTATATGGCCTATTTACAGGCTAAGTTTGGAAACGCATGGCTTATGGTTAGCGCAGTTTCTCAATTTAATACGGGCAGAAAGGTGAGTACTTTAACCTTATTTCCTCAAGTTATTTGGAGATATTTAAAAATTCTGGTTACGGCCAGAGTGGACTTTGTTTATTTTATGGCTTTGCTGGAACTGGTTATGTTTTTGGGACTTTTGGCTTTGTTTGCTTGGGGACTAATTAAATTTTGGCAGGATAAAAAATATTTGGAGTTAGGAGTGATAATATTTTCCACAATTTCTTTGATTTTACCGACAACCACGGGAACTTTTACTTCTCTGCCTAGGTATGGCTTGCTGCTGGCTGGGTATGTATTTTTAGTACCAAGACTTGATAAAAGGTTGCAAATTATTCTGTTCGGATTAGGGTTGGGTTTGCAAATAGTTCTAGTGAGTTTCTTTTTGCGAGGCTGGTTTACGGGCTAAGACTATCGGACTCCACGGTGGAGAGTGGGCATGGGGAAACGCTGATTTTTGCCAAATTTACCGCCAAAATTTGGCTTGGTAAAAACTGGTTTGGTAAAGTTGGTTTTGGCAGCAGGCGGAGTAGGAACTGGGGGAGCTGCGGGAGCAACGGGTTTGGTCTTGTTGGTCATAGTTAGTCTATTTTACAACATTTCTGCGGTGGGGAAATAAACAACCTCATTAATATTGTCGGTTTGAGCAAAAAGCATGGCCAGGCGCTCGATGCCAATGGCAATGCCAGAACAAGGTGGAAGATGTTTTAAGGCCTCAATTAGATCGGTATCAATCGGGTGAGTGGGAAGGCCTTGGGATTGTTTTTCTTCTTGGGTAAGTTGGAAATTTTTAAGTTGGATCTCGGGGTCGGTTAGTTCGGTGTAGCAATTGCCAAATTCTAGACCTTGAATATAAAACTCAAAGCGTTGGCCATAGCGTGGATCGAGACAAGGCTGACAGAGGGTGGAGATTTGAGCAGGATAATCGTAGACAATAATTGGCCTGTCTTTGGGTAAATTTGGTTCAATTTCGTTCATCCAGATTTGGTTAAATAATGGCTCCCAGGTAGTTACATCGTCTACATTATATTTTTTGGCCTTGGCGGTTTGGATAATAGACTCGGTAGTAAGATTTTCATCCAGATTAATTTGAGCATATTTTTGAAAAAGTTCTTTAACCGTAGTTTCCTGCCAAAGATCAAAATCTATAGTTTGTTTAAGCTTACTAACCAAGTCTGGATCGAGATTAGCTAGAAAATAAGCAAAAAGTTGTTGGATGGTCTTGGCGACATCCTTGTAATCGTGTCCCACTTCGTAAAATTCCAACATGTTAAATTCCAAGTTGTGGGTGGGTCCAACGTCTTCTAAGTCGCGGACACATTTGGCAATCGTAAAGCAATTGCCAGAGCCGGCGGCTAGTAACTTTTTGGCGGAGGATTCGGGAGAAGGGGAGAGATAGAACACTTTTTGTTTATATTGCCAAGTGGCAGGAGTAAGGTATATGTTGGGTTCTTCGGGATAAGAGGTATTAAGAATGGGTCCATCGAATTCCAAAAAATGACGATCCCAAAAGAATTGGCGAATAAGACGCATAAGGTCAGATTTGACCTGAAAAGATTGCCAAGAGAGGGATTTATTTTGTAGCTTTTGCCAATTTTTAAGCATTACTTAAGTTTACTGCTTTCTTTGTGTTCGGTACGCTTTTTACACCAGTTGCAATATTTGACTAGTTTAAGTTTGTCAGGGGTATTGGTTTTGTTGCGGGAAGTGATGTAATTTTGAGCTCCACAAACAGTGCAAAGAAGTCCTAGCATGAGTCTGGGTGTTTTTTTCTTGTCGGCCATAGGTCAAATTATAGCACAGGATTGTTTGAATCTACTAGTTTATTGTCAAAAATAGCTTGGGTGACAATTTTGGCATAAAATTCTTGACCAGCCGAGTTGGGATGAATGCCACTGTCATCAATATAACTTAGTTCGCCTTCTTGGGAAATTAAATTTAGACTGGGGTGATAGGCATCGGCAACAGGATAGCCTTGGGATTTAGCGAAATTTAGGCTCAAATCTAGATAGTTACGGATAGTTTTAGACTTTTCGATTTTTTCTAGGGCAGTAAAACCGGGCTTAACGGCATTGCCAAAAACCAAAGAGTTGGGGGCTATGGAACTAGCCAAAAGAATTTTACTGGTGGGGAGTTGCTTTTTGAGTTGGGTGGTTAGAGAGCCTAAAGAAAGCCAGTAGCGGTCGTAGCCAACTTGGCTGTTGCCAAAGTTGTTGTAGGCAAAAGACTCGAGAATAAGGATATCGGGTTGGTCGTCGTAAAGAGTGGTGTTAGGAATATTTTTAATCCAATCTTCGATGGTTTGACTACCTTTGCCATAGTTTATAACATTAAACTTAACCTTGGGATAGAGAGTGCGAAGAGATTTTTGTAGGGCCAGAAAATCGGGACCAAGGGTTTGAGTCATGGAGTCGCCCATAAGACCAATAGTTATTATCTGACCATCGCCACCCACCTGGAAAGGAGTGGGATTGTCAGAAATTGTTGTACTAGTGCCCAAAACGCTAGGAGTGGGTGTGGGAGTGGGACTAACGGGAGTTTGGGTGTTAAGAAAAGTTAAAGTAGTCGGACGATAGGAAGATTGCAGTAGAAATTGGATGGGCTCGGCCCGTACTGGCGAAGCTAATAGACCAGCAAAGAGAATTAAGAAAAAAAGGAACATGAAATATGATAAACAATTGGCAGAACTATTTGTGGAGTTGTTTGTCAATTTGGCGGGAAACTTTTTCTGCCAAATGAGTCAGACAGAGAACAAAATCGACATCGCGGTGTTCGGCGACTACTAGGCCACCTGGACCAGGTAAGTCGATGGTTAATTTGGTGTCGTGGACGCCGTCTTTGTCGCGAGAGATATAGAGAGTGGCAGTGGTTTGGGAGAGGTGGGGAAAGTGGTGGTCGAGCTTGTGGTGCAGCTTGGTGTCAATTAGCTCCTGGACATGGGGTCCGAGCTCAAAGTCGTGGGTGGAGAGGTGTATATGCATATATATAGTATATTACGATTTGGGCGGGACAGTTATTACAGGTGGGTTTTAGTTAAACTCCAGATATTGGCCCTCGGTGATGATCTTGATTTGTCCATCGACGATCTGGATAGCGCCTTGGTCGTCAAGCGCGTAGATTTTTTTAGTTAGACCAGAAATAGCATCTTGAATTTTGTCTTGACGCAGATTGGGAAAATACTGGGAATTCAAATGTGGAAGAAAATAAAAATCCACCAAATTTAAACCAAGCATATTTTCGGTTTTATCTAGATCTTCACCATAGACTATTTGGGATAGTTTTAAGGATAGGTCGGGATTGGTGACCATACTACCAGCACTGACCCCAACGTAGACTTTGGTTTTAAGAAGTTCTGGTAGAAGTGTACTCAACCCAGATTGGTTGAGCCAATGCATAAGATGAAAAGTGTTGCCGCCTTCGAAAAACAAGACATCAGCTTCTTCGAGTCTCGGTCTCCAGATTTCGGGACCAACGGCAGAAATGTCGCCAATATCAATTTGTTTAAAATTTTGGTTTTTCAAATTAATTAAGTCGTTTATTAACCAGCTTTTGTCGCCTTTTTCGGCGTGGGAGGCGGTAGGGATGAAGACGAGAGAGGTGTCTTGAGGTTTTTTGCCAACAAGATTAAAAAGAGCATCGGAGATAGATTGGTTAGTTAACCCACCGGAGGTGAGAAGTAGTTTCATAGGTTTAATATACAATGGAGCCCAAGGCGAGATTTGAACTCGCGACCTTCCCCTTACCATGGGGATGCTCTACCAACTGAGCTACCTGGGCGTAAGGGTATTTTACTAGATAAGTTATAATAAGGCACTAGGAAGGTTGGCCCAGTGGTTTAAGGCGCTAGTCTTGAAAACTAGTGGGGGAAACCCCTTCGCAGGTTCGAATCCTGCACCTTCCGCAGCACTGTATAATACTTAATGCTGAAAATTTCAAAACTTGTAGTGAAAGTTGGCGAGAAGGGGATATTAAACTCGGTGGATTTGGAGATAAAAGCGAGGGAAGTGGTGGCATTAATGGGACCTAATGGGAGTGGGAAGTCGACCTTGGCTCAAGTAATTGCGGGACACCCGATGTTTACGGTGGCAAGTGGGAAGATAAGTTTTGAAGGAAAAGATATCTTAGAAAATTCACCGGATGAGCGGGCTAAGAAGGGGATATTTTTGGCCAACCAGTATCCAGTGGCTATACCAGGACTCCCCGTGCACAGTTTGTTGTGGCAGATGTATCGGTGGAGGAATAGTTTACAAGTGAATCAGTTGACAAGTAAATCAGGAGAAAAAATAAAGCAGATGAATTTGGGGGATTTTAGAATTTGGTTATCTGAGAGGGCACAAGAATTGGGGATGAATTATGAACTGTTAAGACGAAGTTTAAACGATGGTTTTTCCGGTGGAGAAAAGAAGAAAGTGGAGATTTTGCAAATGTTAGTGGCTAGACCCAAGCTGATTATTTTGGATGAAATTGATTCTGGTTTGGATGTAGATGCACTGAAGAAAATTGCCCAAGTAGTGGCAGAATATGCCAAGGAGACCGGAGCTGGAGTGTTGGTAATTACCCATTATTCCAGAATTTTGAAATATTTAAAACCCAATCGGGCGGTGGTGGTGGTAAGTGGAGAGGTGGCCAGAGTTGGAGGTGAAGAGCTGGTGGAGGAAGTGGAAGCAAATGGTTATAAAACTATTTTGACGGCATGACCCGGTTTGCCAAGAAGATTGTCAAAGAACCACGAGGGCAGATTGTAGGCAAATATAAATATGGGTTTTCCATGCCGGAACATGCTGTGTTTAAGACGGAAAAGGGGTTAACGAGAGAAACAATAAAACAAATATCTAGTATAAAAAACGAACCAGAATGGATGATGAAAAACAGAATTAAGGGTTATGAACTTTTTAAAAGTAAACCACTACCAACCTGGGGAGGGGTTTTGTCGAAAATCAATTTTGAAGAAATATTTTATTATTTAAAGCCCCAAGGTAAGGTAGAAAAAACTTGGGAAGAGGTGGATCCAGATATTAAAAAAACTTACGATAGGCTGGGAATACCAGAAGCAGAGAAACAATATTTGGCCGGAGTTAAGGCACAATATGATAGTGAAGTAATTTATGGATCTTTAAAAAAAGAACTGACGGACAAAGGGGTAATATTTTTGGGCATGGACCAGGCCTTGCTGAAATATCCAGAAATAGTTAAACAATATTTTGGAACATTAATACCGGCAGGAGATAATAAATTTGCGGCTTTAAACACGGCTGCTTGGAGTGGGGGGAGTTTTATTTATGTACCAAAACACGTGAAGATCGAACAACCCCTGCAGGCTTATTTTCGAATCAATGCGGCCAACATGGGGCAGTTTGAAAGGACTTTGATAATTGTGGACGAAGGAGCCCAGGTACACTATGTGGAGGGGTGTACGGCGCCAATTTATTCCACGGATTCGCTACATAGTGCGGTGGTAGAAATCTTTGTCAAGAAAGGGGCCAGGTGCCGGTACACAACTATTCAAAACTGGTCAATAAATGTATACAACCTGGTCACAAAGCGCGCTAGGGTAGAGGAGGATGGGGTGATGGAATGGATTGATGGAAACCTGGGTTCGCAGCTAACTATGAAATATCCAAGTGTGTATTTGGTGGGACCAAGAGCGCACGGAGAAATTTTATCGGTGGCAGTGGCGGGCAAGGGACAACATCAAGACGCAGGGGGCAAATGTGTGCACATGGCGCCCAATACCACTTCCAGAATTATCTCCAAATCGATTAGCTTGCGGGGCGGGCGGGCCACTTATCGTGGTTTGGTACAAGTATCAGCTGGGGCTAAAAATTGTAAATCGAAAGTAGTTTGTGATGCGTTGATTATGGATAAAAAAAGCAGAAGCGATACTTATCCGACTAATAAGTTTATGGAGGAGGATGTGACCTTTGAACACGAAGCGACAGTCTCAAAAATAGCGGAAGAACAGCTATTTTATTTGATGAGTCGAGGGTTTGAGGAACACGAGGCCGAGGCCATGATTGTCAATGGATTTATCGATCCGATTGTTAAAGAACTGCCTATGGAGTATTCGGTGGAGTTAAATCGGTTAATTCAGATGCAAATGGAGGGATCAGTTGGTTAATTGTCATATGGCTTGTAAACAAAATTCATAAATTAATATATATGACTATAAATATAACTAAATCAGGGGAGTATGAGATAAAGCTAAGTAAACGTGGGCAGAATGAGTCGGCAGAGGGTAGATTTTTAGTAAAAAAAGGAGAGAACTTGGTATTGGTGACGAATATCTTGCACGAAGCGAGTCAAACTACCGGTAAGGTTCACGTTAAGGCAGTGGTGGAAGAAGGTGGTAGTTTAGATTTAAGGGGAAAAATAATTATTACAAAAAAGGGCGGTGGGGCAGATGGGTTTTTGAAGTTTGAAGTACTAAAACTAGGTAAAAATTCCAGAGTAGTGGTAATTCCTGACTTGGAGATTGCTACTAATGAGGTAAAGGCCTCGCATGCGGCCTCGGTTGGCGGGATACCAGCAGAGGAGCTAAATTATTTGCAAAGTAGGGGGTTTGACAAGCAAGTGGCAACCCAGATGATTGTAGAGGGGTTTTTGGAGTAGAATAGCTCATGGATTTCAAAAAACAATTTCCAATTTTTAAGACACAGCCGGATCTGGTGTATTTGGATAGTGGGGCCACGGCCTTAAAGCCACAAGTGGTGATAGATAAAGAGGTGGAATATATGGCGCAATATAGCGCAAATATTCATAGGGGGGTGTACGAAATTTCGGAAAGAGCGAGTGAAGAGTATGAAATTGCTCGAGAAAAAGTGGCTAAGCTTATTGGGGGTAAAACTGCAGAAGTAATTTTTACCAAAAACGCCACCGAGGCGATAAATTTGGTAGCTAGTAGCTTACCAAAAACAGAGGGAGAGATTGTGGTTTCTAGACTGGAACATCATGCGAATTTTGTCACGTGGCAGAGAAGAGCGAAGCAAGAAAATAAAAAGTTTTTAATTTTAAATTTTAAAGATGATAATAATTTTCAGCCTAATTTTGAGGAGATAGATTGGCAGAAGGTGGGTGTATTGGCAATTACTCAAGTCTCCAATGTGGTGGGGACGGTGGTGGATGTTAAAAAAATAATTGGGGAAGTAAAAAAGATTAATCCAAAAATTGTGGTTTTGGTGGACGGATGTCAGGCGGTGGCCCACATGAAGGTGGATGTAGTGGACCTGGGTTGCGATTTTTACGTTTTTTCGGGTCACAAGATGTATGGACCAACGGGGGTGGGAGTGTTGTGGGGAAAAATGGAGTTGTTAGAAAAAATGGAGCCGTTTTTAGTGGGTGGGGGAATGATTGATAAGGTGGGGGATACGGAGTCGACCTGGGCAGCCGTGCCGGAAAAATTTGAGGCAGGAACGCCACCTATTGGGCAGGTCATTGCTTTGGGAGCGGCGGTGGATTTTTTGCAAAGTATGGACTTTGAAGAGTTGGAAAGGCAAGAAAAGGAATTGGTGAAATATTGTCAGAGTGAATTGAAAAAAATTGAAGGGGTAAAAGTGTTTGGTGCACCTAGTAGTGTGAGTGTAGTGAGTTTTGTGATAGATGGTATTCATGCCCACGATGTGGGAGAAATACTAAATAGATATAAAGTGTGTGTGAGAAGTGGACATCACTGTGCCCAGCCTTTGCATCGACATTTGGGTGTGGTGGCTACAAGTCGGGTTAGTTTTGGGGTTTATAGCACAAAAGAAGACGTAGATAAATTATTGTTAGCCGTAAAAGAAGTTAAAAGAATATTTAAAAATTAACTTATGGATGATATCTATCAAGAGCAAATATTGGATCACTATAAACATCCCCAGAATTTTGGGGGAATAGATAAGAATTGTCTGTGTAGCGAACAAAATAATCCGATGTGTGGGGATCAATTGGAGATGAGTATTTGCCTAAAAGACGGTAAAATTGAAGAGGTTAAGTTTAATGGACAGGGTTGCGCAGTATCCATGGCCAGTGCCTCGATGCTAACAGAGAAAATCAAGGGAATGAGTTTGGAGGAAGCAAAAAAAATTGATTATGTCGATATTGAAAAGATGCTGGGTATACCATTGTCTAGTTCGCGCAAAAAATGTGCGTATTTGGGGCTAGAGGTATTAAAGAAGGTAATTGGAGCCTGAAGCAGGATTTGAACCTGCGACCTGCTGTTTACAAAACAGCTGCTCTACCACTGAGCTATTCAGGCGTAACAACTTGGATTATAGCAAAAAATGAACTGCGACTTTCCCGACGTACGTCGGTATGCTCTACCACTGACCCGCTTCGACTCGAATCGAGGCGAGGCTATTCAGGCGTGTGAAGAATTATAACAAAGTAACTTGGATATTTCTGAAAGTTGGGGGTAAAATATAGCTTATGGCAAAACCAATGAAAATACTGGTACTAACCGATCATATGCCTTGGGGGCACAGATCAATTGCTAAGGCTATTTATGGATATTTAAAACCAGAAGAGAAAGGGCAAAATTGGCAAGTGGAATATGTGGAAGTCAAGGCGGATACTGGAATTGGAGGTGAGTGGTATAACTGGGCCTACAAAAATTGGCCAGCGGCGAACAAATTGGCCTTGGATTTGGTAAATAATTTGGACGGAATGAGAAAGATGGCTATAGATTTTACGGTCAATAACTTGCCAATTTTGCTAAAGGCAATTGAAAAATACGAGCCAGATCTGATAATTTCTTGCTACTATTTTCATACACAAGCTTTGGCTAAAATACGAGAGAAGAACGGGTCGAAGTTTAAATTGTGGACGGTGGTGGCTGATCCATGGAGTGTAAACACCTTGTCGTTTGTGGAAGGAGCAGATTTACACCTAGTGTATGACGAAGTGATGAAAGAAGAAGCAATAAAATTTGGCATAGATCAGGCAAAGATTGCAATTACGGGATGGTGGACGAGAAAAGAAATGTGGAATAATATTTCAAGTTCAAATTTAACAACCCGCCTGCCGGCGAGGCAGGTTTTCAAAAAGCGCATGGGGTTGGAAGATGGAATACCCACAATATTTGTCGGAGGGGGAAGCTTGGGAACTAGTTCGATGAGTATGCTTTTGCCGATATTGTTGACGCTACGAAAACCGGTGCAAGTGATATTTAACACGGGTAAAGATGTAAAAATGCAGAAAATGATTAGCCGCTTTGAACAAATTATTCAGAAAATGCCCTTAATTGCCAAAAATTTGAAAATTGTTAGCTTGGGGTGGATAGAGAATATGGCAGAAATATTGTCGGTCTGCGATTTGGTCTTGGGTAAGGCTGGGCCGAACTTTTTATTCGACGTAGTGGCATCAGGTAAGCCCTTTGTGGCCATTACACACATAGGCGGGCAAGAGGATGGAAATTTGGAAATTATTCGTCAAAAACGACTGGGCTGGGTGAGGGAAAACCCCTTGAGCCTGACTCGCTTTTTACATAGCTATCTTAAAAAGCCAAGGTGGGTGGAAAACAAGTACAAAAAATCGATTGAAAAAGAGTCACAACGCAATCAAAAATGCTCGGAAATATTGTTGGAAAAGATAAAAATGCTCTCTAAAGCTGCGTCCTAGAATAGCTTTTCCCCGAAAGGAAAAAATTGGGAGACTATTCGTAGCTGTTACACTACAAAAAAGCATCTCCCTAGCGTAGTTTCGTGAAGAAAAAACACTAATCTAGTAGCTTTTTTAGAGAGCAACCTAGTATAGCTGATATAATAGGCAATGGCAAAATTGCAAATACAAATAAATGCGGAAAAAAAGCCGAATAAGGTGAAAAAGAAGGTACTAATAACCGCAGATACACCCATCGGAGAAATAGTTACCAAGTATCCAGAGCTAGCAGAAGTATTAACCGAGGATTATGGTTTTCATTGTGTTGGTTGTTTTGCTTCGACTTTAGAGACATTGGAACAAGGAGCGGAAGTCCACGGATTGAGCGAAAAAGAAATAAAAGAAATGGTAGGAAAACTGAATAAGTTAGTAGCTTAAGTTATTTACCACAAAAAGAAGCTAGGGTTTGAGCAAAGGTAGAGCAACGAACTTGGCCGGGGATTACTTTACCTGTAGCTGGAGTTTTGGGACAATATTTATTGTAAAGATCGGTTAAATCGGTACAAGGAAGATAGTTAGGTTGATTAGTGTCACCCAAAACTTGAGTTTGGGTAGGGGTAGCTGGTAGAGAATTTTTATCTAGACAACGTTGGCTTGGTTGGTGGCAAAAATTAGATTCACAATCTAGATTGGCTTGACAAGGAAAGAAGTTGGGGCGCTTACTGTAGGCTTGGGTAAAAGAATCGGAAGTGTCGCCCAAGACGGCGGAACCGGAATTACTGAGATAAGTATTGACCCCCTGAAAGGATGCTAGTGCCACTAGGGCTAGAGAAAAAACACTTAATATTTTACGAGAATGATGATCCATCTAGATTAATAATTCACCAAAGGAGATTTAAAATCAAGTACCTAGGCGTATTGAGGATAAGTGAGATTAGATTAGATTGCCCAAAGATAGGTAATAAGCAAATTAAAAGAATTGGCAAGGAATAACGCTTTAAAGCCTCCTCCCAATGGACTTGATTGTCAGGATGGATAAGATTTAATAAGATCTTGGAGCCATCTAAGGGGTATATGGGTAAAAGATTAAAAAGGGCTAAAGTTAGGTTGTAGGCAATTAAGACATAAAAGACAATTTGATTTAAGCCAAGAAGGTGGTGTAGGAGAGCAAAGAAGGAGGCCAGGATTAAATTGCTGACTGGTCCGGCCAGAGCCACTAAAAGTTCGTCGCGACGAGGATTTTTGAAGTTATATGGGTCAATTTGCACTGGTTTGCCCCAGCCAAAGCTGACTAGAAAAAGCATAAGAGTACCTATTGGATCAAGGTGGCGGAGTGGGTTGAGACTAAGACGACCTTGGGAACGAGGGGTAGGATCGCCAAGCTTGTCGGCAACGAGAGCATGGGCAAATTCATGGACGGTTAGAGCGACTATTAATCCCAAGATAGAAAAAACTTCCAGCATTTGATATAGTATAGCTTATGCTAAAGCTAACTTACCAAGGAAAGAAGGCGGGGATTGGAAGAAATCGATCTCATGCTCAAAACCGAACACCACGTAAATTTAAGGTTAATTTGCAAAAGAAAACCTTTTTTCTAGATGGGGAAAAGGTCACTGGAGAATTTTCTACCAAACAAATCAAACGCTTGAAAATGGAAAGTGGAACTAGATTGTCGCACAAAGCAAACTAATTGACTAGACAAAAAATACCCCCGACTTGCGTCGAGGATATCTTTGTTAAAGAAACAAACTAATTATTTTTTAGATTTTTTCTTAGCTGTTTTTTTAGCGACTTTTTTCTTTGCTTTTGCTTTTGCCATTTTTATCCTCCTTTACTTAACTTTGAAAGAAATAGCAGAAAATGTCAATAAAAATTTGTGCCGTAAGTTGGGACTAATATTTAAGTTTTAAGTACGAGAAAATAGATTATTTTGAAAATATATTGATTTAAATAATAGCGTAAGAATAGGTAAAATATTGCTATATAAAATAAAAGATAATTGTGATAGAAGTTGTTATAAAACAGTTAGTTTGGTGCAAAGGGCCGAAAAATTGAAATTTGTAAATATATTGATAAATAGAGTTGGAATGGGGCTACTTTATTATTTTTGACCTAGATGTAGGATGAATCGAAAATGCAAAGGTTATTAGTTTTTGCGATCCCAAACCCTTGAGTTGAGGTCAAAAAGTTGGTTTTCTGGGATCTTCTTTTCAAAGGCGATTGTTTTTTGATTTAGAGCCTGAATATCTTGGTATAAGTTTAAAAGTTTGGGGTCGTAGAGATTTTTTTCCTGCTGGTTTTGGTACAGCCAAGTATTGGCTGGCAGAGACAAGGTTCGACGTTGATGTTGGGTAATATCTTGGTTATTGGCAAGATTGTTGTAAATAATTCTTTGCTCATCGGAATAGTTGTCATAGTTTTGGTTCCAGGAGAGAACCTGAAATATTTCGGAGTTGGTACCATATTTATTAGCTAGCCTTTCGATTTGGTTAGCAATGGCCTGGTTTTCTTGGTTGGCCCAATAGAAGGCATAGTATTGGTCAAAGGTGATTTTAGTGGGATCAAGTTGCAGGTACGGTTGGATTATCGTTTGGTTCTTGGCAAAGATAGTTGGCCAGGAGGGTAGGGTTTTGAGTCCAAAATTGTTGATTTGATAATAATTGTCAATTTGGCCATTAACTTTGGGTGGAAAACTGGTAAGAATAATACGGTCGGTATCTATCAGATTAGCTAAGACCAAAAAGATAATAGACAACATAACGGCAAGGCCTAAGACACGTTTTTTGTTAATAATTTGGATAAGTAACAGAATGGCCAACCAAAGCAGGAACCAGAAGCCAAGAACGCGGATTTGGGTTAGGCCATTTTCGGCCATATATAGTTGCAATTTGTGAAAGTTTAGGGCCAGTAGGCCCAAGGTAAGCAAAGACAAGATTTTGGAAAAAAGATTTTGACCAAGTTGGGCAATAATTAGTGTTAATAACGAGGCGACAATTAGTTCAACAAAACCCTGAGTAACATAAGCAGAATAGGTAAAGCCTGGCAGGCGGGGATCGAGTTTGGTTAGTATATAGTTTAAGGAAGTATAAATAAAAATACCTAAGATTCCGGTCAAAAAGATACTAGCCCAAGAGGCACTCTGAGCTAATAAGTTTTGAAGATCTAAAATAAATTGAGTGATATTTTTTTCTAAATTAATCTTACGAAAATATGCATAAAGACTTATTAATAAGGGCACGCTGGCAGCGACAAAGCCAGCCAGGCGTTCCCACCAGTCGGCACTAATTAGGTCGGTAATGGCTTTGACCTTTTGATTAAAGAGAGTGTCACCGGTGGCCAAGATACTAGTAACGACAATAGTGGCAAGGAGACCAAAAAGAATCGGAACAAATGGAACTTTTTTGTATTTTTCTACGGAAATAACTAATTTATCGATGCCTAGTTTGAAAATGTTGGGGACAAGAGAACCGGTTTCATTGTGATAACTGGCCCAAGTGAAGGCTAAAAGCAAAGAGGCGGAAAAATAGTTAAATTCGGTTGTACCTGAGCGTAAATGAGTAGCTTCCCAAGCAGAAACAAAGAGGGCAGAGAAAAGAAAGAGGTGGGAGCGAGGATGGTAACCAGGTTTTCTGGTAAGAAAGAAGACTAAACCCCAGGCAAGAATATAGAAAAAGAAACTAGGCCCAGATAAACCGTAGTAAAAGAGAATTTGGAAACTTAACTGAAAAACTAAAAAGGCCAATAATTTTTTGGACATAGAGATGTACTAAAAATCTAAACGGTCTTTAGACCAGTTGATAGTGGCTTTGTAAGTTTTTCCAGCTAGACTCTGTTTTACCTTCTATCTTAACTAGGCCTAGGATGAGTTTACCATTTTCCAAATGTGAGGATAAAATTTGGACTCGTTTAACTTGATTGTTGGGATCTTTTACCTCGGTCCAAGCCAAGGGCCAGGGGTGCATGGCACGGATAAAACGCTCAGTAGAATCTGGACTTTTAGACCAATCGATTTTGCCCGATTCTTTGGTTAATTTGGGATAGTAAGATTTTTGAGAGTGATCTTGTTCAGTTAGCTTTTGAGGATTTTGTAGATAGTTTTTAAGAACAGTTTCTAGACTTTGGGCACCCAGACTAAAGGCTTTTTCGTAAAAAGTTGTACTGGTTTCGGTGGGGGTAATGTTAAAAGGTATTTGGGTAATTAGCGGACCATGGTCGGGTTTTTCGTCGATAACAAAAAAAGATAAGGCGCTTTTAGTTTCACCATTAATTATTTGCCAAGGACCCGGGGTAGCTCCGCGATATTTGGGCAAAGGTGAAGGGTGAAGGTTAATGATTTTGTATTTGGGAATATTGATTAACTCTGAGGTAAAGAAGGGTGGGCCATAGGCCACACAGAGGGCTAAATCTGGCTTTAATTCGCAGAATTGTTGGATAAAAGCAGAGTCGAAGTCAGGAGGTTGGAGTAATTTTAAATTATTTTTTTTGGAAAATTCAGACACAGGGTTTCCGGTAATTTTCTGTTCTCGGCCTACCGGGGCGTCGGGCTTGGTGACTACGGCTATCACCTGAAAATCGGGGATAGCCAGAAGAGCTTTTAGGATAATTACAGAATATTGATTTGAGCCAAAAAAAACTATGCCCGTCACTGTCTAAAACTAACTCTGTAATTGCCACCATTGGCATGTTGTATTACTTCGGCAAAAGCCTTGGCAAAAGGTTTATAGCCAATGGATTGGGGTTCTATATCAAAGCCACTTTTTTGAGTATAGCTAACACTAGTGGAAGAGGGTTGACCCGGATCCCAGCAGAAGGTGTATACAGACTCACATCCAATTGGTAGGTTGAGTCCGGTAGTCACAACAACTGATCGAGACAATAGGTCCGCACATGTCTCTGAGGCCTTGGTAACCAAGTCAATCCGTCTAACTAGGGTCCATTGTCTATCAGAATCATCTGAAATTGTGCCGAATTCAAGCGTGGGGTTAACAAACAACTCTTTGCTGGAGATCATGTTTAAGATGGACTTGAAATTAACCTGATCCGCAAGGACGGTAGCCAAATAATCAAAGGCTAACGGTCCGCCTTGTTTTGTGGAGAGACGATGAAGTTTTTTTTCTATCATTCCCATATAGCATATTATAACCGAGGCTGAGGCTTTTGTTATAATTTAGCATGCTAAAAATTATTACCTATCCGAATCCGGTGCTGCGCAAGGTTGCCCAAGAGGTAAAACAAGTAGATGCACAGACTCAGGAAGAAATGTTGCAACTAAAATCGATTCTGGAGTCAGGAGACAACGCAGTAGGTTTAGCAGCAGTGCAATTAGGGGTAGAAAAGCGATTTTTTGGTTTAAAAAATGTCAAGACTGGAGTAGCCAGGGTTATGATAAATCCTAAAATTGAGGATAATTTTGGAGCTGAAAAAAGTTATTTTCAAATAACTAATACGGAAACCAAAAAAGAGGAGAATTTTTTGGAGGGTTGTTTGTCTATTCCACAATATTACGGCACGGTAAAACGTTGGTTTAAAATAAAGGCCAGTTGGCAAGAAATGAGAGAAAATGGTTTATCGCCTAGAATTTATTTAGTGATGAATGGCTATGGAGCAATTGTTTTTCAACACGAGTTGGATCATCTAAATGGGGTCTTGTTTATCGATCATGTGCAAGAAGAGGGAGGGGAACTGTTTGTGCAAAAGGGTAAGGAAATGGTGGCCTGTGATATTGATAGCTTAAAATAAGGTTGGGAGACTTTAACGAGTGGTTTTTAGTGAATTTAATCGTTGTAAATAGTCTTTAGCTTCTAAATTGTTTGGATTAATTTTTAGCGCGGCTTCCATGTCTAATTTAGCATTTGAGTAATTTTTTTGTTCAAAATATATTTGACCTAGACGAAACCAGGCGTGGTCGTAATTAGGTTTTAATTCTACGGCTTTTTCTAAGTTTTTTAGGGCTTCAGTCTGCAATTGAGCAGCCGAATATAAATTACCAAGTTGATAAAAACTAGAGGCATCGGTAGGAGCAAGTATGGTGGCTTTGGTAAGACTTGAAATGGCTAGCGGATAATATTTTAGTAGATCCACTTGGGCCAGATTGGTATATACCTGACTTTGGAGTTTTAGATAATTAATCTCGGAGGGGGAAGTTTTTAGAGCAAGCTTGGCCAATGCATCGGATTGAATCGATAGATCTTTGTTTTTTTCCTTGGAGGCTTGCTGGCTTAGTTGTAGAGCAGAATAGATTTGAAAATAGGGATTTTTTGTGGAAAATTTGAGGGCAGAGAGGTAGTTTTGGCGGGTAAAGTAGATATCGGAAAGATAATGGGTGAAGGAGGTGTAAAGGAGGAAAAAGGAGAAGAGGATAAGGGGGATGGTAAGGAGAGTTGGGCCGGCCCCGCCGTAGCGGAGTTGTGTGGTTTTGTTTTCAGTACCTGAAAACAAAACCACAGAAAAGAATAAGATTTGGAGATAAATAGTAGAAAAACCAAAGAAGTTGGTGATAAGAATGGTGAGAAAGCCGGCTAAAAGTTCAAAAGAGTGGTTTTTTAGAAGAAGGAGTGAGGTAAATAAAATTAAGAGTAAATAAGATAGCAGTCCGAAAAAGCCAGTATTGGCCAGATAATTAAGAAATTCGTTGTGGGCCTTATTATAGAGAAAGTTCCACTCGGAAGTTAGATTGTGAGAAGCAGGACGAACCCAATAATAGGTTTGGGCAAAGGTTTCTGGGCCGGTACCAAAAAGTGGGAATTTGAGACCCAAGGCGATGGCGCCCGGCCAGACAATTTTGCGAATATCGGAACTGGCGGTGATAACTATTTCTTCCCCAGTGGGATTAGGTATAGGAAGTACGGGAGCAGGAAAGAGTTTATTTTTAAGAGGATTTTCCAAAATAACGCAAAGAAGCAGAAAAAAACAAGATAAGAAAAATAAATGTTTAGAAAAAGTTTTAGTAATAATTTTGGCCAATAGATAGAGAGAAAAGGAGATTATAAAAGCGTAAAAACCGGACTGGGATTTGGTGAAGAAGAGGGCAAGCAAGGTAGTCATTTGCAAAAACGTCAGTTGCAGATTCCTCGACAGGCTCGGAATGACATGTTTATTACTTTTGTCATTCTGACGAAGGTCAGAATCGGACTTGTGTAGAGCTAAGAAAAAAATGACACAAAGATAAGCTGCCAACCAATTGGGTTGGCCGAAGGTAGAAAAGACTCGGGCTTGGACATCTTGATCCCAATAGTGTTTGTCTATGCCAAAATGTTGAGCCAGAGCATAAAGAATAACTAGTTGACTAGTTATTAGTAGACTAATTAAGAGGTTTGGAAGGAGTTTGGGTTGAAACGAAATTTGAACATGGAGAATAAAAAAAATAATTAGATAGCAAAGTAGTGTTAGAATTCCGCCATTAAATCGGCCGTAATAACCATAAAAAGAACTGTATTTGTCAAAAGAAAAAATAAAGCTAAATATCTGGCTAGCAAAAAAAATAAGTAGCAAAGGAGTGAGAGGATGAAAAATAAAGATAGGATGTTTTTTTTGTAGATAGCCCTTTAAGTGAGAAAGAAGTAGAAAGCCGGTGATTAGATAGAGAAAATAGGTTTTGGGTAGTTCAAAAAGTTCAGAACTGAAAGGTGAAACTAGCAACGGAGTAAGGGTAAAAAGAAGATAGATTAAAAAGTTGGTCATAAGCTCGATTAGGTTTAGTATACTAATATTGTGTTTAAATTGGATTTGAGAAATTATCGGCATTTGATTAGTTTGGACATGGGGAGTTTTCGAACTAGAGCTATTTTAAAAGAAAAAGGGGTGGTGTTCGACGAATCGAGTGCGGTGGTAAGAGTAAAAAAGAAACGGTATTTAGGTTTGAGTGCGCCTCGAAGTAGTGGGGGTAGATATGTGGCTATGGGAGACGCAGCTTTTGGTATGCAACACGTGGGAGCCAAACACTTGGAAACAATTTTTCCGGTACAAGCTGGGGTCTTGGTGGATGTAGAAAGTGCCGTGAGGGTTGTCGTGGAAGTAGTTAAAAGGGTGTACGAAGTGCCAGAATTAAAACCAAAGTTTTTGAGGCCTTGGGTGATGTTGGGAGTGGGTGCTTTTTTGAATGATTTGGAAGTACGCTCTATTCGTCGAGCGGTGTTGGAGGCGGGAGTGGAAACGGTAGTGGCGGTGCCTAATTTAATTGCCGCCAGTTTGGAATTGGGAGATGGTTTGGGTTGGGAGAGACCTGTGGTGATTATGGATGTAGGCTGGCACAAGTCGGAAGTGGCAATTGTTTATAAAGGAGGAATAGTAGCTAGTAATTGGGTTAAGGTAGGGGGAGGTAGCATCGATTTGGCTATTGCAGAATACTTGAGGTTGCGACATGGAGTGCTGGTGGGTCTAAAAAGTGCGGAAAAGGTTAAGCTAGAAGTAGCAGGATTATCGGAAGGTTGGGGAAAAAGTACAGTGATTAGGGGCAAGGCGATGGAAACTAGTTTACCTAGAAGTTTGATGGTTAGTAGTGAAGAACTATTGGAGCCATTGTCTGGAATTTTGAGTAAATTGTCGAGGCTTGTAACTCAGACCCTGGAGCAGGCACCGCCGGAGTTGGAGGAAACGATAATAGAGGGTGGACTATTTTTAATCGGAGGCGGGGCAAAATTGAGTGGACTGGCGGATATGTTGAGTGCTGAGTCTAGCTTGCAAACGACTTTAGTAGAAGACTGCGAAATTGTGGCTTTGCGAGGCATGGAGCGACTGTGGCAGGATTCCGAGAAACTAAAGATCATTAAACAGCTATGGCGGTATTAGAATAGAGTATGTTTGTTAAATGGCTTAGATTAGGTATTTACGCTAGTTTGATTTTTGTCTTAATAAAATGCGTGGGGATGATGGTTTTACAAAATAAATATTACGAATCACTAGCCTTGGAAAACCGTTTGCAAAAAATGGTAATTTTGGCTCCAAGAGGAGTAATTGAAGACCGCAAAGGACGAGTGATGGCCAAAAGTGTATATAATTATTATCGCCTTATTGATGGGGAAAAAGTATACGAAGGTAGTGATGATTTTGTGGGGACTAGGTTTGAGGAAAAAGGGTTACGATATGATTTAAAACGAAAATATTTTTATGGAGCTGAGGCGGGATTTGTCACAGGCTATGTGACCAAACCAACGGAAGAGGAAATGGCAAAAAACGATTGTGGCTCGGAAATCACGGCTAACACTAGTGTGGGCCGGGCAGGAGTAGAAAAGAGTATGGATTGCGTTTTACGCGGGGAAGATGGGGTGAGAATGGTGGAGGTGGACGCTAAGGGTGAGTTTGTGCGGGACTTGGGTAGAAAGGAGCCAGTTAGTGGAGAAAAAGTGAGATTAAGTTTGGATGCATATTGGCAGGATAAAGCGGCCAAGTTGGCCCAAGGTAGAAAAATGGCGATTGTGGTGTCTGAACCCAAGACAGGCAAGATTATTGCTTTGGTTAGTAGTCCCGGGTATGATCCCAATGATTTTTCTTATCAAGTAGATAATGCCCAAATTAAGGCCTATTTGCAAGATGAAACGGGGTTGCCGATGTTAAATCGAGCCGTGGGTGCACGATATCATCCAGGATCAGTGTTTAAGATTGCGGTGGCCAGTGGAGGTCTGGAGGATGGGATAATAACGGCCGAGTCAACATTTTTAGACGAGGGGCAAATCAAAGTTGGAGATTATTTGTATAGAAACTGGTTGTTTACCAAGAGAGGGGCAACTGAAGGACAGGTAAATGTGATTAAAGGCTTACAGAGAAGTAACGATATCTTTTTTTATAAGCTGGGAGAAAAAATGGGACCAGATATGATGAAGAAATGGGCCAATGATTTTGGTATGGGTGTAAAAACAGGGATAGAGTTGCCGGGTGAAGTGGCAGGGCTGATTCCAGATGAGACTTGGAAAATTAAAACCAAAGGAGAAAGTTGGTTCTTGGGAAATACATACCATATGGCCATAGGACAGGGAGATATAGAAGTAACTCCGCTACAAATAAACGAGGAAACTAGAATTATTGCCAATAATGGGGTTCGTTGTAAAAGCTCGTTGTTGCAAGACAAAACTCCAGAGTGTGCTTCTATTGGTCTGCGTCCAGAGGTGGTAGCAACTGTCTTGGAGGGGATGAAGAGGGCTTGTAAGCCAGGAGGAACTGCTTGGCCGTTGTTTGAGTTTAAAACGAATATTGCATGTAAGACTGGCACGGCTCAAGTGGGAGATGGAAGTAACGATACCCATGCTTGGTTGACGGCTTTTGCTCCAGCAGAAAATCCACAAATTGTGATTACGGTACTAGTGGAGAGAGGAGGAGAGGGGAGTGATGTGGCTGGACCGGTGGTGGGGGACTTTTTGAAGCAATATTTTGGGGAAACGAACACAAAAGTTTATCGGTATGATCCAACAGGAAAAGTGGTGAGCGAATAGGGAAAGTCTTGACTTGTGTGATAGGATAGGAGCAGAATGAAAGCTATGTTGCCCACACTACTG
>CAYUVY010000008.1:0-2827 GCA_964448465.1 uncultured Gammaproteobacteria bacterium
GGTTGTGGCGCAAAACTTTCCACCACCAGAGCCTGCACTTCCACCATCACTAGTCGCCCTCCCTCCGACACCACTCCCACTGCCAACCCCGGACTAACTTCTTTAGTTTCCAAAAACGACAACTCCTCTCCTCGCACTTCTTCAAATCCTTTGCCCCCCATTCTAAACACTCCCACTTCGTCCGTTGGTCCAAATCTATTTTTTACTCCCCGCAAAATTCTCAAGTCCGAACTTCTTTCGCCCTCCAAATAAATCACCACGTCCACCATGTGCTCCAAAAGTTTTGGTCCAGCAATTTCGCCCTCTTTAGTCACATGTCCCACCAAGACCATTGCCGTCTTCCAGGTTTTGGCCAGTTGTGCCAACTCCATAGTGGCTACTCGTATTCCCGACACACTTCCCACTCCCCCGCCCGTGGCTTCTCCCATTGGAGTCATGGTCTGAATGGAATCCACGATTATTAATTCCGGTTTTACTTCCAGTCTTTCCCAAGCCCTTGCCAAGTCTGCCACCATTCCCGTCTCCAACACCCAAATCTTGTCTTTTGGCAGTCCCAGCCTTTCCACCCGGGCCCCAATCTGCTCTTGTGACTCTTCCCCAGCCACATACAAAGCCCCTATCTTTCCGGCAATTTGTGTCAGTAGGGTACTCTTACCAATCCCCGGTTCCCCTGCAAAAAGTATCACTCCACCCCGCACAATTCCATTACCCAAAACCCTATCAAACTCCCCAATCTTAGTCAAAATTCGATTGGTATTATTTCCACTATTTAGTATCTTGTTCAGGTTTCGCGCTTCCCCGTCTCCCCGCACCAAGCCACTACTTTGCTTTTTCGGTGCCATTCTGGCACTTACCTCTTTTAAGGAGTTCCATTCCCCACAAGCCGCGCACTGCCCAGCCCACTTGCCAAACTCGTTCCCGCAGTTTTTACAAACAAACACCGTTTCAGGTACCTTCTTCATACCCTATTGTATCTAATCTTCATCCAAAATCGTCTCTTAAATCGCCTTAAAATTAATCTAGTATCTTTTTACCCTAAAAATACGATATATTCATCTTATCTAAAAAACGCATCTTTAATAAGATTAGGATTTGCTTCTATTTTCTGTTCTTCTGGTGTCAAAATATATTTTTCCACTCTAGTTCCATTTTCCGCCTGCCAAAAGCTTGTCGCCAAGCCATCAATTTTCAAATCATATTTTTTCCACTTTACCCAACCCTCCGGGTTCTCTTTTACCATTGGTCCCATGATCAAACAAGTCGTGCTTTTCTTTTTATTCAAATTAGCCACATTTTCTGGGTACAAATACTCCATGGCGTAGCGGTAAGGGTATCCATACGCGTCTGCCGTAAATACAAAATATCCATAATCACTGCCACACATTTCTTGCATTTTTTGCACACTACTTTTTACCGCCAGCCAACTAGTCTCCACCTGCTTATTGGGATCATTTTTATAGTCTATTGAGTCTTTTATACCTTTTACTAAATTCAAGCTAATGATTAACACTCCAATTATCATCCATATTTTATATTTTGAGGCCAAATATCCCACCAGCATCGCTCCAATTCCCAAAAAAGGCATAAAGTACCACCATACCATGTTCCCCGAAAACAACAGGCTAAACACCCAAAAACCAATATATAAGCTAACTCCCAGCTTCACTATTCTGTCTTTCTTCCACAATATTTGTGCTCCCAGAGCCAAAACCAACAACAAATTTAGCCATTTATATTTCACTAAGGCAATCCAGCCATCCAGCCAATAACCCTCAAATCTACTTAGTATTCTTGTCCCCCAACTACTCCCGTTGCCACTTAAAACATTACTTAACATCGCCCTACTCTGCAAAAAATCGTGTCTAATATCAAACAAGATATAACTCAAAAGTGGCAAAATCAAAACTAAATATACCCACCAGTTAGACCATTTTTTAAATCTTAAGGATTTATACAAGCTCAACCCAACCAGACACAGTAACATCGGTCCACCAAAGGCAATTTGCAGTTGAATTAACATCCCCACCCAAAATACTGACCAACCCAACCACCACTTGCTATTACTATTTAGATATCTATATATAGTATAAAAAAACACTGGAGCAACCAACATTGCTCCTTGGTGATTATTAAAACTATGAGCCTCCAATACCGCCCCACTAGCCCATAAGGCACTTGCCCACCATTCCACTCCCAAGCCAAATTTCAAATTTTTAACTAATTTCCAAATTAAAATAGTTATCAGTACACACCCTACCCACCAACCCCACCCCACTACTACCGGGTTTCCGTGGCCGAGTAGAAATGCCGGTAGATTAGCATAAACCCACAATGGTCCATGAAACCAACCCGACACTCCTCCACTTCTTGGTCCAATTAAAGTTATCCACTTTCCGCTAGCTACTTCTTTAGTTAAGAAAAAATCCCTAGCCACATCCGAGTGGAATAATAAGTTTCCCGAGACAAGCCACCTACTAGCAATTACCCAGCTACCCAGTATTACCAAGGCTAAAATAAATTTATCTAGTCGGTTCATTACTTAATTGTAACCGACTTATTTGTACAGCGCCTTTTTGCTGGTGTTCACCAGTCCAAGTGAAATTTTTCTTTTAGGTACATCAATTGACTCAATATAGACTTGCACCTTTTCTCCGTCTTTTACCTCTACTCCTCCAATTAGTTTGGATATATGAATTAGCCCTTCCACCGCTGTTTCCAGGCGAACAATTGCTCCATATTGAGCCAATCTAATTACTACTCCTTCACATTCCTTATCTTTAGGATATTTTTCTTCAATATTTGCCCAAGGATCGGTCTTTAGTCTTTT
>CAYUVY010000008.1:2927-5447 GCA_964448465.1 uncultured Gammaproteobacteria bacterium
TACTTTAATTTTCTTGTTCAACATTTTTTCTGGATCGTTTTCATATTTACTGCCAATTTGCGAGCCTGGAATAAATCCAAAAAAACCAAATGGTGCTACCACTACTGTTCCACCCCTATTTAGTTCTTTAGCAGTGACTGTAATTTCTCCACCCGACTTTAGTTTTTCCTCAAAATAACTCCAACCATAGCCCGAAGCCGCTCCTCGAATTGAGGCCAAAATTTGACCTTTGTCGTTTTCTGGAGATTTAATTTGCACTTCAATTTCTGCACCCACCACCAAGTCATCGATAAAATCTTTGACAAATTCAAATTCTTTACCGGTTACTACGGCGTCTGTTTTTCCACCCACGTCCAAGTAAATTGCTTTACTCTTAATTACGGTGATTTTCCCTTTAATTGTTTGGCCTTTTGTTAGTCCAACCGCCCCTGCCTCTGGCATTGCCAGTAAGTCTTCCATCGACATTCCTGTCGTACCCTTAACACTAGCACCTTTCATATTTTTTGTCATAAAAAAATCCCGTAGCTATTCGGGATTTAGATAAATGAATAACTAATAATTTAAAACCCATTACAAACCAAAGTATAGAAAAACTGTGCTTAATTCTGGCCACGACCTATCTTCGACAGCCATTTGCACGGCTACTATTGTCAGCGCTGCTGCGTTTCACGACTCTGTTCGGAATGGGAAGAGGTGGGACCACAACGCTCAAGTGACCAGAATAAAACACAGTTTTCTTTGTCAACGCATAAAGTTACCAAAATTGGTAAGAAAAAATTTTTCGATCTATCCATTGCTTAGCTTAACCCCTTGCAGGGCTTCCACACGCAACGTATTAACCGGTAGTCTCCCGGCGATCTCCCCCCACGATTTTCATCGGGGAACGGTTCCTTATCTTAGGATCAGCTTCCTGCTTGAGATGCTTTCAGCAGTTATCTAATAGAAACGTGGCTACCCAGCAATGCACCTGACGGTACAACTGGCAGACCAGGGGTTTCCTCATCCAGGTCCTCTCGTACTGTGGATGAATTCCTTCAAGAACCAAACGATTACTACGGATAGAGACCGAGCTGTCTCGCGACGCTCTGAACCCAACTAACGCAGCGCTTTAATGGGCGAACAGACCAACCCTTGGCCCCTTCTTCAGGGCCAGGATGCGCCAAGTCGACATCGAGGTGCCGAACCCCATCGTCAATGTGGACTATCGGATGGGACTAGCCTGTTATCCCTAGAGTAGCTTTTATCCAGTAAGCCCGTGCCCAAACCAATTGGGTCACGAGGATCACTAAAACCGTCTTTCGACCCTGAATCCAATCTATTATAAATAATGATTGGACCTCCCGACTTGCGTCGGGATTCGACATGTTTGTCTCACAGTCAAGCTAGCTTATGCTTTTGTACTTACAGTCCGATTTCCAGCCGGACCAAGCTAACCTTTGTATACCCGCGTTATTCTTTAGCAGGTGCCTGCCCCAGGCAAACTAGCAACCATACACTGTCTCTCCGAATTCACTTCGGAGGTTAGATTCAATTATTATCAAGGGAGGTGTTCCATTGGCCCCGAAGGTCCCTCCTACGCTCGACAGTAATAATAATTTCCTCAATGTAAAGATCCAGTAAAGCTTCATAGGGTCTTTTTGTCCTGTAGTAATTAAACGGCATCTTCACCGCTCTTTCAATTTCGCTGGATGGATGGCCAAGACAGTTACACGGTCGTTAAACCTTTCATACTCGTCGGAACTTACCCGACAAAGGACTTCGCTACCTTAGAACAGTTAGAGTTACTGCTGACGTTCACCAGGGCTTGTAAACCAGGCTTGATATAATCTCACCCAGCTTTTTAACCTTCTGGCACCGGTCAGGTTTCAGCCCCTATATTTCCCCTTACGGGTTTGCAGAGACCTGTGTTTTTGGTAAACAGTCGCCGTGTATTCTTTTGTTGTAATCCCGACTTGCGTCGGGACAGGGCATCTAGCAAAACGTACGCCCAGCTAATTTGCCAAGTTCCTTAGTCATCCTTCTTCCAATCACCTTGGTCTACTCGACCCGCCCACCAGTGTCGGTTTCTGGTACGATTACAATGTTTTCTTACTACGATACTTTTCTTGGATGTTTGGAGTTTACTCGTCCCCCGATTTCTCAGGGTCCTACTCGGGCCTCATGTTAAAACGAAATGGCGGATTTGCCTACCACTTCTTACTTGGCTCCTTGAAAGTCGAATTCACATCGACTCGAGTCGTACCACACACCGTACTATCTTAGCTATAACGAAAACACCGTAGGACCGGAATATTAACCGGTTTCCCATCCACTACCCCCGCATTATACGGGGCTCATGTAAGGATCGCCTAACCCACAGTCGATAAACGTAGCTGTGGAAACCTTGGGCATTCGGTGGCAGGGATTCTCACCCTGCTTACGCTACTCATGTCTGCATTCTCACTTCTGGTCACTCCAGCCACTCTTACAAGTAACCTTCGCTGTTCCCAGAACGCTCTCCTACCAGATGATGTACAACAC
>CAYUVY010000008.1:5547-7371 GCA_964448465.1 uncultured Gammaproteobacteria bacterium
TTGGTGTTGTACATCAAATCTTTATCTTCGGTGTTATGCTTAAGCCTCGTTACATTTTTGGCGCGACTTACCCAATTAGAGTAGTGAGCTATTACGCTTTCTTTAAAGGATGGCTGCTTCTAAGCCAACCTCCTACCTGTCTAGGGTAAATCACTTCCTTTCCCACTGAGCATAAACTTAGAGACCTTAGATGAAAGTCCGGGGTCTTCCCCTTTTGCCTAACCAGCTTAGCCCGGCTAGGCTGACTGCCACGCTTGGACATACAGTATTCAGAGTTTGGTTAAATGCCGCTCCTTGCGAAGCAAACACTCATCCAGTAGCTTTACCCCTGTATGTAAACGCGTGACGCTATACCTAAATATATTTCGGAGAGAGCCAGCTATCTCCGGTTTCGATTGGCATATTACCCCTAACCACGGATCGTCCGATAACTTTGCAGCGTTAATCAGTACGGGCCTCAGTCTAGTTTTCACTAAACTTCACCCTGTCCATGGTTGGCTCAACCGGTTTCGGGTTGTCTCCAGCCACCTATTCGCCTTATTCAGACTCGCTTTCGCTACGCCTTCCCCCGCATGGCGGGGTTAAACTTGGTGACAAAAGACACTCGCAGACTCATTCTTCAATAGGCACGCGATCATCCACGATAAAATCGGGACTCTCGCTGTTTGTTAGTATATGGTTTCAGATCTATTTCACTCCGGTAACTACCGGTATTTTTCACCTTTCCCTCACGGTACTAGTTCACTATCGGTTTGCCAAAGTATTTAGTCTTGGAGATTGGTCTCCCCAGATTCCTACGGGATTTCACGTGCTCCGTAGTACTCAGGTATCCGGTCAAAAAGCTACTTAATTTAAAATACGGGGCTCTCACCCTTTTTAGCCTGCTGTTCCAAGCAAGTTCTTCTATTGTTCGCTTTTCTTATACCAGACCCTACAACCCCCCAACTTGCGTCGAGGTTTGGACTCTTCCGTGTTCGCTCACCGCTACTGACGGAATCTTTGTAATTTCTTTTCCTCCGGGTACTTAGATGTTTCAGTTCCCCGGCTTACCTACCACTGCTTCGCCAAAACAACAAAGACAAAATAACAAAATTTTTAGCGCAATCATGTGAGCATGAATCTGCGCAACGCGTGAGCACAAAAATTTTCGTTATGAGTCTTTGAAATCTTAGTGAAACAGTGGTTCCAGTGGCTTTCACCACTAGGGGTTTCCCCATTCGGACATCATCGGATCATCGCTTGTAGGCAGCTCCCCGACGCATTTCGTCGCCTTCCACGTCCTTCTTCGGCTTTGGCAACCAAGGCATTCACCATATACTTCTTTCAATTTTTTCTTACCTTTGGCAACTTTATACGTTGTCAAAGTACTTTACTTATTATTTGGTTTGTAATTTGTTAAAGAACAATTTGAACACAAAAGAAGCAAAGACTCTGCTTCTTACAATATTCAAAATAGAAGTAGATATTTAAGCAAAGTGGATTTATCCACCGAAGCTCCGCTCCAGCGGAGCGTAGGTGGACTCGGGGGGATTCGAACCCCCGACCCCCTCATTGCAAATGAGGTGCTCTGACCAACTGAGCCACGAGCCCATTGATTCGCCGAAGCTTAAGCGTAGGCGATCTAGGTTCGCAAGCCAGGCAGAGGCCAATATATTTATCTAAAAGAACCCCCTTTATGCTAATGCATAAAAAAAGCCGAAGCTTTTTACTTCGGCCAAACACAAAATTTCGTCTTAAATTACGAATACTTTAGGTGTGTGCATTTAGGTCGAAGAATTAGGTGAGGGTATTTTAACTCAAACTTATACCCAAGTCAACCACATA
>CAYUVY010000008.1:7471-9294 GCA_964448465.1 uncultured Gammaproteobacteria bacterium
GCCTGCACCTTAGCCTTCAAACTAGAATTATTTTCTACGTAAATAATTATCTCTTTATCCCCCAGTTTTTTGCTCCATATTTCACTTTGTGAAAGCTCATCATAAGTTTTCACCCAAGCGTCTTTCTCCGCCTGGCTCATACTCTCCAACCTCGACATACTCGCCAAAGCTGTGGCGTACCCCGTTTCCCACTCGTAGCCATACAGTGGCAAGGCCAAGACCAGTTTTTTCATCTCTACTCCTGTTTTTTGCGTGGCTCCCATAATTTCCCAAATACTCCTTTCTCCTTCCGGTGCCTGCAGTGGTGCCACTGGGCCAGCCTGTGTTCCAGGACGGTGAAAATCATAGCCCATCATCACCACATAATCCGCCACTGCAAACAAACCCCTGACTTTTTCCGGGCTACTTTTTAGTAAAGTATTGCCAAACACGTCCACGCTAACTTCTCCCAACTCTTGAGTTTTCAAATATTTCAAAAAGTTCAAATATTCCCCCGAGAGTATCAAAGTCGGATCACTCTGGTATTCCATATCCACATTCACTCCCTCCACTCCATACTCACTTTTTATTTTTTGTAAATCTTCTGCCAGATTTTGCCAATTCTTTTTATCTTTTAAAAACACATCAATTTTTTCGTCTTTCAACAGGCTCACCACCACTATCAGTTCCTGTTTGTTTTGAGCAATTTTCGCCTTTAATTTACTCAAGGCTTTCAACTCCGCGCCAGTCCCGACCCTTCCATTTTCTCCTATCTGTAGGTCAAAAAACAATATTTTATCCATTTCCTCCAGTTTGCTTTCCTTGTTTAGATTCCAAGTCGGCACAAACCCCCATCTCTCCAAATCAATTTTTTTTCTTTCCACTATTTTTGCTGCCACTCTTGGATAAATCCAATTTTTCGCCAACACCATATCCCAAACAAACCAACCAGCCACTATTAGTATTACGACTACCACCAGCAATAGCCACCGCTTCACTATTTAAAGCTCCTCTTCAGGTTTTTCCAGTTCCCAAACACCATCCACAAGCCCATCGTCAATCCTAAAACAAAACTCATCATCTTACGCATTACCTATTCTACTAGATTTGTTCTTTTTGCCAAACAGCCTTACCTATTTTCTCTTAGGCCTGTATACGCAATCAAACCCTCCAGCTACCTGGTCTGGATCAAAAACTACATAATTTCCAAAATCAGTTTTGATCCATCTATTATCTCTACGACCACTCTCAGTTGTATATGCTTCACCTTCAACCACCAAATTTTCATTAGTCATTACCATGTTCCCATTATCATCATATACTGGCACCAAAACTTCGCTCTTATCACTAGCCCCAGCACGAATAGGATACCCAGTCTGATTGCAGTTTTTCCCCACTATTTGCCCCACAACCTTTTTCCCGTCAATCTCGTTTGGAACATTATTACATCCAGACAAAGCTAATACTCCTGCAGTACAAAGACCGATAAAACGATAGTTTAATCGAGTTATACTCATTACTTATTATAAGACACAAAATCTCTTTTGTCAAGTACAAGTCAACAACCCATATTTTAGCCTCATTACTTAAACTTTATTTAAATATTCAACCTGATCTACTGATCTACTGATAACTAATTATTGTGCGCGAGCATGCCTGCCCGCCTGTGGCGGAGACTCGCTTATCCCGATTTTGTGAGGGACCTGTCCCGATCTCACATCGGGAAACCATGGACCTATCCGACGAACGTCGGATCGCTCTAACCAACTGTGCGCGAGCATGGACTCGAACCATGGACCTCAGTCTTATCAGGACTGCGCTCTAACCAACTGAGCTACACGCGC
>CAYUVY010000008.1:9394-10865 GCA_964448465.1 uncultured Gammaproteobacteria bacterium
ACCACCCCCATATCCGTACCCGTTACCTTGCAATCATAATCCAAATCCGCCAAAGTACTTCCGTTGGCCAAGACAAACTGTGATTTTACAAATGCATAGTCCGCTCCGTCCACCTTTTGATCATTCGTGCCACCAGAACTACCCGAAGTAATATCTCCTCCCAACAAAGGCAACTTACTAAAATTTAATACTCTATTCTCGTCAGTATTTAAGGTAATTGCCCCGCCCGATTGATTAAAAAAGGCCGTTTGATTATCCTGCGAGTATTTTGTAGCTATTTGTTTAGGTCCATTAATTAAGGCATAAACCCCACCCTGCCCAGAGGCCACCCCAACTAGTCTAACTTGACCCTGATAAACCTTAAATCCTACCTGGTTTGTCTCCCCAGTTCCCACTACCACTACGTTACTAAAAGACTTGTCCCCTTCTGCAGTCTTTACCACCACATTCACTCTCATATTATTAGCGCAAGCTGCCCCTGGAAATACATTACTAAAAGACACTTTAAATTTGAACGGTAAACCCTCTGTGCTTCCCACTCCACTCGTACCTTGTACCGAATTCACCGCCAAAACAGCCTCTGTCATTTCCAGTGTTATATCTGCCACTTGGGGATCACTTCTGGTTACCTGGGTATCTGTTGCTCCCGCCACATGTCCAACCGTAATACTCGAAGCCCCTGGTTTTAAGGAGGTAAAATAAAACCTATCCAACAAAATCGTCCCCGTAGGTAAATTATTGTTTACCGCAACTTTATATCCCGAAACTTGTATTCTTCCATCTGTTACCTTGTTAAATAACAAATTTCCAAATACCACCCCACTGGTACCTACCTCATATCGCAAACTAGTCGGATCGTACAAAATAGTATATTTATAAGCCGAAACGCGCTGATCTCCTACATTCATAAACACACTTACCCCAAAACTATCTCCAACTGCCAGATTATCAACTGAAGTTGGCTGGAAGCTAAACGAAGATCCATTGTTAAACGCACTACTTCGAGTATCTTGCTTTTGTTGGCTAAAATATACTGCCCCAACCAAACCTGCAACTAAAACCAAGAACATCAAGATACTAAAAGTTTTCTTCATATTTCCAATCCCAAAAATCTAAAATAATTAGTACGCCAGATCTCAAAATCTTCCAAACCAACCGTCGAACTACAACTAAAATCTGACCTCCAGTCATTTCTCGTTACAACCGAAGAGCCCAAATTAGCATCCAAATACTCATATCTCCAAACTTCAAAGTCCAGCAAATCGATACTATTGTCACAATAAGGTGTTGAATTAACTGAAGAAACCAAGTGCGCATTTCCCAAAGATTTTGACAAAAGCCCGTTTCCACACACTAAACACATCGGCACAGGTGTTGGGGTAGCCGTCGGGGTCATGGTTGGAGTTAAAGTTGCCGTTGGCGCGGGTGTATTTGTTGCTGTTGGCACAGGCGTGTTTGTTGCTGTTGGTAC
>CAYUVY010000008.1:10965-33767 GCA_964448465.1 uncultured Gammaproteobacteria bacterium
CGCGGGTGTATTTGTTGCTGTTGGCACAGGCGTGTTTGTTGCTGTTGGTACCGGAGTATTCGTTGCCGTTGGCAAAGGAGTATTCGTTGCGGTTGGCACAGGTGTATTCGTGGCCGTTGGCGCGGGTGTATTTGTTGCTGTTGGCACAGGCGTGTTTGTTGCTGTTGGTACCGGACTATTTGTAGGTACCAGAGTCGGAGTCGGCGGTACAGCCAGACTATCTATTAACCAAGAATTGTTGACCATCTGCAAACTAATAGTCTGACCAGTCTCACTTCCCGCGACCAATTGGTATCCGGGGAGAATCTCTAACAAATAATGGGGTAGCCCTCCCAAGCTCGTTATTCCCGGCACTTCAAAACTTAATAATTCAATTTTCCCCGTTTTTAAGCTAGCGTAGGGTCGAACATCTGCAAGGATGATATTTTTCACTCCAGGGCTAACTTCCACCACTTTAAATTCACTAAACCCAGCTTGCGAACCAAAATTTTTCCAAAGATTCTGTGGATAACCAGTATAGTTAATGCTTAAACTGAAGTTCGCCGCCGACAAGCGCTTACTTCCCAAATCCCAATAATAATGTACCTTATAATCTCCGTTTACATTTTTGTTGTCCACCGAAATGGATCCTGAAACAGTGGGCAAATCGGCTTCTGCTATTACCAAATTAACCGTTTCGTTGTTTATTTGTAAATTATTGTCTGCGTTTGCGCTGTCGTATCTGGAAATATCCATACTGGTTACTCCAAATTTCGTTGTCCCACTCTTTAGCGCTTTAAATTTTAATGTGTCCAAAACCCAGGTGCCATTTGGCAAACTCTCGGCAGCCAAACCCGAACCCAAAGCCACAACATCAATTTCCCCCGTTAGTTTATTGGCGCTGTCTCCTTGAAAACGCAATGGATACTCTAAATTATAATTACTCCCTACATATTCCAATAAATCTGTTGGATATTTAACAATAAATCTGAATCCCGAAACCTTCTGGTCTTTACTATCCATACTCAAAGCAATTACAAATTCCTCACCGGCCTTAACGTTAATATCATTTGGTGTAAAAAATACTTTCCCTTGGCTAGAAAATGCTCCCTTGCGTAGATCTTGAACCTTGCTCAAACCTATCAAAGCAGCTCCAATCCCAAATGCTAACACTAGCCAAACCAAAATGTTGTTCTTCATTTTCTTGTTAAGTTTTGTAAACTAATATCTATTTTTGTTGCTCCGTTTGCTCCCGGCCCGACCATTACAGAACCAGCTGTAACTTGTAGATCTGATATGGCCTCAATTGTTCCCAATAATATTTCCCCAGAAGGTAGTTGCGCACTTGGTTTTAATATTCCCGCTGAAAATAGTATTTTCCCGTTCTCAACCTTGTTCACAAAAATATTAGAAAATACCTCCGTATTTGGTTCAAATCCTTTCACCCCATTCATTCTTAGCTCTACCGAAGAAATTTTTTGCCCTCCAGAGTTTAAATATAGTGAGTTTTTCTTCACTTCTCCTACCATCTCTACTTTTGCACTCGACAGAGCCGGATTAGACAAGTTAATGCTCCCTATTTTTGTCATATCCAAATCCTGTTTTACCATATAGTTAACCTTGCCAGCGGCCAAGTAGTACATCCCCAAAGAAAGTGCCACTACCACTACTGGTACTATGTAAAATAGTTTATAACGGAGGAGTTGACGTGGGTCGTATCCCATAGGAGTTGTTCCAAATTTGAAAATCTAACAGGTCAACAATTTGGTCTTGATTAAAGTCTGCTAGCCAGTCATTTTTCGTCTCTCTGCTAGTAGCAGCACCCAAATCCACCGCTTCATGTCTCCAAGTTTCAAAGTCACCTATATCAATAGTGCCATTACACTCTATCAAAGTTGAATCATGTGGATCTGGATTAGAAGCATTGCCCAAAGTCTTGGCGGGCAAGCCTTCTTGGCACTCTCTTGCACCTGTGTTTCCCGGATCGAGTCCCAAAGCTGGAGTAAACACTATTTTTGCAATTCTGGCAAACTCCCCACCATTATAAGTAGCCGTCAAACTAATTATGCTGCTACTATTTAAAGCCACCGGAGCAGTCCCCACAAATTCTTTTAAATTACCATTATTTGCTACACAACTTGCATTACCTGTTTCTGTTGTATTTGTATACTGGTTCATCGTCCAATTAAACTTAGTCACCCCATCTACCTTGAAACTAACCGGCGATGCTCCGTCGCTCTCGTCGTAATATACGACTTTCACATTATAGTTCCCAGCAGCTCCAACAAATACCTTACTCGCACTACCAGTTACATTTCCGGTCAACTTAATGTGTGGCAACATGTCGTCCGCCGAACAAAAATCGTCAAGATCTGTCGCCGTATAGTTAGACAGTGTCATATCACTAGCTTGCATCACAATTTCACTTACAGACGGTGGCAAAGTAGGAGTTGCGGTTGCTGCTGGTACTGGTGTATTTGTGGCAGGTGGTGCGCTAGTTACCGTAGCTGCCGCTGGATTTACGGTCAATTGGTTTTCTGGTGTGTAGTTTACACAAACCGGTGCATCCATATCCACACCCTGGTTAGTCATCATTGTTGCCATACCCCCACAGTTAGCCGTTACCCCAGTTGGAAAAGTTAGCTTGGTGGGGGTGACTTGTTTAACCTTAAAGACCAACTTTTGCAAATATACAGTTCCACCCTTACTCCCATTAGACAAAGCATCCATTATCCGCACGGTCCCTGCCGAGTTGTCGTAGAACCTAGGAGCCGCAGGATCAAGTGGCATATTAAATATATTATCCGTAGGATCCGTGGGGTCGGGTAAATGAAAAACGTTGCCCCCTCCTACATCTGTAGCCAAGGGCACCTCATAACGAACGAACTCTAAAACTGCTGGGTCAAATTTTAAAGTTAAGTCATATCCGGTAATTCTGTGAGTAGTAGGTGTCAGAACCGATGCTCTTACCGTAAATTCTTCATTCACAGGCTTATTGGTAATTTCACTAGGCAAGATCAGCAAACTTGGCGACTCCGCCGCCGCGCTACTTCTCTTGTCCTGTCTTTGGTTCATCAAGTAATACCCTGCCAGCAATCCCAAGCTAATTAAAACCAATGGCAACACTCTTTTTATTACTTGCATCTATACTATTTATAGATGGTTTACCAAAAAACTCAAGAACTTAGTGGTTAATTAGCATCTCCAAAACTTTCCCTGCCACATTTATTCCTGTAGATTTTTCAAAGCCCTGATATTGGCACTGGCGATTTACTTCCAATATATAACTTCTACCACTTTCATCTTTCATGATGTCCACTCCACAATAATCTAGCCCACAGGTTTGCGCTACTTTTTCTGCCAATTTAGTATCTTCTTCTGAAAGTTTCCATACTTCCACATCTCCACCCAAACTAAAATTACTCCTAAACTCCGCTCCCACCGCGCTCCTCTTCATTGCTCCCACCACCTTACCTCCAATCACAATCACCCGCAAATCCCACTTTAAAGGCAAATAATCTTGAAACACAAACATCCCCAAATTTTTCTCCTGTATCTTTTTAATAAATTTCTTAAGCTCTTCCTGGTTTTCAAACTTCCTCACACTTCTACCTTGAAAGCCCCGATCGTGTTTGGCAATCACCGGAAAGTTGAATCTATATTCCAAAGCCTGAACTTTTCGATAAAAAACTCTGGTTGGTACTACTGGAATTCCGGCCTCCACAAATACTCCGTGCTGGGCAATCTTTCCCATTCTCTCCCAGGTCGTGTAGGCCATACTATTAGTACAAAACACCCCCTTGCTACGCAAGATTCTTATCAACACTCCTCGTCCAATTGGATATTTTCCAGTCTTGGTTCCCGCCACCCTAAACCATACCCCTGCCGTATTCTCCCCAGTAACTTCTTCTCCTTGCACAAAAATCTTTGGCACTTGGTTATTAATTTCCATCACCACATCCGCATATTTAACCCACTTGGCCTTTACTCCCTTTTTCTCTGCCTCCTCCAACAGCCTGCCCACTTCGTAATTCTTTCTAATCGAATTCATGGTCATGATAATTATTTGTTTTTGCATATATATTTAAAACTTAATAAACAAGTTATGTTTATATTTTTCGCGCGCAATCATGTGAGCAAGCAGCTGCGCAACGCGTGAGCACGACAAAATATAAACTAACTTGTTCATGCGCTTTTATTAACAATTAAAGAGAATAAATATTTAACAATTTCTTTAGGCACATCGATACCCGTAGCTTGCATCAAACCCTTAAATTGTGGTCCTTTGTTCACTTCCCAAATCACCGGTTTATCCATACTATCATTTTCAAAAGCCACGTCTACTCCAGCAACCGCTAGTCCACACACCCCCGCCGCCTTCACACATAATTTTTCTATTTCCTCTGGCAACTTAGCCACCTCCACTTTTCCCCCCATAGAAAAATTATTTCTAAACTCGGTTGCTTCTTGCCTAGTCCTTTTCATTGCTCCAATCACCTTGTTCCCCAAGACAAACACCCGATAATCTCCGGAATTTTCCAGATATTCTTGTAGCATGTATCTGCGTCCTTCTTCAATTTCCGACCTTCTCCATTGCCTAACCAAAACTTCAAGTTCCTCTAAATTATTAGCTTTAAAAACTCTACTCCCCCTGTCTCCACTTGATCCTTTTAGTATCACTGGGTAAACAAATTTTCTTTGATTTTCTTCTCTTTTTTGAAAGTCATATAAAAACCACAAACTCCCAAACAAGCTTCGAGGAACTTTTATACCGTTTTCAGTCAATTTTTTCATTTGCCAGGCCTTGAGTGCCATACTATTTTTCCCTTCCAAAACCATGGGATCTACTATTAGTATCTCTAGTTTCTTCGCCTCCTCCACAATTAAATTCACCATCTCCCAATGTTTACCCGTCGTCCTAAAAAACAATAAACCAAAGTCCGACAACTTAATTTCTCTCTCTTCCATTGTCGACTTACTTATTCCACCTCTAATTTTTAGTTGATTGTTTTCTGTATCAAAATATATCCGATTATAAGAAATTAAACTTAAACTAATTCCTAATTCACGACTAGCTCGTTTAAATTCCACCAAATGGTTACTTAGTTTTCCTCCAAAAAATACCGCTATTTTCTTTTTCATTTTTTCTTTACTTTAATTATTTTTTTAATCTTAACCTTTTCTGGACTAGCTGTGCGAATCAAAAACCCTTTTAAGTCTCGCCTGCCCAGTAAAAACTTAGTTCTTAATTTGTTTCTATTAGCCACGTTGACCGCAGTTTCAATTTTTCTACCCTGAAGCCAAAAGGTTACCCCTACTACTGGTCTTTCTTTCTCTACTCCCAACGAGGATCGATAGTGCCTGTGGTACAACACATTATCTTCTTTCAGTAACCCCAGTTCTTTGGCATACTCTCCATCAATTGAGCTTCTCCAGGCTCCTGTGTCCACCTTAGCCCTGACTTCTGCTCTCTGTGATCTCTTTGGACCTATTTTAATACGAATTCTTTCCGTGTGTCCTATGGTTGGCTTTTCTTTAATTAGCCCTTCTTCAAATTTAATTCTTTCTCCAAACAAATACTTAGCCAGTTGCCTAGCATGTTCCATACTCTTTACTTCAATATCTTCTACTTTCTCCATCCTCCCTTTTAGTCCTGCCCGGTTACAAAGTTGTATGGATAGTCCAGGTCTTGAATTTACCTCCAACACCACTGGTCCCCTTTCTTTATCCAAAACCAAATCAATTCCCACAAAACCCAAGCTAGGAATTGCTTTTTGCACCCCAAAAGCCGTATCTAAAATACTTTTCCATTCTGGAATTTTTATTCCACCCACAGGTTTCATTTTCTTTAGTTTTAAATGATATATTTCCTCCATTATTTCTCCCTTACCCCTCACCCCAAAAGTAGTCAAACCACTAGCCAAGTCTATTCCCAAACCTATGGCTCCTTGCTCCAAATTAGCTCTTCCCCCCGACTCGACTGTTGGAATTCTCAGCATGGCCATCACTGGCACCTGGTTATAGACAATTATTCGGATATCTGGCGTCCCTATTTTGGTGTAATACAAAAACTTTGGATGAATCTTAACCCGTTCTTCCACCAAGACCATATCTGGTGCCGAGTGCAAACTATATTTTCCCGACAAAATATCCTCACTGTGTATTTTTAGATCCTCAATACTATAAATTTTCCCTGCCATGCTCTTAAACCTGGTTCTATTTTTGTCTGTAGCCTTACGGATTATCACAATCCCTTCTCCTCCAAATCCTGAAGCCGGCTTAATTACAAAATTACCCTCAAGTTGGCTCCAGTCAAATCCTCTTACTTCTTCTTGTTTTCTAAATCTAGCAATTAGTTTTGCCACACTTACCCCTTTCTCCATCAAAATTTGTTTGGTTTTCCACTTGGAATCTGCTATCAATCTCCCCTTACTGGAATTCTTGCGCAAATACAGTTTGTTGCGCTCGTTCTTTGTTAAAAACTGCTTGTATTTACTAAAATTAAATATTTCCCAAAACATACTGGTATTTTACTTTCTAAAAGCTTTTTTAAAGCGACTTAATTCGGTTAGTCTCATCCCCCCATAGTTACCTACCCACAAATTTATCAATATTACTAACAGCAAGACTATCTCCGGATACAATAATACCCATCGTTGCATCGCTTGCCACTGCATCAAACCCGCTCCAGCCAGGGCAAGCAACAAGGTCCCCAAAGTCAAGCTTCGAGCTGCTTTTTTACTTTTGGTCAATTGCGTTCGCACAAAATCTTCTGCCAGCACTATCATAGTCAACACCGGAAAAATTGACACCTGGCGAATATCCAAAATCTCCACGCTAGCCGTCAACCACATTAAGCCAAAGGTTCCCAGACCTATGAACAACAGATTGATGGATCGAGCCGGCCAGTAATGCAGTTTTAGTTTTCGCAACACCACTCCGCCCACAATGGAGATCATCAAAATCAAAGCAAACAGCAATAGTCCTCCATATACTCCCGTAGCCAAGAAGGCCACTGCAATCATACTCGGCATAAAAGAACCAAAACCACTTACCCCCACCACATAGTGCAACACCGAAACCATCGTTGCCACCACTGGTAATAATAATAGTAGTACTATCGTTACCGGCGAGACTCCTTTCTCAATAGCCAATCTCACCCCATAGCCCAGGGTGTTCCATCCTTGCCAAACAGGCATTTTTTCCAAGTTTAAATCCTCCCGTAGTCTGTTTTCCATTTGTCTTTCAATACCACCTTCTAACCTAGTTGCGTTGGGCACAATTTCACTGTTTCCGCCCCAAGCCCGAGGTCCACCAGCCACAATAACGATCAAACACAACATCACCAAGAAAGTTCCAATATATTGCCTCATAGCGCCTGGATTATAACACCCCAAAAGATAATGTAAACAAGCCAATTTTATGCTATCATCCGTGTATGCAGCGACTACTTGCCATTGTTAATATCGATCAGGACTTACCCCTGGGCACCGGAAGCAACATTGTCTCCAAATATCCCGACGCTGCTTCCCTGGTTAGTGTCATCATTCGCAACAGTATTGTCTTTGCCGCCATTCTCGCCACCTGTTTTTTGATTTATGGCGGAGTAACTTATATAATGGGTGCAGGCACGGAGGACCCCAAGGAACTCCAAAAGGCCAAGACCACTATAACCGAAGCTGTTGTTGGTCTCCTAATCGTTATTAGCGTTTACTTTATTTTACAAATTATCCAAGTCTTAACTGGAGCAACAATATTATGATTTTCTTCGGAGCTCTCGGCAGCATCACTCCTCCACCCGAACTAGTCAAATACAACTCCGTCAACGGTTCAGGTCTTTTTACTCTCTTGGGTAATCTCTTTCGATTCTCTTTGGTCATCGGCGCCATCTATACTATCTACCAAATAATCAATGCCGGTTTTCTCTATATCTCCGGTGATCCCAAAAAAATCGAATCAGCCTGGGCCAAAATTTACCAAAGCTTCATGGGTCTGGTCATTATCGTCAGTTCTTTTGTCTTGCTTGGTATTATTAGTCGAATACTCAAAGTTGATTTATTAGACCTTACTATCCATGGACCTTAATCATAATTTACTAGCAGCAAAATTAGATGTTGACCTTGGTGGCTGGTTTACGGGTTCAGATCCAGGCAAAAGTAACACAGTTGCTACCACTCTCGGTTCCAATCTCCTCAGTACCATTATCGGTGTCATGACCATTATTGGGGTCATCTACTTCCTCTTTCAGATTGTTATCGCTGGCTACGGCATGCTTAGCTCCGAAGGCGACAAAAAGAAAATCGAAGATTCTCGTACCCGTATCACTCAAGGCTTATTGGGCGTAGTCATTATTATTATGGCTGTCACTTTGGTTTCACTAGTTGGTACTATTTTAGGTGTTCCCAATATTCTGGACTTAAACGCAATTTTAAGTACCATTATCAAATAATATGACCAGCCAACTACTAGCTCAAATTATCAACCCCGTACTACCCAAGCAATACGCTACCACTTCCCCCGTCCAAACCTTTTCCGCCTTCCTGCAAACCATCATCACTGTGCTTTTTATCGTCGCCATCCTTTACTTTCTCACCTATTTTATTTTTGGTGGCTTTAACCTCCTAACTTCTGAAGGTGAAAAGGGCAAAGTCGAAGCGGGCAGAAACCAATTAACCTACGCCTTTTTTGGACTAGTGGTCGTCTTTTGCTCCTTTTTGGTCTTAAAATTGATTGGTCTTCTTTTCGGTATCGACATTCTCAACCTCACCGTTCCCCACCTCTAATCAGCTACCCCTTTACACCCACTCCGCTTCTTGTTAAAATTCTCTATTAATTATTATTGATTTAATCAAAATAACATGGCTGCTCTCGACAATATCGTCATCAAACCACAAGGTACAAATTTTAACAACATCGTAGAAATCACCCCAACCTCTTTAATCTCAGGTGCCATTACTCTTGTCCTAACTTTAGCCGCTATTGGCTTCTTGGCTATGCTTTTAGCCGGTGGTCTTAAATGGGTAGTTTCCGAGGGCGAAAAGTCCAACGTCGAAGCCGCTCGTAACCAAGTTACCAACGCCGTCGTCGGTTTGGTTATCGTTTTCTCTGCTTTTGCCGCAGTTAAATTAATCGAAACCCTCTTTGGTGTCACAATTATTGGTGGAGCCATCTCCATTCCCAAGCTTTTCCCTTAATTTTGGGCAAAACTCAAAATCTGTGGTAACAAAATTTGTTTTCTCGTTGCTACTTGTCTTGCTTACCTTTGGTCTATCTATCTCTCCAGCCCAGGCCCAGGGTAGAACTTGGACTGCTGCCCTCAACTGTGTTGATCCCGCCAATGCCGATGTTCCTACTATTCAAGGGTTAGAATGTCTCTTCTTTAATTTTCTGCAAGTCATTGTGGCCGTAGGCGGACTGGTTTTCTTTGTCATGTTCATCAAGAGTGGCTTTTCCTTTATGCTCTCCCAAGGCGACCCCAAGGCTCTTGCTGGAATCCAGCAATCTCTCTTTACCACCCTAATTGGTATTATTGGCGTCATCGGTGCATTCATACTTCTTACTACCTTGTCCAAGATCACGGGCCTAAGTCTGCTCAAGTTCGTAATTCCCAAATAATTGCTATAATTATCTGTGATAATTCTCGTCATTCTACTGCTATTTCAACTTTGGGTTAAACCTCTCTTTGCCATAGATCTTCCTCCTACTGCCAGCTTTGACTCCAAACCAGCCATCGACCAGGTTATACCAGGGCTTCAAGCCGCTTTCTCCAAAGGTATGACACCTATCATTCGTATTGGAGTACACACCGATGGTGCAGGCATGAAAAATCCTGTAAATTTAGCTAAATTTGCCATGGACCTAGACAAGAAGATAGACAAGGACGTCTATTTAGTTGCCGGACCCAACGAACCAGAAACCGAGCTTTGGGCCACCCCAACTTGTAGCGATGGAGACACTGGCTGTATTGGCCCCAAAATAGCCACATATATGAATACTGTCCTTAGTCAGTCCAGCGGTTTGACACACATAAAATATCTTTCTCCCGTCTTTAATTTGTGCTCCTACAAGTTTCCAGATCTAATTGCCAAAATGGGTGGGGCTAATTGGTCTGGGCTTTCCGCCATAGCGGTTAATGTTTACCAAGGAGCTCCTGGCAACATCAACGATTGTCTTGCTCAAAATTTACCCAAGCTTCCAAATAAAAGTGTGATTATCACTGAAACAGGTGCATACTCTGGAGACAAACCCAGTTTCTACAATCAACTTCGCAATCTGCCTTCTAATGTCATTGGTGCCCTTTTGTTTAACGGCCTAAACACCAACAAAGGTTGGAGTCAATACTCTTTAAGCGACAGCGAAATATCTAATTTATGTCAAGGAAGTTGTCAGGGTAAAAAAATCGGAGTTAATTTTGCCACCACCTATACCCGAGGCGACTACGATCGAGCAGGAAAACTGGGTATGAATTTTACCCTAGAAATTCTTGGTGAAGGAGGAGACCCAGCTGCACCAAGAGTTTATGTTGACCAAAATTTTACTCCCAACCTTAGTCGTGGCCTAAAATTTGGTGCTGTTAATTCTAACTCCAATATTAATCCTAGTAATTTTGTTTCTTGTTATTACAAAAAAGGCTCTCCTGCCTGCCCTTTCCCCTATCAGGCTACCACCGATTCCGAAATCGAAGATATCGCCTACTACAACGAAGACTCCAAATATGGTCTAGGTTATATCCCCAACGAAGTATCTATCTCTCAATCCAAAGTCAAAGAACTAATCCGTGTCAGTGCCATGGCTCCCCGAGGCGAGGATTTAATTGACAAAATTATTCCCGATTCCGGCAGTGCCCAGGCCGTAGTCGATGGTGCCGCTCCCAAAGAATATCGCGAGCTTTTCGATCAAACCGGGGCCGGTTGGGCCTTCTCTGTCAACACCCCCTTAAAACCTTTGGATAAAGTCGTTCGTGACATACGCGATTTCAAAAGTGGCATTACCACACGCATCATGCCCGAAACTCTCTTGGGCGATAAACAAGCCGAAGACTGGCTTTGCAAACTTGGCGCTTCCAGCTCCGGCCAAATAAATCTTGGTGGCAATCCCAAACAGCAACCGGTCAACGATATCCCCCTTGCCTACGAAGGCAACAAAGTTGAATCCGATTTTACCGTTTTCTTACCCAATGGCGACCCCGACCGCAGCCCTGCCAAAAGTATTCGTGCCTCCTCGGTTTATTGTGCCAAGCCACCCGGTTGTGACGGTAAATATGGGCCTCAGAAAGTAGATTTTTGCAACGGCGTAGTCAAAATTACTCCAGAAGAAGCCGAGCAAGCTTGGGTCAGACTAAAAGAACTTGCTGTCAGTCCCAACACCGCCAGCTCCAAAATAATCACTGTCGATTATTCCAAAATCGACGAACGCCATATTTGTGAAGAAGAAGGCGGACCCGCTTACTCCATTGTCCAAGCTTTCAATGCCGCCGGTGGTAAGGGCAAGGCCGACGAAAGTCCTCTCAACGTCATTACTCATGACCCTTGGGACATTATGAAACAAGGCCAAAGAGACTACATCTTGCGCAACAACAAAGGTGCTTTCTACTTGTCCACCAACGAAGATCATTCTTGTAGCCGTGGTCAGGCTACCATCGCTTTTGCTCCAATTAATACCAAACTAGCCGGCTCCGCCTGTGCTGTCTATAACCTTGGCACTCCCGAAAGTACTCACCCCAAACCCGAAACTATTCCCAAATCTCTTGATTACGAAAATGTAAGCTACAAAAAAGTTATCAGCGAACCGGATCCTCAGGTACCCCTCGGTGTGGAAAATGAAATTAAAACCGGCGAACTTTTCTACAACCCTGCTAACAAGGCCCTACAATTTTTTGCCAGCTTAGTTCGCTCTGTTTATTTTCCCAAAAATTATGGCGGTGATTGTCCTATTCAGACTGCTCAAGTTGGCGAAGAAGCCGTCCTTGATGGTAATGGCGATGTAGTTGGCACCAAGCCCAAAATGGTCGACTTTCCGCTTTGTCAGACCCACCGCGAAGTCGAGCTAAAAAGATCAACCTTTGTTAGCCGAGATATTCTCCAGGCCGCCAATTGCACTATCAATGGTCTTAGCCATCTAATTCCGCAATCTTCTTTGTCCAAAGTCCAAGCCAAGGCCAAAGACGAATATGCCGGCACTCAAATAGATTACAAAAGCCAATCCGGTTGTCAACCCAAGTCTTTCTTCGATTTTGCCGTCAGTTGGCTAGGCGATAAGTCCCTTACCGAGTGTGCCCCGAGCATGGATCAGGAATCTCAACGTAAACAAAAAACTATTATTCTTGGTCCCTCTACTGAGTCCTACAAAGACGCCGCCAACAAATTACTAGTTCCCCAATCTTGGCAAGATCAAGGATATCTAGGGAACCTCTAAACAATTTCTCTATTACTTGCTACAATAACCTATGTCCTTACGTAAGTTCGTCTTGCCCGTATCTATCCTCTGTTTGCTTTTCGTCGCTATCCATAAACTTTCCCTTCCGGTTTTTGCAGCTGTCTCCAGCGAAAGCCAGGGTGACTTAGTTTTAGACGTTCAAAGTGCCGAAGACTTAGGTACCAATCTTGAAGCCTTAAACAAGCGCATTGATGAAACCGCAGTTGTACGTATGGCCGTTAAGCTCTATGGTCGCTTTCCCGATGACTATCGAACCCGTAACACCAGCTTTGTCCCAGGAGGAGTAGTCGGTATTGTCAATGGTTATATTACCCAGGCTTTTGTTCCCCCCGCCTCGGGTATGCAATATTTAGCCCAACTAAAGGACAATATGCTAGGTCGACCCGCTCTGGCCCAGGGTCAGGGTTTTACTGGTTTACAGCCCTTGCTGGCTATCTGGAAAGCTTTGCGCAACATTGTTTTCTCTCTTTCTTCTCTGGTTTTTATCGCTCTGGCTATCATGATTATGTTTCGGGTGAAAATTAATCCCCAAACTGTCATCAGTATTCAGTCAGCCATCCCCCAAGTCATCTCCACCCTAATTTTAGTGGCCTTCTCCTATGCCATTGCTGGACTCCTCATTGATCTTTCCGTGCTCATTCAAGGCTTTGCCATTGCTGCTCTTTTTACTGCCACTGGTACTGGTTTAACCACCAGCTTATTAAAAGAAACCGTTCTTCAAATTGGCCCAGCCCAAACCTTTACTTTCTCCCACCTTATGGAAGGTGGCCTATGGCGCACCTTCGATCTTAGCTTAAAATTAATTGCCGGTTCCACCTGGAGTGTGGTTAACAATATTTCTACCCTAGCTCTTGCTCCACTACGCACCCAAGGGGGACTAATGGGAGTCGCCGCAACCATAAATGATCTTAAATTTAAAGCAGACATGCTACTACCCCAACTCATTATCGTTATTGTCTTTGGACTGGTTATCCTCTTTTTCCTTTTAAAACTTCTTTTTGGCCTGATCAAAACCTACACCAACGTCATTTTTAATATCGTCACTGCACCCCTCCAAATTGGTTTGGGTGCTATTCCAGGCTTAAAAGGTGCTGGTTTTGGCCCCTGGATTACCAACCTTTTTGCCCACCTCATGGTTTTCCCCATAGTCCTTATTTTCTTAATTATGGCTGCCTTTATTGTCGAAGGCTCCCAAACTGCTCTCTGGTCTCCTGCTATCCTGGACCCAGGTGGCATTATCAGTGCCGGTGGCTTAGCTTTTGTTTTTATTGGCTTTGGCGCCCTCATGCTCGTCAGTCAACTCCCCGATCTTGTTCCTCAACTTATCTTTAATCTCAAGCCTTCTGGTTGGGAAACCGCCATCGGCAAAGCCAGCCTTCCTGGCGGAGCCTTCGCTCGAGGAGCTATAGGCAATGCTGTTATTGAGTCAGCTGATCCCGCCAAGACTGGATATATTAATAGAGGATTAAACAAAGTTGCGACAGCCCTAGGTGGCACACCAGCTGCAAAAGCAGTCGCCGGAGGCCTTCGAAACGCTACTATTGGAGCAGCCAAACAATTTGGCAAACCTTAAGATAACCAGTTCTAACATGTATTAACGACAATATTCTTTCTTTTCTTTGTTTCTATTAATTGAAGAGGGTATGCTTTAACCTATCGCTTTGTTTAAGAAATGCAAGTGAGCCCTTGGGCATCGGCACTTGATTTAATAGTTCCTTTATTTGAAATTTAGTCAAAAATCCACTATCTAACACCCCTGCCAAAAATAATTCCATTGGCACCCCGGGAGTATCACTGTTCTTGTTCGCAGCATCTGTTGCCCTTGCTGTTACAGGAGTAAAACGTTCATCTGGAACCGCAGAAGTATCGAATGCTCCGCCAGTTTCCAATATGCTCCCGGGCAAATACTTGTACATCAGTCCTTTTATAATCAAAAACCTTACGTCTTTTTCGTTTGGATACATCTGTATGGATTTAAACTTCTCTCCAGTAATCGAGTCCGCTTCGTCTGCAATTGTTGGCGCAACATTTCCCCAATTTCTTTTTGCCTCCGCCATTAGTCTTTTTCTTGAATCGACAGAGTTTTTATCTTCACCTGTCGGCCAGATCTTCCAAGCCTGACCCAACCCTTTATCCGCATTCCTAGCCAACTTATCCCAATAAGTATTCGTGGCTAATTCTTTTACCCCACCCTTTGGTAAATTAACTGCAGCTTCCAGCACCAAATGAATGTTTCTGATCTTCAACCACCATCCACCATAAGCACCTGTTGCCAACACATCTGTCCCTCCACCCCCAGTGTTTCCTTGTTCCGTTAGTTCTTTATCATCCATATCAAACAAAGGCATATCTTCCCCCATCACCCAGTTTTTCCCGTTATTATACTTAACCGCAGCCTCTCTAGACCAAAGAGCATCCATCAAGGACAATTTAACATCCTCCTCGTCGGCATTTTTTAGTGTTTTTCCATTCTCGTCTTTTAGTTTAAATTTCGCATTCTCTAAAAAAGTTCCTACATTGTAAGGTGCTTCTGTTAACAAAGGATATAATGTTGATGTAGCTTGTGGCCCTGTTTTTCCTCTATAGGCCGCCCTGTTCAACCTTGTCTTACCATTCCAGTGATAACCAGCCTCACCTCGCAGTACATACATAAAATGATAAACTTCTTTCAAGATTGCCGAACTAATATTTGCCCCCGCAAAGTCCACCTTGCCACTATCTTTAAGGCTGATACCTAATTTTGAAGCACAACCAAAAGACAAGAACATCAACCAAGATTCATATACCGACAATAAGTCTCCATCTGTTTTTTTCAAAATCGGCTTTATCAAATTATTAAACGATTCCGGTGTCCAACCTTCATCGTTAGCATAGGGATTATTGTACTTATACCTTGCCATTTCAGCTATCTTACCTTTTTCATAGTGAATCCCTTCAATCGCCAAATCTTCATGTCCTTCATCAATCAACTGCTTACCAGTTTTTCCTGCTGCAATAAAGTGCAGAAGGGCATCATTATGGTGATGTTTTCCTTCTTTTTCCTTACACAGGTTATGAATATCCACCATTTGCAAAGGTCTAGGTTTAAAAGCAATTGCTTGGTCTGCCGCAGTACCCTCATCTCCCCCTGCTGCTATATATTGATCATACGCATCATGCAATGCATCTCTGGCTTTATTTTTTGCCTCTCTCTCTCTTATCTCTTCAAAAATTAAATCAGCCTCCGATCCTTCCCAAATACGACCCACATAGTCAGATATTTCTCCACCATGTTTAGCAACGACCAAAGCCGCCTCAGCTTCGGTTACTCTTCTTCTTTCGTCTGCCACGCGCCTTCCTTCCTTGTTAAAATTATCTTCTTCTGTTGAGGCTGCATATCCGTATTTATTTTTGTCTGGTTGCACCTCGGGATTGCTAAACAATTGAAACAGTGCCTCGTCTGAAATTAACTGAGATTTATTTCTATCTGCACTCACATCTACCCATCTCACGGTCTCATTGGCAGGATCATAAATTAAACGAGTAGTCGCAGTTGTATCCCAAACACGTGGAGTCGATAAACCAGCCTTAAAGGCGGCCAGCTGATCAAGTCTCTCTACTACAGCTTTATAGCCTTTACCAATATACGTTTCCACTGCGGTCAGAAATTGTTCTGCATTTCGCAAAACACCTATTTTTTCTGTCTCTGGTACACCAGCTTCATTTCCAGCTCTTCTTTCACCGGTCATATACACCAATTTTCCCATTATCCTATAACTGAGTCAAGGCCTCAGTCTGCTACACTGTTTTATGGACCCGCTTCTTCCCAACCCCAGCTCACCTGGTCAAGATAATCCCCTCTACCAGCACCTGCGCTCCTATCGTACAGCGCTTAAGTCCACCCGCGAGCTAACTATCCACTCCCTCACCAGTAGCTATCTCCGTTTAAATTCTATTCTTCATCCCCAGGCCAACAATCCCAATGTTTTAGACCTTCCAGCCTTTGCTTATTGTTTAGCTCGCCTGCCCTCCTGCATTCACCAAGTCCACCAAATTGTTTTAGGTCAAACCGAGGAAATTTTTACCCAAGCCGGCTATTCCTTTGCCCACCACCGAGAAGTCACTGCCCGGGCCCGCCGCCGCTTCATGTTTTATTCCCAGTCCAAGCACAATTTAGCCTGCTATATCACTTCCGTCAGCGACCTCGATGATCTGGTCAATATTTTAATTGCTTATGAAATTGAACGTAACAAACTCCACCAACTATTAAAAACCCAAACCCTAGCTCAAATTCTGCCCAAGCCAGAAGATTTGGCCCTATTTTTGCAACTCCTTGGCCCCCGGGCCAAAGCCGTGCTTCAACACCTCAAAGATACCCCTTGCCAGCTGAAAATTCAGCTCTTAGCCGGCTCTTGGGTCGATTACACCAAAACTAGCCAAAAATGGTGGAAAGAACTTGCCAAAACCCTCGATCCCATTCACATTTCTCACCTCTCTCTCTATTTTGTCAGCAGTAACAGCCATAGTTTATTAAATCTAATCACCGGTCAAGCCCTTGCTCAAGAAAAAGAAATTTTAAAGCATTTGGAAAAGACCCAACCCCAACTTTTACAAACCTACGCCCAAATCCAAAACGGCGAGTCTTTGTTAAAAAAAGAAGATTTTCTTTATTACGCAAGTCGTTTTTGTCTCAAAGAGTCTTGGTGGCAAGACACTCAGACCAAACTAACTAAACGCCTGGGCATCCAGGTTTTCAAAAGTAGCTATCTGGATCTTTCTGTCCAACTAATCCCTATTTCCGCTCTTACCAATCCCCGTCTCGATCCTCATCTAAAAATTACCCATCCCGCCAAACTCAATCACGACAAAAGCTATATCTTAAATATCGACTATCCCCTGGGCTTTACTGCCTATCATCTTTTGGCCGAGCTCATGGAAAATACCGCCCAACTTAAGGGCCTTTATGTCTTGGGCAAGGCCGCGGTTTTAAATGGCGAGCTAGGCGATTTATTGGTCCCCCGCCTAGTCTACGACGAACATTCTCAAAACTCCTATCTTTTTCACAATTGCTTCAACCACGATCTGCCTTTTACCAACCTCCAAGGTTCCATTTTAACCAACCAAAAGGCTGCTTCTGTCTTAAGCCCTTTGCTGGAAAACGATCAACTCTTACAAGATTATTCTCAAAACAATATCACTGTTATCGAAATGGAATCTGGTCCTTATCTTAGTGCCGTGGCCGAGGCCACCTACGACCAACGCCTGCCCCAAAACACCATTATCGATCTCAACAATGCTCCTTTTGATATCGGTATCTTAAATTATGCCAGCGACACCCCCTATTCTCAGACCAAAAACCTTGGCATGCGTGCCCTCGATCTTCAAGGCGCCGAACCCACCTATCTAGCCTCTCGAGCCATCTTAAACCGAATAATTACCTTGGAACAAAAATAAACTAATCTCTATTTACCCAACACCTTATTTTCGGCTATTCCTCGGGAACAAGTGTGTCTACCAAATTACGAAACCACCTCGGCATACCCACCCGGTCAGTACTAACAATCCCAAAATGCTTTCCCACATGCTCAACCAGTTCTGCTTTTAAAGTCACCGCATCTAAAGCTATCCTTGGAACATTTACTGTCTTTCCACCAATCTCCAACAGTTTTTCCACAATCATTGGTAGTTTCTCCACTTGCTCCCTTCCTACCTGTCTTAAAGTTGCCGCTACCGCAGAAATAGTTTCTAGTGGCCAATCATCCCTTATTAGTCCTGACAAGAAATCCATTTCCGCCAAGTATGTTTCAGTCAGTAGTATATAAAACCTAACTTTTTCAGCCTCCTCTCCGGTTAGTTCTGCTTCTTTTAAATATTCTTGGGTTCTCCCCAATGCCATCCTGGTCGTCTTTTGTCTTTCCTCATATACCTCTATTGCCACTCTTGTGTAATTGATTCTTTCTTTAGGTTCTTTATCAATCGCGTTAGGCGCGCGTTCTAAATCCGCTATATCAATTATTAATCTCCCAATTGCAGCGGTTTCTCTGCCCAAGGTCAAGACTACTCCGTCCACACTGTTATCAAGAACAAAAGGGCTCTTGTCCGGTCTTCTTATTTCAGGAAGCATCGTTTGTCTGTGTTCGGTACGTTTTGGTAACGACATACCAAGGTGAAAACCGAAGTAATCTTGAACAAAAATAAGTTTGGGAACACACCGGTGGGCAAGGCCTTTTTCGACAACAACCTCTTTCTGCCCCGATGGTTCATATATTGTCGGCAATGTCATCATCACCCCTTTTACAACATCAGGTGCCAATAAACTCCCGTCTTTACAAGCCGGAGTGAACACGTCTCTAACATCATCATGTTTATTAATTAAAGGACCAATTTGCTGTATGCTATCGTCCATGCGGCTACTAACACTAACAACTTTGTCATAAAAGGCGTTTATCTCGCTTTCCGCAAGGCCATCTTCCAGTAGCGCGGCTGTAAGTTTCTCAAAAGTTGCCTCCACTCTTTGCGCGTTGTGCCTAGCCAGTGATATTCTTAAGTTCAAATTAATATCACTCTTCCCCAATAACTCTCTCTCTCTGTATTCTCAGACGCAGCATGTCTCATAAAGTCGATAAAATCCTTTTCTCCTCCTCTGGGTATAGTCGTCGAAACCCCGTGATACTCTTCGGGTCTAATGTTTCTATAAGCCTTATAAACATCCACAAAGGTATGCTCCCCATCGCGATAGTCAAATGGATCAGAATCCCAATACAACGCAAACCCCCTACCAAGCTTGTCTTTGTATTCCTCCAAAAACGCCACCACTGAACCAAAAGAGTATTTAGCTTCTACTCCTTTTTTAACTCCAAACAAACAAAACGGACAATTCCCGTTACAACCCTGAGTCAACTGTATTCCAATCAGATTTGAGGCAATTATCTCTCTGTCTGCTTCTGTGTATCCTCCTAATTGTTCTTTTAAATCAACTGTCTTGGCGCTTAGTGCATCTTTTCCAGGATCCAGATCCCACTTCGTGTCCAATTTTCTTCTGGCACTTCCGGCCACTGCAGGATCTTGGCTGCCAACCTCAGCAGTAAGCCTATCAATATCTAGTCTTTCTTGCCCAAGTTTTTCTCTCTCTTTTTTAAGGTGTCTAAGGTAAGGATAGTTTTCCAAAACTAACTTATCCGTCATTTCTTGTTTCCCTTATTCTATTAAATAGCTCATCCTCTTTTTCAAACAGTTTACTCAATAGCTCCTTAATTTTTTTAATTTTTTCCTTATTACCCTCTCCCAGAACTAAATCTTTCTTTATTTTTTTCACAACAATATTTTACCAAATAACCGGAACCAAACTAGCCTTTCATTAACTCCTCAAACTCCACTTCTTCCACTGTCTCTTTTTCTACCAACACCTTGGCCACTTCTTCTAGTTTCTTCATATTCTTTTTTAGTAATTCTATCGTTTTTTCATGAGCTGTGTTTATAAGTTTTTGCACTTCCATATCTACTCTCTCTTGCATTCCCTCAGACACTTTTGCTGGCTCTACAAAAGCCCTCCCAAAGTCCGCCATATCCCAACTTGGTCCCAAGTTAATCGGCCCCAAATCACTCATTCCCCACTCCGTCACCATCTTTCTCGCAATATTCGTAATCCCCGAAATATCCGACGATGCTCCGGTAGAAATATCTTTAAACACCAACTCTTCTGCCACTCTTCCTCCCAAACTCATCATCATTTGTTTCAGAAGTCTTTCTTTAGTTTCGTGAATTCTGTCACGACTAGGTGGGACTAAGGTATAACCCAAAGCCATGCCCCGCGACACTATCGATACCCTGTGTACTGGGTCCATACCCAACAGATAATTCACCACTGCATGTCCGGCCTCGTGATACGCCGTCATCAACTTGTCTTCCTCGGTTTGCGCCCTCTTTTTGGTTGGTCCAATTTTCACTTTCAAAGCTGCCTCGTTAATATTTTCCTGCGTAATTTGGGTTTTTCCTTCTCGTGCCGCAGAAATTGCCGCTTCGTTTAACATGTTTTCCAAATCCGCTCCCGAAAAGCCCACTGTCCGTCTGGCCACACTCTCCCAGTCAATCCCTTTCACAAATGGTTTATTCTTAGCGTGAATTACCAAAATTTGTTTTCTCGCCTCCAAATCTGGATATTCCAAGACCACTCTGCGGTCAAATCTACCAGGACGCAAAAGTGCCGGGTCCAACAAATCTCCACGATTGGTAGCTGCTAACACCACCACTGAAGTATTTGGCTCAAAGCCATCCATTTCCACTAAAATTTGGTTTAAGGTTTGCTCCCGCTCTCCATGTCCTCCACCTCCTTCTAATCCTCCACGCATTCGTCCAATAGCATCTATTTCGTCAATAAAAATTATTGCCTTACCCATCTTTTTTGCCGTAGCAAACAAGTCTCTTACTCTACTTGCGCCCACTCCCACCAGCATTTCCATAAATTCCGATCCCGCCATAGATAAAAATCCTACTTCCGCCTCTCCTGCTACCGCCTTGGCCAACAATGTTTTACCCACTCCCGATGGTCCCACTAGTAGTACTCCCTTGGGTACTCTCGCTCCAAGTTTGGCGTATTTTTGCGGATTTTTCAAAAAGTCCACTACCTCCTCCAAATCTTTTTTGGCTTCGTCCACTCCTGCCACGTCTTTAAAAGTTACTTTCTGCTTTCCTTTCACAAACAGTTTAGCCGTAGATTTACCAAAGCCAAACATTCCTCCCGCCCCCATACCTCCACTTTGTCTTCTAAAAAACCACACCAAAATAATTATTGGCAAAAAGGCCGTCAAAAAGACCGTAGCAATTTCACCTAAAATTTTACTCAAACTATTGTTGTCTACGGTTAATTTTATTTTACTTGGATCCACCCCCTCTTTTTGTAAATATTCCGCGACTGTCAGACCCGGCTCCTTACTAGCTACCATCACTTTCTTACTATCTTTTATTTTTAAAATTAAATCATTGTCCGAAATTACCAATTCTTCCGCTTTATCTGCTTTAATCGTTTCCACAATTTCTGCAAAAGTAGCTTTGGTTACCTCTTGTCCCATCAAAGCTGTTCTTAAACTAAACAACAGCCAAGCAGCCAAAAGTCCATACAATACCCACTTTAAAACTTTATCAGGCGTAACCTCAATCTTTTTCACTACCACTCCTGGTGGCAAATTTTTCATAAAATTTTCATCCTGAGCTTGCCGAAGGACTTTTTCTTTTTCCTCAATTTTCTTCTTCTCGACTTGTTTACTAGTCAACTGATCCACTGATTTTCTTGTCAACTTGCCCCCTGGCTTACTAAGTCCAATTTTCTCCAAAATTTTTTCCAACATCGTCTTGTATTATATCATGCTAGATTACCGCACAATCTCCGTTTTATTCCCGCAACTACTTTTTTTGCCACTCCAAACCTACTTGCCAATCTTTGCTAAGTTTCTCTCCTACAATTATTTTTCCATCTTTCAAATAGGCTTTAGGCGTTGCTTGAGTAATCTGCCAAGAGTCAGGCCAAGAAATCTTTAAATTATACGTTGTTTTAGCCCCATAGCCCGATTGTTTTTGCAGCATCATCAAATAAGACCATGTGTCCTGATTAGCAAAGTTCACGGGCAAACTATAACTCAACTCCGCTACCCTCTTTTTTCCCACTCCCACCGTCGCCAAAAATCCCACTACTTTTTTATCTCCCAACTCCGACAAGTCCAAACCACTGCTTTGGTAGCGCTCTGCAATCGTCTCGTTTTCTCCATCTTTAATCCAGACCTCTTTTAGCGACGCTTGTTTGGGTATCAAGACTCTTACGTAAACCTTGTAATCCCCCGCCGGCCAAGAATTATTTCTTGCCGTATTTTCCCAATTAATTCTAATATTATTATTGACCTCTCTTTCTCCCATGATCACCTCTTGCTCCAGTTTTCGATAAACAAAAAAATTGGCCTTATTTACTCCCACATTGGCTTCGTTGACCAGCACATAGTCCGCCACACAAGCTCCACTACAATTACTTTCAGCCAATGCCCCATCCCAGCGCAAATTAGCCAAGGCCAAAGCCGCACCAGGCTCGTTAATTGCCACCTGTACTTCTCTTTCTTCCAGAGCTTGCCACCAACCACCCGCAGCCTTGGCTTGTTTCTCCGTCGTTGCCGTTTTTAAGTTTTCCAGTATGGCCAAAGCCAACTCTCCCAAGAATCCTTGTTTTTGCTTAGATCCAGCATAGTTGTTTTTTTCTGCATAATATTGTGCTTGTTCATACAAATTTCCAGAGGTAACTTTAGCGTTATAGTTTGGTACAGTTACTTCTCCCAATCCTTCCAATAATTTTCCTACCGCCGCAATATTTACTCCAATCACCCCGTCCACTTTTCTACCAGTACTTTTTTCGTAAAACCAGCGAATAT
>CAYUVY010000009.1:0-31090 GCA_964448465.1 uncultured Gammaproteobacteria bacterium
CCAGTTGGAAGAAATTTGCGCTTTTATAAGCCCAAATCTCTTCCAATCGGGAAGATTAAGATACGAAAAACGTTACGAACTAAGATACGCACAAGGAGTACCATCATGAAATCGCTCGGCAAGAAAGATTGTTTCCCACTCGCCCTGTTCCTTCAACCACTACGGATCAACAAGCTCGATTATCTGCCCATTCTGACCCAAGGACAAAAGCTGGTCGCCGGAACCAAAGGAGCCGTTGGCGGAAGTGAGTATCTGTGTACGTGTTCGTCGAATGAAGATGTCGAAATTCTGAACGACTTGTGGGGGTCCGACGAGGGGTGCCTATTCTGGTACATCATGCCTGAGCTGGCTTATTCGGCCACCATGATCGTCCAGATCCAGCCCGACCAGATCGAGATCTTCGAGATCGTCCAGTTCGACGTCGTCGAGTAACTGCTTGTTCAGCAAAACAAAAGGAGGTGCAAATAGCACAAAAACGGTGTGGGAACAAAAGAGAGAAAGGGTCTTTTCATATTACATTGCAATCGCAATACACTCTAAAAATATGAAACCAACCCAATCCCTCTTCCCACACCGCCGCTCTAGAGATATCGTCTCTACTGACGAGTCCAACAGGACGAAAGCGGGAAGTAAGTGCTACAGCAATTCCTCTTGTGCTGCCCTAAATAGAGCATCGTACTCATCCTTTATTTCGTTAAATCTGTCTTCACCCACCGTGGCCACCACATCCGCTCTATTAACTGCTTCCAAAATTCTTAAAGTACTCATATCTTTTACTGCCTCTGCAAACTGTTTTGGGGTATATTGTTTACTTTTATCACGAACCTTGCCTCTGGCAATATCCGAGGCAATTCCATCATTTAAAATTACCCTAGTTACCCTCGATATTTGATCATTACTAAAACCCCACTTCTTCATATAATTTGCCGCTGTATCCGCGCTCGGCACTTCGTGACCAAAGTCACGAGCAACATCTTCCGATAATGCTCCTGTTGGTTTGCCTATATCGTGAAATAAGATGGCCACATCAGCCAGAATCTGCTCATCGGCACTTAGGCTGGCGTACTCTCGCGACTCCTTTAGACTAACTGCCGCTGATCTTATGTGTTCTCCCAGCAACACCTTATTGTGCTGATACCCATTTTCTCCAAATAATCTTTCAAACTCCGGTACATCTGCCACGATAGCCCTATTGTCCATAATCATCTCATCAATTTTTCTGGCAATATCCTGACCTTTTTCGGGAATACTAGCTGCTTCCACTCTCTCGTGGGCTTCAAAATATGACTCAACATAGTCCCTTCTTTCTTTAAGAACAGTTTTTAGATATTCCCTATCCTCCTCCTTCATTCTGGTAGCCTCCACTAATTCATCAATTTTTTCATCTGTTAGCACTGCTTTCATTTGTTCAATCTGTTGACCAATTTCTTCTTTGGATAAGCCAGGATAAGCCCCTCTCATACTCTCTATCTCTGTCACAGTTGCACCAAAAGCAGCTTTTCTTTCCCCTCTGGCTCGGTATAACAAAGCTCCTCCGTTGTCCAAACGATACACTTGTCCTCCAATCGACAACAAATTCTGATCATGCTGAATGTCCCAATTTGCTGTTAGCCAATCAATCACTGCTCCAGCTCTATAGTTCCCCTCCCGTGAGATAGTCGTATCCCTCTCGCCTTCAAGCCATTTTGAACCATGAGCATACGTATTGTTTTCCCTAATTTTATACACCCCAGTCTCTGGAACCAAGATTCCCATTGTACGATAAATTGAGTCTGCCAGTTGCTCGTTCCAAACCCTATTTTCAGCCTCCAGTGGGTCTGTATCGGTTTCCAAGCTACGTGCAAATTTCAAATATGATATTCCCGCACCTTTAGCATCCGGTATTAAAAACGATCCACCCTCGTTACTACCACCTTGTTCACCAACTTTTTGACTATAGTCAATTATTGGCACTGGAACTTGATAATTTTTCCTTTTTCTAAAATTATCATAATCCTCAACAGTAAACAAAAGTTTGCCATCCATATCGTAAATTGGTACGTAGAAACCATTTTCTACAGTTAATCTAGAAACATTAGCCAAAACTGTTTCTCTTGTATCAAAATTAGCCTCTGGAGACCTTAAAATAATTGAGGATATTTCTGTTGAAGGCACCCCCCCCAACATTAAGCCGTGGGTACTAGATTGAGCCAAATGGGTAATTCCAGCATCGTAACTCGATCTGTTCCGATCATATACCAACCACATCTGACCTTCGTGCCCAAGGTTGCCACTATTACCATAACTTTCCGAAATAGACTTAGTAATTGCTTCCCTTGTGGTCTTGTTTTCCGCCAAAAAAAGCTCAGTCATTATTGAAAAATCAATTTGAAATGGATAGCTATCTGTACCTGCCTTTGAACCTAAAGCCTCCTTGGGAAGGTTGCCGGTTGTTAAAATGTAATCTAAAACATTTGCACCGGCATCCTGTAAAGGTGCTCCGTGAATATACATTCCCGTCTCAAATTTAAATTCAACCTGAGCAGATTGTCTGTTTCTCGCATCTGCTGTATTTTTTTGTTGTTCATCACGACTTCTTTCAATTGTTTGTTTCAAGCGATCAAGCCAGATAGTTTTTTTTACTATACCCTTAAGATCCTTGAAAGGTATACTCGACATAGTTGCTACCTCTTCGTCTATAAGTTTTAAATCATCACGAAGATAGGCTCTTTTTTCCTTAACCGTCATTTGCGCAATTGGTCTGGAACTTAGAACATGAAAACGCGCAATATTCACTTCTCTTTCTCTACCTTCCGCCTGCATAAAAGCCTGTCTATCAGTTAAGTCAACTTTTATTTTAGGAATTTCCATTACTGGATATGCAGTTGCTGCACCTGCTAAAGACTCCCCAATTATCGAATCTGTAAACAAAAAAAGCTGGGTCCAATATGGCAAATTTGTTGTAAAGGCCGCTTCGATAACCCTGGCCCTTCCAACCACATCACCATTTCCAAAAACATAGCTAAGTATCGATCCTCGAACATTTTTAAGTGGACCGCCTTCGGACATGTATTCCATCAACTTAGGAACAGCTTTGGGCAGCTCGGTAATTTCTTTAAATCGCTCTGGTTGTCTGGCAAGATATTGCAACACATAGTCCGAGAAAAATTCTTTCCTTAGTCCAGCTAATGATCCTCCTTCACTTGTAGCCCGAAGAAGACCAACTATTGCTAAATTAAATCTCTCATATACCGCTTCGTCTGTAACTGATTTAAGTCCTACAGGCAACAATGGATCTGCCAACCTATATTTGTGCAATAGAGGAGCGGTCAACCTAGGGTCCAAATGCCCATTTATCTCCAACTCTTGACCTAGCACCACAGCATAATCACTAAAAGCTCGCTCCGACTTCTTCTCAACTAGTTTCCCGATCAAATAGGCATATAGTTCCGTTTTTTGCTTGTTGGTTAAAGTTTTATTTGCAGACAGTAGGTCAAATGCCAATTCTGCTTTTTCTATACCCAATAAAACATAGTATTCTGCCGTTGGTACCCCATCCTTAAACAATTCTTCAAATTTTGATCTATTTTCTAACAAGAATTTTCCCAGATCCTCGTTTTCCTCATTTTTCCAATATGTCCAAAATTTTCTATCCTGTTCGTTAAATTTAGCCAAAGCTTCGTTGCTAAGGAATAATTTCGTGTGATTATCCGCATTTGGGCGAAACAGGGCATCGATAATCATCTCATTTAAAAATTTAGCTGTTACATGTCCTTCGCCATCTATGTAACTACCCATATCAAAATCAGGATCTTCACCTTTTAAGGCTAACAGTAATCTTAATTTGTCACCACAGTATTGCTTGCCATCCACTTTTTCCCAGTTGTCTGGCAAACCCTTGGTTTGCGTATCTAAATACTTATCCAACATAACAAATTGATTCGGATTTTCTAGTAATTTGGCATAAAATAGGATATTTTCAGAAACCCTCCCTCGCACCCAATACTGATTATCGCCTTGATCAAAAACCTCACCATATTTTTTGTAAACTTTCCAAAATTCTTCTCTTTTTCTTTCGTCCATACCCACCAGAGCACTCAAAGCCTCTGCGCTCAACCTATCATCTAATAAATCATTAATCCTTGTACCATGCAATACCAGTTCAGCTGACAAACTAGCTAATTTCTCCCTTGGCTGTGCCGAAATAATTCTAATTTTGTCCAATTCTGCACTTTCCACTGTTGTATATGAGCCTATATTTTCCCCAATTTTATCAATATAAGCTTCCAAGACCTCGTCTGGCACCTGCAGCAAAGATACCAGGGTTTTCAAATCCCTGGCCACACCTCTAGCATAGTTTGCTTCTAAAATTTCCAGTTTTTTTGCTAGAATTGCACGAGATTCATCTAGTTTCAAAAACAAATCTGGATCTTCAAATATCCTTCTCCACACTTTCGAACGTTCATTCGGATCAGTTGTCGCCCAAAAACCAAATACATGATCATTTTCCTTCCTAATCTTAGCAAGATAAGCTAAAATGGCTGGGCTTTGAGCGACTTCTATTCTCCTATTTATTTCTGCCGTAGTCTCGCAATTATTTATCAAATCATCGAAAGGAATCAGCAAAACCAAGCCAGGTTCCGAAATTCTTGCAAAACAAGCAATTATCTCGTCTTTGGGCAAGTTAAGTATTGCTGAATCTCCACTACCCAAAGTTCTCCAGACATGAGTATAAAAGTTAAAAACGTCTTTATAATACCCACTTCCTGGTGTAGGTGTTTCCTTATACATCCCCAACCCATTGCCAGCCAGGCTATAAATTTGCATGGCTTTGTCCAGCTTTTCGGAATCTGCGCTTCTGACAAAATCTATGTACTCCTTGTTACTTGGCAATGGGGTAATACTTAAACCGTGTTGGCCCAGTATCTCGGCATTTTTACAAAGAACCGGATCGTTCAATGCCGCACGCATAGCTGGACGATCCGCAGCCAGTACAGTTAAATCTTGATTAAAATAACGCTGATACTGAAGATAAATATAGACATCAAACTTGTGCTCGAACAACGCGACCAACTCGGGGACAGCGGTAACTATCGCCTCAAATTTCTTTAATCCATCTGCTATTTTCTCTTCAAGACCATATCCACGAAAACCCCAGCCGAATTCAGCCGCCATATAGCCCCGATACATAGCCATAGTAGTTTCATTCTGGCTCACCTTTGACAACTCAAGAATAACATCAGCTGGCAAGCCAACTTCCTGCCCCTCTTCCCCATCAGACAAGTACTTTTGGGCGCTCTCATTTAGGGTATTTATCAGGCCAGACATCCTCCCCACACTCTCTGCCGAAAAGCGATTTTTTATCTCCTCTTCCGGTAGTTTGACTACTTCGCCAATCGGCTCTGGAAGTTCAACCCTGTTGCCTCGATAGGCATCAATAAAAATCTTTTGAACCCCTTCAACTTCATAAATTTTAAGATCAACCAACTTGTATTCACTCTGACCCCCAACACTAGTTAGAGCATCAAGTGCTCGAGGAAGTTTTTGATCATGTTCAAAAGACTCCAAATGATGGGCTATTTTACCTATTCCATTTGAATTACTATCAGTTCCATTGTCTAGCTTATAAACTCTTCTATATTTTTCCAACACCTCAACTGGGTCATCCACCGCCCCACATATTCTCATAATTTGCCCAATATCTGACTTATTAAACTTATAGCTTTTCCTAACATCTTCGTACTCACCTTTAACGTTTTTTTTATACCCTGTCGTATACATGTGCTCGGCAAAAAACTCTACCACCTGCACTGCTTTTTCCGGATCTTCCGCCCCAGCCTTTTCAAACTGCCTCAAAGCACTATCTCTACCCACCCTTTCCCACATATATTGGTCCACCTTTTCCGCCATAGGTTGAAAGGTCTTCTGAGCCTTTTCTTTAGCACTCTGAATAGTCGTTGCCACTTGTTGTTTTATTGGAATTTTTTCTCTTAGCTGGCCACTCATTTATTTAGTATACATACACTTACTTATATAATTAATACCGTAGTTAGCCTAAGCAATATTAGTGAAAGATAGAATTAACTTTGTTATCTATAAGTAAAAGCGTATACTTCCATATGAAGTTTGAGATCACCAAATCCGCCATTATTGCCCTGCTCATTTTTGCTCTTTCTCTAGTCGGCTACAAAATTACCGTGGGGTTTACCAAACAAAAATAATCCCAGCTTTATTTAAAGTCGTTTATTTGCTATAGTACTACCACTAGGGCCCGTGGTGCAGCGGTCTAGCACATCCGCCTGTCACGCGGAAGACCGAGGGTTCGAATCCCTTCGGGCCCGCCAGTATTTTTCCTATCTTTCCAACATAACTAGAAATATTCTACCAGCAAAAAGTACTAGTTTAATCTAACTGTTAGGCAGCACTTGAATACTTTATTGAACTACACAAAAAACAATGTACGGAAGCCTATTCTACTTTTAGATATTCCATTACTTTATCCATCACTTTCTCAACATCTCCTTTTAAGCACACAAACAGTACTTGTCTCGATAATTTTTTAGCTGTTTCGGACCGAAGAATTGATATTTCAGTGGTATCTATGCTCTCAAGAGGATAGCTTTGGTTATTTAAGCGTCTAGAGATACCGCGTATTTTACGGCCCAGCTCTTCATATAAATGCCACTCTCCCTTCTCGGCAGGCCATTCTTCAACATATAAACTAGCACCAGGAATTATCATAGGTTGCACAACCAAATCAATATTAACAGGCAGATATTGAAGATTAATCATACTCTTTAGCTCATTAGGACCTTTATTATTAAAAACTGGACTTACTGAGGAATTTAACTCGGGTTTATTAAATTCAACTGTCTTTACTCCACCCTGAATTACGCCTTGACTATCAATGAGTATTTTCTCGTCTCCTATTAAACTAAATCCACGATCTGAACATAAACGTAATGCTAACGTGGTTTTTCCCAAACCACTGACACTACCAATAATTAGAACACCCTTTTCTTTGGTAGCCACAGCACTCCCATGAACATTATATATTCCACTTTTTTGCCTAACATAGTCTAGACAATAGTCTATTACTGAAATAATATCTCTCACCGTAATATTACTTCCCAAATTACACCTTAGTACTGCAAAGTTTAAGTCGTGATAAAAAGTAAAGTTTAAGACAGTATCACTAATGACTTTTAGCACAAAGTGATTATCTTTTTCAGCAGAATACTGTTCTTTAGTTACTTTGGCCAATGGAATATACTTGTGTAAAAAATCGTGGCTTAAAAGATCTCCGAACAGTTCAAAGTCTGAGCTTACAATTATCGAATTTGTACCTGATGATACCTTAATTTTTTCCATTTTTAGATAGTTGCATCATAATTTTTTCTAACTTCAAGATAGTCTTTTTCCATGTCCATCTACTAAGTATTTCTTTTCTCGCAGCACTTCCTAATCTTTCTCGCAAATTTTTATCACTTATAAGCGCAAAAATTTTATTAGCTAAATCAATCTCATCCTGCGGATTTGATAAGTACCCGTTTCTGTCTTGTTTCATGAAATCAACCATCCCACAACAATTTGTTGTTATGATAGCTCTGCCCGCAGAAGCTGCTTCCAGCATTGTTGTCAATACACCCTCTTTTGCAAAAGAGGGGAATACGCAAACTTTGCTATTATTATATGTCTTATTTTTTGCTTCTTCAGGTAAATATTCTTTAAATTTAACAAACGAATTTAGCTCCAAATCTGTTGCCAAAGCCATAAGTTGTTCACGATATGCACCTTTACCTATTATTAATACGTTTAATTTGCTTACTTTAAATTTATTTTTTAATATATGGATCGCCTTAAGTAAATATTGGACCCCTTTTGTTTCTATAAGTCTTCCGATATACAGAATATCAACCGATTCAGCAGATTTAGTCGGATAAAAAGAAATTTCATCTATCCCATTATGTAAAACATCAATTTTAGACTTCAAAGAATAAATTTTAGTCCATCCTTCTGCAATGGAGACACTGTCTGCAGTTAGTTTATCAGCGTGTCTTACTGCAATATGGTCCTCGTACCACCATTTAGTGTCCACTCCTTGAAGACTTAAAAGAAGTGGCGTACCAGATGGAACGGATAAGTTAGCAGGCGAATAGTGGGTGTATACCAAGTCATAACTGTTTTTCAAAAATAGCTCAGAAACTTGCCGACTTAGTGACCAGTAAAGTTGGTGCAACTCCTCATGTGTCAATGAGCTTTTTACAAAATTTCCATATTTTTTGTGCAAACCAATTCCAATAAAATGAATTTGCGAGTTATCCTTTTTGAAATTTGCAAAATATGGTTGAGGATTTTTGACTTCTAGGTAAACAAAATGTACAAGATGTCCCAGTTGACTTAAATATTTAGCTTTCATCAGGGTCACAACTTCTCCTCCACCCAAAATTGTACTTGCAGTCGGCAGATAAATAGCTATCTTAAGTTTAACGTTTCCTTTTGTGTTCATAAATATTGATTCAATACTTCTAATGTTTGGTTTTTAGAATGCTTAATGTGTACAAAGTCCCAGCCAAAAGACTTTGCCATAAACAAATTATTTTCTTCATCATCTACAAGAATAACTTGGTCATAAAACTCTCTACCTTTAACTATCTTACTTATTTCAAGATCAGGCTTAGATGCCCCCATCTCGTCTGATATGTAGATTAAATCTGGAATAAAAAAATTTAATATTCCCAGGTTTTTCATCACTATTCTTCTTGAAGGTCTACCATTAGTTATTATCCCTAAATCATATAAAGGCTTAAGTTTTGTTAAATACCTGATCACACCTGGAAAAAGTTTATATCTTTTCTGCCTAGATCTAAAAAGAAGGAGCTCGTTTATTTGGTTCCCTTTCCCAAGAGTTACAAGGGTAGCCAATAATAGTTTTCTTTGATTATCCATCTCTTGCTTAAGATTGAGTGTGCTCTTATCTAGTCGTGGAGTATACATGTTGTCATAGTCACTACCTATTGTTTTTACTACAATATCCTTACTAAGTCCTGTTACAGAAATAAGCGCATCTATATCAAACTCCTTTTGAGTTTTTACTCGATAAAGTAGTGTGTCGCCAAGATCAAAATATATTATTTTTTTATTACCGTGCGTGTCCATTTTTTCATTTCTTGATTTTCTGGTAAGCGTGCACGAGACAGTATATCGGAAAATAAACTACTATCTGAAGCTTGAAGCTGTGCTGCCTCAAGTGGTGTCAACAAATCTACCAAGGTAATGCATGTTTCATCAACACTATCCGGAGTGTGAACCCCGTTCATCAATATACTGCTAATTGCAGTTTCGTATTCCTTGTCCGGAAGTGCGTCAAGTAATTGCCCGTTTACGTTTTTAGATGGTGGCAAAATTGCCCCACGCAGACCATAACCTGGTCTCAGGACACCATCAACATATAAAGAAGGATAACCCTTTAACTTATTAACCATAAGGTCAAAATCTTTCTGCGCTCCTGCGTGAGCTAAAAAAAAGAAAGCCACTTTCCCCAAGTTAGTATCTAAAAGGGTTTTGTAATAGCGATCTTCTCTAGATTTTGAATAGAAAATATTCATTACTCTTAATGATTTATCAGACTTGTCACCCAAATCCCTATACATGGTTTTATAAATCCTGGTTCTTGTTAAAAAATACGGCATAAAGTCTTCGGGCAAGTTAAGCCTTTCCGATAACCAATTGTTTTTACCATTTAGCACCTCCTGTATTGTTATATCTAGTCCAGTTTCAACTGCATGAGGTTTTACAACAATCAGACCAAGAGCTTCTTTCATAAACTATATTATATCAAAATTATGCCTTATTTAAGACTTTTTCGTATACATTCAAATATTTTTGAACTGACTTAGCGTTTTGATACTTACTATTAAAAAGAATATTTCCTTTTGTAGCAAGTTTATTTTGAAGTTGAATGTTTCCCGCAACTCTAAGGATTACCCCAGAGAGTTGATCCGTACTTGCCCTATCTACAAGCAAAGCCCCTCCAGAACCTTTAAATAGTTCTGGCACTCCGCCAACTTTCGTAGCGATAATAACTCGCTTTCTGGCTAATAATTCCAAAACTGTAGTGGGTATACTTTCAAAAAGAGAAGGTTGAACAAAAATACTATGTCTTGCTGCTACCAATTCTATACCTGTAATTGGCTCATATACTCCTTCAAAAAAAACATTGTTACCTAAGCTAAGTGACTTAACCAAGTAATCCAACCTATCTCGGTCCTTGCCGTCTCCGTATATGTGCAGCGTTATTTTAGGATTAGATTTTACTACAGCTAGCATTGCTGCAATTAGAAAGTCTAATCCTTTTTCTGGTGATAACCTGCTAATGCACGCGATAGAATTGTTTACTTTATTGGGTGGGCTAAAATCTATCGTCGGTGATGGTATAAAATGTGGAATTACAGCAGTATCACCCTTATATCCTAAATATTTAACTACCCCACGGTTGGACTCGTTGCACCAAGTTATTACTGTTTTTAGTTTATTAATCTTTTCCTTCAAGTCTGGCCAATACCAATGTTCAGTGTCCGTAGAAGGTGTTGTCATCTCAGTCCCAACGATAGGTATTTTTAAATTGCTTTTTTCAATCCATGTAAGCATTAGCTTGCCAAGTGGACATGCGTGAATAATGTCAGGTGACCAGACACTGAACATTTCTTCTATTTTTGAGATAAGGATATTTTCGGGATTTCTGTCTTTCCTGTCAACATAGCTTATGTCTGAATAATAAGTTTCAATATTATATTTTTTTAAAATATCTAACCAATAACCTGTGCTAGGTTTGATACCCGTAAAAAGCTTGACATCTACCCCTTGCTCTTTTAGTAAGATAGCTAGCTGAACCATATAAAATTCTGTACCACCCAAACCTGATAAATAATCTGCAAACAAGGCAACTCTTGATATTCTTGTTTTATCGATATTTTTTTTGTTCATTCTATACTTAGGACAAAACACCCGTTGAATTTAAAGAAAGATATTCATCCTTGGTTTTTAGCCAAGGTATAAGCTCGAATACCTTATCAAGACCATATGCTTTTACAAACTTGACCTTATCTTCTTCAATCTCTTCGTCAGACTCTTTAGCACTGAGAATTAGATCGGTACTATTTGCTTCCAGTCTAAGAAAAGTTCTGACTTGCAAAAATGACTCTTTAATAATTCCTTCTTCGCTACTTTTTACATCGTAGTAGCCAAAAAACTCAATGCGAGGCACGTCTCTTGAAATGTCTAGGCCAGTCTCTTCTTTAACTTCGCGGACAACAGTGTCCTTAATTGACTCCCCGATTTTTGGATGACCCCCAGGTAGTTGCCATTTTTCACCATTTTTTGAAACGATAATAAGACATTTATCTTTGGTATATAACCAAACATAAACCTGCTTAATTTCTACAGCCGAATCTTCGAGCCTAATATTTTTAGAGGTGTACCACTGAGCTTTATAATCCATCGCTTATTATACGTTTACATATAAGATATAATCAACACATAAATGGATCTCGATTATCCAACACATATTATCAATAATTCCGACAAACTTGCCAAGACCACATTCGTGCCAACCCTGTTAAATCTTGACAAAAATCTACTTGTAACACCTTTTGTTTTTGCTTTTCAAAACTCCATGGTTATGTTGTCTCTTGATAAAAATGGATGGTGGAACCCACAAGGTGGACACCAAGAAGGAAATGAAACGTTAACAGATGCTGTAACTAGGGAAGCTTATGAAGAAGCAGGAATACTAATCTCAGGTATATGTTTTGTGGGCGCAATAAAATTTGAAACAATTGAATATAAATCAGAAAAAAGTAGAAGATACCCAGCAATGACATACCTACCAATTGGATATGCAAAAATAGATTCCATAGATCATGATTGGGTGAAACATGAAACCAAAGACAGAAAACTTTCAAGTTATCCGGAGGCACTGGAATTACTTCGATTAAGAACTGATAATGGTTTAATGCTAAAAATATTTCAATTTATTTTTGAGGTTTATAATAACAAAGATGGAAAAAATTAGAATATCGTACAAGGGTGGGCTAGGTAGTTTGCGCTTTTCTGATTTATTGGAAAAACTAGATTTTAATAAAATTGACGAAATAAGTGCAGGGGAAACATTTAATATCTGGCAAGACTCTCCCATGAATTTTAGGCTAGAGTTTAGACAAGACGAATTATTTTTTATCTTTAAGAATCGTAAACAACCAAAATGGGAAGATCATTTTGCTAAACTAGAAGGCGAGAGAAAAATTAATCTTTCTGATATTGATCATTTTTTAAGAATTTTTGAAATATTTGAGCTTAGTGAAGTTGCCACGACTCTAGCCTCCTACACAAAAATTATATATCAAGGGTATGAAATCTATGTCAGATTTTCTTCTGAATTAGGTTACTTTTGGGAGATAACTTGTTTACTTGATCGAGAAGATGAACAAAAGATTAATCTTCATGCAAAAAATATATTAAAAATAGTCGAACTACTCAATCTGACCTATTGGACAGAGGAGGATCAACAAAAAACGATAAAGGATTCCAAATTTAATTTTATAAGTACAAAATATTCAATCAAAGAAGGATGGAGTGCTCTAAAACTAAAAATCCAAAAGTACCTTTATGAGACACGTCACTACGAACAGATTGATAAAAGTATTGGCAAAAAACGGATCATAGACTTACTAGAAGAAATTGACAACGATTTTTCGTTAATTGAAAGATTCTACTTTGAAATTACTGGAAACCAACTTGTAAGTACAACTTACGACAAACCCTTCAATGCATTGCAAAAACTATATGAAAAAGTAATTTGCAACACGAAGTATTCAATCATAGTTCCATTTTTCAACGACAGTCAAAGAATTGCTCATTTATTACTTTCTCTGGTTGGGCAAAAACTTCCTTCCATAATCAAAAACGGCATGGAAATAATAATTATTGACGACGGTTCTATCCAAGAGGAAAAAGACAAATTGTCAAAAATTATTATATATTACGAAAAGAAATTACCACTAAATCTGGTGAGTTTAAAGAACAATAGTGGTAGAAGTAATGCTAGAAATGTAGGCGGGTTAGTTTCCAAAGGTGAAGTACTTTTCTTTCTGGATGGTGACGTTGTTCTTCCTAGTAACTACATTCTAGAAAACTTATTTATCTACAAATTATTTCCAAAGGTAGTCACTGTTTCCATGAAAGAAAATATTTCCATACACGACGAAAGGTTAAGTCTTCTAGAGAACAGAGGGTATCTTCACGAACAGGATATTAATCCTTCTGATTTTAGAATGGGTAAAACTATTCACCCAGACGGAAAAGGCTTTAACAAAATGAATCATGATCCGCTAGTGTCAGTACACATTTCCTGCATCGATCAAACAGACTTTTTCAAGAACTTTGGGAATGGAATAACTTGTGGTGTTTGGGAACTACCTTATATGGTAATTACCCACAATACGATGGTTCCTAAAAAAGGTTTTTTGGCTGTAAATGGTTTCTCAAAAAAGTTTAAGGGATGGGGGTTAGAAGATTCTTTCTTTGGCGCTATGCTGATATCAGTGGGCTACTACATCATCCCATCCATGAAAACTCCAATTCTACACTTAAACCATCCTGTCAGGGAACTAAGCGAAGAAGATAGACAAAAAGATTTTATAAATAATATTGAAGTATACAAAGAACTTATCTCAGAAATAATTTAGTTAAATTAAATTGTGAATTTAATAAATACTTACCGACTATCCCCCCAAGACTCAAGTGAACATAACCTTTTGCTCTCAAAATAATACATTCCTAACCAACTTTCTATTCGAGTAGTATACGTACGGGCCCGCAGAATTCTTTCCACTTTTGTAATAATTTCCTCTTAATTAGCGTAATATATACTGATATGCAGAATATTCAGTCCGAAATCGACTCCAATATCGCCAAAACCTGGCTAATTATGGGCATTTTTACGCTTTTGGTTGGCGGTACCATCTACCTCATTACCCAGCTCACAGGTATGGGCAGTAGCGGCTTTTTATTCAGTATGGGCATTAGTTTAGCCATGTCTTTGGGCAGTTATTTCTATGGCTCCAATTTAGTCTTGTCTCTACATGGAGCCAAAGAAGTAGGCAGGGGAGAGCACCAGACTTATACCGAAATTACCAAAAGACTGAGTAATTCTATGCGTCTGCCTATGCCCAAACTTTACATTATCCAATCTCCAGCCTTAAATGCTTTTGCCACTGGTCGCGACCCCAATCGTGCGATTCTTTGTATCACCACAGGGTTAATTAATTCTCTTACTCGCGAGGAATTATCCGGAGTAATCGCCCACGAACTTGGCCATGTACAAAATCTAGATATTCGCCTGTTAACTGTTGTTAGTATTCTCTTGGGCCTAATGAGCTCAGCCATTCATTATTTTCAATTTAGCTCCATGTTTGAGGGTCGTCGCGACAATCGCGATTCCAGCCCCATCTTTGGAGTTTTAGGCATATTTTTAATTATCTTTGCCCCCATTATTGCCACTTTAATTCAACTAGTAGTTTCTCGTCAGCGCGAATATCTAGCCGACGCAACTTCTGCTAAAGTTACCCACAACCCCCGCTGGTTAATTTCTGCCTTGCAAAAAATCTCCCAAAACCCCAAGGATTTTGCCCAGGCCCAGCAGGCTACCGCCACTATGTATATAAGTAACCCTTTTGCCAATATTAAGGGCATTTTTTCTACCCATCCGCCAGTTGAGGACCGCATCCGCGCTTTGGAAAAATTTATTTAACTACGAACAGCGTTTCTAGGTACTACAGTGGGTAGTGGAAAAGCTCTTGGCGGCAATGGGGGAGGAGGTAGTCTTTCAGGATCGAAAGTACACGATAAAATATCCGTAATATCTGATAATCTGGCAGCACACAGTCTATGTTTTATCCCCCACCTAGAATCTAGAGCACTTTGAATACCTATGCCAGTCACACAACCTACACTTAACACTCCTAACATAAGTAATTCAAAAGCTGATACTCGGCTTCTTTTTCTTTGTTCATCCATGTCCCATATTATATCTAAGAAAATTGGTATATCAACTGACACATTGAAAAAAGTCGATTCTAAAATCATAATACTCACATGCCAGATTTTGTACACTTACATTGCCACACCGAATATTCGCTTCTAGACGGTCTTTCCAAGATCAAAAAGCTGGTACCTATGGCCAAAGAGATGGGTATGACCTCTCTTGCCATCACCGACCACGGAGTCATGTATGGAGCCATTGAATTTTACAAAAAATGCAAAGACGTGGGCATTAAGCCTATTATCGGCTGCGAACTTTACTATACAGCTGGTAGTCGTCTAGACCGGGCCGGTAGCGAACGAAAAATCAACCATCTTCTGGCTTTGGCCAAAGACACCCAAGGCTACGAAAACCTCATGACACTCTCCAGTATCGGTTTTACTGAGGGTTTTTATTACCGTCCCCGAATAGATTGGGAAGTTTTGCAAAAGTACGCTGCAGGCCTAATTACCACCAGCTCCTGTTTGGCGGGCGAAATTCCTCAGCTGATATTAAACGATCAATACGACACTGCCAAAAAGCGCCTTAAAGACTACCAAGAACTTTTTAAAGACGACTATTATATTGAACTGCAACGCCATCCTGGCATCAAAGAACTAGATCAGGTTAATCTGGCCCTCATGAAATTAAGTCGAGAGTTAGGCATTCCGGTGGTAGCCACCAATGATGCACATTATTTAAAACAAGAAGATGCATTTGCCCAAGATGTTTTACTCATGGTCAACACCCAAACTACCGTAGCCGACAAAGACCGCATGAGTATGTACAAAACTCCCGATTTTTACATCAAAACACCCCAGCAAATGGCTAGTGAATTTATAGACATCCCCGAAGCCATCGAAAATACGGTAAAAATAGCCGATAAATGCAACGTGGAAATAGAACTTGGAAAGTGGAACTTTCCTATTTTTCCCATCCCAGGTGGCAAAACTGCCGAAGAGTATCTGCGCGAAAAGACCTATGTTATGGCCAAAGATTATTATGGAGAGTTAAACAAAGAAATTACCGACCGCCTGGATATGGAGCTAAATATCATCTGCTCCAAGGGCTACGCCCCCTACTTTTTAATCATGCAAGACTTAATTTCCTGGGCCAGTGTTAACGACTGTATTACCAACACTCGAGGCTCAGCTGCCGGCTCTTTGGTATCTTTTGTCCTGGGTGTAACTTCTGTTGATCCCTTGGTTTTCCAAATCCCCTTCGAACGCTTTTTAAATGTCGATCGTCCCACCCCGCCTGATATTGATATGGATATTTCCGATGATAAACGTCAAAAAATGTTGCACCATATTGTTGAACTTTACGGCAAAGAAAATGTAGCCCAAATCTGTACTTTTGGCCGTATGATGGCCAAAGGCGCCGTGCGCGACACGGCCCGAGTCTTAGGTTATCCCTATGAGGTAGGGGATAGAATCAGTAAATTAATCCCTCTGGGTAAACAAGGTTTTCCCATGAGTATTAAAAAGGCTTTTGATATTGTTGGCGAACTGAAAAAAATCTACGACACCGAACCCGACTCTAAAAAAATCCTCGATTCCGCCATGTCTATTGAGGATACTGCTCGCCATATTAGCGTCCATGCCAGTGGTGTGGTTATCGCTCCTCAAAAAATCACTAAATATACCCCCATTCAATTTGAAACTGGTGGAGACAAGTTAATCACTCAATACGAAATGCATGCGGTAGAAGACGTAGGCTTAATTAAACTGGATATTCTGGGCCTAGACAACCTGGCTATTCTTGGTAACTGTGTAATCAATGTTCGCAACCGCACTGGGCAAACCGTAGATCTGCGCCGTATTCCTATCGATGATGCCAAAACCTTTCAAATGCTCTCCTCTGGTCAAACCGAAGGAGTTTTTCAACTCTCTGGCGAAGCCATGACCAAATGGATTAAAGAACTGCAACCCAATCGCGTAGAAGACCTCATGGCTATGGTAGCCCTTTTCCGTCCCGGTCCAATGGCTTCTATCCCCGAATATATCGCCAGAAAGCGCGATCCTTCAAAAACCACTTATCTTGACGAGCGCATGAAAAAATATTTGGACAAATCTTATGGACTTTTGGTTTATCAAGATGACTGTTTGTACACTTCCATCTATATTGCAGGCTACACCTGGACCGAAGCCGATAAATTTCGAAAAGCCATTGGTAAAAAAGTACCCGAAGAAATGGCCAAACAAAAGGACAAATTTATTGCTGGCGCGGTGACCAATGGTCTAACCCAACAAAAAGCCGAAGAAATTTTTGAATTAATCCAACCCTTCACTGGCTACGGATTTAACAAGGCTCATGCTGCTGCCTATGGTATGTTGGCCTACAAAACTGCCTATATGAAGGCCAATTATCCTTTGGAATACATGACTGCCTTTTTGGCCAGTAAATCGGACACAATTGATGAAATTGGTTTGGCAATTTCTGAGTGCCGTCGCATGGGCATCATTATTTTGCCTCCCGACATCAACGAGTCGGATGATCAATTTACCATTATTGATAATAAAGAATCACTACAAGGTGGTGCCGTCCGCTTTGGACTTTCTGCCATCAAAAATGTGGGCGACGCAGCCGTAGAAGAAATATTAGCCGAACGCAAAATTAATGGACCTTACAAAAGCTTCTCTGATTTTTGTCTACGCGTTTCTGGTCAAAAAGTTAACAAACGAGTCTTGGAAAGTTTAATTAAGTCCGGTGCTTTCGATCGTTTTGGCGAGCGCAATGCTATTTTGGCAACTTTAGATAATATTCGTTCAGAAATGGACAAACTATCTGGAAAACACGATGAAAATCAGTTCAATCTCTTTGAAGATCCCAACGGAGTTCAAGCCATACCCATAGCCCCACCCGATGTTTTTCTCTCTGTGCCCCCCATGACCGAAAAAGAACGCCTCAGTCTAGAGCGCGAACTTTTGGGAGTATTTATTTCCGAGGATCCTTTGGCCAAACTTTTAGAGCCCTTTGCCGGACTTAAACTAAATTCTATTGCTGAATGTCAAAAATTAAGTAACGACAGTAAGGTCAAACTTGCCTGCAATCTAACTAAAATCCGACCAGTGGTCACCAAGAAAAACAATAGTAAAATGGCCTTTTTGGGCCTAGAGGACACCTCTGGCACCATTACTGGTGTACTTTTCCCCAAATCTTACGAACAATTTCAAGACAAACTTATTGAAAATCGCGCTTATTACCTCGAAGGCAAGGTTAATATTCGCAATGACGAACTTTCTATCTTAATTGATAGCCTCTCCGACCAACCGCCCCAAAACGCTCCCAAATATGATTTCACCATCGTTGTCCCCAAAGGTACCACCCAATCCCAACTTTTAGAGCTAAATACCCTTTTAAAGACCAATCCCAACGGCCACAAGGGTCTGATAATTTTACCAAATGGTAAGAATATTGCCCTAGGATACGGAATAAATTACAATGCCCAGCTCCAAGAGCAAATCGACAAAATCCTAAAAATTGCAAATAGCTAGATTACCAGCTAAAATACAAGTCATGGCAATCTCCGCTATTCACAATACAGTCAAATTTTTCGTCGGTGATACCGTCAAAGTTAACTACAAAATCCGCGAAAAAGACGGTAAGGATCGTATCCAGGCCTTCGACGGCGTAGTTCTGGCTATTCAAGGCGCCAAGGAAGACTGTCGTTTTATCGTCCAAAAGAAAGCTACCGATGGTATTAAAGTCGAACGTATTTTTCCTATTAATTCCCCTTGGATTGAATCTGTCAAAAAGCTCCGCTCGCCCAAAAAAGCCGTGCGCCGCGCCAAACTCTATTTCCTACGAGAAGAACACCACCGCTCGGTCTAATTTTACGTCTAATCAAAACATCTTTCCTCACATCATCCTGAACTATGTAATAAACGTCATCCTGCTGCCCACCACTAGTGGGAATTTATTTCAGCATCAAATTTTTCATAATCTTGTAGGGGCGCGGTTTCCGCGCCCTATTGTGGGCTAATATTTTTGAAAATTGTTAAATTGCCTCCCCACCGTAGCAATTGCGAAGGTGGGGAATTTGAAAATTATAAACTCATTTATTCTCCATTTATCCCCGGTTCTTGCTTTTTGACTCAAAAATTGTAAAATTGTCAATCCAAACATGAGGGTCTTTAGCTCAGTCGGTTAGAGCAGCTGCCTTTTAAGCAGTTGGTCGCGGGTTCGAGTCCCGCAGGACCCACCAATGGCCTTCGAAAGATTGTACAGATTTGCCCAACAAATTCAGGAAGAATCCGATCGTTACCCAGAAAGTGAATCCCACCACGATATAGGGGATATTGCCGCACAACTAGTAAATGCGCTTAATGCCTTGTCTGAATCACGACCAACGGATGAACTTCATCATCCTCCCATACTAATGCTAGATTCAGCAGCCATATTTTATTGCAAATTAAAACTTAGAAAAAAAACCGGTCGCTGGCCTAAAGAAACAGACTTAGCAAACTCAGTAATTTGTTTGTAAATAGATAAAGTTCATATATTGATATAATAACCTAGTTACATGTACTTTCAGCGTCAAGACAAACAAAGTTTTTGGGATTTTTTAAATCAAATCAGTCCGCACTATCAACAATCCGATTTTCCTTTTTTGACCAAAGATAACCCTCCCCGTTTCAAACCGATCTTCGACTTTGGGGATTATCTAAAACTTTCCGGCAGGGGAGAGGCCTTAAGTTATCTATACCAAGGTCTAGGCAAAAGTTTATCCTACGTTGGACCAGCGCTGGATTCCGAATTAACCTACGGCTTTAACGACCACACCGACCGCCATACGCTTTGGGTCACCAACAAAACTCTCGAACTCCTACACCGTTCTGGCTCCAATTATTCCCAAACCGGTCCCATTGATGTTACCACCGAGCTACTGGCTACCTTAGCCGCCATGACCCATGATATTGGCAATTTAATTGGTCGGAAAATGCACCCCATTTATTCTGTAGAAATTTTAGAAAAACTTTTTGTTCACGAAAGCGATCACCAAAAAGAATGGAATACACTAATCCAAGCCGTCCAATTTCACGACGAATTTCAACTAACTAGTCACCATTTTAAACTGGCCAAGGGCTCACCTCTTTTGTGGGCTCTGGTCGCTGCTGACAAAATGCATGTCAGTCGCGACCGTCTGGGCGACAAATCTGCTCTTTTGGGCACCAACCACTCTATTGAATACGATAAACATATTGTTTTAAATCTCCTAATTGCTCGTTCCACCTGGTATTTTCAAAAAAATATTTTTACCTGGCATTTGGATTTTTCCTGTGACATAGGCGAAGAACGCCTCATCCCCCTAGCCAACCACAAAGACCGGGTTTGGGTGCCACAAGAATACCAAAACAACTTTCGCAAGCTAAACCAGCCTTATCGAGAAACATTTACCAAAAATTTTCTTGAAACCTATGGTGATCGAATCAAGCTTGTAGAACAAACTACCAAACTTCTTTTTCCTTGGCTTTCTGGCTTTCAACTCATTCTTTCCGATGGTGATATCACCAAAAAAGTCGGTGCCAAGGATCTAGTAATTTATTCCACAAGTTATAAACTAAAATAATGTCCCTCTACGGCCTAATTCTAGGCATAGGTTTTTTAGTTGCATTTTCCTACTTTCAAAAGCACACCACTTTAGCCGCCCGTCTCCACCAGCGTCTGTTTTTTGGCCTCTTAATTAGCGGCATACTCGGAGCCCGTTTGTACCATGTTTTAGACCAACACCAGTACTATTTGGCTAATCCTAACCAGCTTTTTAACCTCCATGCTGGTGGTCTGGGTATCTATGGTGCGCTCCTTGCCGGTTTTCTCTTTATCTTGGTTTTTGTGCATCACCACCAGCTCAAACTACTACCTCTTTTAGACCAAATTGCCACGGTTATTCCCTTAGCCCAGGCAATCGGTCGCTGGGGTAACTATGTGAACCTGGAAGTCTACGGCCAGCCCACCTACACCAACCTCGGCCAGTACATTCCCTACCACCTGCGCCCAATTCAATTTCAAAACTACAACTATTTTCACCCCGTCTGGCTCTACGAGTCCATTCTTTGTGCTTTACTCTTTTACTTACTCAACAGACAGTCCAAATGCCAGCTATATTTATACCTACTTGGTTATGGTTTAATTCGCTTTGTCCTAGAATTCCTACGCTTTGATACTTGGCAAATATCTGGCCTAAAAATCGCCCAAATCCTTAGCTTAGCCCTAATTTTGTTAGGATTATTGCCTATCCTAAGGCTAAACACAAAAAAGACCACTATTTAGCAGTCTATGTTCTTGTCTGCTAATTTAGCTTAGTTTATAATTGCCCAATGTCCAAGTTATTAACCCTTATTCCTGTTCTATTAATCATTTTAACAATTGCTTACTTTCTAAAAAGTCAGCCTCAACCCCAAACACAAACTATGCCAAATGAACTAAAAATCGAAGATCTACAAGTTGGTACCGGTCCAGCCGTCAAATCGGGCGACACCATTTCCATTCACTACCTGGGAACTCTCCTAGATGGCAAGAAATTTGATAGTAGCTACGACCGTGGCCAACCATTTGTCACCCAAATTGGCGTAGGCCAAGTGATCAAAGGCTGGGATCAAGGCGTGGTTGGTATGCAAGTTGGTGGCAAGCGCCGCCTTACTATTCCATCCGAACTAGCCTATGGTTCTCGTGGGGCAGGGGATGTCATTCCACCCAACGCTACCCTCATCTTCGAAGTCGAACTCGTCGCTATCAAATAGTGCTATAATACGGCATCTATGGCAGAACAAAAAAAGACATTCAACATGGATCTATTTTTTGAATTACAAAAACAAGGCTTAATAGTGGGTCAAAATCATAGACTCCTAATGGATTTAAACGGCTTGGATGACGTTAGGGGATTCAACCTTACGCTTGCAGATATTGAAGCATCCCAAGTGGCTAGTCAACAAGGCGGTTCACCTGATAAGAACAGCGGACCCATTGCCGCTCTAAGAAAATTATTGACCAGAAGAAGCAACTAGCTTAGTCATGCCCATTGCAGACTATCTAAAAAATTCTGACGAGTTAAAAAAACAAAATCCTCAGGTTTTTGAGCAGTTTGTCCGAAGATACGAAGAAGGTAATTTAACCCGGGATGAAAACAAAGATACTCATTTTTCCACATTTTTTCTAGCCTTGGACACAGAAAATAAAGAAGTCTTTCTAGGTCTTCACAAAAAGGCCAATCTTTGGCTTTGCAACGGCGGCCACATTGATCAAGGTGAGACCCCAAATCAAACTGTAGCTCGCGAAATTGGCGAGGAGTGGGGCTTGGATAGTAGCAAATTGCACATTTCCGGGCCCGAATGTCTGACCATAACCAAAATAGCCAACCCCAATCATCCCTGCAAGATTCACTACGACATTTGGTTTGTTGTTTTCGTCTCCAAATCCGACTTCCACCCTAACCAAGATTTATTACTGCAAGAATTTCACACCACACAGTGGGTCAAAGATAGCGAAGTTGAAACTCTTGTCACCGATCCAGGAATGCTAGAAGGAATTAACCTGGTTTCAAAAAAATATTTAGACTAGCAGCTTCAGTCCGGGAACTTTTTTAAACGCCCAAGCCGTCCAAAAGGACATTAATAACACCGCAGCATATACACCAAATAACCAAAACCAATAGGACTTGGTAACTAACTGATTCACCCAATCCATATGATTAAAAATCCACAACCACAGGGGATGAACTAAATACACACCAAAAGATAAATCTTTAAGTTTTAAAAGCCTAGTATTACTAGCCAAATATTTATTTTTAATATCTAAAAAAAACTTAAAGACGACTATTCCTGAAAATGCCACAGTCAAAGAACGTACAGAGACCAAAATTGTGTCCTGATCATGAGTTTCAAAAATAAATACTAGTCTTCGGGTTATCAATATTGATACAAATAAAACCAAAGCTGCAAGGCTAATCCACATCAGGCTATTTTTCATCTTTGGAAGCTTTCCCAGCCAATAGCCCGCAAGATAGTATCCCAAATAAGGAATAAACCAAACTAATAAATTATCAAGTTGTGGCCATCCCCAAAAAGCATAACCAAACCTATAAACAAAGGCCAGACAAATTAACACAGGTACAATAATATTCAAACTTACTTTATTAAGCCAACTTTTTAGTAGTGGTGTAACCGTATAAAGCCCCAACATTACACTCAAGAAGTACAAATGAGAATAAGTTCCAAGGTGTGTCTGTTGGTACAAAAAGTTCTCCAAATTATAATCTACTATTTGGGTTGCAATTAAATAATAAAATATGCCCCAAAATACCCAAGCAAAAAATATTCTTTTGTACCGCTGTTTATAAAAATCCCAGATAGATTCTTTTTTTTGCGAGGAAAGCAATAGGTTTCCACTTAACATAATAAAACAAGGAACACTCCAAACTCTCAACCATCCCAAAGACATGGTTATTATCCAATCTTTATAACCAATGTCCGGCAATCTAAAGGTAACTGTACTCGACACATGAGCAAATACCACACCAAAAGCAGCTAGAATTCTTAATAAATCCAAACCTAACTTTCGCTCTGGCTGTATTTTTATCATCTAATATCCCTATTCTACCAAGTTCGGGTGTTAAAATTTACCATGCAACTTCTTTTCGCCACTACTAACTCCAGAAAAATTGCCGAAGCCAAGGCGGCCTGTGAACATTTTGGTATTGAAATTGTCCCTATAACTCTAGATATTATCGAAATTCAATCTGTTGATCCCAAGCAAATTTCTCAAAACAAAGTAAACCAAGCCTTTAATTTGGCCCAAAAACCAATAGTGGTAACCGACACTTCTTGGAACATTCCAGCCTTAAACGGTTTTCCAGGTGGCTACATGAAAGACATCGCCCATTGGTTTGAATCTAAAGATTTTTTAAATTTATTGCAAGACAAAACCGACCGGCGCATCTCTTTTACCGAGTCTATCTATTATCAAGATCAATCTCAGATCAAGTCTTTTAGCAAAGAATATTGGGGCGAATTTGCCACCACTCCAAAAGGTACGGGCATTTCTATCGAAAATGTTGCCGTCTTTAACGGTGTAACCCTAGGCGAACGTCGCCAGCAAGGTACACTCAGCCACGACCCCAAAGACTATATTTGGTACGAATTTGCCCAATGGTATTCGGCGCATGTATTGAAAAAGTCTTAAACCAATATCGTCTTAGTGTTAATATTTACCATGCAATTAAATAATCCGCTCCTTACCCAGTGGTTAGAAAAACTAAGTAAAGACAACACTATTCTCGGCGTCTACGAACAAGGTTCGGTAGTCTGGGACTTTGCCGATTCCAATTCCGATCGCGATTTTATGGTAGTTTGGAAAAATACCTATCCGAGCAAAGAAATTCGACAACAGAAGCTAGAAGATCAAGGCGGTCTAGTCCATGAATTCCAAGACATACCCGCAGTTCAAAAAAGTGTTGACATGTTTGAACTAGGTGGTCAAAGGCTAAATATCGCTCACACCACGTCTTTAGATTTCTTTGGATTTTATTCCGAACTAAATGATCTTGGTAAATACTATCCAGACCAACTTTTAAGTATCGGTGGTTTTGTCCATGCCAAAATTTATCATGACTCCCAAGGTCTATTAGAAAAGTACAGAAAAAACATAATATTCTCCGACGAATTAGTTAAATCCATAAAAGAAAAATTAGATAAAGATCTTGGACACAAATTACAAATTTTGCAAATTGCCCTGAGCAGAAATAGTACGATTCGACTACTAAACCAAGCAGGAGAAATATTACCCCTGTTGCACCTTTGGTATTACACCAAGAAAAAAATGTGGCCAATGTCCGACAAGTGGTTTGAAGCTTTTGCAGAAAAATATAACTGGTTCGACGATTTTGTAGATCTTGTAAAAGAAATACATGCGGGCTTAGCTATAAACCAAATTGCTCAAAAACTATTGGTTATTTCAAAGTCATGGGGTTTTAATCCAAGTATTAAATTTAAGTCCTAAACCTATAATATTGACAAACAATCTATCTTGATATATAATCTTTATATGACGCGAATCTAAATATCAGTTCCAATCCTGGCCGTCGCCAGTACTGGTGTTTAGTGTGTCACTTTTTCCACATAGTTTTCTCAAACTTACGCCAGTCCAACGACTGGCTTTTTTGTGTTAATTATTTATCCCTCCACATGTCTTTTAAACTAAATTTAAAATCTAACCTTGCCAGATTTTCCTGGTACTACGCACTATATAATTTTCGGCTGCACTCCGTGCTAGCCATAATTTATTTTGCCCAGATAACCCATTCCTACGCTCTGGCCATTAGTATCTATTCCATTGCTCAACTTTCTCAAGCTCTCCTGGAACTACCCAGTGGAATTTATTCCGACAAACTAGGGCGCAGCAACTGTCTTAAGTTAGGTGCTCTAGCTAGTTTAATTTCTATTATTTTCTATGCTTTTGGCAGCTCCTATTTCTATTTGGCAATTGGCGCTATTTTTGATGGACTCAACCGGGCTTTCTTTAGTGGCAACAACGATGCCTTGTTATACGAAACTTTAGTCAAAATCAAGAAAAAAGAGACCTATCAACACGAGCTTGGCAAACTAAATTCGAACCTAGAATTATCCGGTTTTTTTGGCATTATTCTTGGTAGTCTGGTTGCCACAAAATCTCTACAATTACTTTTTATCCTCTCTATAATTCCCCAATTTTTAGGGCTAATAGTCAGTCTTGGATTTGTAGAACCTAAAAAGATCAGAGTTAATGTGGAAAGTGTTTTTCTGCATCTAAAAGATGCTCTTTCCTACTATAAAAAAAATTCCAAACTTCGCAACATCAGTCTAGCCAGCATACTTGGCTATGGAGTGGGGGAGTCCTCTTGGGCCTTACAAGGAGTCTTCTACAATACCTTACTGCCACCCTGGGCGGTAAGTCTTATGCTTTCTTTAAACTTCCTCACCAGCAGCATTAGTTTTAGACTCAGTGGTAAAATACTTACTAAAATCAAAGCTCTCAATCTTTTAATTTATCAAGAAATCAGTAATCGAATATTATATTTTCTAGCGTTAATTCACCCGACATTTATTTCCCCAATAATCATGGCAGTTGCTTCTTTTTCTTATGGTCCCAGCACTATTGCTAAAAATTCGCTTTTGCAACAGGAGTTTACCAACCAACAACGCGCCACTATGGCCTCTATAAACTCTTTAGTTGGCAATTGCTTCTTTGCCATTTTTGCCATATTTTTGGGAAGTCTCACCGATAAGTTTGGTCCAATCAAATCACTTCTCATTGCTCAATTATGTTTATTACCTATTATCTTTTTATATCTTCGAGTTAAAAAGAGCTCTGAGCTATAATATCTTATGACTATCCAATTTTCCTATCGCGAGATGACCGATGTCGAGTTTAAAAGAGAACAACTCGCTTTTGACGAACACGGTCTTGAATTTAATAACCCACCAGAAACAGGCGAGCGCCATGGATTTGTTGCCACCGATGAAGATAAATTTGTTGGCTGCTCTTCTGGTCTAGCCTACAAATCAGACCAAGGCTATAATGCTTACTTTTTCCTCACCGATTTAATCGTAGAAAAAGAATACAGAAAACACGGCTATGGAAAAGAATTATTAAAACTTTTGGAAAATAAAATAAAAGCATTGGGAGTAAAATATATTTGGACTTGGACTGCAGGCTACGAAGCCCCAGGTTTTTACACAAAACAAGGTTACGAAGTATTTGCCACTTTTGAAAACTGGTACCCCTCCGGCCACTCCCGCATCGGATTTGTCAAAAAACTTTAATTTGTGACCCCAAGGGTCGTAGTTCGGAACCAAGTTATTCCTGAACTTATTCAGTATTATAAACTTTTTGCTTCTCAAATTACCAGCTTCGGATACCAGTCACAATATAACTACGTTTAGGTATTAGAACCGTTTAGTAAATAAACGAATTACAAAATTTTTATCTATAAAATCCCTTGTTTCCTTTGCCTCGTTAATAAGTTCGCTAAATTGTGGCGAGTTCTTTAGTTCTTTGGTCCAACGTTTAATTTGATAATTTAATAATCTTTTAATCACCGGAAAGTATTCAGGATAATTTCTTAGTTCGTAAATAATCGCTACTTGTTGGTCTAGTCCTGTTTTGCCGTCCAAATTAGCTAATCCTTTCATTAAACCATTGTGGAACTTTTCAAAATTTATCTGCTTTTGTTCTCTATTTTTCGAAATTAAAAAAGTTATTAAAGTCACAGCTACAGGAATTAAGGGTATTAGTATAGATATGAGTGTTTGGTATGTTTTAATAAAATTATCCATTTTTTTAGAAACCCACTTTGTCTAAAATTTTCTTAATTAGAGGTGTAAACAATGGAGCAATGACAAAATAGAAAAAGATACATATAAAAATTAAAACAAATCCCTCTGATAAAAATATCAAGAATAAACCACTAAGCAAAAGAACTATCCATAAAACAATTAGAATTAACGAAAATGAATCATTTTGCCATATTAGTGGTTTATCAATAGTATTACGTCCTTCTTGAATAGCTCCATAAGTTCTCAATAACCAAGATAATATCAGTAATAAATAACCCATATCCTATTCTAACAAATATAAACTATTTTACATTTTAATTTCATATTTTCTCTCTATTATTGAATCAATAGTTTTATATATACCTTTCTGGCCGTTGGATAATTCAAAACAAATATCATTTCCATTAACTTCAATTTTTCCACCATAAACGAGTTTACTATCTTTAATAGTTGCCAAATCGCCTGTAGGAAACATAACACCATTGTCCTCTGATTGTAATGCCACGAAAATATGGCCTCCAACTGAACTAAAATGTTCCTCACGAGCAATTCTGGATACAAAGTTATAAAGAACTTCTGCGTCTTCATACAAGACGTCTTCCGTTGTTTTACCGGTGACATTACGGAATTCTAAAAAGGATATTATTTCGTCTGGAACAGAAATAGATTTTTGCCAATAGTTAGGGTGAAATATGGCATATTTGTAACAATCTATTTCGTTAAAGTTATAAACACCTTTATTTGTGTCAATTTCTACGGAGAACATTTCCGAATTAGGAACATTAACGTCAATTATGTCACCTTTATTTAACTCTCCCTTTTTGAATAAAGCATTAGTTAAAGCTTGAATAATCGTATGGTCGACAGATTGATTACTAGACGAACCTTCACCTCTTGCGACAAGATCACCAGACATAGCCTTTCCCAACAAAGAGCTTTCAACTTTTTTACCTGAATAATCATTAAATCCGGTAAAAATAAATACAGACAATCCTGAATCTTTATAATTATCAACATACTCTTTTTCTATTTTCTTATGATTGTTCTTCAATAATTCTCTTAAATCTGATAAGTAAGCATTTGGAGATATAAGTTTTCGAATTTTATTAACAAAGAAAGAAGCTTGATTTCCATTACCAGCCACAACGACAGAAATTCTTGGATTTATTGCGGCAAACTTTAATTGATTATCTTCGTGAATCTCTTTACCATTTTTACTGTAAGTAACACGAGTATCAGAAATTAGGTACACTTTTCTAAGTAAATTTAGTCCTAAAATGAGCGACATAATTGATAAATTATAACTCAATATAGGGTAAAATAATTATATGGGACCAAAGGGAATCAACTGGATACAAGCGTTTGAATTTTACTGTGAAACAATTGAAGGAAGACTACCGTCATATCAAGACGTGGCAGATAAATTTAAGGTTAGTAAAACCGAAGTCGGACGACGAGCCTTAGATAATAACTGGACGATACTTAGACAAGAATTATACGAAAATGGTAAGAATAAGTTTCTAGAAAATAAAACAAACTTAATCGCCAAAGCAGAAAATAGTCAATTAAGCTATTGGCGAAAAATTCAAAGTCTACTAGATACTTTAATCGAAGAATTAGAAGCAAATTTATCCTTAAATCGAATCACTAAGTTAAGTTCCTTAACTAGAATAATGAAGGTATCCATTGAAGGTGAAAGAACTGTTCTAGGACTTCCCAACACAGTTATAGCGAGACGATTAGAACCACCAAAGCTGTCAACGCCAGAATTATCACTGGATCTTATACAAGAAATCGATAAATTATTCGAAACAAATTCTTCAAACAATTTAACTGTAAATTAAAGTTAACGATAGTAAATAAAAGCCATAGTTCGATCCAATTGACACACGACTAGATAATTGGATAATGGATTTAGAAGACTAATTCTTCAATATAGAATCAGCATTGAATAGCAAGGAATAGAATCAGACCTTCGTTTTTACGAGGGCTTTCAAAAATTCTATTCCTATGAACGTCAAACAAGTTAGAAAAATACTAGGCAATAAAGCGACCAATCTTTCCGACGAAGTACTACTTCAAGATATTAAGACTGCCGAAGTATTAAAAAGCTTGTTTTTTCAATCTTTTATAAAAGAAAGAAAACTGCCAATTATCTATAATAGAGATAACAATGGAAAAATCTAGAGCAGTTATCTACATACGAGTATCTGATCCAAGTCAGATAGAAAATAATAGCCTAGAAACTCAACTAAAGACCTGTCAAAGTTATGCTGAAAGAAATGGTTTAGAAATAATCGAGGTATTTAAGGAAGAAGGGGTTTCAGCTAAAACAGTTCATAACCGACCCGAAATGCGTCGTTTACTTACGTTTAGCACTAACAAGAAAAATAAAATTTCGAAGGTAATCGTATATAAAATGGATAGGTTTGCTCGAAATACAGAAGACGGCCTTGTAGCAATTTCACTTCTAGCTAAAAATGGTTCTTTTTTAGTATCTGCTACAGAAGCAACCGAAGAAACACCAATGGGTAGAGCAATGCGGACTATTCTAATGACACTAGCCCAGTTAGATAATGAACTAAAGGGTGAAAGGGTTAGAGATAATATGCGAACGGGATTTCGAAACGGTTATTGGCCGTTTAAGTCACCGAAAGGTTATATTAGATTAGGTGAAAGTAGATTAGAAAGAAGAGGAAAACCACCTGTAATTGATACTAAAAGTAGCAATATAATAAAGTCACTTTTTACTAAAGCTTCTACTGGTTTCTACTCAAAAAAATCTTTGTCAGATTTTCTAAACAGTTTGGGTTATATAAAATACTTTGGAAAAGAAGCTGACGGTGAAGACGTCAAAAAAATTTTAAGCAATACTTTTTACTTCGGTTATATGTATGGTTCAAAATGGAAAGAATATCAATGGGGGAAACACGAAAAATTAGTGGATCAAGAGACTTGGGAAAAGGCATATTACAACACGTTAGGGAAAAAGCGTATGTTAAAGCACCAAGATAGTAGTATTTTTCCTCTAAAAGGCATTTTAAGGTGTGCTGTTTGTAATCACCCAATGACTTCCAGTAATCCAAAAGGAAGAACTAAGCATTATCTTACCTACGAATGTCACCAAAAAGATTGCTCAAAACGGGAACGTATTGGAGTAGATAAAGCGCACGAACAGTTTCAATCTATTTTGGCCTACCTAAAGCCTTCTAAACGAGTTCTAAGATTGTTTAGTGAATTAGTATTTGCCGAATGGGATCAAAGCATAGAAGGGCTTAAACAAGAAGCTAAGTTGAAGGAAAATCAAATAGAAAAACTCGAAGGCGAGTTAACGGGAATTGCTCTTAGTAACTCAAAAGGTATTTTAACCGACGAAGAAGCAAGAAGAAGGGCAGACAATATAAGAAATGAAATAGCAGTATTACGAGTTGAACGATCAGATACAAAGATCGATCAATATGATACCGAAGCAATTAGAAATTTTTCAGAAACATTTTTAACTAACCTTGATAAGTTATGGATTGAATTGGATTTAACTCAAAAACAAGCACTACAAAGTCAGATTTTCCCTAATGGTGTAGTTTGCCAAAACAAAATAATTCGAACCACCAATTTAGCCCAGTCCTTCGAACTAATTGAGGCCTTGAATAACCAAAATTCCAATTATGTGACCCCAGTGGGAGTCGAACCCACGATTCCTCGGATGAAAGCCGAGTGTCCT
>CAYUVY010000010.1:0-6791 GCA_964448465.1 uncultured Gammaproteobacteria bacterium
GAACTACAGAATCAATATGAGGAATTGGTAAATAGTGATCAAGTGACGATTAATAGAAAATTAACCGGAGAACTAGTAGAGATTAAAAAAACTTATTTGGCCGCCATGAATGCTTTTGAGGATTTGATAGACATTAAAGACAAGGCTTCTAAGCAGCCGGCGTTGGACAAAGAATTTGCCAAAATATTATCACAACTTGGTAGTGCAAATTATGCTTCGGCTAGCGCTAGTTTGACTAGTTTTAAAAATAATTTAAAGAAAAAACAAGAGGAACTGGCTGCCTTGATTAAAATTCCGGAAAATGTAAAACAAAGTGACACTCCCCCGGCTGCGGGCTACGCCAGACAGGTGGTAAAAATGGAAAGTGGAGATGTACTGGTAGATATAATTTCGGCGGACTTGAAAGACACTAAGGTGGTAGTGGAGACAGAAAGTAGTGGGACTTGTGTAAATGATTGTCCAGTAAATGCCCTGGCAGAATACGTAAAAAGAGCTGGAGGGTTTGCGGGGATAAATGGGCCATATTTTTGTCCGGCAAGTTATCCTAGTTGTGCTGGTAAAACTAATTCTTTTGATACACTGCTCATGAATAAAAACAAAGTATATTTTAATTCGGCTAATAATGTTTACAGTAGTGTGCCAGCGGCGATATTTTCGGGTTCGGCTAGGTTTGTGGCACATTCTTCGGAGTGGGGGCGAGACACGGGAGTAGATAGCGTGATTGCGGGGCAACCCTTGTTGGTGTTTAACGGCACGGCTAGTTTTAGTGCCAGTGGAGATGAAAAGCAGTCGGGCAAGGGTAGTAGGGCTTTTATTGGAGCTACGGACAATACGGTGTATATTGGAGTGGTTCACGGGGTGAGCGTAGCGGGGATGTCGCAAGTATTGGCGAAAATGGGAATAAAAAATGCGATTAATTTGGATAGTGGAGGGTCGACGGCAATGTATTCTGGAGGTAAATATGTGGTGGGACCCGGGAGAAACACGCCGTTTGGGATTGTCCTGGTGAGGCGATAATTTGACTTATAATAAGATTTGTGATATAATATAGGACTAGATCGAGTTATTAAAAAATGTTTGTGTTTGAAATAAATTTACCGTAATATTTTAGCGTTTTTCAGTGACCCAACCCCATTGACCATCTTCATGTTTGGCAATCCGCATGTCAGGTAAAAGATTAGATAAGATCGTAATTATGAATTCTTGTACAAAATCAGCAATATATTTGAGAACCTCCATCATGTATTCATCAACATAGCCAGCTTCTGTCTCCGTAATTTTTATTAGCGGTGGAACAATCTCTCTAGTCTTAGCTGAGTATCTAAATCCTTGAACATTTTTTAGCTTTCCAAAATGCACAACATCGTCTCGACTTGCGACAATTTTTGTAATAGATTCAGAATGGTGCTTAATTAACTCGATTATTGGTTTTGCATTAGGTTTAATGTCATCCTTGATACTAGTAGCTAAAGTATCGGCAATTGCCATCCCACTCAAATCATTTTTTCTTTTCCATGTCAGGAATTCTCTACCATAAATTGGTTTTAAACTTTGAGCTAACAAGTCTAATGACGTTTTAATTTGTCCAAAAAAAGCTTCAATAAGTATAAATGCATCGACTTTGTTGAATAACATATCGATATTTGTGCCTGAAATACTATTACTTTTTTTGATCTCTTCAATTAAGTCATCTTTTCTTTGTACATAATTTCTTCTTAGAGCATTTGCTTTTACTAAAGCATTAATCGAAAGCAAAATATGTTTTAAAAACTGTTCATCAGCTTTGTCGATTTGTAACTTTTGATGACCCCAAAAACTAACTATCGATAGGATCTGAGTATTTTGGACAATAAGTAATATCTCTTCAAGCAATCGTCTGTCAATTTCATCATTAATTTCAATTTCTTCTGTAAGTGTGATTTGCTGATCCATGCGCCTATTATATACTTTAGACTAGTCGGTTGAAGAAAAAGTGAATAAGAACGGACAAGATAAGAGAAAAGGCAAAGAGAAGACTAGAGCGCCTAGAGCCAAAATAGATTATTAGGAAGGTGCTGGTGTGCAAAATTGTGGTCAGAAAGATACGTGGAAGAAAATTGGAAGCATTGCCCAGGGCGGAAAAATTAAAGAGATAAAACAGGGTTTCGGAAAGACTAAAAATTAGACCAAAAATGAAGATTTGGCGATAGTTAGGCTTGGAAGTTTTGTGCAAAAGTAAAATACAAATGGCTTTGAAAAATTCCTCGATTAAGAAAGGGAAAGGCAGGAGAATTTCTAGTGGCCAGAGTAAAAAGGGAGAAACTAAAAGTACCAAATAAAGAACTGGAGTGAACATTAATTTAGAGACAGATCGATAAAATCTTGACTAAGCCAGCCTTCGGATAATCCCTTTTTGAGTAAGACTTTAGCCCAACGCTTGGTTTGGACTAATAACTCGGCTTTTTGGGTTTCGGTAATTTTGCTAACTATTTTGGAATTGACGGAAGGATATTGATAGAGATTGACGGTGTCGTAGGCGGGGACGCGAATAGTGACACCGGAGGAAGTATTGGTGGGTGTACTGGGACTGATGGCCTGAGTTAGCTCGGCTAGGACCCAACCACTGGCTAAATCGGTTTGGACTTGATACCAAAGTTCACCTTGGTTGTTGGTCTGCTCCCCTATTTTCTGCATGACTTCGCCAGAAGAAATTTGTTTGACCAGAGTAGAAGTACGATCGGGAAGAGAGCGGAGGTTAACATAAGATTTTAAAGATGGAGTGGTGACGATTTTGGTGGCAGGTTGGGAATTGGCTTGAACTGGTGGAGGTAGAATAGGCTTGGGAGTGGAGGTCAAAACCGGAGTGTTGGTGGGTCTTGTGTCCATAGTTGGCTCGGGCTCTAAAGTTGGTTCTAAGGTAGGAGTAGCTTCGAGAATAATTTCAGGGACTTGGGTGGGGACTAATTTTTTTTCATCAGTGGCAGAAAGAACCATGGGCTTGTCAACTGGGGTGGGAGAACTGGGCGCAGGACGAGTGGAAGACATGTAGTAGGCAGTGCCGGCAGTAGTGAGCCCGACAGAAAAGATAAAGGCAGCAACTAGGCCAGTGTGGCGGGGCAAATGGTGAGAGGTTTTGGGGTGCACAGGTTGACTACTAGACTCTTGGGATATCGGTTTGACAAAAGGACTAGTGGATTTTTTGGAAACTTGGGAAGGTCTGGATTTTTTGGTTAAAGAGCGGAAATATAAAGTCATGAAAACAAAGCCGGCGATGATGATGACGATAATGCCCCAAACGCCCACGGCTTGAACCCCGCCGATAAAACCGGAAAGAGTACCAATGGATCCAGCAGAACTGAGAATATTTTTCAGATCATCCATTTTCTTGTTGATGGATTCAAGTTCGACACTAGATTCGCGGAAATTTTGAATACGCTCTTCGGGAAGAGCGGTGGTGTTTTGCTTGAGACTGATTTTGTCTAGACTGGCAATAATGTCGGAATGGAGAGTGGAACCTTGGGCATAATAGGAGGTACCAGAAAGGGGCTTAAAAAGCTCGTCGGCTTGCTTTTTTAAGGATTCAATCTGTTCGGGAGGAACTTGCCAGACATCTTTGACTTCAACTTCGAGTATTAAAGTATCACGGGGTTTTAGGTCAAAATCTCCGGTGGAATAATAGGCATTTTTGGTGGCATCGAATTTTATCTCCAGACCCGAGGACTTGCGAATAACCAGCTCGGGCTTGAATTCGGGCGGGTAATAATAAGTGAAAGGAACTTTTTGGGTGGCGATGGAAGAAGGGTTGGTAATAAGAGTTTTAAAGATGATACTGCCCTCTTCTAGCCAGGTTTTGATAATCGGCTGGTTGCCTAGTTGTTCTAGTTGGATACGATTAACATCTAAAAGGGCTTTGATAGCCGCGGCTTGATTTTTGAGTGAAGTTAAATCGGTATTTTGGGTTTTTTGAAAGTCGAGAATGGAGGTAACATTGGTAACAGTATTGATGGCAGAAACTTCGGAAGAAAGGTTTTTGACTTTGTCATAAATATCGGTAGCTGAATAAGAACCCCATTTATCCATTAGTTCGGACAAATCGACGCTAGAGGCATCAATGTCGTCTACGGCTTCTTGGACTTGCTTGACTCGACCAAAAACCGTGGCGGTGGCAGAAGTGTCTGAACTGGTGCCAAGAGAAGTTTCGAGTGAGTCAACATAATTTTTTAAAGTAATGATATCGTCGTAGGCAGTGGTGGACTTGCCGTTGTAGTTTAATTCGGAGCGAAGAAGGGTAATGGTGGAGGAGGCACTGTTGGCCGCGGTATAAATTCCAGTGGCGGTTTGAGCTCCCCACTTGTCGATGAGGCACTGAGTTCGACCGTAGACAGTATTGTCGGCACAGGTGTTGGTGTTGTTGCCTAGTTGAGTTTCTAGAGTATCCACATAATTGAGGACATCGGTAAGGCTGTAGGAGCCCCATTTGAGTAAAATGTTGGTGGTATCGGTTTGAATGTTACTAACTTGGCTTTGGAGTGAGGTAACCTTGGTGTCCACAGTGGCTAAGGTGGATTGAACTTGAGAAACCTGAAAAGTCAGAGTGTTTAGAGACGAGCCTATGCCAGCCAAACCGGTACTGGTAGCAAGAGTAGAGCCATTGTCGAGGTTGCCAGAAGAAAGGGTTCGGGTGGCATTGGACCAGATATCGGAAACTAAACTACCAAACGAGGTGAGAGAACGACTGGGGTTGGTCCAAACTGCATTGGCGATGGCGGAAACAGAAGTATTGTCGGTGTAAACTTGAAAAGTTTTATCCAGACACATGTAATCGGTAGAAACTGTGCAACAAACTTGGGAACGATAAATTCCAGGTACTAAAGAAGTGGTGCCAACACCATAGGAATACCAACCATCGGCAGTGCCAGTCATGGCTACGGAATTAAGAATTACTACTCCATCGGGATCGCGGGTGGTCAGGTTACAAGTGGCAGTAGCTACAGGTAAATATTCGTCATCATAGACAAATTCACCGATAGTACAGGTAGAACCAATGGAGCATTGTTGATACTGAGTGGGGGTGGCCAGGGCTATTTTGGGAGCTAGGAGCAGGATTAGGATTAAGAGTGGCAGGATACGATAAACGTACTTCATCTATTTAATAATAGCGTACCTTCGAATAGCAAGAATAGTGGGGTAATTATTAGGACTAAAGAGAGGACATCGGTGGGGGGTAAAAGGATGGCAAAAATTGCTAAACCAAGATAGACAAAACGACGCTTGCCGGAAACTAATTGTTTGGAAACAACTTTTAAACGGATGAGTATGGTAAGCAGAACTGGGAGCTGAAATACTATTCCCATAGTAAAGGACATGATTAAAACCTGAGAGATGAATTCTTGGATGTCCCAAATATTGCTGAGTAAAAATTCAGAGGTAGTTTGGGAATAAAGACTAACGACAAATTGTTCGATATATCCTCCAAAAAAGCATCCAAAAAAGAAAAGTAAAACTGAAAATGGAATAAGATTTTTGAGTAGTTTGTGTTCGTGTTTGGTTAAAGCTGGCTCTAAAAAACGTAGCAGATGAAAAATTAAAACTGGAGATAAAAAGAGAAGGCCAGTGATAATACTTACACCAAAGGCAAGATTGATAAACTGGGTGGGAGAAGTAAGAACTATATTGATGTTTTTTAAGTTAAAGAGAGAGAGAAGGCCAACAATAATTTTTTGATAAAAAATCAAACCAAAAGCAAAACCAAGAGCAAAAGAAATAAGGGAACGAAAGAGAATAGCCCGTAGTTGATTAATTTGAGGTTCGTATTCAGTAAGAAGCTGACTAATAGGCGGAGACTTGGTCATTTTTTAAGACTCTTGGGTTTAGCTTTTTTGGTTTTTTGGGGTTTGGACTTGGGCTCTGGGGATGGTTTTGGCTCTTCGACGACTGGGGCAACTGGTAGGGGTTCTTTGTCCAATTCATCTTTGACGGTGTCAAATTCTTTTTGAGCTCGCTTGAATTCTTTAACAGCTTCTCCCAAGCCTTTGGCAACATCGGTAACCTTGCTGCCACCAAAGAGCACGACAAAAAGAAAAAGAAGAACTAAAAGTTCAGTAGTTCCAATATTGGCAAACATGACCAATCTTAGAACAATTTAGAGGACAAAACAAGCTTAAATTATTGGATGGAAGCCAGGGTGGCTTTGGTTTTCGCATCCTTGAGGGTTTTACCAGTAGATCCAGAAATTGTGTGACTGGCGATAAGCTCGTCCCACACTGCATCGGCCACATCGGAGGCAGAAGCACCACCAGCGGGAGTCTCGATATAAGTATCGGTACCCAGATCTTGAGTGTTGCCCGAGGTGTTGTTGGTAATAGTGTTGGCACTGCGTACGGTGGTGCGAGTAACTCCGCTGCCCACGGTGATACCATAAAGAGAATTATTGTAAATTAAGTTATTTTCAATAGTATTGTTGGAAAGAGAGGTGCCGGTTAAGTTGATACCGTTTTTGTTGCCAGTAATGACATTTTTGGAAATAGAACACTGAACGCAACTATTGCCAAGATACAGACCGTCCCCTGTCCCCGATTGGCCAGAGTTTTCGATAAGACAATTGGTAATTTGGGTATGGTCGGTGTTGGCTAAAGATATACAATGTCCACGAGCAGTGGTAATCCAACTATCTTTGATTTGATTATTGGCTCCGGCAACGGTGATGGCATTTTGGGAACCAGTGGCGGCGGTAGAAACATATAAACCACTAATTTGAACCGAATGAGCATTGATATTGATAGTAGGGTCGGTGGTGGCGGTGGGGACAAGTT
>CAYUVY010000010.1:6891-29043 GCA_964448465.1 uncultured Gammaproteobacteria bacterium
ACCGAATGAGCATTGATATTGATAGTAGGGTCGGTGGTGGCGGTGGGGACAAGTTGGAAACTATAACCAGGACCTCTAATTTTTACGCCATTTTTAGTAATATTTAAAGTATCGGTGACAGTGGTGATACCACTAGGGTCGTTGGCTAAACAATAGACAATATCGTGATTGTTGCTAGTAACTAAAAGATTAACTTTGGTAAAGGTTTTGACGGCACTAGCGGGCTGAAGACCATCGTTGGTATCACTGCCGTCCACCGGATCCCAATAATAGGTATTGCCCACACCCATATGAGAACCATAGAGAGATTCAATTAGATATTTTAAATTAGCAGTGTCATTAGGGGTGGAAATAGTGGCGGAAGAAGAGTTTGCCATGGTTACTTGGGTAAAAGCAGTAGGGGCAATAGGGTTATTATTTAAACCACCGACCAGATTGCCTCCATCGATACGACAAGATTCAGTGTCGGGACCTGGGCGGGCTTCAAAAGCAATGCGCCAGGGAGACTGAAGTACCATGGTGATACCCACTTTGACCCCACCTCCTAAATCTTGTTTACCAAAGGCATCGGCAATATGCCCATAACCAAGGGCATAATATTCATCTTCGACGTTTCTGATTTCATCTAGTAAGTCTTGAATTTGAAGAGTAGTTTGAGGAGAAGGAACAGTAATTATACTATTGTAAAAATCAAAGACGAGAGCCATGGTCTATTTTAGTACATTATTAGCTGACGATGCTATCGGGAGTACGAATGGCAGAGGTAGAGTAGCCAGTGATGAGAAAGGATCCGGTAGTTTCAAAAGGTAGAATGGCGGTGGCGGTATAGCGACGCACGCGAACCAAAAGGGTTCGATCGGTGACATAGATGACGGTGACAGAGGCAGAAGTACTACTGGCGGTGGTATCGATAAAAGGTACGTAAGCGGTGTCGTCGGTGGCGGTATAGGTACGATCGAGGGTGGGAGAAACTCCAGAAAAGGTTGATCCGGTCCAAGAGGTGTAAGTATAGCGAGACTCTCGGGAAGAGGTGGTATCGGAAGTGTCAACAATACGGATAACTCCAGTTGAAGGAGTATCTGCAGGAATAGATTCATTGACAACAAAAGTGGAGTTGCCAGAACTGTTGCCAGAGGCTGCAGTAAACATGGCTTTGTTGATAGTAGTGCCAGAAGTAGTACGGAAGACGGAAACACGATCGCCAGAAAGCAGGTTGGAAATAGTAACACTCTGTTTGTTGGGAGGAGTACGGGTGTTGTTATCGGCATCAATTAATTGGAAATTTTGGATGTCCGCACTGTCCATATTTTGGATCCAGACACCGCGGGCGCCGAAGAACTTACCACCGGCAAAAGTACCAAAAGGTGAAGCTTTGGCGGGAGAATAGGTGTTTCCAGGAGTATCTAGATCGGTAAAAGCAGTGATATATTGCTCACCAGCTAATTTATTGGTACTTAAGGTGGAAGAAAGATATTTTGTACCGTAGGTGTAAAAAGAACTGGAATTTTCGCGAGTGACATATTTTAGATATTCATATACTTGAGAAAGAACACGGGTGGCACAGTTGATAATGACACCATAGTTGTAACTACTTCCTTGCTCAAAGGCTTTTATTGTTGTTTTGGCCGCGGTAAGAGTAGAACTGGTGGTGGTGGTGGCACCGCTGGTACCGCCAGTTAAGACTTCGCCACTTTGGAAAATGCCATCAATGTTGCCAATGGTCATGGTGCCAGCACTGGTGCGTAAGAAAATACCGGTGGCAGAACTGGTGCCACCGGTAACGGTTTCGAATTCAACAAAGGTTCCGGTAACTGCACCGTGAGGAATAGTGCCATTGACAAAGACGATGGAAATGTCGGTGTAGCCTGAAATTGTAGCGTGGGCGGTGGTGTTGTTTAAATCGGGAGAAGTGGCCAAAGGCACAGCATTTCGACCACCGGCAGTAAGATCGATTTCAAAGTGATCGTAAAGATCGGCATTACCAGCAGAGGGATAGTTGCGTAAAAAGACGGTAATTAAGCCACTGTTTATTTCCACGTCGGCTTCTTTGACTTTGAGCAAAATATCAATATGACGAACAGAAGGAGAGGCGGAATCTGGCCACCACTCGGCTAAAGCCGAACCATTTTGGACGATATAGATTTGTTCTTCGTTGGCGTGTTGCTCGATGGTACCTAGGGTATAGACGTTGGCCCAGAGGTTTTCGCCGGTGACAGAAATAATAGACATATCACCTTCACCTGTTCCGCTAGTAATGGTGATGGCTTCACTGGAATTATCAAATAAGTCACCGGAGTCGTCCATGCGTACCCACCATTTGCGAGTGGTATTGTTGTAGGCAACTAATTTACCTGTATCACCAGTAGTGCCACCGGTAACGGTTTTGCCAATATCTCCAGAAATAGCACTGGTATAGCCACTCGAGGCAAGAGTTAAGATACGAATTTCTTCGTCTTGACCCACGGATTTAATAGCACCACCTTTGAGATATTTAAAGGAATCGTCGTCGGTAAACCAGCCGTTGGTAAGGGTATAGTCGGTAGGAGTTTGGGCAGACATTGGCACGGTATCGTCCATTTGAGCCAGTTCGTCGAAAGTATCCATGATGTAGGTATAAAGTGCATTGACACTATAGATAGTGGTGCCAGAAGAGTGGTATAAACGTCGGTTTACGTAATCTATTGTAAAATCGTCTTGTATGGCCATATGGGTTTAGTAGTTACTCAGTATAAAAATTTTTGCTAGTGACTGTCAAGGAGATCTTAATCTTTGGGAACATTTAAGGTGGAAACTTTGGCGTGTTTTCCGTTGAGACAGGTGCAGAGAGTAAGTGGATTGCGATGACGAATACATCCGTGGGTGGAACAATTGATTAATTCTAAAGAGACTTGACCACAACCTCCGGAACAGACATAATGAGGCCCAATTATTTTAGCTTTTAAAACCTTTTTTTTGGTAACTTCTTTGGCAATCTTCTTTTTAGGGATTTTTTTGAGAGTTTTCTTTTTTTTCTTCACTGGCTGATTTTAACTGATAATAATTTAGGAAACAATAGAGTCACTAGTACGAATAGCTGTGACAGAAAGACCAGTGGTAGTAACTTGACCAGTAACAGTAAAAGGAATAATCCCTTTTTTGCGCACACGTACCACTACATAGCGATTTGTTACATAGGTGACACTGACAGAGGCAGATGTGGCACTGGCGATTTCGTCAATAAAAGGTACATAGGCAGTATCCTCGTTGTTGTAGGTTTGGGAGAGGGTGCCACTTAGGGTAAAAACTGAACCAGTCCAAGAGGTGTAAGTATAGGAAGTTTCGGAAAGAATTGTGCCACTACTATCTCTGTCTACTACCCGTAGTGTGCCAGAGGCTGGGGTGTCGGTAGCAATACTAGTTGTAGTGGTAAAAAAGCCTAAACCAGAGGTGTTACTGGTATTGTGGGAAGTGTAAATAGATTTATCCAGGATCTCGTTGTCACCTGTGGTTCTAAAAACAGAAACTTTATCGCCAATAACTAGACCTGAGATAGTGATGGAAATATATTCAGCAGGAGAGCGGGAAGCTCCGGTGGAATCGATTAGTTGGAAACTATTGGAGTCGGCCAGATCGTAGTTGGTGAGAAAGACTCCCCTGGCGCCAAAGAAAGTGCCACCGGCAAAAGTCCCAAAGGGGGCTTGTTTGGAAGGAGTGATAGGATCTGGAGCACCGGAAATGGTGGCGGTAGTGCCGGCACTGGCAAGGGTATTAGTATCAACAAAAGTACCATGAACATTGCGAATAACCAGAGTACCTGTTGAGCCATTATCTATTAAAGAGACGATATAGCCTGTGCCACCAGAACTACTGGTGATGGCATTACCCTCGACAAAGGGCCCACTACCCTCCCCTGTATAATTTAAGCGTAGATCGCCAACTGCAGTATAAAATTCTCCATTGACACCGTTTAAAGTTGCACCACTGCCGGAACGAGTGACGTACTTGGTATATTCGTAAACCTCGGCCAAAGTATTGCCACCACAATCGATAAGACAATCGTAGGGGTTGGCAGTACCACCAGAGAGGGTTCCACTATAGTAACCAAAGGTAAAGCTGATGCCCGTATAGGCTCCAACGGTACCGGAGGCTGTTTGATTGTTGCCGTCGGTAAAGGCAGCTAATGGTACTGGATTTCTACCAGAACTGGCATCTATTACGAAATGGTCGTAGAGAGTGGAATATTTTCTGGCTAAAACCGTGAGATTGCCTGAATCAATTTCTACGCCGATATTTTTAACTTTTACTAAGACATCAATATGGTTAGTACTCCACCAAGGAGTAATTTGGGTATCGTTTTGGTAAACATCCAGAGTGGTACCAGAAACAATAGTGCCTAGGGTAAAAATGTTGGACCAGATAGTTTCTCCCGTGGCCACAGTACTAATAGTACCCGCACCAGTGCCGCTAGTTATGGTCACAGCTTCGGCAGTAAAAACACTAGTGGTTTTGCGAATGTACCAGATATATGGAGCGGTGGTGGTGTAATCCAGAAGCACACCGGTATGGGTTGAACCACCATTGTGTACTACTTTACCAATATCAGAACCAATGGGATTGGTAGGGGCACTGGAAAAAGTTAGAGCATATATTTCGGTGTTCCAGGAGGTGGAAGAAAGAGAGCCTCCGGAGAGATATTGGGTGGAAGCATCGTCCATGTACCAACCATTGATAAGAGTATATTCGGTGGGGGTAGAGGCAGAAATTGGGACTTCGTCGTCCAAATAGCCGGCTTCATCAAAATAATCTAAGAGCCAAGAATAAAGTTCTTTGACTGTGTAGACCGTACTACCACTAGTGTGTTTGATGGTTTTTAAAGTTTCGTTGACGGTCCAATTGGAAGCAATGGCCCCATAGCTATCGATAACAACCGTATCGGCAACTTGGGCAATAAAGACGTTGGCTCCGGCAACGGTCACGGAAGAACCGGTTTGATAAGGAAGGTATTTGACGGGAGCAGAAGATTTACGAACATTAACAGTGATATCAAAAGGATCCTCGAAAACTACACTAATGGAGTAATCGATGGTGGTTTGCCCAGGATCGGGAGTGCCAGTGGCAGTACCGGTGGCGACGAGAGCATTAGTATCAGAGTTATAAATATAGTAAAGAGAATTGGGGACAATATTGGTGAGAGTGATAGTGGCAACATTGGCTGGATATTTTGCAGTTTGATCAACAGTGGTGTAAATTTGAAGGCCATCGATATAAGAGGCAACTGAAGGAAAAAGTGCAAAAGTAGTATTGGTGGCGACGTTGATGGCACGCATTTCGCCATCGCGACTTGATTCGTTGCTTACGATGGTTTCTCCGGGTACAAAGGTCCCAACAATCGAGGAAAGCCAAAGTGTCCCTTGGACCGGATAATAAAAGTCTTTGTCGACTACTGCAGTGGCCAAAGAGGACAGACCACGAATACTTTCACCCTCCACGAATCGTTTGGTCATAGTCGAATACTTCATACCAGCCATGGCTGTGAGTTTTAATTTGAGATAAAAGCCAGCGGTTGGTGATACTGTTAACGCAGATAAACTGGTGGGGGTAGCCAGAGTCCAGCTGGCGCCATACCCTGACCCAGTGTCAATTTTATATTCGATTTTTAGACCCTCAAGCATAGAAGAGGTATTACCCAAATCATTACCATTGAGTAGAAACGGAACATTTTGGAATCCATCCACCCCTAAAATTCGGTGAGGCCATGTGTACTCGATACTATCACCGGCAGTAATTAGGTAGAGACGACCATTGTTGGCAAAGTTGGCGTTGCCAGACAACGTGTACGGCTTGACAGTTTTTGCTGAAGCGTTGAACTGAATAAACAAGGAACCAGTGGTAGAAGTATGATAAAGCTCCTTAAAAATCGTGTCGTAGACAGTGGTGTAGTTGACGGGTGTGGCAGGTACACCAGTGTTGGTGACTGTGTCGAAATTGACAGTGGCCGAGGGGGTGGTGGCCAGGGTATAAACCGGAGTAACTGGCATGTTGTAAAGAAGAGCAGAGTTAAGCGGTTTGACATTACCCCCACTCATGCCTTTGATTAGAAAATTTAGGGCATTATCCATAAAAGGAAATTCAGAGTTGTCAAAGACCATGTTTTCAGCAGTTAAACCAGACGTAGCATTGGAAGTGGCAAAGATAGGAGCATTACCTACAGTCGAGGCATAATTGCGCCAGTGTTTAATATTCCAGTTGTAGAAAGAGATGTCGTTGGATTGGGAAAGGAAAGTAGCAAGATATAATTGGGTGGCGCCATGGAGATCGTAGGTTAGGTCTTTGATGCGGTTGTCCGAAGAGGAAATGGCAAAATACGCCAAACCATAGTTAGTTGGAGCACCGACACCTGCTTGGGTTAAGCCGTCAACAATATTATTGGAGGAAGTATTGTTAAATATCAGTGTTTGACCAGTGCCGGCCCAAGTATCGAATACTTTGTTGATAAAGTTTGGGGTAAAGGTTGGGCCGGCAACTGCGTCGGCACAATATACTTCGGTATATAAATCACCAGTAATGGTGGCAGCTAGTTGGATTTCTACTCCAGAATGACCTGCTGCTTCTCCGTATCCTCGACACCAAGTACGAACCAGGGAAATGTCGCGAACTTTGTTGGCAATAGTTACTGGGGCAGTGGTGGTAGTTAAGTATGGCGCGGCGCTTGAACCAGTATTGACCATGGCCCCAATCACACAAAGACCTCTTTTTTGGGTATCAATTTGAATGACCGCATTATGCAATTTACCAGTGGCCGTGAAACTAACGGAAACTTTTTGCCAGAGAGCGGTGGCAGTAAAAGTTTGAGTGGCAGTGCCAAAGCGAATTTCACCATCGATAGTAAAATTATCTCCAAAATAATCAGTAATAGTCATGGTGGCGGTAATGACTGCTTCGGTAAAGACTGTTTCGGCAACATTTAAAATATGATCGGTCACGTTGAGAAGGGTAAACCAACCAAGGTTGTAAACTGAGCCACCAGCGGCAACCAGGATTCTGTCCCCTATTTCAAAACCGTTTTCGATAAAGTTACCGGGGGTGGTGCCACGAGCGGTTATTTTGTTGACTTTGATGGTAGCAGTAGCAGAAAGTGGACCTTCGTTGACGAGGTTTTCGGCTACGGTAATAACTGTGGCGGTAAGAGAAGTGATGGTATAGGTTCCATTGTTACTAGAAGTTCCGGTGACAATGAGCTTGTCGCCTACGGCATAACCATCGGTATGAAAAGAGCCGGTGGAAGCAGTAATGGTGTCAGCCGTGGTGTCCCACTGGAGAGTGCGACCACCGGAGGCTGTTAAACTTAAGCCGTCAAATTTGAACGATCTGACAGCGGAAGCGGTAATGGCGGCAACTTTGATCACCGTTGGCTGAGTTGCCACCCAAACACTGAAGGTATAAGTATTGTCGATGGCGGTAGAGATGGGCTGGGTGAGAGTGGCATTGTCAATGTTGGAGGTGAGAAGTAAAGCTTCAGCCGTTTGGGCAGCAGCGTGACTAACAAAAGGGGAAATTCTAGTGGCGACACCAAGGGTAATATTGAGATTAGTAATAGTGGCGGTTGCCGAAAGAGGGCCTTCGGCAGTGATGGCTTCGTAGACGGTTAGCTTGGTGGCTTCCACGGAAGCTAAGGTAAAAGTGGCGTTGTTGCTGGTAGTACCAGCAACAGTGATACGGTCGTTGACAGCGTAACCATCGGTAACAAAGGATCCAGGGGTAGAACCAGCTAGAGTAATTTTGCGACAACGGATTAAGCCCGTAGTGTTTCCAGATTCAGTAACTAAGGCTTCGGAGGTGGTAATAGAGGTGGCATTAACTGTACCCGTAACTGTGTATAAACCGTTGTTACTGGAAGTGCCGGTAATTAAGATTTTGTCGCCAGTGACCAGTCCATCGGTGATAAAGGAGCCTGGAGTTGATCCGGTAACAGAAATAGTGGTCCCAGAAAAACCAAAAATACGGGTAGTGACTGCGGCCTGAGAGGAAGAGGTAGAAAAGGTTAGGGTTCTGACGGCGGAGGCGGTAAAGAGAGGGACATTTAAATTGTCCCAATAAATATTGGTAATAGCACCAGCAGTGGAAAGCGGTCCTTCGTCCACCAGGGTTTCTAAGACAGTAAGTTCATTGGCAGCAACAGCAACGATAGTATAGTAACCATTGTTAGAGGTAGTTCGGGTGACTAGTAATTTATCACCAACAGCATAGGTTTCGGTGATAAAACTCGTAGCACCTGAAGTGGCAATTTTTTTGGTAGAGGCGGTAAACTGGAGAGTTCTGGCGGCAGTAGCATGGAGGGTGACGATTTTGTTGTTAGTAAAGGCAGTTCCCGCTAGACATAAATTGGTGACTGGTTCTTGCCAGGTGGATTTGACATAAATTTCTTCGGAATCATTGTAAACACCCGTGTCATCGTATTTGCGTACTACATAATAATAGTCCGTATTATCGGCAATATCTGGCGCGGAGATAGTAACCGAGGAGGAAACAGCGGCTTGGGTATAAACCAACTCGTTAAACCACATGTTGGTGGCATTGAGTGCTGAGATAGTAAAATAACCATCGTTTAAGCCTCCGGCAGTATTTTGGATACGGACACAATCGCCAACAGCATAACCATCGCCAGTACCAGTTCCTGCACTAACTCTAAAATCGCCAGTAGAAGCTGTAACTCTTTTGGTCAGATTATCAAAAGCTAAGGTCCGGCCAGCTGCGGCAGTGACGGTCCTCTTTTGGGGATTCATATAACCATAAATAATATTTCCAGCGGCGTTGTAAGTAGTAGGATCGTGAATGACAGGCTCGTTGACAGTAATTCTATTGGTGGAAATTGCACCAATGGTAAATAAACCATTGTTGTAGCGCTGGCCGGTAACAAGAATTTTGTCGCCTACCACGAAGCCGTAAGTAGTATCCCAAGTACCGGTACCGAGAGTCAGATATTTATTTGGTGCATCCCAGGTTTGGGTGGAGGCATTTCCCAAAATTGTGGGTCTGTTGCCACCGTGAACCCAAGTTATTGGGTTGGTGGAAATAGCAGTGGCGGCAGAGCTATTGGCTGCTTCCAAAAAGGTTAGAGTTAGGGCCACTAAAACGCTAATGGTATATATTTGGTTACCATCGACACCCATGCCGTTTACTAAAACTTTATCGCCGACAATGTAGCCGTCTTGAAGCATGCTACCCGAGCTAAGAACCAGTGTTTTGGCACTGGCGGTGGCGGTAAAAGTACGAGCCGCGGTACCATAAATTTTTTGACGAGGGATTAATTTAGTTGCAGTAATCACGGCTCCGGTTCTATAAGAGAGAGTTTCGTTAACAAGAGTACTGGTAACGGATAAGGCCAAAGCAACCACGTTGTTGACATAATAAGTACCATCATTTGAGGTTGTTCCTGTGACTGTTATGGCGTCGCCAATTGCCCAGTTGGCTTCAGTTACAAATGAACCAGTTGTCGCTTTTATTCTATTTGCGGTTAGAGTAGCCGTCGTGGAGGTCTCGTCGTATAAACGATCAGTCGTTCCCATGGTCATTAGAGTGGCGGTGACAGCAGTGATAGTAAAGACTACTTTATTATTAAGACTAGTATTGGTGACTTCGACTTTGTCACCGACCATGAAGCCTTCGGTTAAGAAATTGCCCGGCACAGTACCAGTGGAACGAATCGTTCGATTAATATAGTCAAAAGTCATGATACGGGTGGTGGCGGCGGCTTGGGCTACCGAGTTTTGAAAAGCAATTTCACGGTTGGGCGAGGCATTGAGAAAGACAACTTTGGGGATGGGTAGGGTTTTGGTGGTCAAGAGAGCCCCCGAGCTTTCGGCAGCCTGAGTGGTGGTTGGTTGAATAAAATACAAATATCCAGCAACTAAACTAAGTACGGTAAAGGTTTTATTATTCCCTGCATTGGCACTACCGGTCACTTCGACGATATCACCGGGGGCATAACCATCGGTGATGAAGGAACCCGTGGAGCAGGCCACACGATAAACCGAGAGGGTGGCAGTTGAGGAAAAAGGTCCTTCAGGAAAGAGTAAGTCAGTTCCACAAGTCAACATGGTTGCAGCCACTACGGAGACTGTTAAGTAGTTAGTGCCAGAGGTGTTGTTGTAGGTCGTGCCCGTGACCTTGATTCTGTCACCAACTGCATAACCATCACTAACAAAGGAGCCGGAGGAACAGGTAATAGTAGTTCTCATAGCCCAAATAGTGGCTGGTGACCCAACAGTGCTTTCATCAGTTAAAAAGTCGGATGCGACAGTTAGGGTTAAAGTACCGGCGGCTACGTTTGAGAGGGTGAAGTAGTTGCCAGGCATAGTGTTGTTACTACTGGTGCCGGTAATATAGATTTTGTCGCCTGTTAAAAATCCGTCGGTGATAAAAGAACCAGAAGAGCAAGTGATAGTTGAAGAAGAGCGGACAAAGTTTAAGGTTCTGGCTCCTGCTGTCATCTTGGGAGCGGTGGTGGGTAAAGCAACCGTGCCACCAAAAGTGATATTTCTGGCTGAAGCAGTCAGGGTTAGGTTGGTAAAAGTCAGGGTACGACCACCGGCGGCAGTTAAATATAATTTGGGAGTGGGTACATACTTGGAAACAATGGAAAGATCCTGAGTATAAGTGGTCTCGGTGGTTAAGGACTCGGTCACGGTTATTACCGTGGCGGTGACATTGCTAATAGTGTAGGTAGCGTTGTTGGCGTGTGTAGTTGCACCTCGAATAGTGAGTTTTTGACCGGTGGCAAAACCATCGGTAAGAAAAGACCCGGAACTAGCGGTGATAGTGTAGCTACCGGTTGAGTCGAGGGTAAGGGTACGTGTGTCGGTGGCCCAGACGACGATGGTGGGAATAGAAATTGAAGGGGCGTTGTTAAAACCGGCTACTTTGGCAGCTAAGTTTTTGGTAAAACCGGAACTAGTGCCACGATAGATTTCTAGAAAGTTATGAGCGTCGGCATTTAAGAGAGGACTAGTTTCGGAGGTATACATCGGGACACGGTGGGTCCAGCCAAAAGTGACTTGTTGAGGGGCGCTGAGATAGGCGGTGACATAATCAGGATAATAGGTGGAACCCTTAAATGGGGTAGCAGAATATACCCTACTTTCGGCATATTCTGTTCGGTCGCGGGTAAAATAAGTACGGGATTTAAAGTAATATTTGGTCCCAGCCACCATATCCGCTTGAGTAGTAGGGTCGTGGGTAACGCGCATGCCGGCAGTGTAGTTGTGGGAGTGAGCAAACATGGTCTCGGAGTTGATCAAGTTGGTAAAAGTATTGCTTGAGGAAAGCTGCGCATTGAGCATGGGTCCACCGTAAAACTCGATATTGGTAAATGTGGAGTTGGTAACAGTCGCAATAAGTGCCAAACCGCACTGGTAGGCCCTGGTCGTGTTTAGGGAATACATTCTCATATTGGTCACAGTCACAGCGTCTGAATAGGAGAGGTTAAACATACCGGTTGGGGCTGCCAGAGTAGCGGCAGTCACGGCATTGGGGGCTTGGAGTACCATGACGACATTGTTGAACACGGCGCCGGTGATGTAGCTCAAGATCAAACTGTTGATTAGCGCATCCCGAAGATCACGTCCAAGCCAAATGTTGCCGGTGTTGTAGCGCCTTACTGGTGGCATACCTAATCCCCAGCCATCTACTTCTAGAGCATAAGTTTCGGAGAGAGCGGTGGTAACGGGACGATTATGCATGCCCAAATTAGTGATGGTCAAAACTTGGGCTTGATTCCAGTTTTGGTAAACCTCGTCAAATAGGCAGGTATCAACCAGCATGTTGCCACCACTTCCTAAATTAAAGTAACAACCTAGCTGGGCCGAGGCGGTATGCAGATTGGCTGCGGTATCGGAGGTGATCATAATATTTGGCACTCTGACCTTGCGACCGGTAGGGATTGTGTCGCCATGGGTTCCATCACCAAAGACAATTTCGTTGGTAAACTGAGAAGCATAGGGATTAAAGATTTTGACAGGGATATTGGTATAACCGGTGGCAGTATAGGAAGCACCAGGTGAAACTGGTAGTTGATTGAGGATAACTTTGTTGACTTTAATAATTGCAGTATCAGAGAGTGGGCCTTCGTTGGTTAAATTTTGAGAGACAGTGATGACGGTAGTGGTAACATCGGTGATAGTTAAGGTCCCGTTGTTGGAGCTGGTACCAGTCACAACTAAACTATCGCCAACTTCAAAACCATCATAAATAAAGGAACCTGAGGAAGCAGTAATAGTGTCGGCAGTGGTAGAAAATGTGAGAGTGCGCCCGGTTGCGGCCGTGACTGTGGGGATTTTTTCAATGACGGTAGCAGCAGGAATGCCTTGACCCGTGATAGTAGCACCTTGATAAATGCCGTCGATAGAATCGACAAGGGCAGAAAATAAGCCAAAGGTTACAGTAGCTGTCAAAGTAATGTATTTATCTTGAATAGAATTGGGGGTTTGTTTGAAAAATTTACCTCGTTGGCCAGTCCCAACGTCTAGTAATCCGTCTTGATATTGTTTTAAGGTTCCGCCATAGGCACCAGAGACATTTAGCCAAATTTCATAAACACCAGTACCCACACCCGTTTCTACCCAAAGCGCAGAAACATAATCAGTATAGGGCACGGTCATGGTTTGGTTGGCAGAGTTATCACCAGTGCCGATTTGAATCCAGTCACCTTGAATGTCAATGGTTCCCAGCCCACTAGCTGGAGTAATACCCTGGGCTGCCGCTCCGGAAGTTCTGGCAGTCACAAAGCGATTGGCCATAGTGGTTGAAGTATTTTTGATCAAGAGCTTGCCATTGGTGATAGGGATACTAGCGAGAGCCGGATGTTGATTGGTGTTGGTGGTGATAGTGGCACCGCGACCGATCGTCAGCGTGTCGCCAGAGTGAATGGGGAATGGGGCCCAAATAATCTTGACCCAAGCAAAGGAAGTCATTGGTCCGAGTGACCAGGTAACCCCATTATCATCAGAAAATGCGGCATTGGCTACAGTGGAGTTGACCGCTACCCAACGATGAAAATTGGCTCCACTGCTACCATAAGCAATAGAGGACCAAGTAGCAATCAGGGGCAATGTCACCGTCGTCCAGTTCACCCCATCGTCGGTGTAGGCCACAATCTGGCTGGCGGTATTATTGGCAATGGCGATTGAGCGACCCGAGCCGTTGGTGGCTACGGAAATCCACCTGGCAGGCTCCAAAGGAGAAGAGGGTGTGCCAGTGGCCCAAGTAATTCCGTCGGTAGAGTAGGCAGTACCATCTCCTGCTCTGGAGTTGACGGTGGCCAAACTGGTGATAGCACTTTCAGTCACTAAGCTTTCTGTAACTGTCATTGTCAGGGCATTAACAGTACCTGTAATAGTAAATGTGCCGTTATTACTCGCTGTTCCGGTAATGACAATTTTTTGACCAGTCAAGTAACCATCAGCAGCAAAATCTCCAGTTACCCTGGTAATAGTGTTGGTGCCAGAAGCAAAAGCCAAACTAGTACAGGCAGCAGTACCGGCAATAACTTTGACTCCTTGAAGAGCGACGGCGACAAATTTTGAGTTGGTGGAATCATAGATTACCGATTTCCAGTTGCCGATGGGTAAACTGTTACCAGTGGACCAGGTTTGACCTAAATCAGTAGAATATCTGGCTAAGTTGGAGCCGTAGGAGAGAGTGACAAATACTCCCGCACCATAGGCAATACATCGCCAGTCAGCAGCAGTTAAACCGTTGTACAAGGTCCAATTGGCTGAATTGGTGGAAGTCATGGTACAAGTGGCTGTGGTTCTGACGGTGGCCGTGAGACCACCACCTACGGCTACCCAGGTTCCCCCACCAAAAGCAATGGCTTGCCAACCAATATTGGTTAGACCAGTGGCAGGAGCAAGTGATCGAATGGTCCAAGTAGCCAAGACCTCGGCAGCGGGAGTAGTGTAAACCATGCCCGCAGTATTGGCGGTGACTCCCAAAGAAACTAAGATATTTTTACCAAATGCCATATCTGTCATGGCAGGGTAAGCAGTCAGAGTAGTTGAGGTCCAAGTTTCTCCATCTAGGGATTTTAAGGATCGGGTTGCGGCACCGAGAGTTACGAATTGATTAAAAACGGTATCGAGATTGGTGTTAAATAAAGCGGTTTGTGCAGCCATGTTGTTGTTATTTTGAGACTAGAAAAATTATAGCAACATTATCGGGCTGATTTTGTACTTAGAAATCAAAACTGTTGATTGGCCATATTTTGCAGCCACTGGGGAAAGGGTCCGGGAAGCAAATAGCCAAGATTGCGAATACTGGGCAAGACTTCCATAAAACCCTGATAATTGACGACAGAAATTACCATGGGGTTGCTGTTTTCCGTGTAACTGTAAGATTCGACAATTTTAAAATATTTATCTTTTAGTTCTGGTTGATTTTTTAGTTCAATTAAGAACTTGGTGGGGTCGATAGCATCGGCGAGCTTGATGATGTCTTCTAGAGAAAAGTACCATTGGTTGTGAACGAAAATACAACGAATGTCGCGACTATAAAAACTGACGGAGCGAGGTTTGTCGGTGGGTGGATTGGGTTTGATAGGTTCTGGTGGACTTTCGACAATAGATTTAACAATTTGGATTGGTTCTGGTTCGGGTTTAACTACGGGTTGAACCTTGGGTAGGGATTTTTTAATTGGCTTGGAAGTGATAATTGGAGCTGGGTTTTTTTTAGGTTTCTTCATGGGTGTCCTCGGGTAAATTATTAGAAGGATGAAGCTTGAGGGAAATTAGACCTTTTAAGAAATAAACTGGGATACTTGGAAGTAACAAAAGTCCAGAAAGTGCCAAGGAAATTGTCCACTGAATAGTGGTGGTGCGACTACCGGTGCTGACTTGTTGAATGGCGTAAAGTTCGAAGAGAACAGAGATAAAGAAAATTAAAAGGGCCTTGGCTGTATAAAGATTTTCTACCAAGGAAAACAAGAAAAAGGTGGCAATAACAAGGCCAAGGCTACGGGCAATTATACCCAAAGAAGTAAGAGGAAATTTGGAAACTATAACTGGGTCTAAAACCGCATAGGGATTTTTTACCGGTAGGGCTACCGGGCCAGAAATATAGTCGATGACATAGGCTAATATAAAAAGGGAAAGGATAAAGACTAGGAGATATTCTTTTTTCATGTCGTATATTGGGGCAAGGTGTTACCTAATATTTTAACATCATGAATATCTTTGGAAATTACATATTGGGATTTGGTGTCGGGAGTAGTAGTCCAAGCGGTATCGATGGTCAGAGTATTTTTATTGTTACTTTTGATATTTTTGACCTGTCCTTCGCCGGTACCACGGGAGATCCAAACCATAAATCCTACATAAATATTATTGACCCAATCCTTGGCGGTGTCTTCAAGATAAAATTCACCAGCATGGGTAACTTGGCCAAGATCGCTTTGGGGAATATTGGGCAAGGGTCCTAACTGAGAAACTAAAGTGGGGTTATTTTTTTGAAAATCAGCCAACGGATACCACTCGGTGCGACTGGGAGTGTTGGGACGTTTGCTGGGATAGGTAACACTGACATAGCCTGGGTAGTGTGGATCGAGTATGATGCTTAAATACTCCCTGGTTTTGAGATTAAGATCGACTAACTGCATAATTCGGATTATACAATGAATTAAAAAATAGCATCGTAATAGTCATAGGTTTGACTGGCTCGGTTGGTCCAAGCAGTAGAAAATGCTGAGGCTCCCTTGGTATAGCGATAATTACTGGAAGAATCTTCTTTCATAATGTACCAAGCCCCGGTGGCGTCGACAAAACCGTAATAAGCGGGATAAGTAGTGTCGTCAACTTGAGAAATTTTATAACCATCGGTAGGCTGTTTTTCGGCGGGGTCTATTTTGGCCCCAGCAGCGTTTTTAATAGCCACAGTCCCCGGCCCTGGTACAGAGCCAAAAAAGGCAGCCCCAGCTTGTTTGGGGTTTACTAAGGACATTAAGATTAAAGAGAGGCTGGTACCGCCAACTAATTTTAAAAAGCGGCGGCGTTGCTGGTCATCCACAGGAAGACGACTGACACTGGCAGAGGTGGGGGGGGTTATACTGGCTCGCTCTCGAAGTGTTTTTTGAAGTGTGGTGTACCAGGTGAGAATACTTAGATAGTAATAAAGTGGAAAGGGTAGATATAAAAGTGAAACAAGAAGATTGTAAACAGATTTAGAAGACAGTAGGTTGGAGATAAAAAGTAGAGAGGTGGAAAGAAGGTTATAAAGCAATAAAAGGCTTAAAATTATCCAAAAAATTTGACCTTGGGATTGGTTATTCTTTTTGTAATTGAGCAAAAGATGTCCACAAAGGTAAAGAAGCACAGGAACCAGAACTAGTAAAAAGGCTGGAGAAGCCAAAAGAGCTTGGGAGACTAAGCCAAGAATAATCAAGAGTATGGACAAAACCATCTGATAATAAAATAGAATTTGCTTGAAGGTTTTCATTTAGGGATACTCCGCCAAAAATTGAGATTGACTCCAACCAGATTGGCCAGTGTCTAGAACAATTAAATACCAGGCGTCTTGCTTTTTTTGATAAAAATAGACATTGCCATAGATTAAGGAGCCACTAATGACAGAAGAGGCTTGGGGTTTGTCAAACATATCGATGCGAGACCATTGGGGTGACTTGATTTTGACCATACCGGCGAGAGCTGGCACAGAGGCAGAAGTTGAACTGGAGCCAATGGAACTATCCAAGAGCAAAGATTTTTGTTTTAACTCGGTTAAACTGCTAACCATTTCTTTGCGCAGACCGATTAATTCTTTTAAGATGGCATCGTTGGAGATGGATGCACCGGTGGGCAAGGGACTAGGAGCAGGAGAGGTAGATACTTGGGCCAAGGGCACAGTGGGGGCAAGAATAATGGCCGCAGGCGTGGGAGTGGGCGTGGGAGTGTAGACACTGGGCTGAGTATATAAAAACTTGTTGGTTAAAATAGTGGTGATAATTACCAGGGCAATTATCTGCAGTTTGGATAAATCCATAACTAATTATACTTGCTTTATTTGCTACTTGAAATGTAGATTAAGAATAACTATTATTGATTTATGCTAAACAATATTGGTCTAACAGAAATCTTAATAGTTGCCGCAATAGTCTTACTACTTTTTGGTGGTAAGAAGATTCCAGAGTTCGTCCGAGGAATCACCACGGCAATTACCGAATTTAAAAAAGCGTTGAAAGACGACAAGGGGGTCAAATAAAATGTTTCGATCAATTGGTCCACTAGAAATTGCGATTATCGTAGTTTTGGCTCTAATCATGTTTGGAGGAAAGTTTTTACCGAAAGCTGGAAAGCATTTGGGTGACTCCATTCGAGAAATAGAAAAAGCACTAAAGGGTAAATAATTTTGGTCTGGGTTTGAGTTCAAAATTTGACTTATATTCTTTGTGTTGGTATAATATAGGATATGTGTGCTTTGTATATAACTGAGGGGCAACAAGGCCCGCAAGGAAAAGGTTATGCAAAATCAATTGATGGAGTTGGTGGGTCGTTGGTTTTACCTGGAAGGAAGCCTGTAGTGGTGGGTTGGAGCGACGATGTGACCAGAAGAGCTACAGTTTGGAAAAACGGCATGGTAGTTTTGGATGAAAATTTAAGTAAGGGAATTGGCCGAGAAATTAACGTAGGTTTTAGAAAGAAAAACAGAGTTATTAGGTTAAGGTTTGATTGGTAGAAAAAATATGGCCTACAGGATTGATAAGATAACAAAAATTGGTAATCAACCTCCAAGTGTTGAGACGGGATCTATCCCAAAAGACGGAGGGGTGTATACCTTTGACAACTTTGATGTAGATTTTACAACTCCACCTTTTGCTGTTGTAAGGCTGGAAGGGTATCCCATTGCAGCACCAAAAAAAATTGATGGTGCAAATAAGCCTGCTCGGTTTGTGTTTAAGTCATTGTTTGAGGAGAGAAAAGAAGTGTTCGTGGTAACTCAAGTCGAGGAAGATAACCCTTAGCGATTGAGATAGGTGATGGTGAGCTGTAAGATGGTAGCAAAGGAGACCCAGAGGAGATAGGGAATTTGCAAGAGAGCAATGGTTTTATTAAATGGTAAGATGGCCAGAATTAACCAGATTAGGGTAGCGAGGGTTAAGAGAATATCCAGACTGGCAAGGTAATTGTTGCGCAGGCCAAATTGCAGAGGGGTAAAGAGCGCATTGAAAAGGATGTTTAAAATAAAAGGTAAGAGAATATAAACTGGCAGTTGTTTGTGCCAAACTAGATAAAAAACTCGGCCAAAGGTTAGGGCAATAATGGTATAAAGAACAGACCAAACTGGACCAAAGAGAAAAGAGGGTGGAGCCCAGGAGGGTTTGAGTAATTGTTGGTACCAGGTATAGGTTGGATCCATTAGAGTAGTTTATTTAAATCAGTAAGAATTTGGCCTGAGTGAGTGGTTGGATTAACGTTTTCGTAGGCTTGGTCGATTTTTCCTTCCGGATTAATTAAATAAGAAATACGCTTGATTCCCAAAACCTCTTTGCCAAAAATTATTTTGGGTGCCCAGGCTTGGTATGATTTAATAACTTTTTTATCTAGGTCGGATAATAAAGGGAAAGTTAAGTTGTATTTACTGGCAAAACGAAGATGAGACTCCACGGAGTCGGCGGAAATACCAAGAATAGTTACTCCCCTGCCAGCAAGAAGGTGGTAGCTATTTTGAAAACTACAAGCCTCTTTGGTACAACCAGGTGTGTCGTCTTTGGGATAAAAATATAGAATTAGCCATTTACCAAGGTATTCAGAAAGCTGGTGAATTTTACCGTGTTGATCGGGTAAAGAAAAAGCGGGAGCAGCAGTATTGGGTGAAAGCATAAGTTAGTATAGCTGCAAAACTGATTCAGAACCAACTTCGTATATTTTGGCTTGTGGAAAATATTTAACTAAGCCCTGAATTTGAACAGTATTACCGGCAATCCAGCGAGCTTTTTTTGTCTGGGCCAATTCAAAAACGGATTGTGGGTCGCCAACTTTTACCTCAGTTTTTAACTGACTGTAATAGATAGTGGTTGGATAATTGTGATCCAGACGAATTAGTAGATCTTGAGGACTGGCGAACTTGTGTATAAACAAGGCTGTGGCCACTTCCCTGGTGGAGCTTCGACCTTGGATAATGGACTGAATATTCACGGTTAAGGTTTTGTAGGCTGTGTAGGAAGTTAGAGAAAAAAGACCAAGATAGAAAATATAAATTATTGGCAAGAGTCTTATTTTTTGAATTAATTTGAGAAGCAAAGATACTCCCGAGGCAATGGCTATGGACCAAAAAGGTATGGAGGGAACTAGGTACCAGTTGTTGTCGCGTAAGGTAAAAGAAAGCGCGATGGGAAGACCCAAAGCTAGGGCTAAGATAGTCAGATTGGGTCTTTTTTTGTAGACAAGTAGGAGGCTTAGCAGACCAAAACCAAAAAGATAGATAAAACGACGTTGGAGAGAATAATAGACATGCCAAAAATAATTAAGTTTAAAGCTGGCAAGCGACAACTTGGTTACACCTTGATCGGAACTGGTAAGAAAGTATTGATAGATATTGGGTTGTTGCCCTTTGGCTAGATTTAACCAGAAAAGTGGTAGAGAAATAGCAATTATTATGGTTAAAATATATTGCGGTAGGTTTTTGGGGATGTTTTTAGTTTGATAAATTAGTTCATGTAGTAGAAAAATGGCTGCAGGATAATAAGCCAGAGAGGCTTTTTGTAAGAAAGTTAGTCCTAAAAGTAGACCAATTAATAAATATCTGTATTTGTAAGTAGAAGTCGTAAGAAAAAAGATCAGCAGGATCAACAGAGTGGCAAAAGCATCTAGGTTGCCGGTGCGAGTGCGCCAGATAAAAATATTATTTAAGGCAAGGGTAAGATAGGCAAAAATAGCAGGAACTGTCCCCCATTTTTTGTAGGAATATATAGTTACTAGCAAAATACAGAAAAAGCCACTTATGGCGGAAAGTAGACGAACAGAAAACTCATTGAGACCAATGACGCTGGCGATGCCGGAAGTAAGCCAAAATTGCAAAGGTGGCTTGTCGACAAAAGCTTGATAATTCCAGTGAGGTACAAGAAAGTTTTTGGTGGAAAGCATTTCGCGAACGACTTGGCCATACCAAGCTTCATCCCAATTTTCCAAATAAGACGCGCCAAGATCTTTAAAGCAGATATAAAGAGCCAAAAAGACGGCAAGAATTAGGAGAACTGGTTTTAGATAGACTAGAAGTTTGGTTATAGCTTAGTTTACTATATTAAAGCTTTTGAATTTCCTTAAGGTCGTGGTCGGGCAGATAGAGTAGTAAAAATCCCAGAATGATGCTGCCTATGGCTAGAGGGATGTGTCCCCCACCAAAAAAAATTAGATCGATATAGTCAATTATTTCCCAGACTCCACGCCAAATAAGAACAATAGCAAAAATAGTGGTGAAGTTTTTGGCAAAATAGGAGAGTGGGTGTTGGGGTTGTTTGGACATAGGTAAGCTTAGCGGATTGTGGGGTGGGTGTAAAGTAAAAAAGTTATAATGAACAAGTATGGATGAAGTTTTAAGTTATTTGCAAAATAATTTTAACCAAGATGTTACCAACCTATTGGCAATAGGTGGTGGAGAAAGGTCAAAAGCATTTGTGTTTGAATCTGGCGGCAAAAAATATATTTTTCGCAAGAATAGGCAAGAAGTGGGTTTTAAAAAAGATCTGTTTGCGTATGAAAATTTTGGCAAACAAGTGAAAATACCTAAAATTTGGAAATTTGATAAGTTGGTAGATGGGTTTGGGGCAATTTCAGAGTTTTGCGAAGGTAAGCCATTGCTAGATGAAGAGGCTCCCCTGTCCAAAACAACTGTTGATAGTTTATTGGAAACTTTGGAAAAAATTAAAAGAGTAAAAATACCAGAGGGTGGGTACGGAGTGGCGGATATTGAAGGTCTGGCAAAATATGCCAGTTGGAAGGAATGGGTGTTAAGACCGGATACGGTAGTAACCAAAGAGGATGGCAGTTTTTATACTTGGGAAGAGGTAAAAAGGATGGAGTTTGCGAATAAAGCCTTGGTGGAGCAAATATTTGCAGAAATAAAAAGATTGTTGCCCTATGTGGAGTCTAAACGTTATTTGTTACATGGAGATTTTGGCACAGGTAATATTCTAATCGAGAAGGAAAAAGTGAGCGGAATAATTGATTGGAATGAGTTTGGTTATGGAGATTTTTTGTACGACCTGGCTTATTTATATTTTTGGATTACAAAAACTGATTTTACCCAAGAATACGAAAAATATTGCAAGAAAAATGGCTTAAAACTACCCGATAATTATCAAGAACGAATGCGCTGTCATAAATTATTTGCAGGGCTAACTGCTTTGGGGATATATGCAGCTATTGGCTGGAAAGAGGGGTACAAGAAGGTAGAAAATCGACTAAAAGAAATAATTTAGTATAATTTGAATCAATGGATATATTAATTGGAACAAGAAATAGTTACAAAGTTGGAGAGATGGTGAGTTTTTTAGATGGAGCTAGCGACGTAAAAATACATTACCTAGACGAGTTGCCGGAAAAAATTGTGGTGGAGGAGGATCAAGATAGCTTGATAGGTAACGCAAAAAAGAAGGCTTTGGAAATTTCAAAACATACCAACTGGTATGTTTTAACTTCGGACGGAGGAGTGGATATCCCTGGACTAGGAAAAAAGTGGGATATTTTGAGAAATCAGAGAATTGTGGGTGAGACAAAAACTGATAAAGAAAAGGTGGAGGCGTTGATAACTTTAATGACTGGCCTAAAAGGCGAGGAAAGAAAGTGTACTTATCATTTGGCCCTGGCGTTGGCCAAAGATGGGCAAGTATTGTGGTCCGAGGAAGATATTACAGATATGGGGTATCTAGTGGAAGAACTTAAGGAGACTGAAATTCCCTTACATATGTGGATGGGACAAGCCTGGTATTACCCAAATTTTGGAAAAACCTATAACGAGCTTAGTGTTTCTGAAAAAGAAGAAATCAGAAAACTATCAAATGGTTTGAAAGATAAATTGCAGGAATTCTTGAGCCAATTAACCCGAGAGAACTAAAATTATTTGACTAAGAATTTTGTGAAGTTCTGGGAAAGGAAAATTACGAGAAATGTGGAGAAAAGCGCTTTGACA
>CAYUVY010000010.1:29143-30355 GCA_964448465.1 uncultured Gammaproteobacteria bacterium
TACGCTGCGGTAGGAGAGGTCTACTTCACCTTCGGTTTCGTAAGACCGTGGGCAATCCTTCCATTTTGGAAATCTTTTGCTAATGCTTCAGAAATTAGTCTCTTATAGGCAAATGCCTTGCCCGAACCGGTTTTTAAATATAGTTCAAAATCTCTGGCTTCCCTTTCGGTACTAAATCCTCCATACCAAACTAGCTTCCAGGGCATGTGTGGTCTAGTTGAACTTACTTGTCCAGTGTTGTGAAAATTAAGCCTGTTCTTTAAATTAACCGTCGATCCAAAATAAAATATGTGCGATTTTGAACTTAACAAAATGTACGCGTAGTACATACTACAATTATAGTGCATGCAATTCTGTAGCTATACTTTACTATTCCATAGCTACGTAGTAGCGACGGATAGCTTTAGCGAAAGATTGCGGTAGGAGAGGGAGTCGAACCCTCATGCCGTATTTTACACGACGCAGGTTTAGCAAACCTGTGGCTTACCATTCGCCGCATCCTACCTTTTTGATTAAGCTGAGTATACCAAAGCAGGCCAAAAGGTCGTATGATTAATTAGATGGAGAAAAATAACGAACCAATACTACCCGTAAACGATGGCGTAAATTTAGAGGAAGATCTGAAGGAAGAAAAGACTTGGTACGCCTGGTCGGCACCTGAACGTGCTTACAAGCGCAGGGATAAAGATTTCTGGATAAGTTCCGTGGCCATGCTGGTCTTGGTAAGTGTGATTTTCTTTTTTGCCAAAGAGTTCTTTTTGATTATTGCCCTAATATCGTTTTTGTTTTTGTACTATTCCCTGTCAAGCGTGCCACCGCGGATTGTAGAAAATAGTCTAACTAACCGAGGAGTTTATGTAAATACCGTATTTTTTTCTTGGGCTGACCTTCAGCGCTTTTGGTTTGACAAAAGTATGGACCACCAGACACTGTCTTTTGAAACAAATTTAACTTTTCCGAATAAAATAAGTTTGCTAATAAACCAGGAAGATATGGAAAAAATTAAAGGACTGGTTTTAAAACGATTACCTTTGTACCAATCACCACCAAGTTTTGTAGAAAAGCTGACGGGGTGGGTAGCCTCGAGAATTCCCCTAGAAGATAAAAAATAATGTATAATCCTGGCAATTGCATCTGTGTCTATAGCTCAATTGGATAGAGCATTGGTTTGCGAAACCAAAGGTTGCAGGTTCGAGCCCTGCTAGGCACACT
>CAYUVY010000011.1:0-2373 GCA_964448465.1 uncultured Gammaproteobacteria bacterium
GAGTCGCGGATGGGAGTCGGACCCATCTACACGGTTTTGCAGACCGTTGCCTAACCGCTTGGCTACCGCGACAGATGGTGAATTATAGCTTATTTGGTCGAAAACTGAAAAATTAAGGTTTGATGAAATTTTGAGAATAAACTTTTTGTTCTTCGGGGGTAAATAGTTTGAGGACATGGAAAGTAATATCGGTTCCACTGGTGGTAACGACAATTTTGGTGACTTTAACTTTGCCCAGATATTGAAAATTCTCATCGGCAAGTTCCATGGGAACATTGAAAGGAATAATTCTGTAACCATCTTTGTGTACTGAGTACTCTTGGCCCAAAACTAAGTCTCTTGGAAAATCAGGTTCTAAAGTAAGAAGTGCCATGATTTTGGCTGGCGTAGTCATAAAGAATTATATAGCATTCCTAAAATGTGTGTATTGGAGATGTTTGTTGGAGTTTATGGGAAAAAATTATAGAGAGTAATTTACTGGCTTATATTTTTTTCTGGTTATACATGTGAATATTTAAATTCATTGTTTAGATATCTGTTACATACTTATGCCGGTAGTTGCGAAGATTTATAAGATGTGACATAGTTAATAAGGATCATGAATAAAAAAATTTTATTAGTAGGAGCTGTAGCTTTGTACATCGTGTCTGGATTTGGGATATACACATTTGCCGCCTTGAGTACGAGGGGAACTACTAAAGTGGAAAACTTGGAATTTGGGAGTTTAGGAGTAAACATTATTGATGATGAAAAAAAGGATACATCGGTAATTGGGGACGCAATAATTGAGGACTCTAATTTTGTACGAGAAAAAAATATAAAAATCCAAAATACAGGAACCTTGCCAGGACGATTGTTTATCCGTCTACTAGATACAAAAAACGAAGAAAATGGGTGTAACGAGTCAGAAACAGAGGCAGAACCAACTTGCGGAGCAGATAAAATTGGAGAGTTAGGTAAAAATATGAAATTTAGTGTGGACTTTGGAAAGGACGTAGTGGCAGAAACTAATCTTGATAATTCCTCGGCAGATGCTTTTGGAAAAATATGGAGTATGGTGCCAGCGGTGATTGTGAAGGGTGGAACGACACTAAATTTACACGTCAAAATAGGATTAAATGGAAAGCAATTTGGCAATGAAGTGCAGAGTGATAAGTTGTCTTTTGATATTGAGTATAGGCTGGACCAAATATAGTATATAGTAGTTTTTACCTATGATTACAGGATTTATTAATATATCTAGGGTGTGTATTGGTTACTTGACAAGTACTTACGTTTTAGTTTAGTCTTAATTATTAATTGTTATCTTATAAAAAATGCAAAATAAAATGCCTGCCGACAAGAAAAAACTGGCTATCATAGCCATTTTGTTGTTGGGAGCCACAGGTGCAGGAGTAGCTGGAACAGCTGCTTTCTTTACTGCGCAAAGAACTGTTCAAACAAACCGATTTGCTGCCGGTACTTTGGACTTAAACGTGGCCTCCAATAATGTCTCTCTTCAACCATTTGTCCTGGAGAATTTGGGAGAAAATGGAAATCTGTCTGGTTCTAAAACCTGGACAGTAAAAAATACTGGTTCATTGCCTGGTAGATTACTAGTAAGACTTACCAACTTAACTAATGCAGAAAATGGTTGTGCAAACGATCAGGAAACATCTACTGAACCTACTTGTAGTGCACAAGGAGACGTGGGTGACTTGGGAGCAAAAGTTAACTTGAATGTGACCGTAGGTGGAACTCAAGTAGCTACCTCAACTTTGGCAAACGCCAATTTGGCTGCCATCGGTACTCAATGGAATGGTTTGACTCCATTGATATTAGCTCCAAATCAAGAAGTAACGGTTGGTGCCAACTGGGCCTTGGGAGAAGACTCCTATGGTAATGAAGTGCAAGGTGACGCCGTATCGTTTGATGTGGACTTTCGTTTAATTCAACAAATAGCTGGTCCTACACCAACTAATTAGTTAATTGAGCGTGATTAATTAACCAGTACCCAGTGCAAGCTGGGTACTGGTTGTCTTGAGATATGAAATATATAAAATGGTTCTTTGATCTATTTTCATTTATGGCAATTGTTTGTTTAGTGGTGGTTGGTGTGTTGTCTTTTAGTAGCTCTGGGCAGTTGCCTTCTGGATATAGATCGTTTTTGGTGCAATCTGGATCGATGATCCCCTATTTGAATATCGGCGACATCGTGGTGATTCAACCACAGCAAGAATATTTTAAAGGTGATCCAATTACTTTTTATGGTCCGGATAACAGGATAGTAACTCATAGAGTTTTGGAGATAAAAGAGGTTAATAAACAAATTAGCTTTCTAACAAAAGGAGATGCAAATCGAGATAGTGATGGAGACGAAACAACAAAAGAGAA
>CAYUVY010000011.1:2473-22219 GCA_964448465.1 uncultured Gammaproteobacteria bacterium
CTGATTTCCGGAGAACAAACTTTGTGTAGTCAAATGCAGATTACGGCCAGTAGTAATGGACAATTACTATATAGTGGAAGTGCGATGGGGATTAATTTAAATCGCGAGATACCGGTTAGTGGAGTAGATGATTGGATAGTAATTTTAAAAAGTCCGTATACTTTGGGAGATGAATGGAAAGGTAAGGGCTGTGCCTTTAAAATATTGGCCAAAACTTATAGATACCAACCAGGTGAAGAAAAGAAAGGGTTTTGGAGCGAGAGAGAATTGGTTAGTAGTTTGAGTATGGGAAACTGGTGAAATATATAATAATATTTTTGAGTTTGATTTTAGTCATAGTAGGCATATATATAACCAGAAGAGAAAAAATAGGTGTAATATGGCAAGAAAAGATATACTTGTACCAAGAAAAAAATATTTATGAACCGGGAGATAAGTTGTTATTTTGGGCAAAATTTGGGAAGAAAGAACAGTTGATAGTGGGACGGGTTGTCAGAATTGGTGGGAATGTGTACGAGACTGATGTAGATACTGGAGATTATGGAAAAAGAGGTGCCATTCTCCCCAGATTGATACTGGGGAGAATAATTTACTAACTAGATTACATCATGTCATCATTGCCCATGCCGCCCATACCACCACCCATGCCAGGAGGCATACCGGGAGATTTCTTTTCTGGTGAGTCGGTAATTAAGACTTCAGTAGTGAGAATCATGGTGCCCACGGATACAGCATTTTTCAGAGCAGAGATAGTGACCTTGGCTGGATCTAGTACACCAGATTTATACATAGAAGTATATTCGCCACTAGCTGCATTGTAGCCATAGTCGGACTTGGGGTCTTTGGCTAGAGCTTCTTTGACTTTGTTGACCACATAACCAGCATCTTCGCCACAGTTTTTGGCCAACATGCGCAGGGGTTGTTCTAAGGCAAAGCGCAAGATATTTAGACCTATTTCTTCTTCATCAGTTTCTGTTTTAACGGAATCTAGGGAAGGAATGGCTTTGAGTAAGGAAACTCCCCCGCCGGGTAAAATACCGTCTTCCACGGCTGCTTTGGTAGATTTAATGGCATCTTTGACGCGCTCGAGAACTTCTTTCATTTCTACTTCGGTGGCAGCACCAACTTCAAGAACCACAGCACCACCGGCTAGTTTGGCAATACGTTCTTGGAGTTTTTCTTTGTCGTAATCAGAAGTGGACTTATTGATGAGATTACGAAGTTGTTCCACTCGGCCTGCTACATCGGACTTGGAGCCAGCGCCACCTAGGATTTGGGTACTGTCTTTGTCTACGACCACGGTGTCCGCGCGACCACAATATTCGGCTGGGTCAGAATTATCAAATTTGGCACCGGTGTCCTCAGAAATAACCTTACCACCGGTTAAAACAGCAATATCTTCCAACATGGCTTTGCGACGATCACCAAAACCTGGAGCCTTAACGGCGACCATGTTAAAGGTGCCACGAAGTTTGTTGACCACTAAGGTTCCCAGGGCTTCGCCATCTAAGTCTTCGGCGATAATGACAAAGTTTTTGGAAAGCTTAATTAGTTTTTCTAAAAAGGGCAAAAATTCTTGGACAGAACTAATTTTTTTATCAGTAATAATGATGTAGGGATTTTTGATCTCGGCTTCCATGGTTTCGGTCTTGGTGGCAAAATAGGGAGAAACAAAACCTTGATCGAATTCCATACCAGTAGTTAGCTTAGTTTCGATTTCTAGACCCTTGCCTTCTTCAGCAGTAATTAGGCCATCTTTACCAACTTTAATCACGGCATCGGCAATTTTCTCGCCAATGCTAGAACTCGCGGCAGAAATAGTGGCCACTTGAGCGATAGCTTTTTTATCATCAGCTTTGATTTCTTGTTTTTGGGACTCTAGATTGGCAACTAGCGCGTGTAGACCTTTTTCTAGACCTTTGCGGATTAACATGGGATTAGCTCCAGCAGTGACATTTTGTAGTCCCTTGCTGACGATAGCGTGGGCCAAAATAGTAGCAGTGGTAGTACCATCACCGGCGGCTTCGTCGGTTTTACTGGCGGCTTCTTTGACTAATTGGGCACCCATATTTTCGTAAGGATCATCCAATTCGATTTCTTTAGCCACAGAAACACCGTCGTGTAACACGGTGGGGCTACCAAATTTGCGGTCGATACCGACATTGCGGCCCTTTGGGCCCAAGGTGGTGGCAACAGCATTGGTGAGAATATTGACTCCACGAAGAATAGATTGTCGGGCGTCATCGCCGAATTTGAGTTGTTTAGTCATAAAATTAGTTTACTAGTAGATTAGTTAAATAATAATTAATTTAAAATAGCAACAATGTCTTCGAATTTAAGAAGCATATATTCTACGTCTTGATGCTTGTACTCTTTGCCGCCCCATTCACGATAGATAACCACATCCCCTACTTTGCAGGGGGCTGATTTTTTAGTGCCCGCATCCGTAAGAAAATCTGGACCAATGGCTAGTACTTTACCCTTCTGGGGCTTATCTTCGTTTTTGCGAGGTAAGACGATACCTGAGGCAGTGACTTCTTCGGGCTTGTCGGGTTGGACTAAAATGTAACCGGAGACTGGTTGGAGAACAATGTTTGTTTTAGTCATAGGTGTTTAATTTGTATTTATTTTATCAGAAGCAGCACTCGACTGCTAGAGTGAAAATAGTTTAGAATGAAGTATGCAAAAAATAAAGTGGATAAAGGCAGTAGAAATATTGGCCAGCAGTGGACTGCCTACTCTGGAAGTAGAAATAGAACTTGAGGGCGGCAATATGGGCAAGGCCTCGGTGGCCTATGGGGTTTCGGCAGGAGTCAAAGAAGCAGTAACTAAGTTTGATGGAGACTTGGGCAGATATAATGGAAAAGGCATGCTAAAAGCGTGTAAATTGATAAATGAGGGTTTGACAAAAGAACTAATAGGAATAGAATGGGAACAAAAAATCCTAGATGAGTTTTTAGTAAAAAAAGATGGGACAGAAAACATGGCAAACCTGGGGGGAAATGTTACTTTGGCGATTTCGCTGGCTTATGCTAGGGCTGCGGCTGTGGCGGAAAAACTGGAAGTGTTTGAATATTTGCAAAAAGTATACGACTTGCCTAAATATAAACATCTACCAAGTCCAATGGCAGTAATGATAGAAGGTGGTAAACATGCGGATAATTCTACGGATTTTCAGGAATATTTGTTGGATTGTGTGGGGGGGGGTAAGGTTGCAGAAAAAGTTCAAATAATGGCGCAGGTATACCAAAAATTAGAAGAGGTATTAAAAAGGGAAGGTTTTTCCACAAACGTAGGCAAAGAAGGAGCTTTTGCCCCAGAAGGAATTAACAGTAACAGTAGACCGATAGAATTAATTAGCATGGCTTGCCAAGAAGCTGGATACACAATTGGGAAAGAGGTCTTTTTGTCCATAGACATGGCAGCCTCGGAATTTTTTACAGATGGGTTTTACACATTAAATTGCGAAAAGAAAAGAATTACAGCAGAGCAAATGGCGGATTATTACGAAGAGCTAAATAAAAAGTTTAATTTGTATTCGATAGAAGACCCACTTGAAGAAAATAGCTGGGAAGACTGGAAAATGCTTTTAGAAAAACTTTCAGTAAAATTAGTTGGGGATGATTTGACGGTGAGCAAGGCAATATATATACAAAAGGCAGGAGAAGAAAAGGCGTGTGGCATGGTAATAATTAAACCAAACCAGGTGGGGACGTTGAGTCAGACGATAGAAGCCTGTAAAAAAGCAAGAGAATTTCAAATGGGAATAATTATTTCACATCGAGGTGGCGGAGAAACCACGGATACTTTTATTGCCGATTTGGCAGTGGCTGTGGGGGCAGAATTTATTAAATGTGGACCCGCTAGGGGAGAAAGAGTGGAAAAGTATAATAGGTTGATGGAGATTGAAAGAAATGAACAAAACTAATCTTGTTGGAATACTTTTGGTAATTATTGCTTTTTTCTGTTTTATTTTTAAGTTTTTAGAAGTACCACCTGGGCTGGAGGTGGATGAAACTTCAATTATGTATAGTGCAAGTTTGGTGTCAGACACCGGAAGAGATCAGCTAGGGAGGCCACATATAGTGTTTTTTATTTCTGATAATCGTGACTGGAAACAACCGTTTTTGGTCTACCTTACCGCTGTAGCGTTTAAGGTATTTGGCAAAAGTTTAACCGTGGCAAAGTTGGTCAATATTGTCCTAATGTCGGTGTCTGTCTGGTTTGTGTGGAAGATACTGTTGAATTTCTTTGGTCAAAAACTATCTTTTGCCGGTACCTTGATGTATATCCTAATGCCGATATTGATGCATACAGTTAGGATCGCCAACGAAGCGGTTTTGCCGATATTTTTTGGGGTGTTTTGGGTATATTTCCTATTTCAGTCTGAGAAGGTAAACACTAAACAAAGACTTTATTATTATCTGCTTTGTGCAATTACTTTAGGATTATCGATGTACGCGTATAAGGGAATGAGAATAGTCGCACCAGTTTGGATACTTGTGAACTTAGCTTGGATTTGGCAAAAAACAAGCGAGAAAAAAATAAAAAACATATTGTTGTATATGGCAGTGATATTGCCATTTTTTCTGATAATGCCGAAGTTGGAAAAAGACTATCCGGGTGCAGTATTTGACAATAGCGCGGTGCTAATAAAAAATTACAGACAAATTGCTTATTATTGGTTGGAGAATTTAAGCCCATCATTTTTGTTTGTCAGGAGCGGTGTGGGTAAGGTTTTTCAGGTAGAAGAGTTTGGAAACTACTTAATTAGTACATTACCCTTTTTCTTAGTAGGAGTTTGGGTAGCCATAAAACGACGAGGACTTTTACTGTGGTTGCTGGGAATATTCGTACTTACACCAGCGTTGTTTTTTTTGGCTACATCTAGTGGCTATGGCCACAGAGTAGGTGGATCCGCGGTGGCGTATGTAGTACTGATGACAGCGGGAATAGATTATTTGTTTAAGCAAAAGGGGTTGAGAATTAGGTTGTTGAGTGGAGTCTTGGTGGTACTGTGTGTTCTGAATCAGGTCCATTTCCTACAATATTACTTTACTGTTTATCCACGCTTACACCAAGTACGCGAGGCTTTCGGTTTAGATCTGTATTGGTCATACCAAAAGTTTGGAACTATATCCAAAGAACATCCCGGGTACAAATTATATATTGAAAAAAAACTAAGGGGTCAAGGTAACGAGTTTAATAAATTTTTGGAGAGAGTTTACCTTGAAGATACTTTAAACAGTTGGATCCCAGGAGCAGAGATTCAGAGCAAATCGCTTTTGTTAACAGAAATTGGGGATATAAGTGGTACAAAAACCTTGTGGAAAGATAATAAAACAAAAAGTGTAATATTGCTTAAGGACTAGATTTTATAAACAAAAACTGTGGCAAAAGGTATAACCCAAGAGCAAGTGACTTCGGGGGTACTTTTCTCCATAATATGACGAAAAAGTCGAAGACTATTGCCATGAGCAGAGATGGCGATATTTTGATCTTTGCTTGAAAAATCTTGTTTTAGTTGGTTAATAAATTCCCAAACCCTGGCACCAATGTCGACAAATGATTCCCCTCCTTCCAGCTTGTCTTCCCAACCTCGGTGAATGCGATCAAATTCTGCTTGGCCCTTGCTGGTAATAAAATCGGCATGCGGTGTGTTGTTTAAAATACCGTAGTTGCGCTCGGCAAGGCGGTCGTCTGTACGAACATCGGTACACTCGGGATGGTATTGTAAAACAGTTTTTAAAGTTTCCTGAGAGCGTTTTAATTTGGTTTGAAAAGCCAGGTCAAACCTGGTGGTTTTGAGCAAGTTGGCCAGATGCTGGTTTTGTAATAAACCAAGTGGGGTGAACTGAGTTTCGTCGTACCAACCGGTAAAAAGTTTTTTTTGGTTGTGAGTGGTCTCGCCATGACGAAAAAGATAGATGGTGCTCATGAGTTATCTTACAATTGTTGATGTTAAGATACAAACAGTATGGATAAAGCATTTGCAAAATTAGGAGAGAAAGTTGATAAGGCGGAAAGACTGGTTAGGGGTACAGACAACAAGGTATTTCTGGTTACCTGTGGTGACAGAAAGTATATATATCGTGAATATACACGTAAGTTTAAAAAGGATAATTTTGTAAATAACTTGTTGTCCAAAAATGGTATACCAGTTGCCAAAATACTGGCTAACGGGATGGGTTGGGAAATTGAGGAATACATATCGGGCGAAGATGCAGAAGATTCTTTAAAAAATGGTAGTTTAGGGCTTGATGTATATTTTCGAAAGACTGCAGAAATATTGAAAAAAATACACTCAATTAAAATGGACAAGTTCGGATTTTTAGGGGTAAAGAAGCTTAGATATCTAGACCGAATACAACTTTTGGAAACTAGATTATCTTGGGCAAAAAGTAATACCGACAGAATGGGAACTGAAAATGTAGAACTGATTGATAGAGCCATTGGTGTAATTCAAAACAAGATGGCGGCAGAGTTTTCAAAAGATGGACCCGTTCTGTGCCACGGGGATGTGTCCCCCACAAATATGCGTTGGAATGGAAATGATTTAATTTTTATCGATTGGGGAGATGCCGCTGCGGATGTGTGGGAATGGGATTTGACGGTGATGCTGTATTGGGACAAATACAGAGCAAAAAGTGGCCCAGAAGCAATGGAGCGAAGAGAACTATTTTATAAATATTATGATATCGGTGATAGAAAAAAATTTGAAAGGAGAAATAAATTATTAGAGTTGTTACACACCACAGGCCTATTGCACTGGTATTGGAGATATGATGAAAACAGGCCGGCGTTTTTGGAGACTAAACATAATGTTTTAGAGCTACTTAACACAAATTACTCTTAAGCTAGATCTGCTAATATTAAGTGTGAAGAAAATAGCGTGGGTATTGGTCGTAGTTTTGTTATTAAATTTTCTGGGACCTAGTGCTTGTTTAGCTTTGCAACCGAGCAAGCTGGACTCGAGAATAGTAGATGGGAAACTGTATATAAACGGTAAACAGGAGTTTTTAAAAATTGCAAGCATTTTGACCGGATTTAGCACTCAAAGCACAGACAGCATTATCGCCGCCTTGCCTAAATATAAAGACGAAAAACAATACAACGCAATTCAACTTACTCTGTACTGGCAGTTATTCGACCCGAATTGGGACGGAGTTGTAAATGAAAACGGTCTAACCATGACCAACTTAAAGCGACTAATTGCGGCAATAAAAGAAAATGGTCTATATTTAATACTGGGAACAGAAACCTATTCAGTTGGTGGCTCTAGACTTGGAGACACACTCTTTACTCAATATCCGGATTTTCAGGCTAAAAAATATGACGGTAGTTTGGCCTATGATGTTTGTTACTCCCCATCAAATCCTCCGGCCATACCTTCGATATTCAGTCCAGATTATTTACGTTTAAGCAGAAACTACATAAAAGACATTTTTTCGAAAATAGATAATTCTAGTGTCGTCTGGTATGAAACACAGGTGGAGTCACAGTTTCTAATTTGTGACGAAACACTGGACTACTCAAAATATGCGGTGGATAAATATAAACTAGTTTCAGGGGAGGCTTCGGCCCCGGCACCTACAACCCAAAAATGGAGAGATTTTAAAGCAAGGGAATTAGCTAAATGGGTGGATGGGGATATAAAAGCGATTAAAGATATTTTTCCATATTCACTCGTGGCAACTGATTTTGCTAAAGATGACCAGGAATCCCGTTCCTATGGGATGCAAGGAAATCCGGCACTGTTTTTGGAAAATCTAAATTCAGTAGATATTATTCAAATTAATTGGCATTATGGTTATTCTTGTGGAGATGCTCCCTGCGAGTTTGCATATGATCTGGTTCGACCACTACTCCCGACAAAAAAATGGGGACTGATGGAACACATGACAATAAATCCGGACTTTGTGGTAATGAATGTAGAACATTTACTAAACCGATCGATAGAAAGGGGCAACAAGGTTGGTTGGGGCGTGATAAATGCAAGCCCTAAGACTAGTGATACTTTTGCCACCTACAATGACGACTTTTCACCGAAAGGTAATTTGGCGATACTGGATAATAATTTTATTAGCAGATGGAAACCAATAGTTGTTCCAAGTAGTGCACCATCTATAGCATCACCGGTAAATGGTGATGCCAATTTAGACGGGGTAACGAATCTTAGTGATTTTGTAACATGGAAGAGAGAGTTTGTGGGTGCTATTGACAGTAGGAGTGCGGATTTTAACCGTGATGGGTTGGTTAACCTAGCCGACTTTGTGGTGTGGAAGAAGCACTTATAAAACGGTTTTACTTGATTCTGGAAACGACTAGGTAGGAAACAAATGACAAAAGAGACATAAAAATAAACAACGGTTGAAACCCATAATTGTAGGCAACGTAGGCACCTATCGTAATGGCAAAAAGCATGGAGAAATAGGCGATCACTCTGTTACTGGAATAGTTTCGAATATGACGCTTTTGATCGAGGTTTTCGGCAAAGATACTGTCATAACCAGTGTTGCCAAAAGTGTCAAAAAAACCAAAAATAAACTGAATAAAAAAGACAAATATGATGTTGGGCACAAAGGGATATAAGGCCCAAATAATTCCTCTGCCAAGAAAACCAAATTGCAGCAAAGATTTGTGGTTTAATTTATCGCCAAATTTGCTTAAAATTGCAGAACCAAGAAGTGAGGCCAATAAGGTACAAAAGGTGGCAGTACTAACGATATAGATAACATCTTTGGTGGCAAATTGTTTTTGAATAAAAAGGGCATAGAGTGGGCCAGTGAGAGTGGTCGCAAAGACAGTTAAACTATTGGCAATAAAGAGTAATTTTAGGGTAGGGTTCACTTAATTAGCTTAGCACTTTTGGGTCGAATTTGTTCTAGAAATAGAGAAACAAAGAGGAGAATGTTTGTCAGGCTTAGGAGACGAATTACTAAATCTATTTTTAGAAAATCTACTAAGATATTTATTTGGGGATACCACCACCAGTTGTAGACATTAAGCATATGAGTTATGGATAAGATTAGAAAATATTTGATAAATTTACGATCGTAAAAACAAAGTAGAAATAGTGGTATTAGGGCTGGAAAAGTGTACCTTTCGTGCATACGAGTCATAAAAATAAATGTAATTAAGGTAACATTGACTAAGGACAAGAGGATAGTTTTTATAGTTAGGTTTTTATAAAGATTAAACCAAATAGGAAGATAGAGAATTAGGCAAAATAATAAAGAAAAGGACCGAGCAGGAAGAAAATTGAAGACCAGAAGTTCGTCTAGTCGGGGTACAAGACCAAAAAGTAAGGCCCAGTAATTAAAGGCGTTGGAGGTTAGTTGAGCCATGGGACCGGGTAAAATTTTCTGAGTGATGGTTTGATAAAACCAGAGAAAAGGATTGGAGCCTTGGGGAGTAAATGGTTGGGCAACTAAAAATATTAAGACTATTGAAAAAATAAGTGGCAAAATAAGCTTGGTTAGTTTTGGTTTTTGACTTAATAGGATAACTAAAAACAAAGGAGACCAAATTAGCAAGGATGATTTGTAAAGAATAGAGCACAAAAAAAGCAAGAATGAGGATGAATATTTTTTAGTGAACAAGAGATACAGACTTGCCAGACCCAATAGATTAATAATACTGTCCCCACTTCCCCAAATGGCACTATTGTAAAAAATAGGCAAAAATAAGCCTAAAATAATTGCCCCAAGATTGGCTAATTTTATGGAAAAAGTCTTGGCTACAAATCGATGAACTAAATATATGAGAAGGAGATCGGCCAGGATCATGGGCATTTTTAGGAGAACTTGGTTACCATTTTGTTCGTACCAGGTCATAACCGAAGACGGAAAAACAGAGAGGTGAGTATTGATAAACCAAAGTGGTTGAAAAATCAGTAGATATAATTGACGGATGAGCCAATCGTAGAGAATATTGAGCATGGGTTGATCGGGACGACCAAGCGGTCCAAAGTTTAACCAATCGTAGAAACCTCGCCAGCCAAACTGAGAGGCGAATCGCCCCCACCAGTAGGTTACAGTGACATCGCCATGATAAGTAAGTGGTAAGACTAGTAAGCGAATTGAGGCTGAGAACAGTAGAGTCTTTTTTAGTGAAATATTTTGTAGCCTACCAACCAGATTCATGATCTATTTTAACTTAACTCCTTCAGATATTAGTAGTCTACGTTTGGCTTCTTGCCCTCCTGGACCACTGTAGCCGCCTAATCCCCCATCGGTTCGAATAACCCGATGACAGGGAGTGGAAATTAAGTTGGGGTTTTGGGCACAAGCATTGGCCACGGCGCGGCTAGATTTTGGTTTGCCCAAAGCTTGGGCAATTTGCAGGTAGGTTTTGGTTTGACCCTTGGGAATTTTTCTAATTTCGGCCCAGACTTGGAGTTGAAAAGGAGTAGGGGTGTTCATGGTTTATTTTAGCAACTTGACAACGGTTTTGAATACCTATAACCTAGGTAGTAGGTTATAGGTTAATTTAAGATGAAAGACACAAAATTAATTAAACAAGCAGCGGGAACTTTAAAAAAGGTAGAAAAAATGATGGAAGAGGATGTGTATTGTGTGGAGATTATTCAACAGCTAGATAGTGTGACTGGACTACTAGCCACGGCTCGTAAGAAATTACTCTCAGACCACTTGGCACACTGTGTGCACCAAAAATTTAAAGAAAATCCCAAAGCGGCGGTAGCGGAGTTAGAAAAGTTATACCAAATATCGAAATGAAAGAAGTGGAATACCAGGTTAAGGGAATGCACTGCGCTAGTTGTGCGGTGGTAATAAAAAATAAACTAGAAAAAACCAAGGGAGTAAAAAGCTTAACTGTAAATTACGCGACGAATAGGGCCAAGATTGAGTATGAGAAAGAGAAAATGGCCGAAGAAAAATTAAATGAGCTAATTAATAACCTGGGTTATAGCATGAGTGAAGAAATGAGAGAGGCGCCTATGGGCCTGAAGAAGGATAAGAAAGAGTTGCGGATTATTATCCCTATGGCGATAGGAATGTTGTTGATGATGGTGTTGGAAATGTTGATGGGTAAAATGGAGTGGAGTAAGTATTTGGGTCTGGGGTTGGCAAGTATTGTAATGGTCTTAGCCGGCGGGCCGTATATTACGGCCGTAGGCAGATTGATTAGGTACCAAGTGGCAAATATGGACGCACTGGTGGGGGTGGGAACAATAACTGCCTATATATATAGTATAGTGACGGTACTTTGGGGTAAAAATGAGGTATATTTTGAGGTGGTAGTAGTAGTGATTGCCTTTATTTCTTTGGGTAAATATTTAGAAGCTAAATCTAGAATGAAAACTGGAGAGGCTATTGAAAGATTGTTAAATTTGGGAGTAAAAAAGGCCTTAGTTATAAGAAATGGAAAAGAGGTGGAAGTGGAAATTGGGCAAATAAAAAAAGGTGAAATTGTGGTGGTTAAGCCAGGGGCAAAAGTGCCACTAGATGGGGTGATTGTATGGGGCAGTAGCAGTCTGGATGAAAGCATGATTACGGGGGAAAGTGTACCTGTGGACAAGAAAATAGGAGATAACGTTATTGGGGCGACTTTGAATAAAATGGGGGCAATAAGAGTGAAGGTGGAAAAGATTGGAGAGGAAACCATGCTTGCCCAAATTATTAAAATGGTGGAAGAAGCCTCGGGTAGCAAAGCCCCAATTGAGAGATTAGCAGACGCCGTCTCGGCTAAATTTGTGCCGATAGTAATTGGTCTTGCAGTAGTATCGTTTGTGGTTTGGTTGGCATTGGGAAGAGCAGATTTAGCCGTTACGGCCTTGGTGGGAATTCTGGTAATTGCCTGCCCATGTGCGATGGGTTTGGCTACACCAACGGCTATTATTGTGGGGATTGGCAAAGGAGCTGAAAATGGAATACTAATAAAAAATGCCCAAAGTTTGGAAATATTTGCTGGGGTTAATTATGTAGTTATGGATAAAACTGGGACAATTACCAAGGGAGAGATGGAGGTATCAGAAGTGATGGCTGGAAAAAATCACGAAAAGAAGAAAGTTTTAGAAATATTGGCAAACCTGGAAGCAAATTCGGAGCACCCATTGGCCAAGGCAATATTAAAAAAGGCAGAGGAAGAAGGATTAAAAATTGGTAAAGTGGAGAAATTTAGAGCTCTAGAAGGAGTAGGAGTAGAAGGATTTATTGGTGGTAAAAAGTATTTGGCAGGAAGTATAAACATGGCTGGAAAAATGAATTTAGAGCTAGAGAATAAAATTGTGGAGAAATTAACAGGTGAAGGAAAAACGCCGATAATTGTGGCCACAGAAAAAGAAGTGTTGGGTTATGTGGCGGTGGCAGACACGATTAAAGAAGAAAGTAAGCAAACAGTGGCTAAACTTCACCAAATGGGAGTAAAAGTGGCAATGTTGACTGGAGATAACCAAAAAACTGCTAATTATATTGCGAACTTGGTGGGTATAGATTTAGTTTTGGCAGAAGTTATGCCGTCAGATAAGGCAGAGCAAATTAAAAAACTACAAAAGCAGGGATATAAAGTAGCCATGGTGGGCGATGGGATAAACGATGCGCCGGCATTGGTCCAGGCTGAGGTGGGAGTGGCTATGGGTAATGGTACAGATGTGGCAATTGAATCGGCGGGGATTACTCTGCTTTCGGGAAATATTGCGCGGTTGCCTGTGGCTTTAAAACTGGCAAGAGCTACCATGAAAACAATAAAGCAAAATTTATTCTGGGCTTTTTTCTATAATGTGATTGGTATACCTGTAGCTGCTGGAGTGCTGTATCCCCTTTTGGGAACCATGCTAAACCCCGCTTTGGCAGGAGGAGCAATGGCTTTTTCTAGTGTCTCGGTGGTAAGCAATTCCTTAAGATTAAAAAGAGTTAAACTAAATAACTAAAATGAAAACACTAACTCTGTATGTGTCAGAAATGCACTGCAATTCCTGTGTTTTATTAGTAGAAGAAACATTTAAAAATATACCTGGGATACGGTCTGTTTATTCTGATTTGAGTAAAAAAAGTGTTCAATTAACGGGAGAGTTTAAGCAAGGAGAAGAAAAGGTTATTAAAGAAGCAAATAAAATCTTAAATCCGCTTGGTTATGTGGTAACCAAAGACAAGGTAAGTGTAAAAAAAGAGTTGTCAATAGTAGGTATAATTATTGGCTTGGTGGTTTTGGTTGTCTACTGGTGGATACAAAAATCGGATTTGGCACAAAGCTTTAATTTGGGAAATAGAAGTTGGTGGTTCCCGATGTTCATCGGGATGATTGCCTCACTCTCCACCTGCATGGCGGTGGTGGGTGGACTACTGATGTCTTTGTCGGCTTCCTGGGCCAAAATGGGACAGAAAACGGTGCCACAGGCGATATTTTTAGTAAGTAGACTAGTTGGGTTTGTGATTTTGGGTGGAGTACTCGGACTGGTGGGCAAAGGACTGGCCTTAAACTGGCAAATGGCCTTGGGTATGCAAGTTGTCACCGGAATAGTGATGATTGTTTTGGGCTTAAACTTGCTTGGAATTGGCCCAGAGTTGCAGTTTAATTTATTTGGCAAGTTAAATAAAGATTTGATGAATAAAAACGAGACAAAAAACTGGGCTTGGGTGATAATTTTGGGGGTGGGAACATTTTTCTTGCCCTGCGGGTTTACGCAAAGCATGCAAGTGGTGGCACTAGAAAGTGGAAGTTTGCTGGGTGGAGCAATGACCATGGGCTTGTTTGTGGTGGGAACCATGCCGGTACTAACCCTCGTAGCCCTTAGTGGGAAGATGCTGGGAGCAGGAAAACATGCTTCTAAATTTTTTGCGGCAGTAGGAACTATTATCGTAGGATTGGCTTTATTTAATTTACTGGGTGTGGTTAAATTACTGTGGTTATGAATATAAAACAGCTTTCTATTGTCGTGGGGGTGGTGTTTGCAGGCTTGTTGTTTGCGTATGTAGTTAAATCCAGAGAACTAAGCTCAGGATCGGTGGTGGGTACGATTGCAAATAGTACGGAAAATGTAAGCATGGAAGATGGAAAACAAGTGGTGAATATTGAGGTACGTGGTGGCTACTGGCCAAGAATAACGACAGTAAAAGCCGGGGTGGACACGGTATTGAAAATGAAAACGAATAATACCTATGATTGTTCTTCGTCTTTGGTGATACCCAAGCTGGGAATAAGAAAGTTTTTGCAACCAACAGGAGTAGAAGTAATTGAGATGGGAAAACAAGTGGCTGGGACAAAAATTGGCGGGGCGTGCAGTATGGGCATGTATGCCTTTGAAGTGAGATTTATCTAACTTGCCGTTATAATAGGGCGTGTACCAAATACTTTTATATTATAAATACGTCAAACTGCTGGATCCTGGCGCGGTGATGTTGTGGCAGAAAAATTTAGGCGAAAAACTGGGACTTAAGGGAAGGATAATTGTGGCCAAAGAGGGAATAAATGGGACGGTGGAAGGGCTTACTGAAAATACGAAAAAATATATGAAGGAAATGAAGCAATACAAAGGATTTGGTGATATTAACTGGAAAAAAAGCGTGGGTACTGGAAGAGCTTTTGGGAAATTATCGGTAAAAGTAAGAGCAGAAATTGTGACGACCGGAGAAAAGAAAAAAGACTATGGGCCCCTGGCAAAAATAACTGGAAAGTTTTTGACAGCCAAGCAACTATTTGAATGGTATGAGTCGAAAAAAGAGTTTTATGTGTTGGATATGCGCAATGATTATGAATATGAAGTGGGAAGATTTAAAAACTCAATTTGGCCAGATGGTCTGGGTCATTTTCGAGACGTAAAAAAGGCGATTAAAAATATTTCTAACTTAAAAAAGAAAACGGTGGTGACAGTGTGTACTGGAGGGGTGAGGTGCGAAACAGCCAGTGGGCTGATGCAAAAATATGGATTTGAAGATGTTTACCAATTGCAACACGGAATTGTAACTTTTATGGATAAATACCCAAATACTTATTTTCTGGGAAAACTGTACGTGTTTGATACAAGAGAATTGTATGGAAAGGGCAAAGCCATTGGCAAGTGTCGAGTGTGTGGGAAAACTACGGAAAATATGGTGAATTATTACAAAGAAGGTAAGAATACTTATGGGGTGGTGTGCGTGGAATGTTGTAAAAAAGGGAAAGTGGAATTAGAGGGAAAGTATAAGACTCTCTTTGGCAAGTCTGGATAGCTTTTTGATTTGGGCTTCACGGATTTGGGCGAGACTTCGGGTTTTAAACTTTTCAGAATAAACTAAGCGTACGGGGCGCCTAGCACGGGTGTACTTGGCACCTATTTTGTTAGTATTGTGGGCTTTAACTCTCTTTTCTAAATTGTTGGTAATACCACAATAATAAGTAGAATCGGAACAAAGGAGAAGATAGGTATAATAACTATTTTTTGTTTTGGTGGACAAAGAGATTAAGATAAATAAATAGAACGAAAAAAGAAGTCAGACTAAGAATAAACAAGCCAATTCTCGGAGTAAGTAGGTCCGCAAGTCGACCCAAGACTAAGGAAACAAGGCCAAATATTATACTACCTAGTACTGAATTGACCGAACCCATGGTGGCTCTTTGGTTGTCAGTAAATTCTTGCTGGAGAAGATGGTTTTTGGCCACTGTAGTAACTCCGTGAAAAACTGAGGTACTGGAAATTAGGACTGGAGAAAAAATACCAGGAAAAAGTAAAGACAACATTTCAGCAAAACGGGTGTAAATTGTACCAATAATAAGGGTTTTGCCTTCGGAAAATTTAGTTAAGATTGGACCGCTAAAGTAATAACTGAGGGCTGCTCCAAGGTTGGAGATTACTCTAGCAAAACCAATAGCCCAAATCGGCCAGACAGTGGCGAAAAAGACACCTTGAAACTGGTAAGTGGACTCACTTAGGGCAAAAGATAGAGAATCTGCTAAGGATAACTTGGCAAGTCTGTGGTTGGAGAAAAATAATTTGATGGCTGGAACTAGGTTGGATAAAATATTATCCTCTTGTTGGGTATGTTGGCGTACTTCGGTAAAACGAAAGGAAACAAACAAGCGCAGAAGCATTGGCAGAAGAGTTAAATAAAAGACTAGCTTAAAAGATTGGGAGGCAACAAGACCACCCAAGACGGCAGCAAGCCCGGCAGAAAAATGAAACATGGAGCTGGTTTTGCCCAAGATTTCTTTATAATTTTCTTTTTGATTATTTTCAGCTAAAAGATCATAAAGATAGGCATCGTTGTTGCCACTAAAACTGGCACGGGCTAGACCTTCCAAGATGGCTCCAAAAACTAAAAAGAGATAATTGTGGGATAAGGCAAAAAATAGAACACTTACCAAACCGGCCAGAGAGCCAAGAATAATAGTTTTTTTGCGACCAAATCGATCAGAAAAGAGACCAGTGGGTAGCTCAAAAATAGAAGAACTAATGAAAATTATAGAAAAAATGCTGGTGGCCAAGAAGAATGATCCAGAAACCTTGGCAAAATAAAGAATGGCAATCGGAGCAAAAAGTGAAAAGTCGGTAAAAAAGTTAAAGAAATAAAAAAGCCGGATGTTTTTGTTCATTTAAAAGTATTGTACAGTGTATTATGCAGAAAATAACAAAATTTTTAGAGGAATATTTGAATACTTTAAATGAAAAGGATAGGGCTATATACGAAAAGTTGCCTTACGAGGTATGGGGGTTTGGGCAAGATAAGGAATTTTCGGAAAGATTAATTGGCTTGGTAGTCAGTGGAAAAAAGACAGCAACGGCGGGACTTTATTTAGAAACAGAAATACAACCAATTGCTGGAAGCTTGGCAATAATTGTGGACCATAATTTTGAACCTACGTGTTTAATTGAATATACAAAAATTGAAGTTAAACCATTTTTAGAAGTAGACTTAGAATTTTCTAAAGAGGAGGGAGAGGGGTTTGTGGATTTGGAAGATTGGCGAGAAAATCATAGAAAAATATTTAAGTTATGGCACCCAGATGTGTTTTCTGAAAATAGCTTAGTGGTGTGCGAGAGGTTTAAGTTATTGTATCCAAGATAATTATTCAAACCTGCGGGACTGGTGGCGGTAGGTGCAATAAAAACAATTTTTGGCGGGTTCGGGGATAACTTCTTGATGGAGGCAATCGGCGATATTTTGTAAAGTTGGCTCGAGCCAAGAATAATCGCCCTGATAGGGCAAGAGAGTAAGGGCAAACTCTAGTTTGGCATCGAAAGCCTCTTTGTCGGTTTGGCCGTTGCAGTAAACAAAATAAGCAGTGGGATTGACCGTAAAACCGTTTTTAGCTAATAAATATTGATAAACTTCCACTTGGCGTTTGTAGGCATCTTGCCAGGGAGCATCCAGATTAATTTCGGCAAGTTTGCTGGTACTTTTGTAATCCACGATATGCAACTCTCCTTTTTCGTTTTGCCAAATATCGTCGACTGCGCCAAATAAATCAAAACCGGTGGAAGGATGAAGATAGGTTAGACCTTTGAAATTATTGCGCCAGGTGTCTAGCTCTGGATGAGAAAAAGGCACTAAGCTTAGGCCATAACTGGTTAACAATGGATGGGTGGTGGAAGTGGCACGATGGATATCAAATTCTTTTTTGAGTAATTTATCGACGGCAGAGTTGAGAGTATAGGGTGGGGAGCTGGGGCGCTTGATGGATAATTTAACATCAAAATAAAAACAGCGAGGACATTGCTTGAATAGTTCGATTTTGGAGCGAGAAAGGCGCATGGCTTATTATAGTCTAGTGTTTGCCGGTGCCAAAGATTAAACAAGAAGATGTGCCGTTGATGCCAATGCCAACATAGTTCCAAATAGTGTTCAGCTGGTTTTTGTCATGAGGTTCGTCACCGGCGTAGATCCACTCGATTAAATGCACTCCCAAAAGACGGTAGCCATAACTGGCGTTTTCACCCAGGGAGTCAAAACCTAATTTGGCAAAGCCGTCTTGGTTGTTTAAATAATCTTCAAAGCCTTTGTGAGAATCCAGGTTTTTATTTTGGGTGAAAAAATCGGCACGAGATTGAGCATAGTTAGCTAACTTTTCATCCCAAGTTAGGGCAGAAACACCACTTTTGACACGATAAACATTAAGCGCATCAAAAAGTTCTTTGGGTGTGGACATACGCGAATCTAGTTGGATTTTCATGGTCCAAGTGTGCTCCCCTATTTGTTTGGCTACGCCCCAAGGACCGGGGTCAGCAGTAGGAATTTCCCTCGACAGGCTCGGGACTGCGCTAGCGCTTGGTGTTGGTTTTATGGTTGGAGTAAGAGTTGTCGTGATATATTCGGATGAATACAAAGATTTGGCGGTTTCTGTGGGAATGTTTCTTAAATATGTTTTTTGGTAAAAATAAAGGGCAAAAACTGAAAGAATGGTAAGAAAAATTATGCGAAACATAGATTAGTAATTATAGTCTAGGTGAAACTGGCCTAGTTTGGTAAAATTGAGAATTAGAAGTTTAGATATAAAAATACATGGCGGCGAAGTTTGATTCAAGTGTAGTAATTAGAGAGTCTTGGGAATTGACCAAGAAAAATGTACCATTTTTGATTAAACTAGTGGTGTTTGGAATTGGGGTAGGAATTGTGACTAGACTGCTGACAAAATTGGCGAACTTTAGTGAAGAGAGTATTTTGCCAATATCATTGATAAATATGGTAATAAATGCAGGCTTTAGTTTGGGGGTTATTAAGGCTTTTTTGAAGGTGGTAGATGGTAAAGAAGTATCAATGAAGGAACTATATTGGTTTGGAGCGAGAACTATGGTGATAGTTTGGGTGGCCTCACTACTTTATGGATTGTTGGTAACTTTGGGGCTAGTCTTACTCCTTGTTCCCGGTATTATCTGGTCTTTGCAGTACGGTCAATTTACAACAATCATTGTTGATAAAAAAATGGGACCGCTGGCTGCTTTAAAATACAGTAAAAAAATTACCAGGAGAAGTTTGATGGAAATTGGAATTTTGGGACTAAAATTGTTGGGCTTAAATATCTTGGGAGCATTAATATTGGGAGTTGGACTGTTGGCAACTATACCAGTAAGTATGTTTGCGGGGTATGTGGTGTATAGAAAACTATCAAATGAGCTAGAGACGCCGGCTGTCGTAAGCCCAGTGCAGTAGGGCTTGGCGTTGGCGTGGACGACAAGTTAAATCACCAGGAGCACAATTAGCCTTAATTTGACCCAAGTGCCGTGCCATGGCCCGCCAGCGACCAATTTGACGCTGATCCTCCCCATCCTCTAGCCGACGACCATAGTAATAGCGACAATACCACTGAAACCAACCCCTGGGGTCTACCGGGTTAATCCAACCCTTTTGGCGCCAAACGAACAGAGGTTGGCTGGCATTAACTTGAAAATAATTTAACTTGGGATCATGAAACTCGGAGCAAAGCTTGGCTTCTTTATACCAACTAGCAGGAAACTCGGCACGACAATCGGTCATGTATTTGCCACCGAAGACACCCAGGGCTAAAAGTTCTGGTGGAGTTAGCTCGGGCTTAAATTTTGGATCGAAGTTTTTGCCCATAGGTTCCTGTAAAAAATAGGTGTAGTTGGACTGCATTTTGTCGTGAACAACAATTTTTTTGGCAGACATGTTATTTTCGGGGAGGTAGAGGAAAAAAGACACTGGTGGATTTTTTGTATTCTTCATATTCTGGTCGCCCTTGATATTTTTTTTCTAAAAGGGGTATGCCGGAAACAAAGAGAATGAGGGTGGAAATGGTCAGTGGGCCCAAGATGGAAAACAGGTTGCTGGTTTGAGAAAAAGAAATCAAAAA
>CAYUVY010000011.1:22319-26590 GCA_964448465.1 uncultured Gammaproteobacteria bacterium
ACTTGTAAATAACTTTGCAGATAAAAATGTTTCCATTCTTTTCTCCAGGTGGCGTAGCGAGAATCTTCGGGTTTGCCATGGTTGCGGCGATAAATATGGAGAGATAGGCGCAGGCCCCAAATGGTGACCAGAAGACAGACTAAAGAAGAGATAGGTTTGGGAGAGCCAAGAAATAAGGAAAACCAAGACATGAAAACAAAGCCCAGACCCCAAGCTACATCGGCCAGGTCGTTGCGCTTTTTGAGAATACTGATGACAAACCAGAGAGTCATGTAAGAAAATAAGGCCAGGGCTAGGGTAAGAAAATAGGTTACCATCCGAGTTTTTTGGCAGCTAGATAAGTTAGGGAAGAAACTAGGGCAGAAAGAGTGGAGCCCCAGATAAGATCGATAACGGTGACTAGAATTGGCCAGGACTTGAGAGTGGCAAGATTAGTTAGATCATAAGTGGCATAAGTAATTAGGCCAAAGAAAGCTCCAACTAGGGCAACCTGAAGAACTGATTTTTGCGCCAGATTGGGAGAAATAACAAAAAAGACTAAACCAGCAATAAAGAGCAGATAAAAAAGGAGAGCGGCGCCCCAATTGGGAGTAGTTTTCATGATAAAACCAATTTGAGAGGCATAAAACTTTTGGGCAATGAGCACTAACCAAACCATGTCGATGGCAAAGAAAATTGGTAGGGCAAGAAAATATAGTTTGGTAAACATATTATTCGGTGGTATGACCATCAAAATCAACGCCGCTGGCTTCGGCCTCGGCCTTGGTGGCACGAACTAGACCGTCTTGGTGGTGAGGTGGAGCATAGATGGTGTAAAGCTTTAAAGGCTCGGTGGTAGAAGTGTTGATAACATTATGTTGGCTGCCGGCTGGAACAATAATACTGTGACCGTCGGAGACTTCGTAGGTTGTTTGGTCGATGACCACTCGGCCTTGGCCTTTTTCAAAACGGAAAAATTGGTCGCCATCGGCGTGCACTTCGGAGCCAATTTCTTCTCCTGGGGCTAGAGACATTAAAACCAACTGACAATGGGCCGCGGTATAAAGTACCTGGCGGTAGTTGGTATTGGCGAGGGTTAACTGTTCGAGGTTGGTGTGGTGTCCGGTTTTCATATACTCAAGTCTACACCTTGGGCAAAAGGATTGCCGAGAGAATCAAAATTAAACCTAAGATTAAACGATAAATGCCCCACAACTTTAGGCCATGGGTACGGTTAAAGTTCATAAACCAGCGAACGACAAACAAGGCTGAAACAAAGGCGGCAAGAAAGCCAAAAAATAATAACATAAGATTGTTGGCTTGAAGTAAACTTCGACTTTGCCATAAATCCAAGGACCCGGCAGCTAAAAGAACTGGAATGGCTAGTAAAAAAGAATACTGCGCGCTCTGCTTGAGATTAAAACCAAGTATAGCCATGGCAATTAAAACGCTACCGGATCGAGAAACTCCAGGAATAACGGCAAAAGCCTGAATTAAGCCAATAATTAGCGCCTGTTTTATAGAGATTGGCTTATCGGGAGACTGTTTATGTTGAATTAGAAGAAAAATTAGACCAACGGCAAGAAAGACAAAATATTGTAAAAATTCGGCTTGAAAAAAAGTATTTTTAATAACATGGCGCAGAGCAAAAGCAATAAGGGCGGTGGGAAGAAAAGAAAAAAACAGATTAACTAACAAAGCTTTGTCAGTAGTTAGGCGCTTAAAAAATAAGATAAATACGGCCAAGATGGCACCAGACTGAATAAAAACTTCAAAAAGTTTTTGAAAGTCGGTTGCGGGTAAACCCAGTAATCTACTGGTGAGAATCAAATGAAAAGTGGAAGAAATGGGGAGAAATTCGGTGAGGCCTTCGACAAGGCCAAGAAGGATGGAATGGAAAATGGTCATTAGTTATTATGCCCTAATTTGAAGAGGTTTGAGACTGGCAAGTGTAGATAAAGTTTTATCTCTGAGTTCAAAAAAATATGGGAGTGGACAGTTTCTACTTTTATATCCACTGTTTCGATGTGAGATACCTTCGGTGTTTAGTTGTCGGAGAACGATATCTGGGACCGGGTGGTCGCAAGTGTGAAGCGTGGAGTGTATTTGCGAATCCCAAGGGCTGGGCCACCTAAAACTTTGACCATCGTGCAATAACCCTACCGCTAATAGGAGTTGAATATATGCGTCTGCGACCAATTCTTCTGGTTGACGTTGGCCGTTTAGAACAATCATGGGTTTAGGCGCTTGAAAATCCATCTTTCTGGGGTCTGGGATAACAATACGGGTTCTGACAAACTCTGCAGCGCTCTTGTCACTGGACTTGCTTTGGACAAATAGTGTTTGGCTACCCTCGCCCCTGGAAACTATGGGGGTAAGGGGGTGATCTGGGTCGAATTCTATAAAAAGATCTACACCATGTGAATCAAGCGGACTGTTGGTGGCAACAATCTGGAGGATGTTGCTAATTAGGCATGGAAAAAGAGCGTGGTCCTCGAGGACTGCTTGGATGTTGTGGACAGACTGAAAACACCTTTCGTCCGAAAGTTGATCTACAGCCATTGAGATATGATATTCCGGACTAGGGTTTTTGGATAGAGTGCAAATAATCTTCGGTTCGCCGTTGACAGCGGGACAAGAAGCCTGGCCAGTTATCTAGAAAATGCCGATAGGCGGGTGGATTTATCTGGTAATCGTCAAGGTGAACTTCGAAGGGTACGGTGTCCCCGGGAGTACGCCGAAAATCTGCATCGGAAGGAATAGACAGTTCTTCGCGATATTTTCTTCGGATTTGAGCACTAAGTTTTTTGGATAACCACCTGGCCACACCAACCTCGTCTAGGGGTTTACCGGCAAAATTATAGTAAGAGTGCTCCGTGTGAACTCTGTCTAGAACATCATAAATATTTACAGAGTCTGGGGGTACTTGCCCTATTTTTTTAGCAAGTTCATAGAGTCGATTGGCAAGGACAGGGAAAGTAGGCTTACCGGAAAATCGTTTGGCTAATATTAGCCAATAGACTCCCAGATCAACTTGGGTATTAAGTGGGGTTAAATCGAAGGATCTGGCCTTACCTTCGGCTACAGTTTTTAAATATCTCATCAACCCTCTGTTTTTATAGAGAACTGTACCTTGATAGACAAATTTTTCGGAGCCATAAATACCTCTTTTGGCAGAAATTATTTGAATTTTGCCAGTTTCTGCAGACTGTTTGGCATCATCAGAATAAAAGAGTTCATCTTTGCCAACAAACGCGCAATTTAAGGTTAAATCCCGATTACTAAATAGAGTAGGAATATCCAACTCGTGTACTCTTTCAATGCCGTCTGGATCAGCATTTAATTTTTTTGCCTCGGCTAAATTATCTTCGGTATCGAGGATAATATAGTCCATGTCGTTTGGTGGAAATTCGGGCTCTGCAATGGAGGAGCTGCCATATAAGACTTTAAGAATAGTGCGACCTAGTCCGCCTTTGTGAAGAACCCCTTCGGTTTGTGGAAGCGGATAGTCAAACCAGGTACTTTTGTTGATGGAATAGATGGTAAGATAGCGCCTGGAAGTTCCGTCGGCATCGGTTTTAGTAGTAAAGGAAAACCTGTTGGACATTTTTGGTAGTTGTTCTAGGGGTATGTGTCGTACTGGTATGGGCTCTCCTTCGATTGTTTCGTTTGATTGGAGTTGATCAGAAATTCGATGAAGAATTTGTACTGCCTGCTGGGCAGGAGTCTGTGAAACCTGTTCTCGGGAGGCTTCTTGTAAGGTCTGTAAAACTTCTGAAGCGTATTTTTGGACAAACTGGCTGCTTTCTGGTGGAAGTTGGCTAGGCCTACGAAGCAGCGCTAAAGTAGAACGAGCGGTAGTAAACCACCAAGTTTCTACGGGTCCTTTGGTTATTCTATCGGTAATCTCCGTCAATTTGTCTCTAAATGGATCATAGAGTCTAGCACGTTTCTCAAGTCGTTCGGCCAGGGGGGTGATCATTGATATTATAGTTTAGCACGCGCAAGAACATACCTGGGTTGAACTGTAAGAATATTGTTATCATGGAATATGGGGAAGAAAATTAAATTAGTTAAATATTTAAAATGGCTGATAGTGATACCAGTAGTTGGACTGGGGGTGTGGAGCGTAATTAGCTGGCAGAATTGGCAAAAAGCTAAGTTAAACGAGGCTGCTTTGAACCAACAACTACAAATTAAAACTGCAGAAAAGAATGATTTGGAAACGCAAAGACTGGAACTACAGAATCAATATGAGGAATTGGTAAATAGTGATCAAGTGACGATTAATA
>CAYUVY010000012.1:0-5187 GCA_964448465.1 uncultured Gammaproteobacteria bacterium
TTTTGGCCATACGGATGTAAATTCCACGATGAGTTAGGTCGTTTAGATTCTCGGCAAGAAAATAGCCATAGGCTTGGAATTCCAAAGGACTGTGTTTGGCCCTTTGACTCATTATATTTTTACGAGCCTCGAGGACTGCTTTAATATCAGAAATAGCCATGAGCTATTGTAGCGTATTGCAAAAAATACCCCCGACTTGCGCCGAGGGTACTGCTAGTAAATTACTACTAGACTTCTGGAGCACTGAGCTTCATCCAGTCAGCTTCAGAGACGAACTTGGTTAGAAAGCGACCTTGGTAGCTTCCTCGCAAAGCATAGCGTACTTGTGTACCTTTGGTGGTTTTGCGGGTGTATTTGGTCTTTTTAACAGCACTTTCGTCTAACATCACGCTTTGGCGGGATTTGACGTCGTAGAATTTGATATCCATTCTTTGACTCCTTTTTTAATTAATAAATTGGCAGTTACTATAGTTGTAGCAGGTTTAGCCTCAGTTGTCTACTCGGTGTCAAATACTAGAAATACACAAAATTGGAAAATCCTATGAATAGGGATTATTTGTAGCCTTTAGCCTGTAGCTCGAACATCTGTTTATATTGACCTCGGGGGATATTTAGCAATTCTTGGTGAGAATATTCAATTTATTTTTAGTGGAAGATTTGATTGAGAATCAGACCCAAGATGCTGGTGTAGAAAAAATACCAGACCACTAGTTTAACCACAGCTTTGGAGCCAACTAGTTTATAAAGAACGGTAACTTCGGAAATACTAGAAATTGTGGTAGCCATTAAGAGACTAACACTAGTGCCCAAGGGTAGGCCAGTTCTAATAATAGGTAGCAAAATAGTGGCGGCACTAGCGGCTTCAATATGAGTTGGAAGACCGATTAGGGTGGCGAGAATTGGACCATACCAAGCCCTGCCAAGTGTAGATATTTGGACCAAGAAACCGGGTAAAATTTGACCTAAAACTAAAGACAATGCTACACCAAGACTAACCGGGACCAAAAGCATTTTTAGAGTTTTGAGAGTATCAGAGAAAGCTTGGCTTATGGTTTGTTTTAAGTTATGGGTATGAACATGATCTTGATGTAAGTGTTGAAAATTTTTATTAGGAACAAGTCCAAGCTGTGGTGCGAGTAGGCCGGTAAGAGTTGCAGAAAGGATACCAACAGTTATATAAAGAATTGCACCGGATACTCCGGCAAATTGAAACATAACCGCCAGGGCAAATTCGTTGACGGCGGGAGCGGCAAAGAGAAAGGCAGCGGCACCTTGGACCGAGGCACCTTGAGATAAAAGTCCACCATATAGACCGGTAACCGAACAACTACAGACAGGGGTTAGAGCACCTAAAATGGCACCACTGAAGGAACCAACAATCCCCTTGCGACCAAGAGTTTTGTCATAGGTGTCTTTGTGTAGAGAGTGCTTGATAAAACTAACTAGAAAAGTGATGACGACAAGCAGAAGAGCAATTTCTAGCCAACTGGTGACGAAACTGCCAACTATTTGGTTGGGAATTTGGGCGCCAAGATATTCGGCAAGATGGGTGATAAGAGAAATAGGGTTGGTCACATTGGTATTATCTCAAATATTAGTTTTAAGACAAATATTGATTTGGTAAGATTGGGGATGAACATAATTGTTGCCTTGGTATTGGTTCTAAAATTGATATATCCAGTTCAGGTCTTGGCTCAGACTAACGTGAATAGCGATCAGTATGGTATTGCCCGAGTGGAGGAAGTGAAGAAGATCGAAGTTGACGAAATTGATAAACAAATAGGTCAAAATTTTGCCCAGGAAATAAAACTAAAATTTTTGACTGGAGAGGATAAGAATAAGGATGTGGTAGTAAATAATTCCACTACTTCTACAGAAGAATTGTATAAGTTTGGACAGATTGTTATCGTAAAAAAGAGCGTATTTGACGGCTTGGAAACATATGATCTACAGGGCAAATATCGGATTAGACTAATTGAGCTATTAACTTTACTATTTGTTGCCCTAGTGCTGATATTAACCAAGTTTAAAGGCCTAGGATCATTGTTTGGTTTTGTTTCGACTTTGGGGGTATTGTTGTATTTTGTTGTGCCAAATATTTTTGCTGGACTTGACCCTTTAATAGTTAGTTTTTTGGGCTGTTTAGCAATAGCTACTGTATCGATGTTCTTGTCTCATGGATTTAATAGAAAAACAGTGGTGGCATATTTGTCGACTATATTATTATTGGTCCTGAGTGTGGGTCTTTCAAGCTGGGTGGTAAAAGTAGCCGATCTAAGTGGGGCTGGATCGGAAGAAAGCTTGTTATTACTTGAAAGTTTGCCCAAAGGAGTCAATTTACAAGGACTTTTGTTAGCAGGAATAATAATAGGAATAATGGGAGTCTTGGATGATATAACTACGGCACAAGTGGCGGCAGTGGAGGAAATCTATAATGCTAATCCCAAACTAAGCAGAAGAGAGTTGTATGTTAGGGGTACAAGTGTGGGCAGAGAACATATTGCAAGCTTGGTAAATACCCTAATGTTGGCTTATGCCGGCACGTCTTTACCTTTATTTTTATTAATAAATTTAAATGTAAATAAACAACCCCTGTGGGTAATTTTAAGTAGCTCTATGATTGCCGAGGAGATAGTTAGGACTATGGTAGGCAGTATTGTGCTGGTTTTGGCAGTACCAATTACAACTATTTTTGCGGCTCTTTGGTTGAAGAAGAAAGATAGATAGAGTGGACAATGGTCGCCTTCGTCTAGATCAAAAACAGGACTTCGGCGGACTAAAGCGGAGTGTGATCTGTGGACTCACGGGGAATTGAACCCCGAATATACCAATGCGAATGGTATGTTATACCGTTTAACTATGAGCCCAGGAGTTTTTGGAAGTCTGGGTTGGCTTGTACTTTTTCAAAAACTTGGGATAGTGTAGCAAAATCGGTGGCAGAAAGATTCATTAAGACGTAGTCTTCGGGTAAAAGGTTGCTATCGGTTGGGCGGCCAATACCGATTCTTAGGCGCCAAAAGGCTTGGGTGCCTAGATTTTCCACAATAGACTTGATGCCATTGTGACCGGCGCTACCTCGGTCAAATTGCAGACGATACTCCCCCACTTCGATATCTAGATCGTCGTGAACGATTAAAATTTCGTCTGGGTTTATCTTGTAAAACTTGGCTTCTTTGGCAACAGATAGACCGGAATTGTTCATAAAATCTTGAGGCTTTAAATATTTTAGATTGGGAAATTTATCTTGTAAAAAATCCACAAATTTAAAACCCACGTTGTGACGTGTATTTTCGTATTTTTTACCGGGATTGCCGAGACCGACGATTAGCTTGATCATTTTATATTTTAACGCAAATTCGATAATAGGGTTTAATGAATTAAACCCCTACTGTAAATAAAAGTGAATAGTTCACGGAGAAGAATATAAATCTCAATAAAAATAGATCCTGAAACAAGTTCAGGATGACAGTATTTATTATTTCAACAATAGGGCAAGTTCGTTTTCGGAAATGATTTTGGTGCCAAAGCGTGTGGCTTGTTCTAGTTTGGAGGAGCCTGAGTTGGGTTCGTTGGTAACCAAATAAGTAGTATTTTTACTGACGGAATTGGCAACTTTACCACCTGAGTCTACAATTTTGTTTTCAATATCTTTGCGTGGGGCTGACAGGCTGCCGGTGATGCAAAAAATGGCTCCATTTAAAATATTTTTGGCGGTGCTTGTTTTTAACTTTATTTTGGGAAGTAAGTCTAAAATTGTCTGACGACGCTGAGCAAGCCCTGCTACTACTTTTTGAGCTAAACCTTCTTGAAAACCTGGTTGAGATAGTAGTTGTTGATTGGTTAAGTCTAGTAATTTTTCGGGAGTGTCAAAACCGCTGGAAACTAATTGCTGAATTCTTTTTTGAGAAAAATTGGGAATAGCTACAGCGGTAAATAGTTCGACTAAAGTTAGTTCCTGTTTCTTGGCAATTTCTTGAATAATTTTGGTGGCAGATTTTTCACCTAGTCCATCGATAGGAGCAATATCGGCAACTTGCAAAGCATAAAAGTCGGCCGGAGTTTTAAGTTTGCCGATCTTGTAAAGTTTTTCAATAGTTTTATCGGAAATATTTTGGATATCTAAAAATTTACAATACAGACGCAGACAACCAAGTATTTTCGCGGGACAACTGGAGTTGGGACACTTTAAGAATTTATCGACGGTTATTAATTTGCTGCCACATGATGGGCAATTTTCAGGAGACAAAACATGTCCTACTTCAACTTTAGTAACTACTTTTTCGATAAGAGGGATCACGTCGCCGCGACGGCTAATTTCTACAAAATCGCCAATGTTAATATCTTTTTCTTGAATTAGTTGGTAGTTAGCCAATGATGCATAGGTAACTACCGCCCCGGACAGCTCTACAGGTTCGACTTGAGCAACGGGGGTGATGGTGCCAAGAGGGCCAACTTGCCAAGTGATGGCAATAATTTTGGTTTGACTGCTGCGGGCTGGGAATTTGTAAGCCACTTGGCCCAGAGGTCGATGGTTTTCCTGACCCAGAGAATCGGAAAGTTTTAGGTCGTTGATTTTGACAACCAAACCGTCGATATCAAACTCTAGGCTTTGACGAAGATTGGTGGAGTAATGATCAAAAATTTCCTGTATTTGCGCAAAATTTTTTGCTGGCTTGGAGTCCACGGTGACAATTTTATTTTTTTGGAGAAAAGAAATTTTAGCCAATTCTGTATCTAGTTTTGAGGGCGAATCGTGATTCGCCCCTACGGTGGATGGTGAAAGATCCCAGCAAATAAGTGAACAATAGTTACAATAAAGACCATCGAGGCGTTGGGAAATTCCAGAGGCGGCATTGCGAGGATTGGTGTATGTTTGTAGGGGCGCATCATGATGCGCCCCTACTGTGGCATTCAATTTGGCAAAGTCAGCATAGGTAACAATTATTTCTGCGCGCAGAGAACCAGAAAAATCGGGAATGTGGGGAACAAAATTTTGCATTTGAATTATGTTTTGAGAAATATCATCACCTATTTGTCCATCTCCCCTGGTAATCCCCTGCTGAAACTGACCATTTTTATAGATTAATTCCACAGACAGACCATCGAGTTTGGGTTGGACCAAAAATTCTAAAATGTCGGTTTTGTGACGAGAAAAATATTTTTCCAACTCCTCGTAGGTCTTAACTT
>CAYUVY010000012.1:5287-18004 GCA_964448465.1 uncultured Gammaproteobacteria bacterium
ATGTCGGTTTTGTGACGAGAAAAATATTTTTCCAACTCCTCGTAGGTCTTAACTTTGTTTTGGGAAGACATCGGAAATTTATGTAAAAGTTTGGAAAAGCCGGTGTCAAAATTGGGAGTACCTACTTTCTGAAAAAGACGATGATGGGGGTGGATTTTTTTTAGGTGTTCTTCCAAAACATCGTAGGTGGCGTCGTCCATGATGGGCTTGGCACTGGTATAGTAAGCCTTTTTGGCTTCAATCAATAGTTCGCCCAGTTCTTGTGGAGTAATTTTGGTTAGGTCTATGTCAGAAAGATTGTGGTGCACAGACTATTATACCTAGGCGTTGGTGAGACAGTAAAAGGCGCCTTTGGTGGAGCCGCGCTTTTCGACAACCTGGTCGTCGATGAGTTTTTTTAGATCGCGCCAAATAGTATCGTCACTGACCATGGGGAGAATTTGTTTGGCATCGGGCATGCGCAGGCCACCAAATTGTTGCATAAATTCCACTAACTTTATTTGTCGTTCGGTAAGCTGGACTTGTTTGCCACCGAGTTTTTGCTTGAGTTTAATATCGCGACTCAAGGCTTTAACTTTTTCTTTGATACGATTTAATTCGATGGCCAGAGACTCGGCATAAAATTCAATCCAAGTGGTAATGTCGCGCTTGAAAAGGTCAGGATTTGTCTCGTTGACCTTCATGATGATGTTGTAATAATCTTCGATGTTTCGATCAAAATGTTCTTCAAGAGAAAATAAACGGCGGATGTCATAGCCATTGGCATACAAAATTAACATACTAAAAGCTCGACTGACTCGACCGTTGCCTTCCACAAAGCCATGAATAGCCATTAAATAGTACATGGCCAAAGAGGCTACGATTACAGGATGGAGCTCGCGAGTAGATTTGTCATTAAGCCAGGCAAATAAATCCTGAACCAAATATGGTACTTCGATAGCAGCTGGTGGGCGATGGGCCACCACGCCGGTGCGGGTATTTTTCAGAACGACTTGCTGGTGGCGATAGCGACCAACTTGGTCGGCTTCAATTAGTTTTTCGGTGGTTAATTGGTGAATTTTTTTAATGATAGTTTCGGAGAAAAAGAAAGGGCGGTTGCCTTGCTCGTCAAACTGAGGAACGGTTTTTTCTTCTGGTAGGGGCATACCGGCGTCAAAGAGGGACCAGAGTTCTTCCAGGTAAGAAACCACATTTCTGTAGTTGATAACTTCCTGAATATCTCTCTCTCCGGCATTGATTTCCCGACCCTCGACTAGTTTGGCAACTTCTTGGATGGTTAGGTCATTTCCTTCGATTCTAGTTCCGTAGTGGACAGTGCGAATCACAGCGTCATTTTGAAATTGTTTTTCGTAGGCTGGAACTAAAGGGGCTTCGTCGATGATGGCTTTGGCCGCTTCGATTTGACTGATTTGTTTTAATAGTTTGTTGGTGACTTGAAATACTGGCTGAACTACCGGCATATAAAAAGTATACCACTGAATTTTTAAAATGTAAGGAGAAAATGCGGGGAATTAATTTGATAACAAAACCCAATCGAGGATTTGTTTGGGATCGAGGTTGTGGCGGTACATAGACAGAGCGGCAAAAAGTTTTTTGATGATTTCTTGGATTTGAGTTGTGGGGTTAGTTAAAAGTTCTTGGTAAAAAAGTTGGACTTGGGTTTCTAAAAATAATTCAAAAGATTCCTTGTGGGTGGAGGCAAGTTGTTCACTTTGGAGAAGTTTTTCGGAAAGAGTCAAATCAAAGTTCAGTTTTTCTAAGGTAGATTTTTCTTGGCTTGGGGAACAGTTGATTATTTGGCAGCGGGAAAAAATAGTGGGTAGAACTTGAAGTGGAAAGCGAGTAGTAAGAATAAACATGTTTTGCTCGCCGGGCTCTTCTAGAGACTTTAGTAAGGCATTTTGGGCCTCGGTTTTTAGCTTGTGAACATTTTCGATTAAGACAAGTTTGCGAGAATGAGAAAAAGGTTTTTGCAATAAAAAACTGGCAATTTTACGAATCTCGGCGATACCGTAACCGGATTCTTCATTGACTAAAAATAAATCAGGATTGTTTAAAAGTTGGTGTTGGTGCTCCCCTAAAAGTTTTTGGAGAGTAGAGGAAGAATCGCCTAGAAGTAGTAAAGATGTAAGCATTTGTGTATATTTTAATTAGTATGCAACCTGCCTTTAAAGTATACAAGTCAATACGGGAAGTTTTAAAAGAAAGAGGTCTTTTAACCGACGGCCAGATTCAAGAGATGGATTTGACCTTACTTAAGGGTGGAGTTGACGAGGAAGAAGTAATACGACAATCAAGATTAGTGGCCGAGCGCGAATTGATAGAAGCTAAAGCAGCCTTTTTGAGGATTCCTTTTGTGGATTTGGATGCCATTGGTTTTGCTCCAGAAGTCTTGGCTTATGTGCCCCAAAACGTGGCCGAGAAATATGTCTTAATCCCCTACAAGTTTGATGTCCTAACTAAAGAATTGTATGTGGCCATGCGTAATCCTTTGGACTTGGAGACTGTGGAGTTTATCGAGAAAAAGAGTGGACTTAAAGTAAAAACGACCATGGGGCTGGAGAAGCAAATCTTGTCTTCGATTCGAGAAAAATATGAAAGGGAAAAGACATTTACGTCAGATGTGACTAATGCCATTGACGAAACAAAAAAAGAGGAAGAGGAAATATCGGAAAAACGGGCAAAAATATCGGCAGAAGCCCCGGTGGCAAAAATTGTTACTACGATTTTGGAATATGCGGTAAAGGCCAGAGCTTCGGATATCCACGTGGAACCACAGGAGGATAATGTGCGGGTTAGATATCGTATTGATGGAATTTTGGAGGAAAAATATATTTTGCCACGAAATGTACATGATGCTTTGGTGTCGCGTATCAAAATCTTGTCTAATTTAAAAATTGACGAAAAAAGGATTCCTCAGGATGGTCGGTTTTTTTATTCGGATGAAGGAAATGATGTAGATTTGCGTGTGTCAACTTTACCCACAGTATACGGAGAAAAAGTGGTCATGCGTTTACTTAAAAAATCTCAAAAAGTCCCCTCTTTGCCGGATTTGGGACTACGCGGTAGGGCTTTGAAAAACTTAGAGGATGCAATTGCTCGTCCTCATGGAATAATTGTGGTTTGTGGACCTACCGGTTCTGGAAAAACCACAACCTTATATTCGGTTCTATTTAAGGTAAATACACCCAAGGTGAATATTTCCACGATTGAAGATCCAGTGGAATACCAAATTAAAGGGGTCAACCAGGTACAGGTGAACAACCAGGCAGGCTTGTCATTTTCTACGGCACTGCGATCTTTTTTGCGCCAAGATCCAAATATTATTATGGTTGGAGAAATTCGTGATGTGGAGACGGCGGAGCTAGCAATTAATGCTTCACTAACTGGTCATTTGGTTTTTTCTACACTGCACACTAACGATGCTTCGGGAGTACCTCCGCGCATGTTGGACTTGGGAGTTGAGCCATTTTTACTGGTCTCGTCCTTAACTTGTGTAGTAGGTCAACGTGTCTTGCGCAAGGTGTGTACACATTGTGCCAAAGAAGAAGAACCGACAGAAATGGAAATTGCTGACATGAAAACAGTCTTGGGACCAATTTATGAAACGGTAACAGAGGCTCTATTTAGGGACGGCAAAAAAGTAGTATTTAAACGGCCTGTGGGTTGTGAGGTGTGTAATAATACTGGATATTTTGGGCGTATTGCAATTTATGAGGTAATGCCTGTAACTGAAAAAATAAGTAAATTAATTGTGGAGAGGGCTTCGGCTTCCTCGATAAACAAAGCTGCCATGGACGAAGGCATGTTGACCATGAAACAAGATGGCTACGTTAAAATTTTAGAGGGGGTAACTACAGCGGCGGAAGTAAAGCGTGTAGCAGAATACTAATGGATATAAAACTTGAAAAACTACTGAGCTTGTCTATAGAGCAAAAGGCTTCGGACGTGCATTTGGCGGAAAATGCAGGTCCAGTGTTTAGAATTCAAGGTGAGTTAGTAGCCGGGGTGGGGGTGGTAATTGAGCCAGAAATGATGAAGGAAGTAATCTGGAGTCTGACGAACGCAGAGCAAAGGAAAATAATTGAAGAAAAGAAAGAGCTAGATTTTTCGGTTAGCTTGGCAAGTGGAGATAGATTTAGAGTAAATGTATTTATGGCTATGGGTAAGTTATGTGCGGCCCTACGGGTTATACCCAGGGTAATACCAGATCTAGACACACTGGGAATTCCCAAGATTTGTACTTCATTTTTGTCCTTAAAACAGGGATTTATTTTGTTTACTGGGCCAACTGGACAAGGTAAGTCTACTTCGGTGGCTTCATTAATTAACGAAATAAATAAAAACCAAGCTCGGTCGATTGTGACCATTGAAGACCCGGTGGAATATGTGATCTCCCCCGTTCGGAGTCTAATTTACCAGCGAGAAGTTTTTTTTGACACGGATAGTTTTGTCAAAGCTTTGAAGTCCTGCTTGCGCCAGGATCCAAACGTAGTATATGTGGGGGAAATGAGAGACTTGGAAACTATTAGTTCGGCTTTAACTATGGCGGAAACTGGGCATTTGGTATTTTCTACACTGCATACTAATTCGGCAGCGCAGACCGTAGACAGAATAATTGATGTGTTTCCGGAAGGGTCAAAGGGTCAAATTAGAGCACAACTAGCAGAGGTATTAACAGCAATCGTGTCGCAAAGATTAATCCCGACAGTGGAAGGCAAACGGGTTTTAGCATGTGAGGTGTTGGTGGCTAACAGTGCGGTACGCAATTCGATTCGAGAAGGAAAAACCTTTATGGTGGATAATATTATCCAGACTAGCGCGGAACAAGGTATGGTGGGAATGGAGTCATATCTGGCTGGACTAGTTAGAAAAGGAATAGTGGCGGAAGAAGTGGCTTTGAAATATAGCTTTAGACCCGCAGAATTGCAACAACAACTTAGAGCAATTAGATCAGTATGAAAAAATTTGCCTTTCGGGCTAAAAATTGGAGTGGAAAACTAGTTAAAGGTGTCTTGGAGGTGGAAAATCGAGGGGCAGCTTTGGAGGCTTTGAGATCTAATAAATTATTACCCTTGTATGTAAATGAAGTGGGCAAGGGTTTTATGTCAGATTTTATGAATTTGTTTTTATCTCGAGTGAGTTATAAACAATTGGCTTTGTTTACTAGGCAATTGTCCACCATGATGACAGCCGGACTGCCATTAACAGAGGCTTTGGCCTTATTGGTCAACCAACTACAAGGCAAAGGGACGATTGCCCAAATTGTGGAACATTGTTTGACTACAGTTAGAGCCGGAAACACTTTGGCTTCGGCAGTGGCAAAATATCAAAAGTTTTTTGGAGAGGCCTATGTGGCTTCCATAAGAGCTGGAGAAGAAGGTGGAGTATTGGAAAAAATCTTAGACCAACTATCTCACAACATGGAAGAGTCACAAGATTTTCGAGCCAAGATTAAAGGAGCAATGATTTATCCGATTGTAGTAATTACTGGAATTATTGGAGTGATGTTTATTATGATGATTTTTGTGGTACCAAAAATGACTTCTCTTTATTCAGACTTTGGAGCCAAACTGCCAGCTATTACCCAACTACTAATTGATATGTCTAAGTTTGTCAGTGCAATTTGGCCACTGTATCCCTTTATACCACTGGGTTTATTTGCTTTTTACAGACTGTCAGAAAAAAATATGGCGGTGAAATTAAAACGAGATCAGTTTTTACTAAAAATACCCATAGCGGGAGAATTAATTGGCAAATCGGTAATTGCAGATACTACGAGAACTTTGTCTATGTTGTTGTCGGCGGGTGTGCCCATGGTGGAAGCAATTACGATCATTGTGAAAGTCTCTGGCAACAAAGTCTTTGAAGATGCCTACGAAAAAATTGCTAGCCGAGTGGAAAAAGGGTTTACGCTGGCAGACTCTTTTGCCCAGACAGAGGCCTTTCCAATGATTGTCAATCAAATGGTGGCCACAGGAGAAGCTACGGGAAAACTGGATGAGGTGTTAATGCGGGTGGCAGACTATTTTTCTAAAGAGTCGGAACAATCGGTTAAATCGTTAACAACTGCTATTGAACCACTGATTATGGTGATGTTGGGTGGAGTGGTGGGATTCTTGGTAATTGCCATTGTAATGCCAATTTATAGCTTGACATCGCAATTCTAATTGCGCATACTGGAATTAGTTAATTATATATTTTGAAAAAAATGCACAAAAAAATGCCTGCCAAATTGTCTCTCGGTTTCACCCTGGTGGAACTTCTTATCGTGATTGCGCTTATTGGAATTCTCTCAGTTGCAGTTTTAGCAACAATTAATCCAATTGAGCAAACTGCTAAAGCTCGGGATGCTAAATTTAAAAACGATGCAGCTGAAGTTTTGGCTGCCTATGAAAGATATTATGCCTCACAGAATGATTATCCATGGAACTCTCCTAGTGGCGGAGGTACATCTGTAGCTCCTGGCGGGAAAATTGCCATAGGTAGTACAGATGCTGGTTTTGGTGTTATGAATGGTACGGGAACTACTGGAGCATTGATTAGAACTTCGGAATTAAAGGCCGCTTTTCAAGGCAAAGAAGCTTTTCAAGCCACAACAGCCGAAATAGATCAGTTGTACATGTATCACAACGGAAGTGATAACAACTACGTATGTTTTCACCCTAAGGCTAACGCAAATAGGACGGGGACAGTGGGTGCTTTACTTAAATGTTTAACTCCGGGTACAGGTGCAGCGGCATTAAGTGAAATTAAGGGTACTTGTGTGGCAGAGACTGCTTGGGGTTCCTCTCTTACCGTAAGTGCAACTAAAGCAAATTTGTTGTGTGTACCGGAAGTTTCTACTGTAAATTAGTTAGGCTAGTGTCAATCCCTCCCGATTACTATCGTGGAGGGATTTTTTTGGGCAGATAAAGTAAAAAGAGGAATATTTTGTTAAGATAAATAATGTTTATCTATCCCCTCTTTTTGTTTGCAATTGGTTTGTGTTTGGGAAGTTTTGTAAATATGTTGGTGTATAGAGTAGAGGAAGCGTACGGCCTAAAGAATAGTAAATCAGTAAATCAGTGGATCAGTGGATCAGGAAATAATAAAAAAAATAAAGCAAATAATTTAGCTCAGATGCTGAAAAATTTTCAGCATGACGTGAATAAGCTATTAGGCGGGAGGAGTTATTGTGACTACTGCAAAAAACAGTTACATTGGTATGAAAATGTGCCGGTGGTGTCGTGGTTATTGCAGGGTGGCAAGACTAGATGCTGTGGCAAGAAGTTGCCTTGGCAATATCCAATGGTGGAATTGGGAATGGGAGGGCTGCTAGCGCTTAATTTTCAATTTTTCCACCTACGCCAAGGCTTCGGCGGACGGGCAATTTTTAATATAAATTTGGATTATTTATTACTGGTATTTTCTTCGCTAATTTTGGTGTTTATAGTTTTTTCGTTCGTGTTTGACTTGAAACATATGATTTTGCCGGATTTTTCCACGGCTATTTTAATTATTTTGGGAATAATTTATGTTTTGTTATTTAATTATGTGGATTGGAAAAATTATTTATTGGGAGGATTGTTGGGGGTAGGGGTAATTGGCGGTTTGTATTGGATAACCAAAGGCAGGGCCATGGGTTTTGGAGACGTTAAACTGGCCGTATTTATAGGAATGTTCTTGGGAGTAAAAAATTTAATTATTGCCTTGTATGTGGCCTTTATTACTGGGGCAGTAGTGGGGGTTTACTTGTTAATTACGGGCAAGAAGAAAGCTCGCTCCCCTATTCCCTTTGGCCCTTTTTTGTTATTGGGTACTTTAGTTGCTTGGTGGTTTGGTGCTAAGATTTGGTATGAAGCGTGGCTTTACTTTGGTTGAATTGTTGATAGTAATGGCCATCTTGGCAATTATGGCGGTAATAATGGTGGGGATTTTTAATCCAATTGTATATATACAAAAAGCCAACGATACTAAAAGAAAATTCGATTTAGGAAGTATAAAAAATGCTATGGAGTTGTTTTATCAGGATAAAAAGTGCTATCCAACTAATCCTGAGGAACTAATGTCCTATGGTTTTTTAACCTGTGGAGCCAGTAATAGTTATGTAAAGAATATGCCCTGCGATCCGACAACAAAGAAGAATTACATGATTTTTACTGAGCCAGTTGATCCGACAGCTGGAATGAATTGTCCGCGCTGGTATAAGGTTTTGGCAAAATTAGAGTATTTAAAAGACAAAGATATATTTGTGCCTCCAGCAAATACATCAGCCTACATATATACCGGAAGCCAAGGTGCGGCAGGTGTAGCAGATTATAACTATGGAGTTTCTAGCTCGAGTGTTAGCTGGAATGATATGCAAATTAATACCGACTTGTGTTATTTGGCTGGAAACGTTCCCGGGAGCTATACTTGTAGAGTAATTGATAGTGGCACTTGTAACTCATCTCCAAACGGTTGTACTGGAGATAATTGTTTTTTGGCTAATAAAATAAATGCTAACGAGTGTAGTCCACTTTGCCATGTGGAGTGCTGTGGAAATTGTGCCAACTAATTGAATCCTAGCCTAGAATAGTTTATACATAAGTAAGTATGCGCAAGATTGTTGGTTTTACTCTGGTGGAATTGTTGGTGGTGATGGCGATAATGTCTATACTTTCGATAATCACATTTGGGCAATTTCAAAATGCCCAAAAAAGGGCTAGGGATGTGCAACGAAAATCGGACTTAAGTGCAATTTATAAAGCAGTATTTTTCTATTTTACGGATTATGGCAAAGTGCCAGATGTAAATGATGTTTCTCCAAACGATATTGATATTAATACCCTCATCGAGAAGACATCAACTTTTACTAGAGATGGTTATACTTATGTAAATAAGATGCCAAGCGAGTCAGTTAGTGGAGTAGTTCAATATTGTTATGTGGGAACAGCTGACAAGAAAGGTTTTGGTGTTTTTGCAGCATTGGAAAGTAAGGGTGACAGTGAGTGCAAAAAGTATGTTGCTCAGAATGATGCCTGTGGAAACAATACATATAACTATGTTTTACTGTCGCCAAACGTAAGCTTGGCTGACCTGCAAGTTGGATCAAAAGACCCAAGCGGTGTGGTAAGGTATAGTCCAGCATTTAGTAGTACTGTGGGTGTATGTCCATAAAAACAGAAAGACAAAAAGGCTTTACTTTGGTGGAAATGCTAGTAGTGTTGTTTATTATTAGCATGTTGGTAGCTCTAATCACACCAAATTTAATTGGAGCTCGAGATAGGGCAAAAGATGCGGCCAAAAGAGAAGAGATGACAAGTCTGAAGAATGCATTGAGACTGTATTACAACGACTACAAGTCTTATCCAGATGCAGCAACCCCGGGGACTACCGAGCCACCAATTGCGGCCTTAAATTCCGGTAATTATTTACCCAGTACCAGTGTGGGAGTGATGGTAGGAATTGGATATTCCAAGGTAGATGCGGACTCTTTTTATTTGTTGTATCAGCAAAATAGTACTGCTGGAGACGAGGATGACACAAGTCAAACTAATTGTGGTCTACCAATAATTCAAGGTAGATTTGCTGTTTGTGTAAAATAGAATATGAACATAAAACAAAAAGGCTTTTCACTATTTGAATTATTAGTTGTTATTTCAATAATTGGAATACTTACGGCGGTAATTACAGTATCTTTTTCTAGTGCGCAGAAAAGAGGTAAAGACGCTAGTCGAATACAAACACTAAATAATATACAAAAAGCGGCTGAGCTGTACTATGCGGTAGCAGGCCAATACCCTGATGGTAGCTTGTGGTCACAAAACGCGAAATGGCAATATCCGCCGACTACTGGCCAGGTATTTTTAGAAAAATTTCCAACGACTTGGGCAGGAGGTGGAGCGCTGGAAACGGAAATATATGCTGGAAGTGGTTCTGCCAACACTTATTGTGTGTGTGGAAAACTAAATGTTGCCGGAACTGGAAATTACAGTTCTCAAAGTTGCGGTACTGGAGGAAATTTAGATTATTTTTGTGTTAAGAATTTACAGTGACCAAGAGCAAGGGTTTTACATTAATTGAGCTAGTAGTGGTAACCACGATAATCTTGGTGTTGTTTGTAGTGGCAACAATATCTTTTGCGGGAGCTAATCAAAAGGCAAGGGACAGTCGAAGATTGACAGACTTGTCGCGTATTCAGAGTGCATTAGAATTGTATAGACAAGGTGTCGGAACCTCGTATCCAGGGAGTATTGCTGACCTGGTAACTGCGGGATTAATGTCTACAGAACCATCGGATCCCAAACCAGACAATTATAAATACTCTTATCACCAAAGTGGGAATGGGTATACTTATGAGCTATATGCGTTTTTGGAAATTGCTTCAAGTGCAAATTATTGTACAAATGGCGGAGTCTGCACAGCAGATTGTTCTAATGGAAAAGAGGCTGTAATTTGTAGCTATAAAGTTGCGAATCCATGAGGTACTCCCCTGCCTTTACCTTAATAGAACTAATCGTAGTCCTGGCATTAATTGGCATATTAACCGGTTTGGGCTATACTCAATTTTCAAAGTTTCAAGAAAGTAGTGCGCAGAATTTGGCCATCAGCCAGATAAAAAATTATTTTGATTTGGCTAGAAGTTATGCTATATCCAGACAAGCGCCGACTGGTAGTGGGTGGACAGATATCGATAGTGTGATGGTATCGATAAATGGTTCTTCTAAAAAAATAGATATACTGGGGAAAAATAATGAAAATCTGGTTAGCTATTTGGCTCAGCCTGTGGATATTGCGGGCGGGGTTAGTTTATATTTTAACTCTGGAGTTGGTTTATCAGTGGTGTTTCAAAAACACAAGGGTGATGTAAAAACTGGTGGAGAAAATTGTGGAGATAATCTAAACTGGTGCGTAGAGTTGGGAAATCAAGATTCGCAGTATAAGTGTTTAGTAATAAATAAATCAGGACTAATATCGGTTGATCAGGTTGGATGCTTTAGAAATAATGCTCCACCGGTGCCATAGTATGAAAAAAAATGGTTTTAGCATAATTGAATTGTTGTTTGTATCCATGTTGGTAACAGTGGTGTTTACGGGAATATCCTTGTCGGTATTGGTCTCGCTTAAGGCTCAAAATGTGAGTAGAGAGAGAAAAATTGCCACAGAATTGGCAACTTTGGTGATGAAGGATATTGAAGCAGAGGCAACGGAACAGGCAGGAACTTTTTGGGATTCTACTGAGCAGCTAGTAATCTCTCCAAACACTTCGTATTCGGGATATGATCTGACAGCCACTAAAAATATTTCGGATTGTGAAATTAATGGCAGGAAGTGTGCCAAAGTATTGGTGACTGTAAATTGGCAAAATGTAGGTACTGAATCTGCCCCAAATTATAAATATAGTTATGTGTTGGAAAAGAAGATGGTGAAACTATGAATAAAGGCTTTACATTGATTGAGTTAGTGGTATCGGCTGGAATTATGGCTGTATTATCGGTTACGTTGGTTTCGGTGTTGGCCAATACTTATCAAGCTAGTAATCGAATTGCGGCGGTGGCAGAGATTGAAGGCCAGGGAACCTGGGTAATTGGGCAACTAAAGCAACTTGTACCCTTGACGGAAAGTGATAGTTTAAGTTGCGTACAAGGTGTCTCCTCGACGACATATATTATGAAAAATGTTTTAGATGGAATCGAGTCGAATATAATCTGTACTGGTGATGATTTAAACGAAATTGCATCTAAGGCAGCGGACATGAAAGTAAATTGGATAAATAATTTGAGTGTGAAATGCGATAAGTTTGCAACCTGTGAGGGGGAAAGTGGAGGCAGAGTGAACGCAGTGAAGTTTACCTTTACCTTGAGTAAACAGGCCGTGGGTCAGACGGTCTCTCGGGAGTTTAATACGCGGATCTTACTGAGAAATTGATATGTATAAGGTGTGTATATATTATAAGATAATAAGGTTGTTGACTTTTCCACAAGACAGGAATATAATTATAATATAGTTATAGGATATAATGAATACAAAAATGCCACTAAGCGAATTGGGTAAAACCCTCGGGAGAACACTTGCGGTTGGTGTGGCCGTTTTGGAAGCCGCCTGTGGAGGAAGTCCAGCTACACCTACAAAACAGATTGTTACCGAGCCAACAGCTGCTAGACCACCAGCCACAGCCACAGTAGAACCAACAAAAACAGCTTTTCCAACTCAAGAAATAAAAGCGACAGCTACGCCAGAGCCTGCAACTGGTGGAGAATTGCCACGAGTGGTGGCTTTTAGAGAAAATATTTTAAAGCAAATGCTGGAGAGATCTCATCCTTTGTATGGAGCTGGTTCCCCTCCTCAAATTAGAGCTGAGGACGAAGATGCCCCTTTGGGTAAAGCTGGCTGGAAAATTATTTTAAAAGGAGAAGGCTTTGTGGGAGTACAAGAGTATGATAAAAATGGGGTTAATCTGGGTAGAGTATTGACCGGTCTATCGAAGTCTAAACCAGGCGACCAAGAGCTAATTACAGACGTGGACTTCGTGCCACCGGACTTGGTCAACCAACCCTATGTGGTACTAGCTGGTAAAAACTTGGAATGGAAAAATGGAACCTGGTACAGGGATGGTAATTTGTCACTTGGTCAGTCTGCAAAACAACTTTTGTCTAGAGACAAGATGACTTGGGTTAACGAGTCGGACCCAGCAACGCCAACTGTAGCCCCAACACCAAAACCAAACCTTACACCACCAAAAGTTACTCCAGA
>CAYUVY010000012.1:18104-25136 GCA_964448465.1 uncultured Gammaproteobacteria bacterium
TGTTGGTTCACAGTGCTGGAATGGGTGTGATGGTTATTGTTCTGGTAGGTATATTCCTCCAACCGCAACTCCCACAAATACTCCCACACCAGTATCAAATCCTTGCACAAACGCCAACGGTACCTGCTTTACTACTACAAGTTGTGACTCGTTGTCACCACCAAAAGAAAGTATGACTCAGTCCTGCAATGACTCGAATAAACAGTGTTGCGGTGACAACCTGACGACCTGTTCGGCAATAGGTGGTAATTGTTATGGATTACATGGGGCACAATCGGATTGTTTTGATTTAGGTAGAGTTGACAAATCTTCCGGCTCAGGGTGTGGAGGAAGCCAAATCTGCTGTGGTGGAGCATTGCCACCAACTAGCACCCCCGTGTCCAATGCAACCCCTACTCCTGTTACAGTAACAAATACTCCAGCACCAAACAATGGAGAGGTCTGTGGAAACAATCAGTGCTTACCTCCAGAATCTTCTTGTAAAGTTGATAATTCGAACATTGGTTCTTGTTGTCTTAGAGATTGTGGTTGGACAACCATAGGGGTAACTAGTAGTGTTTGGTATACCTGTCTTACAGGGGTACAGTGTCCTAGCCCATATACCTCAGTTACTTTTGATGTCTTGTGCCAAGGAAATTGTGGTAATACTAGTGTTTGCAAACAGAGCATATATTGCCCTCAGGCTCCACCTCAGGCACAAAATCGTTCCTGTACTTCGGATTCCCAGTGTAATGACCATAATGTTTTTGGACCAATATGTAATCCACCACTAACTCCGGATGCGTATGCTGGAATGAGTTGTAATACTTCTACCGGAGAATGTGTGCAGAACTGTACACCGACTGGTTGCGGAACAGCAACTTGTACCTGCATAGACAATTTTACCCAAAGTTGCACCAATAGTTGTGGGACTAGTACTAGTTCGACCAATAATTGTAATTCTTGTAATGGAGTAACTCCGTTGGCTCCGGTGATTAATTCCACCCCTACGGCAAACTGTAGCACAAAGGATTTATATGTAGACTGGAACAGTGTTAGTTGTGCCAATTATTATTATTTAACTTATACAAATAATGCTGGACATAGCGTGACGGTAACAGATACTGGCAACAGAAATGATTGGGATATCAAACCAACCCCTGGCACTACCTATACTTTTCAGGTTCACGGAGTGAATGCCATTAGTACTCCAATTCCTGGACCAAATTCGGCTGCTGTTAATTTTGCTATTCCCGTGCCTGCTTGCGGGCCATTTTCCACACAATATTCACAGACCCCACAACAAACTGGACCAATTAATTTGAGTATTGGGCAGACAACAACTGCGGGAGACCGATGGAAAAATGATTTTTGGGTGTCGGTGTGGACTAGCATTGTAGATGGAATTGGACCAGGGATAAACCCAAATGCTGCCAATGGTGGGTCGGAAGGAGCCGATGGTCGGGCAGATATTCGTTGGTATGGGTTGACACAAGGCGCAGGTAGTACCTGGGGTGGAAGTTTTGAAACTGGTAATCATCCGACTGGAACCACGGGACATTTTAATGCAGATTCTTGGGCTATTGGCTGTTTTGGTAATACAAGTTGCGGCAATATTGATATTGCCAGAGTATCTAAGAGTGCTAGTGTGGCAGTCAAAGATGATAGCGGTGTGGCCAAAACTAGCTTTTCTTCGACGGAAGATATATTTTTGTCGGCAACAGGAAACGCTGCAGTTATTCCAGGAAGGGATAATGTAAAAGTGTCACTTGAAAGACAAGATAGTAGATATTTGTATGATGCTAATCCGGCTTTGGCTTTAACAGGTGTTTATAATGTTATTGCGCAAGTCGGTAATACTTATACATATGCATTTACTGCCAACCAGTGCACGTCGACTAATGGGGTAAGTTGTAGTACAGGAGATATAAGAATTCCAGCTGGAAGTTTACCGGCTGGGGATTATTTTGTGCACGTAGGAATGCCGGCTTTTTATGGAGCTGAAAGTGCAAATACTACTTGTACTGGTTATCCATTTGCAGCTGCTGGAACCACTAGATGTTCAGCGACTGGAGCTGACAGGGTGGCGTTTACAGTTAGACCTGCAGTAGCACCATCCTTTGATAAACTTGAGATTTTAAATCGTGATCTGGATCCAGTTGTGGCACAAACTGTAAATGGGGCTTCGAAAAATCATTTGTGTCAGAGTGATTTTCAGCTAGATTCAGTGCTTGATCCTACCTTGAGATCTCCGGCAATTAGAATTAATATTTTGGATGGTGACAGTGATACAAGCAGCAGAGGCATTAGCAAATTGTATGTGAGGTTGGCGGAAGTTGGTTCTGAAAGTACAAATTACTGGGAAATGCGGGAAGATTATAATAAAATAACTGGCATCTGGACAAATAGTTTATATGGTGCCGGGCAGTATCCCGCTCTATACCAATTCTTAGGCCACGTTGATGACCCTGATGATACTTCTGTTCCCGGTAAAACACTGTATTCGTTTGTATTTAGACCGTTCTATCAAGGAGATAACTATAGACATGCAGAATTTAAGATATCTGTGTACACTGTGGATGTGGACGGTTTACCACTTAGTGCTGTAGGTGATGGATTTGTGGATGTGGGTAGAAGTTTTAAAGTTTGGGATTGTAAGGTAAATGTGACAGGTGCACTTTATGACGCTACTGGTTCAGTGGGTCTTGGGAAATTGGCAGATGACAATGATCCTGCGTGGACCAATTTATACGAGAAAGATAAAAATGGAACACCAGACATGATTTCAATGAATTATAGTGGCATTCCGGTGACTTTTCTGGGTATAAATGAAAATACTTATCCTCACATGGAACCTGTGTCTTTGGCTTGGGGTGTGGTTTATACACCGCAAATAATTTATAAAAATATGGTAGATCCTTTGACAAATTTTATAAAAACTATGGCAATTGGAGTGGGGAATTCTTATGCTTCTAACACCTTTAATTTTTCAGATAGTGGAGCTTGGAATACCGCATTTACTCCATATAACGCTAACGGAAATCTGGAAGCAAGATATACCACGGCAACTTTTGATGGATGGTACCAAATAAAAGGATCAGGGGCAAACGCAAGTGGTAATTTACTAGATAATATTCCTTCTACTTGTACAACTGCAAATTCATGTGTGCCGGCACTGAGTGTTACCGTAGGAACGCAAGATGATGGACTAATAAGCTCGACAACTTTTGATAAAACTTTTGAACATCTTGAGGAGGTAACGACGGATGCAAGGTTGTGGAGTGTTAGGAAAAACTTAATCTTGAGTAAACCAACTTATGACAGTTTATATAACGATTTTTTTGTAAAAAGAGGAACAGGGGGTACGATAGTGGCTACTGGCGGGGTAGTAAATTTAACAGGGAAAACAGGACTAATTTTTGTTAAAGGGACAAACGATATAACGATTAATGCAGACTTTACCCCTAGTGCATTTTTTATGTTGGCTGCCAAAGGTAATATAAACATAGAAGGTAATGTCAAAAATCTAAATGGTGTTTATTTTGCGGGTGGAAATATCAATATTGGAGGAACAAATACGATCGGATTGAATATTAAGGGGGTGGTTAGAGCTGGTGGTGATGTGGTTGTTACAAGAAGTATGGTGGAAACTGATGCAAAAGGTGTGCTGGTTATGAATAATGACCACAGCCCGGCGGTAACCTTTGAATATGATCCGGGGTTATTGTTTAATACACCCAAAGAACTAAATAGTAGCTTGGGAGTGTGGTTGGAGACAGCACAATAAAATATGAAAGCACAAATTTTAAATTTTAAACCCGCCTGCCGGCGAGGTAGGTTTTTAAAAAATATTTGTTCAAGCCCTTCGACTCGCTATGCTCACTCAGGGCAAGCATCCATTGTGTTTTTGATAATTAGTGCAATTGCCCTAACTTTGGGCTTAGTTTCTACGAGAAATGTGACCGTGGATACAAAAATTGATACCAATACGATTGAAAAAAATGAGGCTACCAATGTGGCGGAGTCGGCCATTGAAACATATTTGGGCTTGAAAGTAGATAGTAGGGGTAGTTCTTTTGGCTATACAGGAACAACAGGAGTAGGTGCAAGTGTAACTTCAAGTAGCCTGGTCTCCACAGAAAGTGGTGGTTATCACTCTTTGACATTTGACAGAATCGTAAAAGATGGGGAGATGGAAAATTATTGGCTGATGGGACACAATGATGATGGGTCTTTGGATGTGGGCACAACTTATGGTGGTGGCGATCTAAGTCTGTGTGTGGATAACGGTTTTGCGGGGAGTTTACAGGCAGACATTTATTATAAAACCACAAATATCCATACGGGTGTTGTAACCACGAAGGTTCAGAGGGTAGGTGGAGACTTTGGTTCAACAACTTTGTTTGGGGCTGTTGCGCCAGGATCAAACTGTGTAGACGGAAGTAATAGAAAAATGTTGACAGTTCCAATACCGGCAATACCCTCCTATTTAGTTGTGGCTAGAGTTTTGAATGGTCAAACCAAGTTGGAGCTTATCGGTGATGCCCAATTTCCATCACAAGGATTTAATTTGACTTCACAAGGAGTAGCTGGGCAGTCCAAGAGTACTATTCGAACCCAACTGCGCTGGGGTATTCCAATAGACGAATTTATGCTTTTTGGCGTAAGTGGTGCAAATATTAAGTAAATTTTGTTAGACTGGATATATGGTAGATTATTTTGGTTTGGATGTGGGTCATGCGAACATACGCATTGCCAAGCTTGTTAAGAATGGAGAAGGCTTAGAACTGACGGCCTTGGGTGAAACTAAAAACCCGGCTAGTAATTGGGAAGAGGTAGGTAAAAAGGGTGAAGAAATGGTGGCTAGTGCTATAAAGCTGTTGATGTCTGATCTGAAGTTGACAACTAAACAGGTGGTCATGTCCTTGGGGGTGGACGATGTAATTGCCAGAATGGTGGAGTTACCTCCACTAAAAGACAACGAAATAAAAGATGCTTTACTGTTTGAAGCGGAGACCTTTGTCCCTTATCCCATGGACCAAGTATCTTTGGATTACGAAGTAGTCGGTAACGATGATGGAAAGACTCAGGTGTTTGTAGTGGCTTCGAAAAATACTGTGATAGAACAATACATACAGTTGGCAAAGTTAGCGGGGTTGTCACCAATTGCACTGGAACCTGTGCCCGTAGCATTAAAAAGATCCATGGCCAGATTGGCTGACCCAAGTAAAACTGTGTTGTTAGTAGATATGGGGGAAAAATCAACTTTGTTGACAACAGTTTATAGAGGTAATGTGTATATGACACGAGCATTGCCAGTAGGTGGGGAGTCGCTAACACGGGCTATTTCATTATCTTTATCATTGGAAATGCCATCGGCGGAAGAATACAAAAAGGCCTATGGGTTGGATGAAAAACAACTGGAAGGTAAAATAAAAGCAGCTTTATTGCCGGTAACTACCTCGATTTTTGAAGAAATTAGAAAGGCAATGGTCTTATTTAAAGAGCAATATAATGGGAATATAGACTTGATTATTTTGTCGGGTGGCGGGGCGGTGTTGCCAGAATTGGCCACAGAATTGACTAAGACTTTGGGGGTGGAGGCACAAATAGCGCAGCCATTTAGTAAGATAGTAACATCAAAATTAACTCTTCCTTTTTCTTTGGAAAGTAGTGGGAACGCATATGCCATGGTAATAGGGTTAGCACTTAGAGAAATGGTTTAATATGGCAAAAAGAAACGGAGTAAATTTATTACCTGACCAAGCTAGACTGCAAGTAAATATTATTCGCTTTGTGCGGCTAAATAAACTAATCATGTTGATTGTAGGAGGTATTTGGCTTGGGATAAGTATAATTTTTATTGCCTTGACATTGTGGACCAATAGCCAATATTCGGTGGCAAAAAATAAATTAGCCAAGGCCGAAAATCAATTAAAAACTCAGTCAGAAACAGTAGAGACAACCATTAGTCTGCGAACAGAGGCAAAAAAAGTTGGTTCGGTCTTAAAATCAAGATTTGAATATGCCAAAGCCTTTGTTTCTATGAAAAATTTATTTCCAGTTGGCGTGGAGGTAGTTCAGGTTGATTTGACCCAGCAAAAAAGTTTTTTGGTCAAAGGTAACGTAAGTAAATTTGTGGACATGGGTACTTTTGAAGATTTCGTGTACGACTTAAATGCGGGGAAGATTACAGATTTTAAGAAAATAAATATAAATTCAATAGCTCTGACAGATAACGGTTGGAAATTTGATGCGGAGGTATTTTTGAATGACTGAAAAGGCTAGCTTACCAATTTTAAAATTTAAGGTTCAGACTAGCAATAAGATTCTAGGATTGGATTGGAATACTGTTCGTCCATTTATGGGATCTTTGGTAGTTGTGATTTTATTTGTATCAAGCTTAATAATAATATTGATACCTAGATTTGGAAAGCTGAGCGAAGTAATTGGCGAGACTGGGAGTCTGAACCAAAAGACGAAGGATACAAACGAAAAATATAATTATCTTCGTGCAGTTGACGTAGAAGATTTAAGAAAAAATGCAGACTTAATCGGCAAGGCTTTGCCAGTGGACAAGAACTTGTACTTTTTAATTAAGGTAATGCAAAAGGTGGGCGAAGAAAATGGTTTTTTATTGGACCAGTTTAGTTTTTCACCGGGGGAAGTAAAAGATATTGGTCCGGGGAAAAGCGGAGTGACAAATTCTATTTCTCAAGTGCCAATTAGTGTGGTTGTGGTAGGTGAAAGAGATAAATATGTACAATATTTGCAAGCTATAGAGCGGGCCTTGCCGTTGATGAGTATTGGTAGCTTTCAAATTACAGGAACAGGACTTATTGCCAATATAAAAATGACTGTAGTTATCAATTTTTCTAGTTTGGCTAAACTACCTGAAACAAGTAAGATATCTTTGGCAGATCTTAAGTTGTCAGACCCGGAAAAGCAGTTGTTGGGACAACTGAAAGATTATAAAAGTGTGGACTTGTCTACAAGTGGGGATGGTACTACCCAGGCGTTTGTAGACTACCAAAGAGAAGATCCGTTTAGATA
>CAYUVY010000013.1:0-23830 GCA_964448465.1 uncultured Gammaproteobacteria bacterium
TCCATTTGCGAATAGATAAAAGTTGAGATTATCTCGTAGTCTTTGGCCACCTCCAACTTGTCTTGTACCTCTTCTTCAAAAATCCCCACTCCATATGCCGGCAAATTAGCAATTTGCTTTTCAATTGCCTCTCTTTCCCATTCTTTTACTCCAAAAAACGCCACCTTCATACTTCATTCTACTACTAAAAACCAAACGATTTCTATATACCCGCTATTAACACTCAGGGCGCGGAAACCGCGCCCCTACACTCTGACCCTACTGATAAAATAATTAAGTGTTACACCATCGTCACACCACACGATTAACTAAACATGACTATTCTTTTGGAATCTATTTCATCACTATCGGCGCTCACAAACACGGAAATATTTTTGGTGTTGTAAATAATACAAAATTCAAACCCAATCTTTTTGGACAAATCGTAATTAAATATCTTCAAAATATCTCATCTCGTTTTTCAAACACTAAAATAATTGCTTCCCAATTGATGCCCAACCATTTACATTTTATTTTGAAAATAAATAACACCGTAGGGGCGGGATTCCCCCGCCCCACACAATCGACACAATCCACAGGGCGCGGAAACCGCGCCCCTACATTGGGCAACATTATTGCTTGGCTAAAATACAATTCCACCAAAGAAATTAACCAATTGAAATTATTGGATACATATAAAGTATTTCAGCGCAATTACTACGAACACATTATCCGTGACAAACAGGATTTAATTCAAAAAATTCAATATATTAAAAATAATCCGCATGCTTGGCCACACGATCCCGAGAACAAGCACCCAAAACTACCGTAGGGTTTTACCCCGTTTACCGTAGGGGCGGGGTTTCCCCGCCCCATAAACTATTCGGGCGCCCCTACATTGATTCATAAATTTTTACAAATTTTTCACCCTCACTTCACCCTGCTATACTAAGCCCATGATCCTCGCGCAAGATTTAGTCTTTGGTTACAAGGAATCGGAAACTTTCAAAAAAGTTTCCTTCTTCGTCAACCGTGGCGAAAAAGTCGGGCTAGTGGGCCAAAATGGCTCTGGTAAAACCACCCTTTTTCGCCTCATTTGTGGCCAACTTTCGCCCGATTTTGGCCGTCTGGAAGTCGAGGAACCGGCTACTTATGTCCCCCAAGAAATCAAGCGCGACCCGCAAATGGATGCCGCCCAGTCCACCGCGGACTATCTAGACCCCACCAATTCCCACCCCTTGCACGAAATCCGTATCATTACTGACAAGCTGGGTCTGACCCAAGAAGTTCTTTCTCAAAGCCCCAAAAGCCTCTCTGGTGGCCAAAAAACCCGCCTCGCCTTGGCTCGCGCCCTTTTAACCCAGCCTCCCCTCTTACTACTCGACGAGCCTACTAACTTTATGGATCCTGCCGGTCGAGCCTGGGTCATGAAATTCCTCTCCCAGTACACCGGCACTTTAATCGTCGTCTCCCACGATTTGGAACTCATGTCTGGAGCCCTGGACAAAATCCTCTACATCAACCAGCAAACCAAAGAGATCGACGAGTACTCTGGCAACTATCAAAGTTTTGTTAAATTAAAAAAGGAAAAAGAAGACTTGCTTATCCGCAAAATAACCACCGAACAAAAACACATTGCTGACATGAAAAAGGGTCTTTTAAAAATGTCTGCCCATTCCGAAAAAGGTGTACGCCGCAAACTCCAGCAAATCAAACGCATCGAACAAATGGAAGCCAATCTACCAGATTTTCCGGCTGTGGCCAAAAGTTTCAAGCTCCACTTGCCCGACCCTATTCACGTTGGTCAAGTCCCCATTTTTGCCACTGGCATTTACAAATCCTTTGGCGACAAGCAGGTTTTAAAAGACGTCAACTTAACCTTAATGCGAGGCGAAAAAACCGCTTTAATCGGCCCCAACGGTACTGGTAAAACTACTTTAATTAAAATCTTATTAAAAGAATTAGAACCCGATTCTGGACAAGTAGTCCAAGACACCCAATTGCAAGTTGGCTACTACAACCAAGAACTCGATGATTTGGATTACGAGTTAAATCTTTATCAAACCCTTTTTAATCTAGATGCGGGACTCAAAGAAAGTCAGATTCGCAGCATTTTGGGCCGTATGCTCTTTGTTGGCGACAAAATTTATCAAAGTGTGGCCAGCCTTTCTGGTGGCGAAAAAACTCGTCTCTCTATTGCCAAGCTCTTGGGCGTTCCCAGTAATTTGTTAATTTTAGACGAACCTACCACCTACCTCGACCCCCTTTCCCAGCGTCTAATTCTTGAATCCCTAAAATCTTACCAGGGCACCATGCTTATTGTCAGCCACAGCCAGCAATTCCTAGACGAACTAGATGTAGATAAAAAATACCACGTCGCCGAGTCCCGTCTACAGCACTGCCACATTCACTAACTTGTTATTTTCACCATCTTCACCCGGCTACCTAGATAGCCAATGTCTAGACTCGAAATTTTATGTTTTGGAAAATATTTTTTGGCATATTTAATTAGCATCTCCGGTTCTTTTTCTACCAACAAACACAAACTACCCGTGGGTTTTAATATTCTTTGATATTCTGCCAAGCTCCCTGCATAAAGTTTAGTCAAACTCTCAATTTTTATCTGCTTGCCCCAGGGCAAATTGGACACTGCTACATCGAAAAATTTACTTGGCCAACTAGTTTTTAAAGCATCCTGTTTTTTGATTTTCGAAAAATCCTCAAAACCTAAATTTGCCAAATTTTTTTGCGTGGCCACTACGCTCTGTGGATTAATATCCCCTCCCCACACTTGGCAACCTATTTCCCAGGCTTCCGCTAAAATTGTCCCACTGCCACAAAAATTATCTACAATTTTCATCTCTTGCTTTGCCCCAATATGTTTCAACATTGCCGCAGCTATACTAGGCCTTAGCGACCCTGGTAGTTCCTCTGTTTTATACTTTCTCTTCCACAAACTTTCTGCACCCAGTCTATATCCCACATACACGCTATTTCCATCCACCATTATCCGCACATCCAGTGCCGCCCTTTGCTTGTCTAAATATTTTTTCTCTATTTTTTTTGCCAAAGCCACCGCCATAGCCTTTACCAATTCTTCTGCTCGAAAATTTTTTGCCCCCGCCAGACTTGCCGTAATTGAAAACTCCTCTCCCTCTTTGGGCCATGCCAAGCCAGAAACATACTCTATAATCTCCTGCAAATTATCCGAAATCATATCTCCCAACACCACCACCACATCATCCACCGTTTTCAATTCCAATATTTTTTTAGCTTCCAAATCCGTTTCAAATATTACTCTTTTTGTGCCTGTTTCTATAATTTGAGAGTCTCCCAAAACCTCCTTTATTTCCTCCTGGGCTACTTCCTCCAACCCTTTGACCACCCAAGCCAAATATTTCATTTTAGCGATGATAAATTTTACTCACCTGATATAGTTGGATCCACTGCTCCAAGCTCAAATCCGTTGGTTTCCACTCAAAAGATATTTTCCATTGCTTAGCAATGCGTGTCATTTGATTTTTACTAAATATTTTTGCCAAATTTTGTGACAGTCTTCCCCCTCCCCCAAACCCTGCTTGTAAAAATACTTGGTAGCTACTTTTTTCACTAATTGGTAGTAGTGGATTATCTTTTTTCTTAAACTCCACCATCACGCTGGCAATTGTGGGTGGTGGATCAAAATCCGTACGCTTAAATTTATAAGTAATTTGTAGTTTCCACCAAGGCAAGTAATAAATGGAAAACTGGCTCTGGTAATTTAGCCCAAGCCAGCGCAGGGCAAATTCTTCTATCAAAATCAAATTAATTTGCTCTGGGGGATTTTGGGCATCTAGTAACTTGCGCAAAACTGCACTTTCAATGGCAAAAGGTGTGTTGGAAATTACCTTATATTTACCCGATGGCAACTTATACTGTAAAAAATCGCAATTTACTATTTGCAGTCTTTTTTCTGAACCAAATTTTAGTCTTAAATATTCACACAATCCCTCATCCAGCTCTACCCCGATAACTATAGCTACATTTTTCAAAAGTTCCGCCGTAATTATCCCCTTGCCTGGTCCAATTTCCAAAACAACGTCTGTTTTTTCGTACTTAGCTTGGGTCACTAACCTGGCCACCAGCTCCTGGCTGGTTAAAAAGTGTTGACTAAGCATAGGCTTGACACGTATTTTTGACATACGCGCCAGTGCCTGAAGAATAACCTCATATTTTCTTGATTATAGCGTAATCCCCTATCTTTAGCCAATTGACAATACTTACCAGTTTATCTTATAATCTTCCCCATGACCAGTTTAGCCGAATTACATATAAAATTTGCAACAGCCCAATTTCTAATCGACAACTTCACCCCAACCACCCACCAAAGGCAACTGATAAGAATTCAGCCAAGAACATTCAGTAGCACTCCCGCAGCCGCCGAAACACACCAGGCTGCTTTTATAAAGAAACACCGAGCCAAACCTCAGCACAGAGGCTAGCGACTCTGTTAAAATAACCCTTACCATGACTCCTGTCACCAAAGGCCTCATCGCCGCCGCCGGCTGGTCCACCCGCTTTTTACCCTCAGTTAAGACCTACGCCAAGCACCTCGTGCCCGTTTGGGATAAACCCAACATTCAGTACCAAGTTGAAGCCATGTTAGCCAACGGCATTAACCAAATTTGTATTGTCCACCGCCCAGGAGAAGAAACTATTTACAAACATTTCCAAGCCGACGAGATTTTAGAAGAAGCTCTGGCCAAAACCAACAAGTCCCATCTAACCGCTAACCTAAACCAAATAATTTCCCAAGCTAAGTTTACCTTCATCCCCCAGTTACCCACTCTCCCCTATGGCAACGCCACACCTATTCTAGCCGCCAAAGATTTCTTGGACACAGATCCTTTTGTTTATTTTTATGGCGATGATTTAATTATCGAAGATAAAATTGGCCAATTTTTAGGTGAAATGTTAGCCACCTTTGAAAAATATCAACCTGCCGTAGTCGCTGCCGTGCAACCCATGGATGAAATAAGAATTCAAAAACATGCAACCGTCAAATATAAAATTGGCGCTTTACCCAATCAAATGGAGACAGTTCTCGAAAAGCCTACTGCCCAGCAGATTTATAGTCTAGATGCCATGGTCTCCCCTTTTGTCATGGGACCACAAATTACTCCCCTAATTGAAAATTTACCTCTCGACCGTGGTGAAATTTGGGCCACTACTGCCATCAATATGCTAGCTCAGACTAGTGTGGTACTAGCTCAAAAGGTTACATCTGGCCAATGGGCCACTACCGGCGATCCCCAAAACTGGCTCATCTCCAATATTCTTATGGCCACCCGCCAAAACCCGGAACTCATAGCCAAACTAAAAGAACTAATCCTATCCCTATAGGGGCGAATAATAATTCACCCTTCGGACTTGTAGAGACGGGGCATGCCCCGTCTCTACACAAACAAATAATTTTTATTTCCCTGCAATTCCAAATAAAATAAGCATTCCTGATCCACTGATCTACTGTTAACTGGTTCCTGCCTCCTGTTCCCTCTTGACACACTAGTTGGCTCTATGTTTCACTGAATGTAGATTAATCATTCTTTTGATACACAAAAATCAAATGACAGACGAACAAACAGTATCACAAGACAAACCTGTGATCAGCGCAGGTAAAAAAGTCAACAACGTCTCCATCGACTCGCTGCCAGATCTAATGACCGTGGCCGAAGTCGCCGACTTGTTGCGTGTTTCCAAGCTGACCGTCAAACGCTGGGGCAAACGAGGCAAACTTCCCGCCATCCGTATCAATGCTCGTGGTGACCGCCGCTACCGAAAAGAAGCCGTCCTCTGGCTCCTAGGCATCCAAGTGGAACAATAACCCCCTCCCTGCCCTTATTGTTTCTCTACCACTCTACAATTAGTTTCTCAGGAATTTTCGGAGTGTATTCAATATCATTTCTACCAACAACTTTATCACCCACTTTCTCTACTAAAGTAACTCTTATTCTGTGCTTAGGGCCTTCAGTTTGCGCTTGCTTATCCGTCTGACCATAATCTCTAATCCCAAACTCAACCACACTATGTTCTGTTTGCGCAACTACCATAAACTCATTACCATAAGTATCGCGTATGTGCCTCCATGTACCTCCATAATCCTTGTAGTACGCATATCTTTGTTCACTAAACCTATACTCTTGGGGTTCACCAGCACAGATTGTGATACCACTCCTAAGAACAATCCTTAATTCGTTACTACTTACACGTCTATCTACACCCTCTGGTATGCCTTCCGGAGGATCTTCGTCCGGTATTATCGATAATCTAAACTTACCATCAGTCTGCCCCAGTTGGTTTAGTGGCTCGCTGGGGTCAAGCGCTCTTCCTATAACCAACTCTTTCCCCCACGGGTCAGGTATTGCCACTATGTGATCATATTTTACTTCTCCACCCTCCTTTCTCATTTTTTCTAAAATTTCCGCTTTCTTCTCTGCAGAAGCATTTTTAAGAGAAATCCACCCTTTTTCCTCCGCCTTACTCAACAACTGTTTGTCCTCAATTTCTCTTTGTTCAGCTCTCAGCGCGTCTCTTTCAACCTCAAGCCTAGCCTCTTCGGCTGCTTTTTGTCTTTCTATCTCCGACATTTTCGCCCGTTCCTCTGCCACCAACCTAGTCTTTTCTTCAGCTTCTTGCGCCACCAACTTGGCTTTTTCTTCTGCTTCTTGTTTTATTCTTGCAGCCTTCGCAGCCTCTGCCTCAGCTTTGGCTTTAGTAGCTTCTACTTTTTCCCTCTTTGCCGCCTTGCCTGCCTCAATCTCCTCCAACAACAGCGGTCTTTTTTTCATATCCCGATATCCTAACTGTAGACCACCATTAATCTGCAGAAGACCATCATCAGAATAAACATCTACTGGCTTCGCAATAATCGCTAAGGCCTCTTTCCCTTTCTTGTCTCTAATTTGCAAACAAACGGTTTGACCTAATTGAAACGAGCGTTCGCTAATTAGCGGTGCCCACCTACCATCTTCTGTTAAATAAAATACATTGCACTCTTTGTTTTCGGAAGTATTGCCAATGTCTAAACGACCATTACCAATATCATAAAGGTTAAACTTCAGGTGTTCTCCTGCAATGATCGCTCCAGAAACACTTGGGACAACCATTTTATAGCCAATTCTCAAGCGGTAATCCCCAATCACTTCCTTCACTGAACCAGATTTCTCTCGATTACCAAATTTACTATTTGGAGTCCCAATTACTCCTAGATCACGTTTTTCCAGGAACTTGGAATGGTCATACAAATCAAGATCCTCTCTCCAGTCATTATTCCCCTCCACTTCCTTCGGCCTCGCCTTTTCCACCGCATCCTTGTCTCCCATATACCTCGCCAGCCTTCCACACAAAAGACTCATTGCATAATATCTTTGAATGCCAACCACTGGCTCGGCCTGTTTTTTAATCAATCTCGCAATTCCTTCTGGCTCCAAAAGCAGATCTTTTAATCTTGGATCAACCTTCTCCATTTTTTTCAAAATACTTTTTAGTCCTAAATTAAACTTGCTGCTTTTTGCTTCCACACTCAACATTTCTTTAACTAATTCCACCATCAATTGCCCTGGTAACATACTCGGATCTGTGTAGCCATAATTAGAATCTGACCTCATTACTAAACAGTGATCCTCACCCTTTAAGTCCTTTACCACCGCCACTCCCGCCGGTTCTCCCGAAGGCTGACCAGCTCCATCAAGATTTACTCCTGATATTTTTGTCTTGGATAAAGCATACAACAAAGCAGACAAGTGATACTCTTCCTCTGGTAAATTTACACCATCCTCACTTCGTCGTTTTAAGGCTACTGTGGTATCTTTATATCTTCTAGAAACTGCCGGTCTGACTTCCCAATCTGTTCCCAAACCTAAGTCTAATAGTTTGACACCTTCAGGAATATTCAAACCTTCAACTAGCTTCCTTGGATCTTTAGGTGCACCTTCGACCACTACCAAATCAGTCCCATACTCTCCACCTGGCCTATCCACGGCTTGAACTTTTCTCTCAGGTGTTCCCAACAAAGTCACCGGCGCTCTTAATTTGCTTCCACTTGAATCAACTGTCATAGATATAACATTATACACACTGTGCCCTGCTCAGTCTCTACCACTCCACCTTCAAATTATCATCTTCACTCAGACTTACCCTAATTTTATGCTTAGGACCGTTTAACCTTGCTTCCAAGTCGGTCTGTCCATAATCTCTAATCCCAAATTCAACTTCCTTCCATTTAAAAGCTGTCAGTCCCTTATAATCTCCACTATTTATAAAATTTACCCATTTACCACTACCAGGAAGCTTGTAGTAAACACGCGGATCAGTGATTCTGTAATTTTCAAGGTCAGTGGCACAAATATTTCCTTCTTTAACACACACCGTTAACTCATCCGGTCGACACTCCGCTCCATATGGTGCTATCGCAACTAGTACTTTTTCACTCATCTCCAACACATTATTCACTGAGACATCAAAGTCATGAGCTCTTCCAATAACCAGTGTCTTATATTTTCCAGCAACCTCATATCCGCGTTCATACTCACCATCTTTTTCAACTTCAAACCTTCTCCCTATTTTGTTTTTCATTGCTTCCTTTACAGCCTTTTCATTTACTTCCACTCTTGCTTTCTTTGCCCGCATTGCTTCATATAACTCCCCAGAGTATGACGACAATGGTTTCTTTTGCATATCTCTAAAACCAAACTGTAGATCAGCCCCTCCAGCCTCTCTGTTAACAAAGAATGCCAAAGCCTCTTTGCCTTTATTGTCTCTAATCTGAAAAACAGTTGTCCCACCCGCTAGCCGACAAAAGTCAGCTTCGTGATGCAATGGTTCCCATTTATCGACACCATTTAGATAAAAAACATTACAATTTTTGTTCCCAGATACGTTCCTAATTGTATATCCCCAACTCCCCTCAATTCTCTTAATTTCTATATGCTTTGGTTTAATTGCACAGTCCAAAGCATTTGGGACTACTAACCGAGAAACGTAAACTCCTTCCGAATTAAGGAGACCAACTGCAGAAGCCACCAACTCTCTTTCTCCTAAAAATTTATATTTAGGTGAACCAATACCTAGGCGCACTATGTCTTGGGTGCAATGCATGGCCTCTTCTACATTCTCACTACTATAAAACTTCGGATTTCTTCGCCAGTCGTTGCCTACTGATTCTTCTTCTGGCACAGTCGCCGCCTCTGAGGGCCAAAGTCTTCTAACCCCCAGATCTCCATACACTAACGGATATTTTTTCATATCCCTGTATTCCACAACAAACTGTTTTGCTGACAAATCTCGTCTTATTCTTAAGGCCGCTACCTCTTCCCCCTTGTTATTTCTAATCTGCACGATGGCTTCTCCTGGTTTTCTTCTTAATATCTTCGATGACACTTCCTTCCCCTCACCATTTACAAAATACTGGTAGTACTCTTCTCCTCCTCTTACTTCCCATCCCTCAACCTTATTAATGGGACGCCACTCACCATTTTCCAGTACAAAAGCACCGGCTTTTTTATTATCAGGTTTTTTATCAAATAGGTAAAATTTACCATCACCGTACCATGGCATAATTGAAATAATGTCCTTTCCCATAGACTTATCTACAGATTTTGGCACCACCACTTTAGCCATAGGATGATGTCCTGTATAAAACATATCTACTGAGTCTTCCTGCACCGGTATTCCCATAACGGTTTCTGGCGTGCCAACATAAATCACACCCTTATTATCTGCAATTACGTAACGTCTCCCTTTTTTTTCATATGATTCAGAAAGAAATCTCCAGTCATTGTCTTTCGTATCTGCCTCCACCACCTCTTCTACTGGTTTTACAGTTTCCACAGGTTTAGCCCCTTCCACCTCTTTCTCCGCCACTTCTTCTGGCTTTGGTACTTCCACCGGTTTAACTTCTTCCTTTTCTGCCACTGGCACTACCACTTCCTCTCCCATGGCAATTGCCAGCTTGGCACACAATTCTTTCATCAAATCATATCTCTCTGAACTTTCTGCTGGCTCAAGTTTCCTTGGGAATAATTTGTTTAAGACTCCGAGCTGTTCAACAAGTTCTAGTTTTTCTAATTTTGGATTATCAAACTCCATGTCTCTAATAACCTTCTCCATACCTAGGTTAAACTTGTCACTCTGAGCTTCTGCACTCAACATTGACTGTACTAAATTCATCATCAAGATTCCTGGCAAAGTGGTTGGATCTGTAATATGATTTTCTGGCTCTGGTCTAATCACTAAACACTGATCTTCACCATTAACATCTTTTAGCACCATCACTGCCACTGGATCACTGGAAGTTGTTCCATCTGCATATTTATTTACAATTGGCACTTGTGCCTCAGCCATAGCTACTAGTAAGTCTGACAGCCAATACTCCTCCATTTCATCACCATTTCTAGACATTACTACGACAGCATCTTTTGAATATCCAGATTGTGCAGGAGCTACTTCCCAACCTGTACCCAGGCCCAAAGACAGGGGTCTTGCTCCTTCTGGTATTTCTAATCCTGGAATTACTAGTCTAGTATCTTCTGGAGTACCTTTGGTTAAACTTAGAACATTTTTTTCTGGATCCCAACCAACTGTATGACCATTGCCAGCCGCTATTAGTGGTTTTAGGCCATTTAAATAATCAGACTTTCCCATATAGATATAACATTATACACAGTTAGACTCTTCCCGCCTACCGCTTCTCTACCACCACTACCCCCAAATTCTCCCCACAAGCATATCTTCTGGTTTCTTTGTGCTTGCCAAACAATCCCAGCTCATAATAATCCGTTTTTCCATCCTCATATTTAGCCCCATCCTCTACCACTAGCATAGTGCTAGAGGCATTTTTATCTTTCTCAATATCCAATACCTTACACCCCGCTTTATACAACAAATATCTATCTTCAAACCCCGTGTGAAACAAATGAAACCCTGCTTGGGTACTAACAAACACTGGCTTGCTACCCAGATCTTTACACACTTGAGCAAAACATTGTTGCATGTCCTCCACACTCCTAGGAGCCTTGGTTGTAATACTCGGCCAGTTTTGCCACAACAAAAACATACTAAATATTAAAAACAATATCTGCCCAACTTTAGGCATAATACCCACTACCAACAACAAGCTAACTAAAAACCCAAACATCAAATGTGGCTGTAATTGAAAGGGTACTACTAAAAACAAAATGCTATGCAAAACAAACAACCAAGCCACAAACCTTTGCTTGCGATCTTTCAATCTAAGCAATACGAACAGGCTGAAAATTAAAACCAAAACCATAATCACATATCCCAAATTGTTTGCAAAAAACAAATTAGCGTTGATAAAAGTCAGTTTATCTACTAGTCCCAAAGCGTTTTGTGGCTCCCTGCCTTGTCGCAAGACAGCTTTGGTCAACAAAAAATGATATTTCACTTCAAAGGCCATTATTGGTGCAAACACAATAAACATGCTAGTCAACAAACTCTTACCAATTTCCTTAAATTTTCTACTATACAAACATATCAATAGTAAAACTACAGCTACATAGGGAAAACTGGAATAGGACATACCCATGCCCAAAATCAAACAAAATACTCCCAGTCCAAGATGTTTTTTATTTTCTAGATAACTTAAAATTGCCACCGTACCCAAAGCTAGTAGGGGTGGCACAAAACTTGGGTTCCAAATATATCTATTCTGAATTAAAACCTGGTAGTGAAGTCCCAAGGCCGTAAACAAAAATACTGGTAACCACCAATTTTTCCCAGAAATTTTTACTGCCAGTAAAAAGCAAATTAAATAAAAGACCAAACATGAGTACACCAAGACCACTGGTTGGTTATACAACAAGTATCCTGGGTACAAAATATAGTAATACCAAGGGCTTTGGTTAAAAGGCAAAGCACTGGTCTGCGGTCCAAGTATGGGTGGCTTGCCAGATTCTTTCCATAGGCTCAAAAACCACATTTCTCGACCCATTTCGTTATAAAAGAAAAAACTTTGATCTAGTTTATATAGCCTGGTAAACAAAAATAAAGCAATTACAATTCCCACCACTATTTTCTTCATACTTAATTATACTGTAAGCCCATAGGCAAAAATATCACCTCTTGTTTCTCGGTCCAAGGACATCCCATCAACTCCGAGCGTACCATAATTCCCCCCTTAACTAATCTTTTAATTTCTCCCTTAGCCTTATTTTTTTTCAAAATAACCGGAAAACCCCGGAGGTTACTCCCTTCTCCCATTTCCCTCCAAATTGGATACTGTTTTTTATATTTTAAAAATTGTTTTCTTTTTCTTGTTTCCAATGCCCTAAAATCTAGTTTTCCATGCCACTGAACAAATAGACTCCACAACCCTACCCCGGTTTTACTATCCCCTATCAAATCATAACCTTGTAGCATCGCCCACTGACCAATTTTTGCCAGCCCAGTACTATTAAATAGTTTCGCCAAGATCCAATAAGTTTGCATTACTAGCCACCATCCATACACTCCCATTTGATACGTTATTTCTCGATTCAATTTTGGTCTAACAAATTCCAAATCCTCCCTTTTTCCATACATCGCACTTCCCGCAATTGGCACTACTTTGCGCCAGCTATCCATGACCAAATGATTCTTTCTAAAAATTCTAATTTTTGCCGGCTCCAGTGTCCTGTGTACACTATCTTCTATCAAAATAATTTTTTCTTCCAATCTCTTAATCCAACCCATTTTCTGCATTAAATTATTTTCCATACCGGCCACATGGAAAACTACCACTATCTTGGGCTTGTACTGTTTAATTTTCTTTTCAATCTCCACTTCCTTTGTTCTAAAATACCTATCCATAGGATAAAAAACAGGTACCAGTCCATGCTGCTTCATGTTGCCAACTACGTCCATACAATAAAATTCCGGCACCAAAATCACACTTCCCTTTGCAATTTTTTTGGCTCTTATTAGTTCCCACAAGCCATCTTCCCAAGACAAAAAATATTTCACCGCCAAATCTTTTGACAAATCCATTTTTGGACTGCGTAAGCTAAAATATTTTCTAGACAGCACTGGTTGGCTTAAAATCATGCCAAGAATTATACCGCCACCCTGCCTCTACTAGTCCTTTTTACCAACCCCTTTTTCATTAAAAATGGCTCATACACATCCGTAATCGTTTCCACGTCCTCCGACAGGGCTGCCGCAATGTTTTCCACCCCCACCGGACCCCCCGCATATTGCTTTTTGACCACATCTAAATACTTCCTATCTGCATCAGACAGACCCATACTATCCACTCCCAACATTTGCAAAGCCTTCTCGGCTTCCTGCTTGGTAATTTTCCCGTCAGCCTTCACTTGCGCCCAATCTCTGACCCGTTTTAAAAGCCGAATAGCAATACGTGGCGTGCCCCGGCTGCGCTGGGCTATCAAGCCTGCTGCAGCCTCGTCTATTTCCACTTTAAGTACTTCGGCTGTTTGTTTAACAATTTGCTGCAAATCCGAATCCTCATAAAAATCCAATTGCCAGACATTCCCAAACCGGTCTCGCAGCGGTCCACTAATCATTCCCACCCGGGTAGTGGCACCAACCACGCAAAATTTTTGCAAATTTAATCTAACCACTTTGGCACTTGGCCCCTTGCCAATCACAATATCCAAAACATAGTCCTCCATCGCTGCATACAATGTTTCCTCCACGGTTTTTTGTAAGCGATGAATTTCGTCGATGAATAAAATATCTCCCTCCTTCATATCGGTTAATATTGCTGCCAAATCCCCTGCTCTAGTCAACCCCGGTCCCGAGGTCACCTTTAAATCTACGCCCATTTCCGCAGCCAAAAGCATGGCTAAAGTAGTTTTACCTAGTCCAGGTGGACCGTAAAACAGCACGTGATCCAAGCTCTCTCCTCTGGCTTTTGCCGCCTGCAAAAATATTTTTAGTTGCTCTTTTAAACCCTCTTGTCCAATAAATTCACTTAATTTTTTTGGTCTCAAACTACGCTCTAGTTGTACCTCTTCGGCCTGTATTTCTGGGTTTAAATTCAAATCATCTGGCATATATTTAGATACTCCTCATATTTAAGTCATCCTGAGCGAACCCCGCCGCGGGGCGAGTCGAAGGATCTTTTTTTAACTAAATAATTATTATTTTTTGCATTTGAATTGACTTTTTTCTTAAAAGTTGTAAACTTCTTGCAATCACGCCCTCGACGCAAGTCGGGGGATATTTTTTGCCAAATATTGCCCACTTCACACAAAAACAGACCTTTAATTAACCTGTTTTCTTTGCCCAGATGATTTTTACCAAAAATTACAATAACTTGCTTATTTTTCTTCAATAACCTCTCGTACAAAGTCGCAAAGTCCCCGTCACCACTCATGATAATAAAGCTATCAAACTTATCCAAATTTTCAAAACAATCCAGACCTATTTCTAGGTCAAAATCACATTTTCTCTTACCCAAAATATATTTAACCGGCTTACTAATTAATTTAAATCCCAGCCTGGTCACCTCCTTCAAATATGCTTCCGATTTGTCGTTTTCATCCAAGCCAAAGTAGAAATTTTGACCCACAACTTCTTTATAGTTTTTAAAGTAATTCCAGATTTTTTCCGGAGTTAGTCCCACTTGCCAACCCCAAATATTCGCCCAGTCCACCACCACCAAGGTCTTCCCCTTCAACTTGAGCACCTGATCTACTTGTCCATCTGTCACCCTAATCAACTTATTAACTTGTACACTCTTAACTAACTTAACTTTCATTTCAAGGCCTTTAGACACCATCTAAGCTGTTCCTCAAAACTCTCCATTTCCGGCATGGTTTTTAAAAGTGGCATCAATTCTTTTTTCTCAAAACCAAGCTGTCTTAAACTTTCCAGCAAGTCACTACTAAATTCCGTCTCTCCTTCTAAGTCTATCTCTTTACTACCTCCAATTTTACCCTTTAAATCCACAATAATTCTTTGGGCCGTTTTCTTGCCAATACCTTTAATTTCTTCAAAAAAGCTAACTTTGGCGTTACTAACTGCCGCTCTAATTTCCGCTTCCTTGTGTGTACCCACAATCTGCATCGCTGTCTTTGGCCCCACTCCCGACACCGAAATTAACAACTCAAACATTGCCAGTTCTTCGTAATTTTCAAAGCCAAACAGACGTAAATCACTATCTGAAACCACCTGATACACGATTACTTTTTTCTCCTCCCCTTCTTTTAATAACTTCATTAAATTCTCTCCTACCTGGACCTTGTAGCCCACCCCACCCACCACCACCTCCACCCAATCTTTGGTTTTGTGTTCAACAATTCCCCTCAAGCTCGAATACATAAAAAACTATAACACAGATTTGCTATTGAGCCAAACAAAACACGAACCCAATCACTTTATCTAAAAATATCTTCTCTTGCTTGTCTAATTAGTCTACGGTTTACTACACAAAAGCCAACGGGGTTTTCAAAGTCAAAAGGTCTATAGTCCATAACTTCCTGATCAATATCCATACGTTTGCTACTAAATGGTGCAAGAAGTATTTGTCTAATTTCCTCTGCTTCTGATCCTAATTTGAAACCCCTTACCGAATCTAGAGGCATAACTTGTTCTAGTGATCCCGTTGAGACATACAGTTCCTTACCTTCTCTATTTTTAATTACTCTAATGTTCCCACCCTCAGTTATCCTAAACCTATAACGAATCTGTTGAATTTCGCCACATAAGTCAGCATTCGCTCCATCTACCACCAAGCCTAATCCAAAAACCTTATCTCTGGTGTGAAGAATATCTAAATACATGCCAAGTTGTTCTTGTCTCATACCCTATGATATCACTAGATAAATAAATATCAAACTACATCCACCTAACTCTGCTCACTCCAGGATTTTCACACAATATCTGTGCATACTTTTCCCCCGCAACACAAAAACCTGCCATCCAGTCCGGCCTTGCCAGTTTGGAATACCAACCCAAAGCCAATTCTGTACTTGGTGCCACAATTAACTTAAACACCTCTGGCAAGTCCATCCCTAAATTAAAGGCCAATCGTTTACCTTCTGCCGCAGTTGCTGATAAAATCCCATTTCTAGCATCTACTGTAATACTTGCGCGATTATCACGAAATCTCTGAGCAATCTCCCTCACAGTTTTTTCTGAGCTACCCTCATATTCTGGAAAAAATCCAACTCCCCACAAGACCTTGTCTTTTGGATCTTTAAAAACCTCAAAAGTCACTCTTTCTACTTTATTCATCCCCTATCCTACCATCAAACTCTAATATTATCTAGCAATCTTGAAACTCATCGTAACTTACAGAACTAGATACTTTCTCTACAACTTCAAAATTTCTAACTCTAATATTTTCTTTCCTATCACGTCCCACTAATATATTCATCGCCACTTCGCGCACAATACACAGTCCGGCCAGGGACGAGAATATTCTATCGCTAGCCAAGTCATACCAATATACAGCCTTTCTTATCTCCCTTGGAAATGTTCCATAATTACCTCTCTCGGACAAAAACTCTTCCACTTCGCTACTCATCTCTTTTAGATTAACCCTTACATCTGACTGACCCTTTTCATGCTCCAAGAACATTACTCCTCCTCTTATTTCCCACCTAGGAGGGTCTGAAATACTTGTCTGGCCAACTGTCCAACGGGCAATCTCATTCAGTTCCGAACCTCTACCCCTTAGCGGAAAAACACCCACCATGGCTACTCTGTCCTGTTTCTGATCGCCAAAGTACGTACTAGCTCTCAAAACATCTAGTCTATATGAACCATTTCCCATTTCCTATCATACCATCAAACCAACTCAAAATCTATCAAAATAATATTAATAATAAACTAACCAAAGCGTTTCTTGTCCATATATACTATAGCTCTATCCTCAAGTTCATAATAAGCTGGCGCAGTTTCGATTGCTCGTCGCATAAATGCAATATCATTAGCCTCAGTCCAATTCGCCTCAGGATGGTTAGGATCTGACAAAGTAGCTAGATATGCTCTGTGTACCAAGTCGAACCTTTCTCTACCTTGGGCCAACTCGGCGGCAATTTCTGCATCAGTTGGAACAGTTGTAGCAGCTAAATAATCTGGTTTTTGTTTTACAAATTCAGTCATAGCCAATTCTAAAGACTAATATTTTACTGTCAACCAGAAACATCTAGTCATCTTTGTCACCAACCAATTCAAACTACCAAATAAGTTGTCGTGCTAAAATATTTTATGTTTCGTGCTCGTACTTCTTGTCCTCTCAGCCTCTTTTGTCCCTAGCGGACTACTACTCATTTTTTCAAACCCCTTTTTACTTTTTTTAAATTTTTATGCAACAACTTTATTTACTCCAAGGTCAATACAAAATCGTCTCCAACAACCTAACTTATTTTCTACAAATCGACTACAAAAACTCCAAGTTTGACCTTTACCCCGAGCATGGTCCAGGGGAGAAAAATCATCCACCCGAAATTATTTCCTTCGCACAAGATCTAATTAACCGTAAATCCGGTAAAAACATGCTGGCCAAATCAACATAATTTATTATTTCTGGCCACCACCAGTTTTAAGCTCCTTTATCTCCTCCATCACACCCGCTATCAAGGCTTGTAGCACTTTAATCTGATTCTCCAATCCCTCGTCCCCATATCTACTTCCTCCCCTCGTCTCCGCCCAATCTTTACTCGCCTGCACCAGCTTAGCTTTATATCTAGCCAACTCCTCCTCTAATCTTTTTATTTTTTCTTGCATATCTCAATTAAATCAACTTACAAATTCTATTTTCCAAGGCCCTAATATCCCACCTGGGCATATCTTTATCATATGCCGCCCAGCAGCGCTTTTTTGAGCCTCTTTCGCGATAAAATATTAACCCTGCCAGGTTATCCCATCTTTCTGCCATCCAGAACGTATATTCTGTATCTAAATTAAACCTAACTGCTCCCCTCGGAGTCCTAACCAACTCCCCTTTTCCATTATCTTTATTAAACAATCTATTAACGGTCAACCAACCCGTATAAGGATCGAGAACAAAAGTCAATCCAGTACCCGCATACCCATCAAATAAGTCATCGTATCTAAGACTAGTCTTCCCATCACGACCTTCTTTCATAAAGCCAGCAAAACGAACGACATAGGGATCAACATTTCGATCCACAGCCAACAATAAGCTAATATTAACCCCATCTATACTTGGATATTTTGGTAAAAAGTCTATCATGCCCCGATTTTACCCTTCAAATTCCCCAAATCTACCGAGTTGATCCTCGGTAAACTAATACCCCTCTAGTACAATTTTCTCCTCCAAATAAAACGGCTCCGAGTTACCATCTCTAATTCTTTTTATTATCTCTTCTTGCACTTTGCCCCCCGACTTATTGGTTTTTTGTACCTCCAAATAATGCTCAAACGTAGACCAAAAGAACTCTCCAAATTCAGTTCTTTCTTTCAACTCCCCTTTTGGATTCTTTGCCACACATATTTGATAAATCGTGTCCTCCCAAATCTTACCCTGCGGGTTTACCCGAATGGATCTAAATCCACCCACAAACTTAAATTTCGCGTACAAACCGGTTTCCTCTTCTAGCTTGCGCTGGGCCGCTTCTTCAAACTTCTCCCCTGGTCTAACCTTACCCGAAGGCGTATTTATATCCCCCAACAACGGATACCTGGTTCGTTTTTGTAACAATAGCTGCCCTTTTTTGTTAATCACCCACATCAGTACAGTTACTCGAAAATAAAAATCTTCCTCCTGCCCCACTGCATTAATTTTTTGAACCTCTTTGCGCCCATCTGGGGTCAATAGATATTTATTCTCTTTTTTCTCCACCAAACCCTTGGTGATCAAAAATTTCAGGTGATAATTGTACAAATCATCCTCAACCTCCTCCCCTGGGTAGGCCTGGCTGTACCTCAAACCCTCCTCCGAGTGCATCAATTTAGTTAATATCTTGACTTGAACCTCTGCTAGCATCTTTCCCATTCTACCACCCTTTTCTTGACTTTTCTATCATTATAAGATATAATAAAATTATGCAAAGAGAACTTCCAAAAATATTTGGTCTAGTTGGTGTAGGAGGATTAGTCACCGGATGTCTTGTTCTTAGTCTAAAGCTTATTGCTCCTATCGATTGTAGCGACACCATTCGATTTATTCAGGGTGCCAACTCTGGTCGAGTCAGCCTTAATGCCTCCGAAAAAGCCCAACTTCAACACCAAATCGACCTAAAAGGCAAAACTTGTGAAAATATTGGCCTCCCATTACCTCCGCTGGCAACCAGATCCCCATACTTTCCTAAGCCATAATTTACCCTCATATTCTTGACATTTCTATCATTATAAGATATAATCTTAACTTATGAATAAAAAACCTGACAGTCTTTTGGGGTCATTTCTAGCCGTCGCTGCCGTCTTAACTGTTACTGTCGCTACTCCGCTTGGTCTAAGTAGTCAGTGCGATAAAGATGCCAAAAGATTGAAAGCAATCGCTCAAATTGCCAAACCTTCCAAATCCGAGAAAGACGAAGTGGAACTAATCTATTCCAGACCCGCCTACGAGTCAATTTGTCGAGTCTTAAATACCCCGCTAAAGGAAGAAGAACAAAGAAAATAGATTTATGAAAAACCGCCCAGGACTAGATCGTTTTATTCCCGCTCTTACTGGTTTTGTTTTAAGTGCTATTGTCGCTACAAGCTGTGTCCGCGACGACTGCCGGCAAGCCATTATTGAGAACAGTGACCTTTTCCAATGCCAACAAGGAAACCTATATTCTTGTATGCTAAGTCGAGATTCCGCCAGCAATATTTGGGAAAACCGAATCAGTTTTAACCAACTGCCACCTAATCTTCAAAAAGCAATATTCGATCTTGATCTTCAAATCCGTAACGCCAAATGTCAAGCCATTGGTTACACCCGACCCGACTCAGCTCTATCTACCCGATAATCTTTCTAGATTTAGTCGCATTTCACTTTCTACCGTACTCCCCAGGACCTCCGTCGCTCTAATAGAAACACTTGTTTCCAATAACCCTATTGAAGTTGGAACCCTTGAAACTATTTCTGGCATAACCAGTTCAAACTTCCCCATTTCTCGAGGAATAACACTGGTGGCAGTTAGCAAAGCGGCCAAGACATTTACCCTCAAAAACTCTTTCCAAATATTTATCATGACACTAATATATCACACCTCAAACTATCACCATCAATGTGCAACTTAATCCAGCCATTTCCCTTCCAATATTATCGAGATCCAGCTTGTTTATTCTCAGACCTTGGTAAGTAAGTAAAGTAAATCGGTGGCAAATCTTCATTTCCCCAACTTAGTATTGAATTAGCTCCTGCAAAAACATGCCCAAACTCGTCCGTGACTGTAAACGGGTATCTCATTTCCACAAAAATTCTTTGTCCTGCCGCTCTTGGAACTGTTCCGGTAATTGCCAAAGTTGTTGTATCTGTAATTGGCAGACCAATTGGAGAAGAGGTAAACGAATCCATGTTCATTCGATTAACCTGAAATACACGTCCCGGTCTGGCTGGCACTGGCTCGTTCCAACTTGCAACTATCTGATCAGTACCCGGTATTCTCACCGCAGACACTCCGAGTTCATTAGGATAAACGCTCCCACTCTCTACCTGTCTCGCCTGAACAGAAGCACCCGTTGCAACCACGAGGGCAAATGCCGTCGCCAAACTTAATAGTTCACTACGTATTTTCATGCTACTAATATATCATAACTCTATCAAACTGTCACCTTAACCTATCACTTCAATTTTCGCCCCTAGTTTGTTGTAAGTCTCAAGCAAATCCGGATAGCGCCTACTTAACACTTCCACTCCACTGATTGTCGTTTCCACCGGGTCCGCCAAAGCCGCCAAAAGTATTGCAAAATGAGCTTGAATTACCCCAGGTGGTGTGACCACTCCCCCACTAAATTTTACCGGTCCCGAAACTACAACTCTCTGCGGGTCGCAAATTAAAATATTTGCTCCCATATTATTCAATTCTCGAATAAAATCTAGTCCACTTTCATACATCCAGTTTTGCACCATCAAATCTCCCTGATTTTTGCAGGCCAAAGTTACTACCGGAGGCAGTGCATCTACCGGGAAACCTGGCCAAGGTCTAGGTAAAAACTTGGGTAAATTATTGCCCGCCATGGGAAACCCTGAATTTTTGGGGTCAATTTTAATCTCTCCACTTCCATCTACCAGCAAATCCTTGCCTACTTTTTCAATTTTAATCCCAAATTTTTCCAAACTTTGAATAATCCCACCCGATATTTCTGCCACGTTGGCGTTTAAAATCTTTAATTTACCACCCGTCACCGCTGCCGCAACAATTTCCCCCGCAATATCAATTTGATCTGGCCATGGTTCAAATTCTGCACCCTTTAGGTTTTTACTACCTTTTATAGCTAATTTATTTGAACTAATCCCCTCAATTTTTGCCCCCATCTCTACCAATAGATTGGCCAGCTGGGTTACGTGAGGTTCGCAGGCTGCATCAATTAGGGTTATCTCCGACTCTACTCCGGCTGCGTACATCAGCAAGTTTTCTGTAGCCGTCACACTAGCCTCAAATTGCCAAACTACCTGATTAGCAACTGGTTTACTAGGGGCCGTCAATCTGACCACCTTGTCCAAGTATTCCACTTTTACTCCAACCTTAGTAAAGACATCAATATGTGCCGCAATAGATCGTTTACCTAAAATACACCCACCCGGCACAGGAATTTCTACCACCCCAAATCTAGCCAAAAGTGGCCCCGCCAACATTATCGAAGATCGAATTGAATTCCCCAGTTCCATATCCACTTTGTAGGAATTTAGTTTCGCGCAGTTAATTTTGATATTACTAAGATCACCTTGGTCTATTTCTGCTCCCAACAACTCTAGTATTTTAAAGATACTAACCACATCCGAAGACATCCCTAAATTTTTATAGCAAACCGTCTCGTCAGTCAAAATACAAGCCGGCAGAGCTGCCAACATCGCATTCTTATTAGGTACTAGCAAAATATCTCCAACTAAAGGTCTTCCCCCGTACACTTTTATTACCTTTGGCATATTTGTATTCTTATTCTAACAAAAGATCTACCCAATATCTCGCAAGCTTGCTTTTGCTTTATTTAGTCGTATAATCTGCTTATTTACGCGCGGACAATTATGATCCGACCGTAAATAACCAAAATGAGTTGTGAATTCAAGGAAGGTAATGTTTGCTTAATTAAGCAGCACTTTGCCAGAGGTGGAAGTCTCTATTATGAAACCTACGGCACAGCTTGCGACGGCCCTGCCTGGTCAGCCTTTTGTTCCACCAAGCGAGGCGGAGAAAGGACCGTTAAACAGGCAAATAAACCAGAGGCCAAACCAGAATCTAAACCCAAAGCCAAAGGCAATCACTAACTGCCAGCCTGCAACTCTTTAATAATCCTCTTGGCACGTAAAATTTTTTGACTATACTTCTTCTTGTCCGCAATCTGAATAAATCTTTGATAATTCAGAATCGTCTCTTGTTTTCTCCCTAGTTTATAATAAACATCACCCAAGCCATCATATACTAAGGCATAATTTGGATCAACAATCAAAGCCTTCTGAAACGTATCTATCGCCTCTTGATAAAGCCCAAGTTAATAGAAAACCCTACCTAAATTCTGGTAAGAGGACGCAAATTCTGGATCTATATCAATAGCTTCTTGCTATCCCAATTTTATAAGCCTGTCCCCAGTCAATAATCAATACTTAAGGCCGCCACTAACTGCCAAACTCTTACAAACCGAAACTATGCTAAGGTAAAATTCGGCGGAAAAAAGTCCTTACCCGACCTCCTGTTATCTTCTTTCCTTCAAACTTTGCTACTATCTCCTCAGCATACTTAACAGCTTCTCCGTAAACATCCTTATCCGCAAGTTTTATAAATTTTTTGAATGCCTCTACTGCCTCCCCGTCGCGACCCAGTGATCGAAAAGCATTCCCTAGTCCGTTGTATGGAACATAGTCATTAGGATCTATTTCTAGCGCACGCTTAAACGTTACAATAGCTTCAAAATTTAGACCAAGATTACTAAGTGCAATTCCAAGACCATTGTAAGGATCTGCAAAAGCAGGATCAATTGCAATTGCACGCCTAAATACCTCCACGGCTTCACTGTGTCTACCAAGATCATCTAATATATTTCCAAGACCATTATAGGCATAAGAAAATGTAGGGTCAAGCGCCACGGCTTGTCTATAAGCCACTAGGGCTTCTTCCTTAAAACCCTCTTCTGTAAGTGCATTGCCAACAGTATTCAATAAAAACTGTCTCAAGCCCTGCTCAGGATTACAAACTTCTATTTCCACGCCCTCACTAGAATCCAACCAGGGCATTTTGTCTCTATATTTCTTTTCTCCAATTGCAAATCTCAATCCATTTTCTTTTGGACTATCACTAAATTTAACCAAGTCATTAACTATTAATCTTCTCCTTTTCATATTTACTTCCTCAGGAATACTATCTATTAAGGGTTCATTTGCCCATGGATTCAACATGTCTCTCCATTCCACCTCTTTATCACTGGTAACCAGCAGCAGGATTGAGTGACTAGGTACTCCTCCCACTAGGTGTTTCAACCCTATCTCACTCATCAAAGCAGATCCTAACATCGAAGCTCCAACACAGTTGATCGCTTGGTTTGCTACTATTTTGGAAGGGTTGTAGATATCGTTACTTCTTGAGTATTCCGAGATAACTTCCTGAATTTTGTCCACAATCTTGCGTTCAAACTCACTAATTTTGGCCAAATCTCCACTCTTGCGCATCTCCTCTAACTCCGCCTTCATTTGTTCCACTCCCAGCGCCTCTCTTAAGGTCTTCTCCCCATTTTCCCA
>CAYUVY010000014.1:0-23816 GCA_964448465.1 uncultured Gammaproteobacteria bacterium
ACAGGCTTGAAAGGGTTTGTGCAAGGATTGCCGGAGGTTATTTCTACTAATCCCTCTTCTAGGTCAACTGCAAAAGCAAAGACGGTTGTGGATATGTCTGAGTGGCGGCAAATAGTGTTGTCGCCTGGTCCTGTGTCTCCATGGTTGGAGAGCATGGCTTTCATGTCGTCAATTGTGATGAGTTTTCCGAGCATGTTTACGATTTTATCAGCGGAAGATAGTCTTTGAATTGAGCTTGTGTAGTTTGGGCGAGTTTCAAAGCTAAGCATTTTTGGGTCACAGTAATGGTTGCTATGAGTAATTATTCCATTTTTGTCCCCAGAACTTATGTGGGCACTTTGGGTGGCTGAACCTTCAACGCTTATAGAACGGCCAGGTACAGTGAGAATGTTGTTGTAGGAAGAGGCTCGGTGAGGGTTGTCGGCCATTTGAATAGCTGTCTCTAGAGTTTTGGCATCAAGGATAGATCTGGCGACAAGGGTTCTGGGTATGCCAACTCTTACATCATTTGGAGAAACTTCATTACCAGTTAAAACTAGGCTATATCTATTAATTCCAGCACTAACAAATATTCCCCCTATCCCTACGCTAAAAATTTGCATTCCATCGTCGAAATTCCACTCGACTGAGGCAATAGTATTGGCATAGTTTGGGGGCAAGTCGTTGGTGTGTCCAATCACTGTGTGGAGACTGGCAGGGGGTGTGCAGACAATGTCGGTACAGGCTTTGTGTTGAAAACTAGGTGAATATAATTCTTCTACGGAAGTGGTAAAAAGATCTTCAAAAGAGATTCCAGAACCCTGGGCTGCACCTTTTATTTCGTCTACAAGGTGGGGTAGATACCTGATACTGGGTAATAAAAATCGGGAAGAAGCTTGTAGAGAGTCCTCCCATGTCATACCTTGGGGAGGTTCATTTTTACATAGTTGTACGTATCTAGTTAATTGTTCTTTGAAAATAGTACCAACTTGTTGTCCACAAACAAAGTGGGTGCCGTAAACTTTTTGAAAAGGTATTTCGCTCATAGCTTACTATTATATCAATAATTTAACCTTGTTTCTGGATACCTAAGTTTGATATCATAAGTTATGAAAATAACAATGATTTTGGCAGTGATGGTAATTGGGGCGATGGTGGTGGGGATAATTGGCAAAGATGCGTTTGGCCTAAATATTCAAACAAGTTGGATAAAGTGGGGATTTGTAGTGTTTGGTTTGCCATTTTATTTAGTTGCTTTTAATTCATGGCAAAAATTAGGCAGAATTATGGCAAATTTGGGGAAAACAGAAGTAGTGGGGCAAGCAAAGATAGGGGAAAGAACTACGGTGGATTTTCAATATGCCGGGACAGAACAAGCTGTAGTTTACAAAGTTAGGGGCAAAGAATATAGAACAGAATTGACCTTAGTTTTACCCTTTGAGCAAAAATTGGTGGGTAAAACTGTGCTGTACAACAAAAATAATCCGCAGGAAGCGGTAGTAGATAGTTGGGTGGAGAAATACGCAATACTGGCAATTGCCAGCGTATGGCTAATTGCCAGTATAGGACTAATTTTGATTTAACTTAAGTCTAGTTTGACGTTTTTAGCAGCTGGACCCTTGGGACCTTGCTCGACATCAAAGGTTACTTTAGCACCGACTTGAAGGTCTTGGAAAGTTACTTCGACTAAATCATTAGAATGGAAGAATAGGTCTTTAGTTTCACCCTCGCGAGCGATGAAGCCGAAGCCTTTGTCAGTTTTGGTTTTGATTGTACCTTGCATAATTTTTGAATTGATGGTGTTAGTTAAATAGTAAAATACCATCTTTTACCTTGTAATCTTACCATCTTTACGGAAAAAAGGGAGACTTACTTCTTTGGGGTGGTATACCGGGCTCGAACCTCCGCCATGGGCGGATCAGCCTTTGGATAAGGCAACCTTCCCGACGTACGTCGGGATGCTCTAACCAATTGAGCTTTTTGTTGGGGTGGTATACCGGGCTCGAACCGGCAACCTCTGCTTTCACAGAGCAGTGCTCTAACCAATTGAGCTAATACCACCAGATTGAGATCAGATACTAGTTTATCAGTGGACCAGTATACTAGTTAACAAGATATCTGAAAACATACGAATTTTACTGGGTTTGTTAGGGTTTAGCAATAGAAGGAGTGGGGGATGGGGCAGAGTCTAAAAGAATGATGGTAGAGGCCACAGCCGGCTTGGATTTGCTGGCTAGTTGGGGGTTGGCAAGAAGGACGGCAAAATTTCGATTTTTGACTAAGATTTTGGAGTCGAGGGCTAGTTTGTCGATATCAAAATATTTAGTTTTGGAATCTATCGCAAAAGTCAGTTCGGTTTTATTGGAAAGTTGAATGATAATTCCCAAATTAGTTGTTTTAGAATAATCGTTTAGTTTGCCAAAAATCAAGCTTTGTCCCGCTACTGCGGGATCAGGTTGACCAATTAAAACAATACGTTTGCCAACCAAGGTGGTTTCATTTTCAGTGTCGCCCATGGCTAAGATTTCCTGGCCAACTTTGATTTTGGTGGGGTCTATTTTTTGACGACTAGAATCAATAAAGACGGTGTTGTCGGTGAGTTTGATGGTGCGAGTGGCATCTTTTTGGGTGACGATAGTAATTTCGAGCAAATCACTTTGGGTAACAATACCTTTCCAAGCTCGACGCTTATTACTAGTTAGAGAGGATATTTCGTTGATAGTTTCTTGGACCTTTTGTTTGACTACTTGCCGAATATTTTGAACTTCCGGGCTAACTTGGATGGCAGGGCTGGCAGTAGCAATAGGGGCTACGCTTGTAATGGGATTGACGGCCAAGAGGCCTAGACTGGTTAGAGTTAATATGGAATTAAAAACGAGCATTGGAGTAGGTAACTTCTAAAGTGGTTTGAGATTGTTTGCTATCTGGAGAAATGGCGGTAATGACCAGAAGATTATGGCCCGAATCTAATTTTATTTTTAATGAAAAATTACCAGTTAAATCGGCCTTAGTGGTAAAAAACTGAGTACCCATTTGTATGACAATAGAAGATTGGGGCAAGGCGGTACCGGTCAGTGTGGTGGTTTCGGTGGTACTAATACTTTCGTTTTCTGGCTGAGTGATAACTACAGCATCTGGATTAATGGTAGGGACAGTAGTAGGCGCGGTAGTGGGGGAAGGTAGACCAGAATTAGTGGCCTGAGGTGCCAAAGTTGGCGTAGATATCTTGGCAGGTTGGGGCTTAGTAATTAGGACATTTTTTAAACCAAAAAAAGAACCGGTCAGACCAAAACCTAAGAGGCCTCCGAGGAGAATTGCAAAGATTAATTCTTTAATCATGGGATAGTAGAATCTTAGCACAAGTCGTGCTATATTCAAAGCATGGATATAAAGATGCATTCAAAAAAAACATTGGAAATTATCGGCAAAAATGAAAGATTGCTGATCAACGCGCAAAATGAAAACTTTAAAGACTGGAAGGGTAGAATGGCACTAATAAGTAGTATTAAAGAAGAAGTAAATCAGAAAGAAGGAGTTGTTATGGTGCAAGGACCGGGAAGTTATGAAGTGGGTGGAATTGAAGTGCACGGCATGTCGGCAGGCGATGGAGCAGAAACTATCTATATGATAGTAGTGGATGGAGTAACGGTGGCCTATGTGGGAGCAATTGGCGGGGAACTGACAGAAAAAAAATTAGGTCGATTAGAAGAGGGAGTAGACGTACTACTTATTTCTTTGGGCGGGGCATTGGGTGCAAAACGTATAATGGATTTGGCCAAAAAGTGCGGAGCTAATTATGTAATTCCGGTGGATTATACCGAGGAACAGTTAAAACAATTTTTGGATGTGGCGGATGTGGAAGATGCAGTGGCTATAAAAACTTTAAAGGTGAGTTCGGACACTTTGCCAGATGGATTAGAAGTGAGTTTACTTGAAGTAAATGGCAGTTAAAGATAAAGTCCCACCAGCCTCTGCTGAAGCCGAAGAATCGGTCTTGGGATCGGTCTTAATTGACAATAATGCCTTACTAAAAGTTTCGGATTTTTTGCGCCCGGAGCATTTTTACCAACCAGCACATGGGCTAATTTTCGAATCCATGTTGCGCTTGTTTGAGCAAAGAAGCCCAATTGATTTGGTGACGGTTTCGGAAAAATTAAAGGAGCTTAAGGCTTTAACTAAAATAGGAGGCAAGGCCTATTTGGCGCAGTTGGCAGCCAGAGTACCAACCTCGGCCAACGTGGAATATTATGGAAAAATTATTCGAGATTTGTCGGCCAAGCGCGAACTAATTACCTCTTCAGCTAGAATTACAGAAAAAGCTTTTGATGAAAGTGTGGCAGCCTCAGAGCTAATGGATTTTGCAGAGCAAGAAGTGTTTGCTCTGTCGCAGCGCAATACTCGCAATGCTCCAGAGCCAATTCGTTCGATTTTAACGACTAATTTTGATCGCCTAAACGAGCTGCATAAGCAGGGTGGGGGAGTGCGTGGAGTACCAACAGGCTTTAAATCTTTGGATAAATTATTGTCGGGAATGCAACCAAGTAATCTGTTGATTTTGGCGGCAAGACCTGGAGTGGGTAAAACGGCATTTTCACTTAATATTGCCAGACACGTGGCAGTGGAGCAAAAAATTCCGGTATGTATCTTTTCTTTGGAAATGAGTAAGGACGAGTTAACGGATAGATTGTTGGTAAGACAGGGATTATTTGATGCTTGGAAATTAAAAACAGCTGGTTTTAACGACGCTGAATGGGGAGCATATTCGGAAGCCATGGGCATACTGGGAGAAGCGCCAATTTATATTGATGATTCGCCAGGATTGACCGTAACGGAACTGCGAACAAAGGCCAGACGCCTAACAGCAGAACAAGATGTGGGACTAATTATTGTGGATTATTTGCAGTTGATGCATGGACAAACCAAAGATAACCGGGTGCAAGAAGTGTCAGAAATTTCCCAGGGATTGAAAAATTTGGCTAGGGAGTTGAAAGTACCAGTGTTGGCAGCGGCACAACTGTCGCGGGCCATGGAAGCGCGTGGGGGCAAGCCAAGGCTTTCAGATTTAAGGGAGTCGGGAAGTATTGAACAAGACGCGGACGTGGTGATTTTCTTGCACCGTGACAACGAAGAAGTGCGTGAGGGAGTAATTTGTTCAGTTGCTAAACATAGAAACGGTCCTTTGGGAGAAATCAATATGTACTTTAACGGTAAACAAGTGAGTTTCTTTGATATCGAGAAGTAGGGGCGACAAGTTCGTCATGCTGAGTTATTATAGTGTTTGAGGTAAAATAGGTAATCCCAGCCGGGATGGTCTACCAAAGGTAGATTAACTCCACTGGCAGACCTGCCTGCCGCAGGTAGGCGCGCACGATGCAAACATATTTTGTGTATGTAATTTCTTCACAATTTAGAAAATATATTTATGTAGGACTGACGGCGGATTTGGAAAGAAGATTAGCAGAACATTTTGATGGTAAGGAAAGAACAACTAAACCATATAGACCATATAAAATTTTATTTACTGAAACATTTGGTACAAGAGTTGAGGCTCGAATGAGAGAAAAGTATTTGAAGTCTGGGAAGGGGAAAGAGTGGATAAAAGCGAATTTTGAGGTACAATAAGAGTATCCCGGCCGGGATGGCGGAACTGGCAGACGCGCACGACTCAAAATCGTGTGGTGGCAACATCATGGGGGTTCGATTCCCTCTCTCGGCACAAAAAGACAGATCTTTACAGTATATTTTCTTGTATTAGAATGGAGTATGAAGAATACGGCAATTGAGGTAACTGGTTTGAGTAAAAAGTTTTCGTTTCCGGTAAAGGAGAAGGGGAGTGGCTGGCTGAAAAATTTGCTGGCGCCTAGTAAAAAGGAAATTGTGGCAGTAGATAATATTTCCTTTTCGATAAACAAAGGGGAGAAGTTGGCTTTTATTGGACCAAACGGGGCCGGTAAATCAACGACGATAAAAATGTTAACTGGAATACTTTATCCAAGTTCAGGAAAGATGAAAGTTTTAGGATTGGATCCGTCTTTGGAGCGAAAAAAATTAGCCTACCAAATTGGCACAGTGTTTGGCCAAAGATCCCAATTGTTACCAAATTTGCCCCTAACCGATTCCATGGAACTTTTTGGGGTAATGTATGATCTGACGGATGCTCAGATAAAAAAACGAATGGGGGAGTTAGTGGAAATATTTAACCTGGGGGCGTTTGTTAATCAGCCGGTAAGAAAACTTTCTTTGGGCCAAAGGATGAGAGCAGAGGTGGCGGTAAGCTTGATTCACAAGCCTAAGATAATTTTTTTGGATGAGCCAACAATTGGTTTGGATGTGGTGGCTAAAAAAAATTTACGAGACTTATTATTGAAGGTTAACAAGGAAGAAGGTACGACTATTTTTTTGACTTCTCACGATGTGGGGGATATCGAGTCTTTGTGCGACAGAACTATGATTGTTAATTTTGGTAAATTAGTTTTGGATTTACCTACAAAAGAACTGTCGAAGAATCTGGCTAATGAAAAAATTGTGGATTTAATGGCAAAAAATAGTTTCGAGACTTTCCCTAAGCTACCTGTTGGCATAAAGTATGTAAAAAAGTCCAAAGACAAGATAACGGTGTTGGTGAGCATGAAGAAGTTAACCGTCTCGGCAGCCTTAAAGCAGCTGTTGGAAATATTTGAAGTGGAGGATGTAGATGTATACGAAACCGACTTGGAATCAATAATTCGCAAAATCTATGAAAGTAATACGCCTGGCAAGTAAATTAATTGGTACCTTGTTTAAGGATAGAATGCATTATCCTGATAAATTAGTGGTGGATACATTTTCACTTTTTGCCAGGTGTGGAGTCTTGCTTTTGTTGTATAGCTACGTGTATAAGTACAACGGTGGACAGATAAGGGGAACTACTTTTGCGGTGGTGGCTTGGAGTATGTTTTTTTATTTTGTAGTTTCCAATATGAGACTTCGAAGCATTAATCAAATGATTATGCAGGATGTTAAATCGGGGAATATTGAAGTTCTTTTAAATAAACCAATTTCCTATTTGCCCTTTAGATACATGTGGCAGTTTGGCTTGGGACTATTTTCTTTTGTGGTACTGTTACCAGCAGGATCGGTATTGTTGTCACTCCTGGTTGGCATTCCAGAGACAATGAAGACGGGGGTTTTTCTGCCAAGTCTAGTAATAGTATTTATTTTGGGAACAATTTTGACTTTTTTGTTGTATTCCTTGGTTGGACTCCTGTCGTTTTGGATTGAAGATGTTAAGCCGGTATATTGGATTTTGGACAAAGCAGTGATGATTTTGGGTGGATCCTATGTGCCAGTGGCTTTGTTTCCGCCGCTTTTATATAAAATGGCTGTGTATAGCCCTTTTGGGGCTTCCATGCTAATTGGGCAAACTGTGTATGTAAATTGGGTAAACAACTGGTGGTATCAAATTATATGGCAAATAATTTGGATAGCGATTTTTATGGTTTTAGTTTATTTTCTGTATGCCAGGGCAAAAGTTAGAGTTTCTGTAAATGGAGGCTAAGATGAAAAATGAAATAAGATTTGCCTTGTTTGCAATTAAAAAGAATATTCAAAATAGTGCGGAACTAAGAACTAGTTTTCTGATGAATATTTTTGGCATGAGTATAAACAATTTAGCTTTTATTTTGTTGTGGACCACGTTTGTGGATTCGGTAGGAACAATAAATGGTTGGACAAAAATGGATGTGGTGGCCTTACAAGGATTTGTTGCCTTAAACTATGGAATAGTGACCTGCTTTGGAGCGGGGTTAATGAGAGTGGCTGATACCGTGGCCAATGGTTCTTTTGATAGATTTATGTTATCGCCAAAAAACTTAATTGTCCGTATGGCTACTTCAAATCTCGGGGTCTCGGCAGCAGGGGATATGTTTTATGGGATTATCTGCCTTATTTTTTATGCAATTTGGACAAGTTTGGCCTTAAATGGGGTGTTAATGATGATAATTCTGACAATTTTTAGTTCGACTATATTTTTGGCATTCTTGATATTAGTCTGTGCGATGAGCTTTTTGTTTACAGATGCGGCGGTGGTAACAGATGGATTTTTCGAGCTTGTTTGGGCACCATCTTTGTTTCACGGTGGGGCCTTTACAGGAGGTTTGAGATTTGTCTTTACCTTTGTTTTGCCATCATTGTTGTTTGGAGCGATTCCGGCGGAAATTACCAAGGAACTGGCTTGGGATAAATTGTTGTTTATGGGAATAGGGGCAGTGGTCTGGATGTTGGTTTCGGTGAAATTGTTTGAAAGGGGAGTGCGCAGGTACGAAAGTTCGAATTTGATGACTTTTGGAAATTAGAGTGTGGGATAATAGGGGATGATAACCATTTTGTGGGTGGTGGCAAGTAGTCTAGCAGTACAATACGCCTTGTATCGTTGCTTGCGTGAGGATTATCATGAAAAATTTGCCTTGGTGAGATTTCTGTGGTTGTTTCCATTGATGTTTTTTGTGTCGGGATGGCTGAGTTTTGTTGTTTTGAGATGGAATAGTTGGGATGCAAACCCTATGGACGTTATTTTTTTCTGGCATAACTTTGGTTTTGTACTGCCGGTGGCATTTGCATTTACCTTGTCTTGGACTGGTTATTTTGCCTATGCACTTAAGTGGAAGTGGAATGTGCTACTAGAGGATATAACAAGTGTCTGGTTGTTGTACTTAATTGCTTGGAGTTTGTTTTTAAATTGGTGGATACTTGGGGCTGTTATGTTGGGGGCTTGGTTGGTAATAAAATTAGTAGGTAAACATTATAGAGGTTGGTGGTTGTATGAAAGTGGTCGAAAGGGTTTCTTGTTTTGGTTGGCAAATCTTATTGTTTCTTTGGTGTTTTCGGGTATTTCTGCCTATTTTGCTAATTGGCTGGGGGTGGGTGTTTTAGTTTGGGCAGTGGTTAGTTTCATGGTATTATGGTGGTTAGGAAGGAATAAAATATGAATATAAATTTTAAAGAAATGGCAGGTGCTTTGAAGCATGAGTTGGCCAAACTGAGAATCAATCGTAAGAGTGTAAAAAAAGACGATATGTTTAACGATCCCAACCGAGATGCTAGTAACGCAATAGACACAGAGGTAGATGAGCAAATTGGACATCAGGAAACAGAGATGAGAGTGAAATTTATGACTGCTAGAATTATTGAAATTAAAAAAGCCTTGACCAGAATAAAACTCGGAAGCTATGGGCGATGTATAAAGTGTGGAAACATGATTGAGACTAGGCGCTTAGCCTTGGATCCGGCTTGTAAAATGTGTGCCAAATGCCAAAAAGAGCACGATGCTTAGATTAAGTCGTTGGTTATTGGTCCTTAGTTTTTGGATAGTAGCTGTTAGTTTACAAGAGATATTTTCCAAAATATTTGTAATTACGCCTAATTTTGGGATAAGTTTAGGGTGGGGTAGTAAGGAAATATCGTTGATATTAAGTATTTTGGCCCTAGTTTTTATACTAGTTATTTATATAACACAAAAGAGTTTTGGGTTGTTTTTGGTAGTAACTGGAGGATGGGTGAATTTGCTGGATAGGTTAAGATTTGGCTACGTGCGGGACTATTGGAATGTGCCTTTTGCAAATATAAAAAACAATTTAGCTGATTGGCTAATATTTATTGGTATGATAGTGATAATATGCAACCTCGAATCCTGGTGGAAAAAGAAAAATATGTAGTGGTAGACAAACCACCGGGTATGGCCAGCACCCAAGAGGGGAAGATTCAGGATGTAGATTGTGTGGAAAATTGGTTAAAATTTAAATTTGCATGGACAGAAAAACTAACTAGGGGAGGGGTGGCACACCGCTTGGATAAGGGAACTTCCGGAGCCCTGTTGGTAGCCAAAAGCGAGGAATACTTGAACTATTTAAAAAAGCAGTTTAAAAATAGACTAGTAGAAAAGTCCTATTTAGCTTTGTGCGGGGGAATTACACCTAAAAGCGGTTGGATCGATGCGCCACTGACTAGGAATACTTATAGTTTTGGGCAGTTTAAAGTGGGGATAGATGGCAAGGAAGCTTCGACTTATTTTGAACGACTGGAGGTATATCGTAAGGAAGAACGAGATTATAGCTTTTTGAAAATTATACCCAAAACTGGGCGAACTCATCAGATTCGGGCACACTTAAATTATCTAGGTTATCGCTTGGTGGGTGATAAAACTTATGGAGGGCAAACTGACTTGTTGTCTCGCCCATTTTTACATTCTTTTGGGATAAAGTGGGCTGGAGAAAGTGGGCAAATGGAGGAAGTAGTTTGCCCTTTGGAAAATGACCTAGAATCGGTGGTAAAATTACTACATGTCAGGACATTCTAAATGGGCCAATATAAAAAACAGAAAAGGGGCACAAGATAAAAAAAGAAGTGAGACATTTACAAAAGTAGCCAAGATTATTATCACAGCTATTCGACAAGGTGGAGGTAATACCAACCCTGGGGCAAATACTTTTCTAAAAACAGCTTTGGAAAAAGCTAGAGAAGTAAATATGCCCAAAGATAACGTAGAAAGACTACTTAAATCTTATGAAGAAAGGAAACACAATACAGAAGCCATGGTCCTGGAGGGCTTTGCGCCAGGTGGGGTGCCGATAATGATTCAGGCCGAGTCGGATAATAAAAATAGGACTTTGTCGGAGATAAAATTTTTATTTAAAACTCATGGGGGGAATTTGGGGGAAGCGGGAAGTGTGGGCTTTATGTTTGAACCAGTGGGAACCATAGAATTGGAAAAAGAGCCTACCGAGGAACAGGAGTTGGAATTGATGGACGCCGGACTGCAAGAAATGGAGTCTGAGATATTGTATTGTCATCCTAACGATTTGAATAAGTTATACCTAAAATTAGGGGAAATGGGTTTGCCAGTGGTGGCTAAACACTTGGGATTTATTTGCAAAAGCAAAGTTAGAGTAGAAAGTGATAGTGATTTGTTGGCCTTGGCAAATCTTGCGGAAGAACTTGAAGAAAAAGAAGAGGTTATCGCGTTGTATCCTGGATTTGAAGATGCCACAAAAGATTAGGTATTTGTTGGCCTCTATAGCCTGTGGTGCAAGTTATTTTCTAACGATTGTTCTGCCCTACGAGTACGGTTTCTATGGTTTACTATTGTCTATCTTTGTGGTTTCTATAGGGATCTGGATGGGCTTAGGTACGAAAATAAAAATGGAGTTAAGAGATCGTTTGTTGTTTTTATTGTTACCCATGATGTTTGCCTTGGGTAGTAGTGTGTTTTCGATGTTAATACCTTTTAGTACGGTTTTGTCTCTAGTGTTTACGGCAGTATATATTTTGACCTTTTATATAATATTCACAATTTTAAATATTTTTTGGGTAGCTATGGAATTGAAAACAGTACCCATATTTCGAGCGGCAGTAACTGTGGGCTGGGTGATATGGCTATTTACGGCTTTTTTATTGTTTGACAGTGTCTTGTCATATCGTTTTATTTATTGGATGCAAGCTTTGTGGGTAGGATTATTGTCAGTCTTGTTGTTTTTGTATAATCAATGGGTCTTGAATTTGGAGTTGGAGTTGAAGTGGCACAACTGGGGTCAGAATGTATTCTTACCTGCCTGGCTAATGCTGCAACTTGCACTAATCTTGTCTTTTTGGCCCACAGGAGTGTTTTTAGGTTCAATTTACCTGGTAACAGGGGTGTATATGATTGGACTGGTAGTGGGTACTGGCAACCGAGGCAAACTATATGATCAACTAGTTAGTGGCCTTAGATGGATAGTTTTAGCTGGGATATTTGCTTTAATATACTTAACAGCTTGGAAATAAATATAAATTTTCAATTTAGCAAATTTCACTTTTTTGCCTAGATACTGGGGAGATAGGGGAGAGTGGCCTATAACATATAATCTTATAATATTGTTAATTTTCACGACTTTGTCCTATAATTTTCACGCAAATAGGTGATATACAATGATATAGTCTGGTGGAAAACTATCACAGTGTATCAACCGCTGCTAGAGTGTAGTGAGCGTGGGAGGACTATATCTTAGGAACAAGGGTAGCAATTAAAGAATTTATTAATATATTAAATTACCCTCAACAAGAGTACTAAATTTACTCTACTGCCCTGGCTGGAGATAGCACTAATATAATGTCGCACAATGTATCTTTTGCGACAAAGTAAGAAAAATGAGAGAAGGGAGTTACTTTAGAAAAAATGCAAATTTTAAATTTTAATTATGCTTTTTATTTTTTTATTGTCTTTTGCTCGGTACTAAACCCCCTATTATCTGCTTCTGGCTCTCTGGCTTTCTGGATCCTGATTTTGAGGCTAAGTTGACTCCCCTCTGATTTTTGTAGAAGGAGAGTTACTTATTTTGCCTTGTTTTAGGCTAAATTTGTATATATGCATTTATAGCCCCTAGGACGCACGATTTGTGTTAGGCTGGTATAAGAACATGCCAAAAACGAGCTTGCTTTCACCACTGGTGCTAAATTTCTTGGAATATTTAGAAGTGGAGCGCAACGTTTCGAAATTAACTATTAGAAACTATGACCACTACTTAAAGGTTTTGGTGGACTACTTAAAAATAACTTTAGGACGAGAACCAGAAATAAAAGATATAAGTTTGGAGACTTTGCGAAAATTTAGACTAAGACTAAGTCGCCAAACAACTTTAGACGGAACTTTAAATATCAAGACTCAAGGATATTATGTGATTGCGCTTAGGTCTTTTTTAAAGTGGTTAATTCGCAACGACTATCAGGATGTGATGCAACCGGAAAAAATCACGGTACCGTCGATTAAGGCCACTAGTTTAAAGTTTTTAGAGACAGAACAAGTGGAACGATTATTGAATCAACCATTGTTGTCCGCGCCAAACGGTTTAAGGGATAAGGCCATAATGGAACTTTTATTTTCTACAGGACTGCGGGTGTCAGAATTAGTTGGTCTAAATCGAGATCGAGTTAATCTGGAAACACAGGAATTTAATGTAATTGGTAAGGGTGGAAAAAGTCGAATTGTCTTTGTTTCCACCAGAGCTAAAGAATTTTTAGAGAAATATTTAAGGCAAAGAAAAGATCACCTGAAGCCATTATTTTTGCATACGCTTAGACACAAAGACGTACCGGGATCTTTGGACGAAGGGCGATTGACCGCTCGTTCAGTGCAAAGAATTGTCAAGAAATATGTGGCCAAAGCCAAAATTCCAGTAGACGCAACACCGCATACTCTGAGGCATTCTATGGCCACGGACTTACTACGAGCTGGAGCGGATTTACGCTCAATACAGGAGCTTTTGGGACATAAAAATATTAACACCACTCAGATTTATACCCATGTGACCAATGCCAGATTGAAAGAAATTCACCAAAAATTTCACTCCGGAAATAAGTAATGAGCTTGTTTTCACTTGATACATTGACAGTGGCGATAATTTTAAGTTACAACATTATAGAAACCGCCTGCCTAGTATTTTGACGGGTAAGGGGAATTTGGCCTAAATTTTGTGTATCTTTCCATTATAATTGATTTTTAAAGCGTATTAGCAGACTCCCCTATCGACTGCCATAGTTATGGTTTATATAATATGTATCTTATAGTGTTAGATTTATTACTCCCCTACTCTAAAAGTGTGTACTAGATGTTTAGACTTTAGCCTCAGATTGTTTTATTTCAGTGTGCTTTAAAACAGTTAGGGCATTGACCCGGTCGTCGGTAGTCTTAAAGCGCATTAGGATGACTCCTTTGGTATTGCGCTTGAGGGTGGGAATATTGGCCAGTGGTAGCTTGATACTAATAGCTTTTTTGGAGGCTAGAATGATTTGATCGTCCAGCTCAGAAATGACTGAAGCTGCGGCGACTTTACCACTTTTTGCTGTAAGATTGGCAACTTTTACACCAACTCCACCACGCTTTTGCAAAGGATATTCGTAAACACTAGTGCGCTTGCCTATACCGTGCTCCATGACTACCAGTAAATGTTGGTACTGATCCTTAGACTGAGGTGGGGTTTTGGGAATGATACTCATGGTCACCAGCTTGTCTGCATCTTTGAGCAAGATGCCACGCACACCTTGAGTGTGGCGACCCATGGGTCTAGCATCGGCCTCGGCGAATCGAATACATTTACCATTTTCAGTAACTAAAAAGACTTGGTCTTGGCCACTAGTGGTCTTGGCCCACAGTAGTTCATCTTTGGGATCGAGTTTAATAGCAGTGATACCCGATTGGCGGATGTTACCAAATTCGTCTAAAGCGGTCTTTTTGACTACGCCTTTGAGGGTGGCGAGTAAAATGTATTTGTCAGTATTACCCTTACCTAGGGGCAAAACAGTTTGAACGGTTTCGCCTTGTTGAATCTGAATTAAGTTGACTACGGCTTGGCCCTTGGTGTGGCGGCTGCCTTCGGCTACCTCCCAAACTTTGGTTTTAAAGACCCGGCCCAGGTTGGTAAAGAATAATAGATCATCGTGAGTGGTGACGGACAAAATAGTGTCAACCTCGTCTTCGGTTTTGGTAGACATAGAACTAAGTCCCTTGCCACCACGTTGCTGAATACGATAAGTATCTTTGGAAAGGCGTTTTAAATAGCCGGTACGGGTCATGGTAACCACAGCGTCTTCTTGAGGAATAAGGTCTTCTTCACTAAAGTCTTCGAGGGCTCGCACATAAATTTTAGTACGACGATCATCGGTATATTTGTCCTGTATTTCCTTGTTTTCTGTGGATAAGACTTTAATCATCTTGGCCGGAACGGTGATAATGCCAGTGAGATCTTCAATTTGCAATTTGATTTGGTTATATTCGTCTTCGATCTTTTGGCGCTCCAGGGCTGCTAGGCGGCGTAGTTGCATTTCCAAGATGGCGTTGGCTTGCAAGTCGGTAAACTCGAACTTCTTCATTAAGTTCTCGCGAGCTTCTTCGACAGTTTGACTGGCACGAATGATCTTGATGACGGCGTCTAAGTTGTCTAGGGCTATTTTGTAACCTTCTAAAATATGGGCCTTCATAGCCAAACCTTTGAGAACAAAAATGGTGCGACGGCGAACTACTTCTTGGCGATGGCGCAAAAAGAGTAATAACATTTGGCGTAAATTTAGGGTTTGAGGCGAGCCTTCGACGATGGCCAACATGTTGGCAGAAAAGCTGGTTTGTAGGGCGGTGAACTTGTAGAGCTTGTTTAAAACAGATTTGGGGTTGGCAGATTTTTTCAGTTCACAAACCACACGCACGCCGTGGCGATCAGATTCATCGCGTAGATCAGAAATACCCACAAGTTTTTTGTCGCGAGCCAGATCGGCAATCTTTTTGACGAGTTCGGCCTTGTTGACTTGATAAGGAATTTCGGTAATGACAATACGGATTTTGCCAGATTTAGTTTCTTCAATTTTAGCTTTTCCGCGAACATCAAATTTGCCTCGACCAGTGGTGTACATTTCATGAATCCCAGCCTTGCCAAAAATTTCTCCGTAGGTGGGAAAATCGGGACCTTGGACAAATTCCAAGAGGTCTTCGACTTTACTGGTGGTTTCCAGTAAATATGAATCTTCTTCTAGCTTGTAAACTTTTTCTAAGACTTTATCTTGGGTGGTGATAATAGGATGAGCAGGTTTGTTTTTGGTAGGATCTTTGGCAATGCTGGCATGCTTGAGAATAAGTTCGATAGCTTGAGATAGTTCTCCTAAGTTGTGGGGCGGAATTTTGGTGGCCATACCTACAGCAATACCGTCGGCGCCGTTTAACAATAGATTGGGAATCCTGGATGGTAGGACACTGGGCTCCTGGGTGGTAGCGTCGTAGTTGTCGACCATGTCGATAGTTTCCTTTTCGATGTCATCAATCATTTCCCCGGCAATTTTGGACATTTTGGCTTCAGTGTAACGCATAGCGGCTGGAGGATCGCCGTCGATGGACCCAAAGTTACCCTGACCTTTGACTAGAGTGTAGCGCAGAGAAAAATCTTGGGCCATGCGGACCATGGCCATATATACAGACATGTCCCCGTGTGGATGATATTTACCCAAAACTTCACCAACAACTTTGGCAGACTTGGTACTCTTAGCGCCACTACTAAGACCCATTTGGTTCATGGCATAGATGATGCGGCGGTGAACTGGTTTAAGACCATCGCGGACGTCTGGTAAGGCGCGCGATACTATGACACTCATGGCGTAGTCCAAAAAGGACTTTTCCATTTCCGGAACCAGATCAACATCGATGACTTTACCTAGTGGAATCATTGGCCGTTCAGGCTTTTTGACTGGGACGGGTAAATTGTTTGTTTTAATTTCGTCGGCCATATTATTTAATATTGACAATAATTGTAGCTAGGATGGCAAACAAGATAGATCCAATTAGTGATCCAGTTTTTTCTCCGAACCTTAAAGCAAGTTCTACTCTACCAAGTGAGCCCAAACCGTAAATGGCTGTAACTAGTAGAAACAATATGATTTTTTTAGTTTTCATAGTTATATATCCAGGGTGGCGAGGTGGCCGTGGGTTTGAATAAATTTTTTGCGAGGTGGAACTAATTCGCCCATGAGAATACTAAGAGTCTCATCGGCTTTTTGGGCATCGCTGACATTAACCCGCTTTAAAGTTCGAGATTCGGGGTTCATGGTGGTGTCCCAAAGTTGTTCAGCATCCATTTCACCCAAACCTTTGTAACGCTGGGTGTCGTATGCTTTGGTTTTATCAATTTTGGTATTCAAAACTTTGTCGCGCTCTTCGTCGGAATAGACATATTCGGTAAACTTGCCTTGCTTGATTTTAAAAAGTGGAGGCATGGCAATATAAACGTGGCCGTTTTCGATAAGACCTGGCATGTGGCGATATAAAAAGGTGATAAGTAGGGTTAAAATATGAGCACCATCTACATCGGCATCGGACATGAGGATAATGCGGTGGTAGCGAAGCTTACCTTTGTCAAAAGTTTCCCCAATGCCACAGCCCAGGGCAATGATGAAATCTTTGAGCTTGTCGGAACTAACAATTTTGTCTAGGCGCATACCTTCGGTGTTAATAGCCTTACCCCAGAGAGGCAAAATGGCTTGAAATTTTCGGTCGCGACCTTGTTTGGCAGAACCTCCAGCGGAGTCTCCTTCGACGATATATATCTCGGATTCTTCGGGACGTTTGGATTGGCAATCGGCTAGTTTTCCAGGAAGACCCATGGAATCAAAAGCACCTTTGCGCAAGATGGCATCACGAGCTGCTTTGGCAGCACGCCTAATTTCGATAACCAAAAGAATTTTACCGACAATAGCTTTGGCCACATCGGGATGTTCTTCAAAATAAGTATCCAAACTTTCTTTGACAATTTTTTGAACAATGGGTTGGACTTCACTGTTGCCTAGTTTTTCTTTGGTCTGGCCTTCAAACTGCAAATTTTTGGAACCCATACGTACGGCAATGACAGCACTGAGACCTTGGCGGACATCTTCGCCGGTAAAGCTATCTTCAGAATTTTTGCCTTTAAACATTTCCTTTTTCACAGCATAGTCTTTGATGGCCTTAGTTAGGGCGATTTTAAAGCCGGTCAGATGAGTTCCACCCTCGTGGGTGTTGATGATATTGACATAACTGGAAATATTTTCTTGAAAAGAATCGTTGTATTGCATGACTACTTCTAGATCTACACCATCGGAAAGTCCGTGCATGTAGACAGGTTCGTGCAAAACTGTTTTGTTTTTATTGATCTCGCGCAGCAAGGCTTTGATACCACCTTCAAAATAATAGTGGAATTCAGTAGATTTGCGCTCGTCGTAGAAGTGAAAATAAAATTTAGGTGTAAGATAGGCACGGTCCTTAATCATCTGTAAAATTGTTTTGTTGTCGAATTCCTGGGTGACGGTAAAAATTTCTGGGTCAGGCGCAAAGGTCACCGTGGTTCCATTTAAAGAATTAGGGACCTTATTGAGCAAAAACTCAACCTTAGATTTTTTTAGATCTTGTAGCTTCTGAGTAACCTTGCCTCGAGAAAACTCGATGTTTTTAAGAATTCCATCTCGGCGAATTTCTACGGCAAAATATTTGGAAAGAGCGTTGACACAAGCAGCACCAACCCCGTGCAGACCACCGGAAACTTGATAGGCCTGACCTTCGAATTTTCCACCGGAGTGGAGAGTGGTCATGAGAACTTCTACGGCAGGTTTATTGTATTTGGGCATGATGTCGAAGGGAATACCACGACCATCGTCGGCCACAGAGACAGAACCATCATTGTGGATTACTACCCAAACATTGTTGGCAAAACCAGCTAAAGCTTCATCAACAGAATTAGCAATAATTTCGTCTAAACAGTGGTGAAGTCCACGGGTATCGGTAGAACCGATATACATAGCGGGACGCTTTCGGACCGGATCCAAACCTTCGAGAACAACTATTTGTTTGGAAGTATAATTTTGAGTACTAGGTGACATGGCTTTTTGATTATAGCAGGTATATTGAGCTTAGCAATAAGCATTTTATACGTATCTTTCCAAGTAATTTATGGTCTACTTTTTCTTATTTATTATGGGTTTTTGGTGTAAAAATTCGGCCACATGATAGGCAATTACAGAGCCGGCGACTAAAACATTTAGAGACTTATTGACTCCCCACATGCCAATTTCCAGGTGAACATCCGCAAGAGCCAGAGCTTCAGGGCTTATACCATTAGTCTCGTTGCCTAAAACTAAAGCTGTGGGCCCCTGGGGTATTAGATCTTGATAGTTTTGACTAGTTTTAGATTGTTCGATGGCCAGGATTTGGTAGCCTTGTTGTTTTAATTTAGAAATAGTTTCGGTGGTGGAATAGGAATGCTCCCAGGGTACCCACTTCCAGGTACCGATAGAAGCTCTGTGGATTTTAATATTGGGTGGAGTGACCACTTGACCACAGAGATAGATTTTTTCTACTGCCAATGCCTCGCCCAAACGGAAAAAGGAGCCGATATTAAAAGTGTCGTAGACATTGTCTAAAACTATGACTAAAGGAATACGCTTTATGTCTTTTTGTTGGGACAAACTAATCTCCTGATTGCTAACCCTAAGTTGTTTAGCGTTTAATTTGAGCATACTCCCCTATTTTAGCCCAAATGTCTTGCCAAGTCTCGGGTTGGAGTTGGGCTTGGGTAGAAATTAGTTTTCCTGCTTCGGTGATAAAACAGGTGTTAATTTGTTGTAAATCTAAATTTTGATTAGTGGCTTGGTCTTGCCAGCAGAGGTCGATGTTTTTGGTGGTGCAGTTTTGGTTGATCGACAGTATAAAATTTTGCCATTTTTGTGGATCATTGGTGTATTTTTGCACGCATAATTCCCGTATATTTTCGTTTAGCTCTCCCCTACCCCCGGGGCTACTGTAATAAATATTGTCAATTTGTAAATAATCTTTGGGATTTAGTTTGGATAGGTTGGTTACTGGAGAAAAAAGATAGACAGGGTGCAATGAAAAATGTTTGATTAGAGGGTGAGTAAAAAGTTGGGATTCAAGTAGGTTGTCTTGAAGATTTAGACTACTAACCTGGTAAGTAATATCCAGGGGTTTTGGCTCGGGAATTTGGGGTGGAGAAAAGATTAAAAATAAACTTAAAGAAAAAAAGAAAATAGACAATAAAAGATAAGGAACAGCCTGGCGCATTATTTAACGTATAGATGGGTAAAATCACCGGATTTGATGATGGCTTTTAAAACTTGCTGGATACGGGTCTGGGCTTCCTCTAGAGAGATTTTTTTGGTATTACCCGGATAATAGTGAAAAATTTCGTTGCGTCCCCTTTTCCAGGCGTCCCAAAGTAGTTCGGCCAACTGCCCACCTGAGTCGTCGATTTCACAAAGTTTTTGAAAAATGGAAAAACGCTTATAGCGTAAAGAGGGATTTAAAGTCTTGCCTACGCGAAAACGATCACCTTCGTAAAGTTGCTGGTCGATAAGACCGATTTTTAGGAAAAAATATTTTAAAAAACCTTCGTAGGCCTTGGCAACTGGGGCAACTAAAAAAGAATAGTCGTGGATATCTGGGGGTAAACAAGGAATGTTGTGAACTAGGTTATAACAGTCATCTAGTAAAAAATCTTCTTGATTGCTGAGATATTTTTTGGCTTGTTCAAATAATTCTCGGGTTAGTTCGGGCATAGTTTAAAGAATAGTTAGGTAGGAAAAAAGTAGCAAGAGGGCAAAATTTAGGTACACATAATGTTTTAAATAGGCTTGAGGCAGTTGTTGTTTTAAGCGGGCAAACAGCCAGGTTTGCAAGTGAGCTTTGTCGTGAGAATAGTCATAATAAATATCCATAAATATATGCCAGTTGATGGCCAGCAAAAAGGCTTTAGTAAAAATACTACCAGTAGAGGTAAAAACAAAAGCGGAAACGGCCATTAATACTAGATGAAAAATGACGTGGTGAAAAATTAAACTAGTGTGGGTTTTGTGTTGGGCTTGCAAGATTTTTAGCATAGACAGATAATCCCCTTTTTTGGCGGCTAACATGGCGATTTTGCTTTCTTCTAAGTAACTATGGGTAACAAACCAATAGATTAAATGGTCGGTGTCTAGGAAAAATGCGCCCAAGGCTAGGCCAAAGAATAGGATTATAAAATTATAGTAGACCACTCCCCTACTCAACCAAAACAAGGAACATAGAACAAAAAAGATTAGAAGTGGTAATAAGTGTTGTTTTAGTTCTTGTTGCACTAAATAAGTGTAGCAGAACTATTCGTACCTGAGGGCTTCGATGGGGGAAAGTTGGGAGGCGCGGCGGGCGGGAGCGGCACCAAAAATGATGCCAACGGCCGAGGACACACCAAAGGCGATAGCTACGGCGCCTGGGGTTACTTGAGCAGGAAAGAAATTGTTGATGAGTATTGACAAAAGTCCACCAAGGATTACTCCTACAGTTCCACCTAAACAAGAAAGTACGATGGCTTCAATTAAAAACTGAGCCAAGATAGCAGTAGGTGTGGCACCCAGGGCTTTGCGCAAACCAATTTCTTTGGTGCGCTCGGTGACGGTGACAAGCATAATGTTCATAATTCCAATGCCACCCACGACCAAAGATATGGCAGCGATGCCGGTAAGACCCAGGGTTAAAGTGCTTAATATTCCGGTAATGGTGGTTAAAATTTGACTTTGATCAAAAACGGAGAAGTTATCTTTGTCGTATTTTTGGACTAAAGTTTTGGTAGCTTGGCGTTTGACAAAAGCCACATCTTCGGAAGTGGTGGCCTGGATGAGAATACTTTGGATGTTGCGGTTGCCGCGAAGTTCAAAGGCTATATCAAGAGGCAGATAAACATAATTATCAAAATCAGGACCGCCAAAACTTCCACCCTTTTTGTCGACTACGCCAATAATTTTTAGGTTTTTGCTGCCGACGTTTATTTCTTTGCCCAAAGGACTTTGGTTGGGAAATAAAGTTTTGGCAATTTCAAAACCCATGATCACAACATGGCTACCTTTGGTTTCTTCTTCTTTGGAAAACCAGCGGCCGTTTTCGGGAGCTGGCAGACTATTTCTGATTTTTCCATAAGTGGAAACTGTACCAACTACGGTAACAATTTCTTCTTTATCCCTGTATTTGGCAGTTTCTTGAAGTTGGATATTGGGTAGGACCTCTCCTCTACCGTCAATATCGGCTTGTAGGTTACGAAGATCTTTTTCGGTGAAGGTTTGAGTGACAGTAGTTTGGCGGTCTTGAGCGCGAAAGCCACCTTGACGATTAAAAACTTGGCCAGGACTGACTATGACTAAATTGGAACCCAGGTCTTCAAATTGTTTTTGGATATAAACTTGAATACCAGCACCAATGGCAGTGAGTAAAATTACCGAAGTTACGCCAATAATGATACCTAGAGATGTTAAGACAGTGCGCCCTTTATTGCGCATAATAGATTTAACACTTATTTGAGAAAGTTCTAGGAGTCCTGGTTTTAACAACATTTTATTTGATTTGGCCGTCTTGAATAAGTATGGTGCGGTCGGCTTGTTTGGCCAGATTAGGGTCGTGGGTGACAAAAACAATAGTTCGGCCTTCTTTGTGTAGCTGGTGGAAAATTTCCATGACCTCCCTCCCCGACTGGCTGTCTAGGTTACCAGTAGGTTCGTCGGCTAAAAGTATTTGGGGATCGTTGACCAGTGAGCGGGCAATGGCTACGCGTTGCTGTTGTCCTCCGGAAAGTTGGGCAGGAGTGTTTTTTAGTTTGTCAGACAGACCTACTTTGGTAAGCTGGATAATTGCCCTATCTTTGCGCTCTTCCTTTTTTATATCAGAGTACAAAAGTGGCAAAATGACGTTGTCTAGAGCAGAGGTTTTGGCCAGGAGGTTAAATTGCTGAAAAACAAAACCTAGGGTTTTGTTGCGCAAAATGGCTAGTTTGCTTTCGGGGAGTTTGGAGACATCTTGGTTGTTTAATAAGACTTGTCCGGAGGTGGGAATGTCTAGTAGTCCAATAATGTGCATTAAGGTAGATTTGCCAGAACCCGATGGGCCAGTAATAGAAACGAATTCTCCGGGATAAATACTTACGTTGACTTTTTTTAGGGCGGTAAAAGTGGTGTCTCCTGTTTGATAGGATTTAACCACATCAATTATTTGTAAGACAGGAGTCTGTTTAGTCATTTAGAACCACCTGATCCAATAGCGACAAGCCAGAGGTAATTTCTACATAGTCTTGACTACTAAGGCCGGTGGTAACAGGAGTTTTAAGTTTGGTTTTCAGATCGGGAGCAAGTTTATAAACAAATTTGTTGCCATTTTCTTCATACACGGCCTCGATGGGTAGACTTAAAACTTGATTTTTATTAGCCTGTACCACTTGAATATTGCCATTCATACCCAGGCGATATTTTAGACTTGAGTTGGGATCATTGATACTAAAACGGACTTCGTAAACTGTGGCTGCTTGGTTTTGCAAGGAATCAAAGGAGATATATTTAACGGTACTGTCTAGGTTTTCTTCCTTGTAGGCGTCGATAGTGAGAATAGCTGGTTGACCAAGGGATAACTTGGTGACATCTTCTTCATCAACCTCGGTTCGAAAATATAAACTGTCGGGGTTAACAATAGTAGCAATGGGAGTGCCGGCCAGAATATTGACACCAGAAGCTGGTTGAGGAAGCTCGACTACTAGACCTTCGACTGGACTATAGATAGTGGCGTATTTTAAGGTAAGATCGGTTAATTCTACGTCTAAAACGGCATTATTTAGACTAAATTGAGTGCGATCAACAATACGTTGAAGGTCGGTGGTCATAAGTAATTTGTCTCGAGTAGGTTTGTATTTATCTTGAGTATCTTCGAAATTCCAGCGATTGGTCATATAGTCATTAAGTTCTTTTTCCAACTGCTTTTTGAGTTGACGTTTATCTAGACTGGCAATAGCTTGGCCCTTTTTAATCCTATCCCCTAGTTTGACACCGACCCAGGCGAGTTGGCCACCAGTTTGAAATTGGAGTTTGGCGTAAGATTCGGACTGAACCTTGCCGGTTAAGACTAGCCCTTGAGTAATATCACGCATTTTTACTTGTTCAAAGCGTTCGGTTTTAGCATTGATAGGTGCAGAAACTGGATTTTTGGGTTGATTTTTTTGGGCTTGGGCTTTGCGAACTTGATAACCGACAAATAAGACAATTATAAGCAGGACAATTTTAAGCCAATGTTTGGAGAGAAACTTCATTTGAGTATTGTAACAAAATAAGCTCTATTTTACTAGCTTTTTGAGTTGTTTTACTTTCCACATAAACAGCTTTGCTTGGGCATTTTTGCCCTTAAGATTGGGAACACTTTCTTTGACATAGTGATAAGCAGTATCCAGGATTTGGCGAGGATTGTTTTTGGCCATACGGATGTAAATTCCACGATGAGTTAGGTCGTTTAGATTCTCGGC
>CAYUVY010000015.1:0-20452 GCA_964448465.1 uncultured Gammaproteobacteria bacterium
TGGTGATGGTAGATATTGGAGTAGAAAGAACTGCTATGCTGGAAGCTAAGGGCAAGGGGATTCCCATTGTGGCCCTTACGGATACAGACGTAAACCCGTTTTTGGTGGATTACTGTATTCCGGTCAACGACGATTCCCCCAAAAGTGTGGCTTTAATTGTGGAAGAATTAGGTAAAGCACTTAGTAAGTAGTCCTTCGACTTTCGCTCAGGACACAAATTTTTTATATATTTAAAAAAATTTATGGATCAAAAAAAACTAATACAACAAGTTAAAGAGTTGCGCGAAGAGCTGGGATTAGGAATAATGGATATTAAGGCGGCTTTGGAACAAACAGATGGAGATGTAGCTAAGACCAAAGAACTATTAAAAGAAAAAACCAAAGCTGCAGCAGCAAAGCGTGCGGACAAAGAAACCCACCAGGGATTGGTAGCAACTTATACCCATTTTACGGGTAAAATGGCGGCCATGGTGCAAATACTGTGTGAGACAGATTTTGTGGCCAAGGGGGATAAGTTTATTCAACTTTCTAAAGACATATGCTCGCAGGTGGCAGCAACCAATCCAGAAACAGTGGAAAAATTGATGGAAGAGGATTTTGTGAAAGATCCGACTCGTAAAGTGAAAGATCTGGTTAGTGAATTGTCGGGCACAGTGGGAGAAAACATTAAGATTGGGAAATTTGCCAGATTGGAAATATAATTAATTACGTCATGCTGAACTTGTTTCAGCATCAGAGATAAAGTAGGGATCCTGAAATAAATTCAGGATGACAGGATATCTAATTTGTAGAGACGGACGTAGCGCGCTACGTCTCTACGGAAGCAAGCATGACATGCTAAAATTAGGCATATGCTAAACATAAACCAAGTAAAAACAGAGATGGAAAAGGCGATTGCGATTTTTGTGCAAGATAGTTCCACTATTCGTACTGGGCGAGCTACGCCTGCTATGATTGAAAATGTTTTGGTTTCAATTTCCACCTATGAGGGGCAAAAAATGAAATTGGTGGAGCTGGGAAGTATTAGTACTAGTGACGTGAGAACTCTGGTATTTCAACCTTGGGATACGGCACTGCTTAGAGAAATTAGTAATGGGATTGCGGCGGCCAATATTGGGATGAACCCGATTGTGGATGGACAAATAATTAGGATGAGTCTGCCACCGATGACAGTGGAACAACGCGAGGATTATATAAAATTATTGGGCAGAAAATTGGAGGGAGCCAGGGGAATTATTAGAGATATGCGGGCCAGATTCAGAAAAACTTTACAGGATGCCAAACAAGCCAAAAACATTTCCGAAAACGAGTTTAAAGCGGACGAAGAACTATTGCAAAAAACTACGGATGAATATATGGCCAAGATGGAAGAAATAAGTAAGAAGAAAGAAGTAGAGATACGAGGGTAGGAATGTTTGGTATGATAGAGACATGGATTTGTTAATTTTTTTAATTGCACTATCAGTTTTGGTGATGTGGCACGAGTTAGGGCATTTTTTGGCGGCAAAGAAAGTGGGGATAAAAGTTGAAGAATTTGGCTTAGGATTGCCACCTAGGGCTTGGAGCAAAAAGATTGGGGAAACGATTTGGTCATTAAACTGGTTGCCAATTGGTGGATTTGTGAGGATGTTTGGGGAAGATCCGCACGTGAATAATTCGGAGGCTAAACACATGGGTAGCCGGGCTTTTGTGAACAAAAAACCATGGCAAAAGTTTATTGTGGTAATAGGTGGAGTATTTATGAATGTAGTCATGGCCATTGGGATTTTTGCAATTGTTTATAAATTTACGGGTATACCGGTAGAAGTAAAACAAGTGATGGTGACAGATGTGGTCAAAGGATCTCCTGCCCAGTTGGCTGGAATTGAAAAAGATGATGTAATTTCTATGGTAGGACCAGTGATTATCACTAAACCAAGTGAACTAACGGAAGAAGTGGCTAAATACAAAGGTAAAAAAGTTATGCTACTAACCGAGCGTGGAGAAAAAATAATTGAGAGGGAAGTGGAAGTTAGAGCTAATCCGCCAGCGGGCCAAGGAGCCATGGGCATTGCCATAGGTAATACAAAAATGGAGAAAATTGCCTGGTGGGAAGTGCACAAAAGTATTTGGGCAGGACTAAAAGAATCCTATTATTGGGCAAAAATTATCTTTGAAGGTTTGAGCAAGATGATAAGTCAGGCATTTAGTGGTAAGGTGCCGGCAGATGTAACTGGACCAATTGGCATGTATCAGGCCACTAGCTCGATTCGCAAAGAATTTGGGATGCTGGCTTTGCTGCATTTCTTTGGAATTATTTCGGTAAATCTAGCGGTAGTAAACATCTTGCCTTTTCCGGCACTAGATGGTGGACGACTAATTTTTGTAATTTATGAATGGGTGACGAAGAAAAAACCGAATCCAGAGTGGGAGACGAGAATACATAGTGCAGGAATGATATTTTTGTTGGGATTGATTTTGGTGATTGCAGTAGGGGATGTGTTGAAGCTAGTACGATAGAGCTTTAGAACGGTAGATCTTTAGAACGTTTGTTTGGGTAGAGACGTAGCATGCTACGTCTCTACGAGTTGTCTTTATGGCAACGGGGAGAGAGTCAGAAGTACCGCAGAGTTGGGTTCGAGGAAAATTTGTTGAGAATAGGTGGAGCTGGAAACAGTTAGAGGAACAACCCGAGTTTGGGGGTCAAGATAGGTCTTGGTAGAAAGCTGATAAGACCCAGGAGTTAGATTATCAAAGGTAACGGGTACGGTTTCGGAATGTTGGTTATTTTGGTCGTAGTTAACAAGGAGCACTTGAATAGCTTGTCCATTTTTACTGGCCAGAGAGGTAACCCAACTACCATCTCCAGAAGTAGCCAATCGATTGCCAGTAAGTTGGTTTAAAAACTGCAAAGCAAGATAGCGAGGCTTGGGGTTGGCACCATTTAGAGGATGGGAAATTAGACCCCAGCCAAGAGAACCATTGGGGCGGGCAGAGGGTCCATCGACAATTTCAAAAGAAAATAATTTGTGAATTTTGCCGGCTAGTTGGGTAGAAAGAGAAAGTAGGTGAATACCGGAAAGGGAATTGTCGTACCATAAATCGGGTTCGGAATTGGGACCGGTTTCGGAAACAATTCTTTCGATATTAAAATATTGGGGATAAGCAGTAAGTAGTTTATTGAGTTTTTCCAGATTATCCAGATAAGGTTGAATATTTTTGCCATATTGGTGCCAGGAGATGAAGTCTAGGCGTAAATTATTTTGGGAGGCTGTTTTGAAAAGGGACTTAAACCAATTTTCGTAAAAACCAGTAGTGGCAGGTCCACCGACTTTAAAAGAGGCAGAACCAGCACCGGCAACTACCGCTTTAGTACTAATAGTATAAAGCTGGGCATAGCTGGGTGATTTTTCGGCTTTCCAGCCACCAAATAGGTCTGGTTCGTTGTAGACCTCATAGTAGATATCAGAAATATTTAAGTCTTGAGAATAATGCTTGGCGGTGGTCTGAACCAGGTTACCCCACTCGGACCAATTGCTGGGCTCGCCGGCTACTTGACCGTTTTGACTGAGACTGGCGGGAACATAGGAAATTGAGAGCATGGGCTTGGCTCCAGTTTGCAAAATACTTTGGACATATTGATCTAATTTGGAAAAATCGTAGTTGCCGGGGGATTTGTAAACACCATAGTAATCATAAAGATGGTCGATGCGAATTAGCTTGGGATTGAGTTCGGCAACTTTTTTTTCTAGGCCTAAAAGCATGTTTTGGGGTTCTTCGCCGCCTTGGGCCAGGTTTTGCCAAAGACTAGAGGGCAGGGGACCTTGAACTTTTTGAGTGTCGATAACAATATTGGCGGGAGTACCACTGGCAGAAGAGCGTAAGTCGAGGGCAAACTTAGTGGCAGCCAAAGTTGCGGGGATAGCGGCCAGTAATAATATTGTCTTTTTTAGATTGTGAGCAGAGGACATATCTAAATAGTATGGGTAAAAGTTACGCTTGTAAACAACTGACTGCTTGACTAGGTGTGTCAAATATATTTAACTGATATTAGTATCGTTATTTATATTTGCTCAAAGTGACTAAACAAATAAAACAAACAGTATCAAAGTTATCGTATTTCTATCAAATAGGTTTAGTCCAGATTCCGGTAATTTTAGGATTGGCCTTGATGTTGGTGGCCTTACCCTTGGTTTCCAAGGTTGCGCAACAGAGTCAAGAGACACGAAGTAAGGCAACTGTTACAACAAAGTGTTGTGTAGGAAACTGTGCGGGTCAGTGTATGAACACTGAAGGGTCTTGTTCATATCCTTATACTGTCAGTTGTGGAACTGTATCTACAAGTTGTGATTGCTTGGGAGTTGGCACAGTTTGTAGTGGGGACACTTTTAATGATACCTGTGGAAACCGCGTCTGTCGTGGTACAAAAAATTGTTCTCCTCCAACTAATACTCCTGCCCCTAACCCAACAAGCCCACCTGCTTGTGTCAGTACAGGATGTGAAGCTAGTTATAATGTTTGTGCAGGCCAATCTTATGCTGATAATTGTGGTAATTCTTGCGGATATGGAAGCAAAAACTGTACTAGTTTTGCCTGTGACACTGGACAAACCCAATGTGATGGTTTATATAAAGTAAGAGTTTGCAAGAGTGATCGTTCTGGTTGGATATCTACTGACTGTCAAGTTGGAAATACTTGTTCAGCTGGTTTGTGTAAACCAGTCCCCACTGTGACACCGCTTCCAACTAATACTCCCACCCCAACTCCTGTTTGTTCTTCGGGATCATTTAATCCTACTACTGGTGACTGTGACACCGTGCCACTAACCCCAACACCGACCCCAACGCCATTGTCTATAAATAGTCTGCCAGCAGTATGTGGTGGTAGCTTTTTTGCTGAAGGTAGCCTTTGTGCATCTGACCTTGCCAACCCGAATAATAATTTCTGTGATTGTTGTCAATACGGAGTAGAGAGGTTGGTTAAAAATGCCTTGTTGAGGTCCTGTAGACGAGCTCCTAGTAATATTCCTACGCCAACATTAACATCTTTACTTGGTTCATGTGCTAACGAAAAGACTGGTTATGTTTGCAAAGGTAGTACGAGTGCTTATTGTGAGTCACAAGGCATTGGTGTAAAGGTTTGGGTGCCTGCAAATGAGGTTAATTGTGGAGCTTTGGGTTGTAATTCTGCCACAGGGCTATGTAATAGTCATGGTGATCTTGCTGACGGAACTCCTTGTGATGGGATAGGATTACCTTCTTGTGGTAGTTGTGCAAATAGTTGGTACAGTGATTTTGCAGCGCATTTTTGTGGGCCCAGACCAACGCCGACTAATTTGTCGAATTGTGATGCCTCGGCAACGTCATGTAGGACAGCTTGTATTTATCCAGAATCAGAGGTTAGTGGTAGCTGTGCTTTTACAGGTATAAATAATTTGCCGTATACTGGTGTTTGTTGTACTGACAGATATGTTGCCCCGACACCGATTATTCCAACCGGAAGGACTTGTTGGACTAAGGGTGGAGAAGATACTTGTAATACTTGTCCAAATGGTTCGGGCGTGTCTAATTCAGACTGTACAACTTCGGTTACTTGCACAGCAACAGAAAAGAAGTGTTACGAATCTGTCCCTTCAAGTACTCCTACTCCAGGTGCACAAACATGTACTGGTGGGAAGATATGGAGTGATCCGCTAAACACTGGAACAAATAGCTGTAATTGTCCAGCCGGACAATTTTGGACAAATCCTGACGGTACTCAAAATTATTCCTGTAACAGTCCGTCAAATCCATGTGATGGTTGGTGGTATAAATTGTGGCACGAGACAGAATGTGCAGACACACCTTCTCCAACAGCCACACCGGCAGCTTCACAAACTTGTGTAAATAATTGTTTGGCAACGGGTAATGAACTAGCCCAATGTAATGCACAATGTAATCCAAATTCGGGTTGTACTTGTGATGAAAATGCTGCTGTACATATCTGTAAAAATACATATTTTACAAATACATGTGGCTTGCAAAATGCCTGTCATGGTTCAAAAGAGTGTGGCGAACCGACTTTGGCTGCTACACCCACAACCTATAGAACTGGTTTGACTGCAACTTCGACGCCTGTAGCGGGATTGCCACCAGGACCAAAGCCTCCGACACCAACTTTGCCAGTTTCACCTTCAGGGGCGCCACCAGCACCTCCTGCACCTCCAACTGGCGGTGGAAGCAATACACCTGCTTGTACCTACAATACTTTGCAAGCTAGAGTACAAATTAATCCAACCAACGAGCTAGTAGCCTCCAAGACTATTAGACTTGGAGAAACACTGGACATTACCTGTACCAAAAATGGTGAAGGCACCTTGGCCGACGCAACCAAAACTAGTATGAAAGCCGTTCACTCAGATGGGACAACTAAGACATGGGCAAATGTGAGTAAGGTTATGCCTTGGACTCCAGAAAAGGTGGGTAACTGGACAGTCTCTTGTTCGGAAAATGCCTGTGGTAAACAATCGGACACCACAGTAGTGACAGTATTGGCAGCTGATGCAGCTGTATCATGCAAAACTTGTTCACAACTAAGTTGTTATAAAAATCCAACAACGAACGCGTATAAATGGTTTGGAATTGGCTATCAATGGGCTGGATATATCCAGACAGTGGCTGATACAGAATGTACAACCAGGTCTATGCCAAAGCCAAATTGGCAAGGAAAGGCAATGGGTGATGCAAACTGCGATGGACGAGTCAACGGTGAGGATTATTCTCTTTGGGCTACAGAATTTAGAATGAAGAATGCGGCAAATACTATTAGTTCAACTTGGGAAGCAGACTTTAATTGTAGTGGCAAAGTAGACAATGCGGATTACTTGTTGTGGTGGACAAAGTACAACCAATAATATGACAAACAAAAACAAAAAAATGTTATTGGCCTTGCCACTATTAACCTTGGCTTTGGCTGCTGGAGTGGTCTTGTTGCAAAATAATCAGGACACTCGTAAGGGTGCTTATTTTACTACTACTAGATTATTTTTGCAGACGGCCTCTAATTCTTATACTGCCGGGGCAGTAGCTCCAGTGCAAGTTTGGGTAGATAGTCCGCAAAAAATGAATTTTGTGGAAACTGTTGTTTGTTGGGAGGCTGGAAAACTATCTTTACCAACTACTGCTACGGATTTGTTGGCAGCAGTACGTGCTAAAGCTCCTTTTACAGACGTGTTGAAAGCGAAACTGTTAAATGATAATTGTTTACAGTTGGCAGTAAAGGCAGAAGTGGCTGATACAGCAATTAGCGCAGGACCAATGCCAGTAGCCACGATTGATTTTACAGCTGGTGCCAATGGAACAGTACAAATGGGACTATCTAAAGAACTTTCTACGGTGTCTGGTTTTAATACAACTAGTACAGATACAGCCGCAGAGATTGCGACTCCGGAGTTAATTACCTTAAACATTGGCGGAGGCAATGGAACCGGACCACAGTTAGCATTTTTTGTAACTTTGAGTAATTTAACTAAAGAAAACTATGATCGATGTGAAAATGCTCGTGGTTCAAATATAAAAGTTGATCTACAAGTACAGTCTGGAAGTGGAGTCATGAGCACTTTCAATCAAGTAGCATTAACTAGAGATAGTGAGTGGACCATACCTGGTACTAGTGTAAATTTGGTGAAATATAAAGGAGTGGTGACTTTGGCAGGAGTGGTTCCAGGGAGTAACTTCTCCTTGTTTATTAAAGGACCAAAACATATTCAAACTAAATATGGAGTAAATAATCAAACAACTTACTATAATGAACCAAAAGGTAATTTGACCTTAACAGCTGGCACTAATGAATTTAGTTTTATGGCCTATCCACTACTAGCTGGAGATATTACTGGACCAAGTGGCACGGCTGACAATAAAGTAGACGGTTTAGACTACGCTATGGTCAAAGCAGAATTTGCCAAAGATTCTAATCGCGATTTAAAGGCTGATTTGGATTATAGCTGCGATATTTCAGGAAACGATATTAATTTAGTAAAGGTTGCTTTAAACGAAAGGCAATCCCAACGTTATTAGTTTTTTAAGCCTGCCATGAAAAAACAAAATAGAGACATAATAATTTGGATACTAGGAATGTTAGTTATCGCCCAAAGCTTGTGGATAGTTTGGAAGATTGACGGAATGAAGAAGGTTACAGGCGAACAGATCCTAAAGCAAGTTCAGGATGACGTAGCTATGTTAGTCAAAAAACCAGTTGCAGAAAAAGCAGAAGCTAATTTTATGATTAAAGGGGACAGTGAAGCGATACTAGGTAAAATAGCTAAAGTTAGCTTGTCGTTAACCCCCATGGTTTCGAAAAATATTGATAGTTTGGAGGTGTATGTAAGTTATGATCCAATGTTGATGGAGGTTAATCCCAAAAGTTTAAGTTTTGGGGCAGGACTTCCGAGACCAACTTTTTCGCAAGTCAGTAAGGCCAAGGGTGTGATAGTGGCCAACATATTAATAGCTCAAAAAGAAGGATTGAAACTATTATCTGGAAAAGAAATGCCAGTACTAAGCTTTGAATATAGAGCTTTGAATAAGGGGATGGCCAATCTAAGCTTAACTTCACCAACCATGATGGTTGAGACAGCTACTGTAAAGTTGATACCTTTTGCATCTAATACATTATCAGTTAGTATAAAGTAATGATTTGGTTACTCTTTTTATTAGTACCAGCAATTTTAGCTTTTCCAGGTAAGGCTTTGGCAGTATCTAAAGTAACCTTTGAGCCTGCTACTGTTAGCGTTGCTAATGGCCAAAATTTTGAAGCTAATATTAAGATTGACACTGGGACCGAGGTTGCGGCGAGTGCTTTTATTGTGGTTTCCTTTGATACTAGTAAACTGGAGTACGTAAGTGCAATTGATGCTGTACCCACTGGTGGATCTAAATTAATTCAAACTGGTTATTTGTACAGTACTGATACTACGGAGATTGGAAGTGGAAAGCTAATTGTCAAAGTGGCTAGTACAGCCTCTACTCAATATGACCAGACTGCGATCGTGGGGGTAGTTTCAAAGGTAACTTTTAAGGCAAAAACAACTGGTTCGGCCACTCTAAGTTTTGTCTGTACCGCCGGAGTTTTATCTGGGGACACTAGTATTGTTAAGATTAGTGGAAGTGGGGCTACTTCTTCTAATGTCGATTTAATTGATTGTAGTTCAAATAATTCACTCGCAGTAGCTATGGGTACGGGCAGCTCGAGTAGTTCGACACCTACTCCAACTTCTGCCTTGCAGGCAACGCCAACAAGTAGCACCTTGCCTCAGACAGGAGTCATGGACTATTCTTATGGTCTAATAATCGTGGCAATGGTCGTTCTAATAGGTGCGGGCCTGGCTTGGAGGTTATGAAACCGGTTAAGGGAATACTAATTGGAATTATTTCACTATTAATAATCGCTTTGGTGGTTTTAGGTATAAGCACTACGCGAACTTATTTATCTAGCGCCAATGAAGACTCCGTACCAACAGGTGTACAGGTGAAGGTGGGTGAGGATGGAAAGAGCGCTACGGTAAGTTTTACCACAGTCAAACCTGCCATGCCGAAAGTGGAATATGGCACAACTCCTTCGAGTATGTTGTTGGGTTCACTTTTACCAGATACCGACAGTACTACCCATAGTGTAAATTTAGTTAACTTAAAACCTTCTCAGTCTTATTTTTTTACCATAAGAATAGGGGAACAAGTCTATGACAACGGGGGTATTCCGTATTCTTTTAAAACCAAAGATGTAGGTACAAGCGTGATTCCTACGGTGGTTTTGGCCAAACCAACCACGGCTAGTGCAGTACCGAGTCCTGTAGTGGCTACTGGTTCAGCTACGCCGATAGTTTGTAACCTAGATACTGATTATGATGGTAATGGAAAAGTAGAAATTGTGGATTATGGCTATTGTCGCCAAAATGGTTCTACTATTAAGAGTAACCCCACACCAACACCAAAAACTGTTTGTAACCTGGATACGGACTACGATAAGGATGGACAAGTCTCGGCTTTGGATTACATCAAATGTGTGCAGGATAGTAAAGCGGCTCTGTGATACAATAGAGCATTAAAATTTAAATCATTTTCAGGAGGTGATTTTTTAGATGTCAATGGTTATTGCAAAAAGTAAAACCATGGGTTCAAAAGACGACTTAATTGGAGCTTTTAGACGCTTGACAATGGAGGAATCTATCGTAGATACCGTAAAAAGTAGAATTGCGTATAAGAAACCTTCAGAAAAGCGCTACGAATTATTAAAAGTAGCCATTTGGAGAAAAAAGTGTCGTCGTAGATCTAAAAAATCCAGGCTGCATGTTGCTTCTGGTAGATCAAATTAAGCAAGAGGCAATAGCCTCGTTAAAAGCTGGAGACTCAAAAAAGGCAAATGCTTTGCGGTATTTGCTTTCTTTGGTGGCGAAAAAGGAAATGACCTTGCCTGCTGGGAAAACCCTATCGGATGTGGAAGTAGTGGGAGTATTGCAAAAGGAGTTGAAGAATAAGCAAGAATCAGTGGAAATATACAAACAGGCCCAGAGACCCGAGTTGGTGGCAGAGATTGAACAAGAAATAAATTGGTTGAATAAGTATTTGCCTAAGGCCTTAACCGAAGAGGAATTAGTGGAAATAATTGAAAAAGTAAAACTCAGCGGAGCAATTGGTTTTGGCCCAGTTATGGGGCAAGTAAGTAAGCAGGTAGCGGGCAGAATGGATGGAGCAAAAGTGGCAGAAATGGTCAAAAAAGTATGCAATCTGTAGTGGAGATAAAACACGACGGACGATGGGGATTGTCGGCTAAATTTGTGCGAGAGAAATTAATTTTAGCTTTGGAAAAAGTTTGGGATAAGCCAACGTATGTGAGTTTATGGTTTGTGGGTAAGAAAAAGGCTAAAGAATTGAATATTTTGCATCGACAAATGGACTATGTACCGCAAGTTTTGGGTTTTCCTACTGGGGAAAGAGTACCCGCAGCAGACGGCTTGGTATATTTGGGGGATATTACGGTATGTGTGCCACTGTTGAAAGAAGAAGCAAAACTGTATAACCGTAGGTTGGAAGAAGTACTAGAGGAATGGTTAGAGCACGGAGTGGGAAACTTGTTTAAATAATCTCGCTTTGACATCTTGCCAGGTCCAACTAAATTGCGTAGTGTATAGATATGAGTGTGTTTCATGTGGCTTATCGCCCTGCTAGTCTAAAAGAACTTGATTTGCCTGAAGTTAGGCAAAAAATTGAAAGTATTTTAAAGGCCGACAAGTCCATACAAAGTATGCTTTTTTGTGGGCCCAAAGGTTCGGGAAAAACTTCGGCAGCACGGATTGTGGCAGGGATGATTAACGGGGTAGATACGGCAGTGGTTGCTAAAAGTATGGATGTGATGGAGATAGATGGAGCCTCGTATCGAGGAATAGATGACGTACGAGCTTTGCGAGAAAAAATATTTTTATTGCCAGCAGAATTGAAACGTAAAGTGTTTATTGTGGATGAAGTGCACATGTTAACCAAAGAGGCCTTTAATGCTTTGTTAAAAATTTTAGAAGAACCACCAGAGCACGTTTTCTTTATTTTGTGCACCACAGACCCAGAAGATCTACCAGAGACGATTATGTCTCGTTTGGTGAGGGTGGATTTTAGACGGGCAAAAATGGAGGAAGTTAAAACTGCCTTGGAGAGAATTGTGGAGAAGGAGAATTTGAAACTAGAAAAAGGGGTAGAGGAAGTAATCTTTGAAAAATCGGAGGGAAGTTTTCGCAACGCGGTGAAAATGCTCAACGAAATGGTTTTGGAAATGGGGAAAAACTTGGAATTAAAAAAGGTGGAAGAATGGGTTAATAAATCTGTAGGCGGATATAGTTTTGAAGAATTGGAAAAGGATTTGGTAAAAGTTGGACCCCGGGAAATAATTTTAAAAATTGATAAGGCCGCTCAAATGGGGATTGATATGGCCAAATATACTCAGGATTTGGTGGCTTTTGAGCAGGCTAGACTGCTAGGCAAATCGGAATTGGGGACTAGACTCCCGGAATGGATGCAACTGCTTTTAGTGGCCTGTAAACAGTTAAGAGATAGTCCCGTGGGACAGTTACCCTTGCAATTGGCGGTGTTGGAGTTTCTTAAAGATAGTGGATCAGTGGATCAGAATACTAGTAAATCAGGAAAACAAAATATCAATAAAGTGGACAAGTTGACAAGTGATCTCACCAAAGGCGGGCAGGCAGTTGCTCAGGATAAGTCGGTGGGGGCGGCAGTACTGGCACAAATTGTTACGCAAGTAAATGATGATATTTCCAATCAAGTTGACTCGTTGACTAGTGAACCAGTGGATCAGGATAAGTCAAAAAAAATAATTGGGGTAGATTTGGATAAAGTTTGTGAGCAGTGGCCACAGGTTTTAAGTAGTGTCAAATCGGAAAGTATTACCTTGGAAGCTTTTTTGCGGGCTTCAAAAGCCAAAGCCCTGGAGGAGGATATGTTGGTGCTAGAAGTGTTTTATCCGTTTCATAAGGATCGCATAGAAGAACCGAAAAATAGGTTAATTTTTGAACATTGTTTGAGTCAGGTGATGGGTTGTGGGCTGAGAGTTAGACTAGAAATTGGCAATAGGCCAGAGCGAGTAGTACAGGTACAGGCGCCGGTGATGACAGAGGCTCCAGTGGTGCAAATGGCCGCACCTACGGCTAAAGATGAGTTGTACGAAGTGGCTAGAGAAATATTTAGTTAGAACAAAAATTCCAACCCGCCTGCCGGCGAGGCAGGTTTTCAATTTAACAATTTTCAAAAAAATGATTTATTTGTGTCTGCGGGTGGGTGTTGTCATCCTGAACTTGTTTCAGGATCTGATGCTGAAATAAATTCAGCATGACGTTTTATATATTGCTAATTTGTAACACTGGTAATTGAGATAGTTTTTGGTTACAATTTATTCTATGTTTGATAAAGCAAAAATGATCGCGCAGGCCTTTAAGATAAAAAAGGCACTAGAGAGCCAGATTATTACGATTGAAGAGGATGGGATGTTGATGGAAATATCTGCTTCCTCGCAAATTAAAAAATTGGTAATTGATGGGGTGGAGAATAAGAGATTAATGGAATTTTTAAATAAGGCTTTGAAAAAGTCTCAAGAATACAGTGCCAAGCAGATGCAAGCCATGGGTATGGGTTTGGATAGCTTGAAGTTTTAACATGAGCGGTGGTTTTCCTCGACAAGTAGCCAAAATGGTGGAGCTGATGTCGCGTCTTCCTGGAGTAGGGCCAAAAAGTGCTACACGAATGGCATTGTATTTACTACAAACCCCAAAGTCCTTTGTAGATGAAATGGCCGTGGGTATGCAAGAACTAAAGAGTCAGGTAAAGCAATGCACGATTTGTTTTCAACTATGTGAGGGAGAAAAATGTGAGATATGTTTAGATAACAGTCGTAAACAAAATTTATTATGTGTGGTAGAAAGACCGGTGGACGCGGTAGCGATTGAACAAACAGGGAGTTTTAAGGGTTTGTATCATGTTTTGGGTGGAGCTTTAAACCCACTAGATCACGTCTCACCAGAGGATCTCAAAATTAGTGAACTAGTTACTAGATTAACAAGTTTACTAGGAGAACAAAAGGAAGGGCAGATAGAAGTAATTTTGGCCACCAATCCGACCATGGAAGGAGAAACCACGGCTTTGTATGTAAAGAAAAAACTAGAAGAATTAGGGGAAAGATTGGTAATTAGTAGAATTGGTAGTGGATTGCCAATGGGAGCCGACCTTGAGTTTGCGGATGTAGCGACGGTAAACATGGCCCTTTCAGGGCGCAGAGTTTGGTAAACTGAGGTATGGCGATTTGGTCTAAGTTTTTACCACAAAAACCACAACAGAATAATAAGGGCCCAAAAGTAACTACACCTTGGGCAGATCCGCTGGAAAAGATTGGGGAAAAATTGACTAAAAATGTAGTGGGTAGCGTAGTGGGTGATGCGCTAAAGCCCGGGGTTTGGATGGGAAATTTGTCTAATTTAAGTAAGGAAGATCTGGCTAAAAAGCAACAAGAGGAAAGTGCAAAAAAGGAGCAAGAAATGGCTAAGCTTAGGGGACAAATTAAAGGAAGAAATGTGGAAGCGGAAATTAAAGAGGTAAGAGAGAAAAAGACACAAGAAGAGCAGAAAGAACAGGAATTTTTACAGCAAGTGGCACTCAAGCGAGAACAAGAGAAAAAAGAGCAGGAAGCTCAAGCTCAAAATCAAGAAGCTGCAACACCAAGAGGTAAACAGAAGAAGAAAAGGGGAAGTGCGCTGGCTTCGGGTAAACAATCTAAACCTAGCCAAGAGCAACTGACACAGACCGGGGAGTTTTCTAAGAAGCCAGAGTAACTTTGGGGGCAAGGATGTATGCGGATTGAGAGGATCTTTGGATAATTATTTCTTGTCCTTCGGATAAATCTAAAATATCTGGATGGTTGTCCCAAGCTAAAACAGCTGGACCACGAACAATTTGTATAAGTATTTTTTCTTCGGGAGTAAAGATTTTTTGTTTATCCTCACTATTGTGAATATTGTTTAAAGCCATGCCGAGGCCCTGTTTAAAGCTGGATCTGGTGATGGAATAAAAATATCCAGTGGAACCAAAAGGGGTAGAAAAGAGTAGGCCATCGCCAATGTAGGTATGGGGTTGGTGCTGAGGGAGTACAAAGCGAATGGCGTGGTTAGGGTATTTGTGGGCAATGACGATATCGCTAAAAGCATGAATAGTTCTCTGGTCAATTGTAGTTTGTAATTTAAGAAATTTTTTGGTCACAAGCTGATTGTTTTCTAGTAACTCTAATAGCTCTTGGTTGGAGTTGGCGTAACAAAGGTGGCAGTGTTCGCTGTTTTTCAGGGGTAACTTGGGGATACCAGGATAAATAGCTTCGGAACCCAACAGGGTTCCATCGCCACCAAAAGTGATGATTACTTCGGGTTTTTGAGTAACAATTTCCAATTTAGTCTTGGAGACTAGATCGAAAAGTTCAGGTGGGACTTGGCCGAAACGACCATAAAGAAGTACTTTCATTGGTATAGTATAATTGAACATGCTTTTGTACAACACACCCGAGAAAAAGAAAGTTGAATTTAAGCCGATAGTACCTGGGAAAATTGGAGTTTATTCATGTGGTCCAACTGTTTATTATAATCAACACATAGGCAATATGTACGCTTTTGTCTGCTGGGATGTGATGGTCAGATTATTTAAATATTTGGGTAATCAGGTTACCTGGGTGATGAATGTAACAGATGTGGGGCATCTGACAGGGGACAATCTTGGAGATGCAGATACCGGAGAAGACAGAATGGAGAAAGGTGCCAAAAGAGATAATCTAAGCGTTTGGGAGGTGGCTAAAAAATATGAGAAGCAATTTCTAGACAGTATGGACAGTTTGAATATTGACTATCCTAGGGATAAATATATGCCACATGCGACTGACTATATTCAGGAGCAAATTAAGATGGTGGAGGTTTTGATGGAAAAGGGTTTTGCTTACAAAATAAGTGACGGAATATACTATGACACTTCAAAATTTGCAGATTACGATAAATTTGCACATTTGAATTTGGAAGAAATGAAAGATGGGGCTCGAGTAGAAAAAAATTCAGAAAAGAGAAACCCAAGTGATTTTGCTTTATGGAAGTTCTCGCCGATTGGGGAGAAACGTCAAATGGAATGGGAAAGTCCTTGGGGAGTGGGATTCCCGGGTTGGCATATTGAGTGTACGGTAATGAGTACAGCATTATTAGGAACCAAGTTTGATATTCATACTGGCGGCCAGGAGCATATAAAAATCCATCATACAAACGAAGTTGCTCAGGGTTATGGAGCACTTGGTGGACAGACTGCAAATTACTGGTTGCACAATGGGTGGTTGCAACTTAAAGATGGAAAAATGGCCAAGTCGGAAGGAACTGCGTACACTGTTCAAGATTTGGGAGAAAAAGGATATGACCCGTTGGCCTTTCGCTATATGGTTTTGGGTACACACTACGCAAAAGGCATGGTGTTTAGCTTTGAAGGATTGGAAGCAGCACAGGTAGCTTTAAATAAATTAAGAAAATTAATTGAAGATGTTTCGGAAGAGGGGGAGATAGAGGAGAACTATCAAAAGTTGTTTGTGGAGAAGATTTCGGATGATTTGGCTATGCCAGAGGTGATGGCTTTGGTTTGGAAGTTGGTCAAAGACGAGAAGGTACTACCGGCGGATAAAAAAGCTACTCTTTTGGATTGGGACAGGGTTTTGGGCCTAAATTTAGGCAAAAAACAGATTGTGGAGGAAATTCCGGAGGAAATATTAAAGTTAGCTGAGGGTAGAAAAGTGGCCAAAAGTGCTAAAAACTGGGCCGAGGCAGATTTACTGCGTGACAAAATAACAAGTTTGGGTTATAGTATTGAGGATACGGCTACTGGATATGTGTTAAAGAAAGGTAGCTTATAAATGCAATGAAGAGTGTTTTTACATACGAACTAGCGGTGGAGTTCTTGCCAACTCTCCCAGAGAAAACTAAAAATACAGTTTGGACAGGCCTGATGGCTTTTCTAGACGCGATGAAGATAAGTTTGGGCAAGCAAGAAAACATGGGAGTGAAAGAATTAGCTTATCCAATTGCGGGAAGTAGAAAAGCTGAACTAATTGTTTGTCCCATGGAATGTGCCAAACCAATTGACACTAAAACAATTTCTGTATATTTAAACCGAGAAGCCAACATTATTCGTTATTTAATATTAAAGAAGTAAGGAGATTGCCATGCCAACACGTTGCATGAATAAAGTTCAATTGTTAGGAAATATTACTCGCGACCCAGAATTGCGCTATACACCAGGCGGAATGGGGGTAACCTCTTTTGGTTTAGCTACCAACCGAGTTTGGACCACCAAACAAGGTGAAAAGAAAGAAGATGCTCAATATCATCGAATTGTGGCTTGGAATAAACTCGCTGAACTATGTGCACAATTATTAAAGAAAGGAACTAGAGTTTTTGTAGAAGGACGACTCCAATATCGAGAAATGGTTGATCAAACTGGTAACAAGCGCCAAATTGCCGAAATCGTAATTGAAGACATGATTATCTTAAGTCCCAAAGTGCAAGGTGCACAGGCAGCTACAGCTGACTATACGGACGAGACGGATCAACACGCTGTGGCTCCAGCAATGGCACCAGCTGCGGAAACCGTTGGTAATTTAGAAGACATAGTAATTAGTGATGAAGATATGCCAGTTACAACTCCGGTAGATGCTCCAAAAGAGGAGATGCCTTTTTAAACCATTATGGCACCACGACTTGCAAAGAAAAAACTAATAATTCGCCGAATGGTGGATGATAAAACCACGGCGAGTTTGTTTACAGTAGGTAAAACTCCTACCTGGAGGGATTACGAAGCCTTAAAGGGATATATGACTGTGAGAGGCAGAATTATGAACATAATTCAGACTGGTTTGGCTTCCAAGCAACAACGTCAACTAGCTAACGCTATTAAAAATGCCCGACACTTAGGCTTATTGCCGTTTGTTGCAGGTAAGTAAAAAAGTAGTACTTGGGATTTTGGTGCTGATAGTCTAAAATTATAAAAGTTATGAAAGGAGTCTATCGATTTTTTACCGCCTTGGCAGTGCTGGGCATTGTGGCAGTAGTGAGTTTTAATTTAGGAAGAACTTCGGGTCTGAAGCAGCAAGGTGATTTGGATTTCTCTTTACTCTACAAGGTACGGGCTAGTTTGAATCGGTCGTTTTTAGAAAAGGATAAAATGAACTTTAAGGATATGACCTATGGGGCCATATCTGGCTTTGTGGCATCATTGGGTGATCCTTATACAGTATTTTTGCCGCCGTCAGAAAATAAGTCTTCAGAAGAGGAGCTAAAAGGTGAGTTTGGAGGAGTGGGAATATCTTTGGGTTATGTAGATAGAGTGCTGGCGGTAATGACTCCACTTTCCAAAACTCCAGCAGAACGCGCTGGCCTAAAAGCCAAGGATTTAATAATTAAAATAGTAGATAAAGAAAATAAGGTAGACAAAGATACCAATGGAATTAGTTTAAGTGAGGCAGTTAATTTAATTCGTGGGAAAGTAGGGACAAAAGTTACTTTGACTATTGCAAGAGAGGGAGAGACAAAACCAATAGAAGTGGAGTTAACTCGGGAAATTATCAATGTGCCAGCTGTAGAACTAACCTGGAAGGAATATAAAGGCAAAAAAGTTGCTTGGATAAACTTGTATAAATTTACAGAAAAAGTTTATGAACAATGGCCGGAGATTGTTAAAGATATTAAAGCAAAAAACAATGACTCTAACTATGGAGGAATAGTCTTGGATTTAAGAAATAACCCTGGGGGTTACCTGGAGGCAAGTGTACTTGTGGCTTCGGACTTTTTAAGAGATGGGGTGGTGGTTACTCAACAAGAGAGTTCGGGTAAAAAGCAAGAATATAAAGTGGATAAAACCAGAGGTGGTTTATTGTTGGACAAGATGATAGTTTTAGTCAATGGTGGTTCGGCTTCGGCTTCGGAAATATTAGCTGGAGCGATTAGAGATGATCAAAGGGCCAAGTTGGTAGGTGAGAAAACCTTTGGTAAGGGAACAGTACAAATGCCGGAAAGTTTTGCAGATGGATCGGGACTACATGTGACTATTGCTAAATGGCTACTACCAAGTGGGAAGAATATTCACAAAGAAGGGGTAATGCCGGATGTAGAGCTAAAATGGAGCGAGAAGGTCGAGGAAGATAGCGCTAAGGCTATGGACGTGTTGTTAGAAAAATAGCTTTTAGTCGTATTATACTAATAGTATGAAAAATGTAAGGCCGACAATTATTGGGTTTTTACTGGGTTTGTGCGTGATGGGGAGCTTCGTCTTTGGGGCTGGAGTGGAAAGATTTAAAGGCTTGGGAATTTTAGATAAATTGTTTAATTCGAGTAGCGCAATTATTAGTCCGACTGGTGAAAAAATGGTGGAAGTCAAGGGAGAAGAATCAATTGTTACGCAAGTAGTTTCCAGGGCGAGTGGGGGAGTAGTGACCGTATCAATTTCTAAGACTAACTTGGTTGCCGACCCCATGAGCATGTTTAATGGTTTTGGCTTTAATCTTGGGCCAGCTAGTCCTCCCAAAGAGCAAAAAATTGAACAAGATATCGGTACAGGTTTTGTAATTCGCAAAGATGGGCTGATTGTGACCAATAAACATGTGGTGGCGGATACTCAGGCTAAATACAAAGTAATTTTATCTAAAGACGGTAAAGATGAAGTGCTGGAGGTAAAAAATATTTATCGAGATCCTCTAACAGATTTGGCGATTTTAAAAGTAGACAAGACAGATTTGGTGCCACTAGAATTAGGCGATTCGGACAAAATAAAAGTGGGGCAACTAGCTATAGCCATTGGTACAGCCTTGGGGGAATTTAGGTCGACGGTCACTACTGGAGTAATTTCTGGTGTAGGTAGGGGTATAACGGCAGGTAGTCCATTTGAAGGATCGGAGAAACTGGAAAATGTGATTCAAACTGATGCGGCGATTAATCCGGGTAATTCAGGTGGGCCACTTTTGAATTCCGCTGGACAAGTGGTGGGGGTAAACGTGGCAGTATCGCAATCTGGACAAAATATTGGCTTTGCCCTGCCGATTAACTTAGTCAAAGAATCAATTAATAACTTTAACACTACTGGGCAATTTGAAAGACCATTTTTGGGTGTAGCATATCAGCCAATTAGTAAGAGAACGGCTTTGCTAAATAATGTGCCGCAAGGGGATTATGTACAAGAGGTAGTAGAGGATAGTCCGGCTAAAAAAGCGGGGATCGAGGCTGGGGATATTTTGACAGAAATTGATGGAATTAGGTTGGATGATGAAACCACCAAGTCTTTGGCTAGTATTATCAATAAAAAGAAAATTGGGGAAAGTGTGAAGGTAAAGTTGTTTAGGAATGATAAGGAAATAAATCTGGATATTGTACTGGACAAAGCGAAATAAAGTAATAAAATACGGAATATGGAAAAATATAATCCACCTTCTGTTTTAGAAAAAATGTTTGGAAGATTACGCATTGGACTGTTTGAAGCAGCGGGGGCGAGAATAGAAAGAAGGATTATACCCATGGGAAATGTAAATAAAGTGGCCGAGGGCTCGCTGGCTACGTATATTACCGACGGTCCAGGAGATACGGTAAAAATATCTTATCTTGACCCAGAGGAAGGTTCATACAGGAGAGTATTAGCCCCTGGTGAGGTAAGGGTAGCTATTTTCAGTAGAAATTAGACTTTGGTTTCCGGTTGGTCGAGGACAGTTAGTTCTAGTAAAAGATCAGTAAGATCCCCATTGAGGCATTTGTCGAGATTAAATTCTTTGTTTATACGGTGGTCTTTGATTTGGTTACGAGCGTAGTTGTAGGTGCGGATTTTGTCGGCACGCATGCCTAGGCCGATTTGTTGGCGGGCGTTGGTGATGTGCGAGGTTCGCTTGTCTTCTT
>CAYUVY010000016.1:0-6442 GCA_964448465.1 uncultured Gammaproteobacteria bacterium
TGGGACAAAGGGTTGACGTTGAGAACGATTTTTTGGTTGGGGTAAGCCGCGGTAATTAGTAGTCGAAGACTTTTGATGACTCTCCCCTCTTTGCCAATTAGTTTGCCGGTTTCTTCTGGTTTGACTTGTAGATTGACTACAGTTTGACCAAATTGGTCAGAAGTAACTTCCAAAGATTCTAGAGCACCTTCGGGCAAAATCTGATTAATTAAACTAGTTAAGGATTCTTGTAGTTCCATGTTAGGCAGAGACCTCAGCGGTTGCTGGTTTTTCAACTGGTGTAGGAGCCACGGTAGTTGCGGGACCTTCGGCAGCGGGTTTAACTTTTTTCTTATTGGGGTACTTGGCTGGATTTAAGAGTTTTTCTACACCAATAGTTAGTTGAGCACCTTTTTTGACCCAGGCAGCTATCTTGTCCTTGTCGATAACCATGGTTTTGGTTTGAGGAGTATAAAAACCTAAATCTTCCACAAAATGACCATTAACTTTACTGCGAGCTTCAGCCACAACTACACGAAAGGTGCGTTGGTGAATTTTACCTTTGGATACGAGTTTAATCTTGAGCATGGGTAGTATTATACCTTAGATTCTAAAATTTTGGTAGCTTCTAAACTGGCCTCGGTTTCGGCCAGTTGTTTGGATTTTCCAGAACCCTTGGCAATGAGTTTTTCTCCTATATATAGGCCAACTTCAAAATGTTTTAAGTGGTCTGGACCGGATTCGTTTAGAGTTTGATAATGGGGCGTTTGGTTAAATTTGGCCTGAACAATTTCTTGAAGATTACTTTTGGGGTCTTTAAAACTGGATTTTTGAGAATATTGAGTAATGATTGAGGGTAAAATGTCGGCTAAAAATTTATCAGAAGCTAGTTGTCCCCCATCTTGATAAATGGCCCCAATAACTGCCTCAAAGGCATCGGCTAGTATTGAGGGGTTAGTGCGACCACCATTTTTTTCCTCAGATTCGGACAATAGCAAGTTTTGGTCGAGTTTTATACTTTTGGCCAAGGAGGCCAAAGAAGGTGTACAAACGATTAGAGAACGTAAACTGGTGAGCTGACCTTCGGGAAAACTGGGGAATTGGGTGTAGAGATATTGGGTTACCCAAAGTTGCAAGACGGCATCGCCAACAAACTCAAGTCGCTCGTTGCTTTGTAAACGGTCCAGGTTTTCTTGGTGAGTATGGGAACGGTGAGTGAGAGCTTGAGTAAGGAGTTTGGAGTTAGCAAAAGTGTGATTAAGTTGTATTGACATGTTTTAACCAGCCTCCGAGGACTCCGTTAATAAAACCAGGAGAACTTTCGGCACCATATAGTTTAGCAATTTCAATGGCTTCGTCGATAACTACGCGAGGTGGGGTTTGGGGATGATATTTAAGTTCATAAAAAGCTAGACGTAAAATAGCTAAATCAAGTTTGTTGATTTTGTCAATTGGCCATTTGGGGGCATGATCGACGATAAGCTTATCGGACTCTGCTAACTGTTCTGCTGAAATTTCGGGAATGATTTGGGTTTTGTCCACATCCCAAGCAAAAATTGACTGCATTAATAAGATACGATGTTGATGTCGTGGATCTCTTTTGTTTTTCACAAGTTATTGATTGCAGTTTTGACAGACAAAACCAGGAAGTTTGGTACTGCCACAATGTTTACATTTGACAACCATGGTGGCTGCGGACTTGTTTTTGTTGGCGGCACGGCGTCTACCTTGTCGACGGGAACTCGGCCAGTGTTTGGGAAGTGCGGTCATGGGCCTATTTTAGAGCAAAAGTTAGTTTAAAACAAGACTTGATTGATCTTTTAGCTTGAAGGAGGCGTATTTAAGCCATTTTGCTAGGTCAATGGGGTAACTTTGGAGCTCTTGCCAAAGCTTGGCGGATTGGGTGAGAAGATTGAGGTTAGTTAGGTTAGCTAGCTTTAGCTGAGAGCGACCGTGTTGCACTAAACCAAACAGATCACCTGAACCTCGTTGTTTTAAATCAAAAAGGGATAACTTTAGACCGTCTTTGGTGCGACAAAAGTATTTTAGACGTTCACTGGCCTCTGTCTCGGAACTTATTAAATAACAATAAGACTCTTGGCCACGTCTACCTACTCGGCCACGTAGTTGGTGAAGTTGAGCTAGACCAAAATCATCTGGATCGTAAATTAAGATACAGCTGGCATTACCTACATCTAAACCAACCTCGACAATAGAGGTAGCCAAAAGAATTTGGGTTTTGTTAGCATAGAAACTTGCAGCGATTTTTTCTTGAGATTCTTTGTTAAGCTGACCGTGAATTTGGCCTATGTTTAGATTTTTTGGAGCAAGTAGTTTTATTTTTTGATAGATCTTTTTTAGGCTATGTTCCCCCTCTGCTTCGATTTTGGGACAAATTATGTAGGCTTGTTCTTTGGTCTGAATTAAGTGGTTAAAAAGCCAATTTAAACAGTCGATTTCTTTGTTTGGTGTTACTACAAAGGACTTAATTGCGGAAATTGTGCGGTTATTAATTCTAGAGACTGGTAAATTACCAAGAAGGCTAAGCATGACACTACGAGGAATGGGGGTGGCAGACATGGTTAAAACATGGGGATGATTGGGTTTATTTTGGAAATAATCGCGCTGCTCTACACCAAATTTATGTTGTTCGTCGTAAACCACCAAGGCGTAGTCAGGTTGGGCTTCAGAATGAAAGAAGGCACGTTGGGTAGTGATTAAAAGATGTGGTTTTTTGGGGTTTTTGACAACGTGCAGATAAATAGGTTCTTTGGGGAATAATTTAGAAAGGGTTTGAAAATGTTGTTGAGCTAAAATTTTGGTAGGAGCAAGTATTAAGGCAGAGAGCTTTTGTTCAACAGAACCTAAACAGGCCAGAGCTGCAACTATGGTTTTACCGGAGCCTACGTCGCCAATTAAGAGGCGATGCGTTGGGTGTGGAAGTTTAAGGTCCTGGACAATTTCTTGGAGGGCCAATGTTTGACTGGGAGTAAGTTGATAACTTAGAAGGGATTGTAGTTTTTGAAGATAATTAGTATTTATTTCTAAAGATGGAGCAGATTTAGATTTACTTTCTTGGGAAATTAGTTCTGCCTGGGAGCGAAGTAATAATAGTTCGTGGAAAATAAAACTAGATTTGGCCTGTTCCAAAAGTTGGAGACTGGTAGGTTGGTGCAGCAATTTTAGAGAAGTATTTAAGTCAGTAAGACGATTAGTTTGGAGCAAAGCAGTAGGTAGGGTGGGTTGGAGTTGAGATTTAATTATAATTGGCCAATTGTTGGGGATAATAGTACGAAAAAAATTGGAGGATAGACCACTGGTCAGGGGGTAAATAGGTAAGATACGGCCTGCAGCGGCTGGGTCAAATATAGGAGAAATAAGACATATTTTGCCGATAAATAGGCTAACTTTACCAGCAAAGGAATAACTATAATTGGGTTTGAAAATTTTAAGTAGATAGGATTGGTTAAAAAAATAAATATTAAGCTTGCCGGTGGCATCGGTTACCACCAGGTGTTGCATGTTTTTGCCTGTTTTAGTATGAATATTTTTTATAGATTCGATTTTGGCATGTAAGGTAACACTTTGGTTGATCTGAAGATTGGCAATAGTTTGTCGCTGACTAAAATCTAAGTAGCGCGTAGGCAGGTGCAAAAGTAGATCCGAGTCGGAATTAATATTTAGTTTGGCAAGCTTTAATTTGGTGGCTGGGCCAATTCTTGGTAAACTTAAACTAGACATATGAAGACTATACAGAAAGTTATCATGATTGTGGCCATATTGGCACTGTTGTTATCCAGTTTGCTGCCTTTTTTGGGTGTATGGTTACAATCCAAATAGAGGAAATTAAGCTAAAACTGAAAAAAGTTGCTTGGAGAAAAGTTTTATTTTGGTTTTTTTTGATAACTTTGATTTTGGCAGTGGTGGCCTCGATTGGTACTGTGGTTTTGTTTGCTTGGTATGCCAAGGATTTACCCAATCCTGCAAGAGTAGTAAGAAAGGAAGGGTATGCGACTCGAGTTTATGATCGCAACGGAAAGTTATTGTACGATTTGTACAAAGATGTTAAAAGAAATCCAGTAACTTGGGCAGATGTGCCAGAATCACTTAAACAAGCTACTGTAGCTATTGAGGATAAGTCGTTTTATGAACACAAAGGCTTTGATCCACTTACTCCCCTAAGAATTGTTAAGAATTTAATTACCAAACACAGATTAGTCGGAGGGTCGACTTTAACCCAACAATTGGTAAAAAATGTTTTATTGACTTCAGAGCGAAGTGTAGCCAGAAAAATAAAAGAATTTATTTTGGCGGTGCAAATTGATGCCACATATAGCAAGGATGAGATTTTGTTGATGTATTTAAACGAGGCTCCATATGGTGGGCCATTGTGGGGAGCAGGTACAGCCAGTGAGCAGTATTTTGGCAAACCTTTAAAAAATATTGATTTGGCAGAAGCGGCAATTTTGGCTGGTTTACCCCAACGACCAAACACCTATTCACCAATAGTATCCAAAAACTTACGAGCTTATGTGCCACGTATGGAGACGGTTTTGCAACAAATGGTAGATTATGGCTACATTGACAAAGAAACAGCTCAAGCTGCCAGTAAGGAGGCTGCGGAATATAAGTTTTACGAGAGTAAAACTACTTTATTATCTCCACATTTTGTCTTTTGGTTGAAAGATGATTTGGTCAAAAGATACGGTGAAAATGCATTGGATTTGGGACTGAAGGTAACTTCGACACTGGACCTGGATTTACAAGACAAAGTACAAGAGGTAGTGGCAACGGAAATAGATAAGGCGGAAAAATTAGGTATATCTAATGGAGCTGCGGTGGTTCTAGACCCAAGAGACGGGCAAGTGTTGGCCATGGTGGGGTCGCGAGGATACGCATCAGAAAAAACAGATGGCAAGTTTAATGTGGTCACCCAGGCTTTGCGCCAACCAGGATCGGCCATAAAACCAATTACTTACGCTTTGGCATTGCGCAAGGGTTACTCCCCTGCTTCTATGATTGTAGATGCACCCGTGGTTTTCCCAGTAGTAAATCAAAAAGATTATGCACCTAATAATTACAATGGAAAATTTAATGGACCTTTGGCTTTGAGAATGGCTCTGGGTAACTCAATTAATACCACAGCAGTAAAAATGTTAGCCACGGTGGGAGTGGAAAATATGTTAACCCAGGCCTACAGTATGGGTATTTCTACACTTGAACCAACGGCTAAAAATTTATCTAGATTTGGTTTGTCTTTAACTTTAGGTGGCGGAGAAGTAAAAATGATCGAACTGGCTGGTGCCTATTCTTCCTTTGCCAATGGTGGAGTTCGGGTGGATCCAGCAGGGATTATGAAAGTAGAAGATAGGGAGGGTAGAGTGTTGGAAAATTTTCAACCATCTTTAGATAGACAAGCCTTAAGCCCACAGGAGGCTTTTTTGATTTCGCATATTTTGCAGGACAATAGCGCCCGCGAATATACTTTTGGAGCACAAAATGGTTTGATTATTCCCAATTATCAGGTAGCGGTAAAAACTGGAACTACAAATGATAAACGGGATAACTGGGCAATAGGCTGGACACCTAACGTTTTGGTAGCAACTTGGGTAGGAAACAACGATAATTCGCCAATGATTAAAGTAGCCTCGGGTGTGTCTGGAGCGACACCAATTTGGAGGAGAATTATGCAAGCTATATTGCCAACACGTACCAAAGAAGATTTTACAATACCTTCTTCAATTGTCTCTTTAGAAGTAGATAAAATTTCTGGCTATAAATCGCACGATGGTTTTCCGGTAAGACAGGATTATTTCTTGGATAGTCAGGTGCCAAAAATTGATGACCCGGTGCACTTGAAACTGAAAGTTTGTAAAGACAAAGACGGACTAGCTCCACCTGAGGATGTGGCCAATGGAAACTATGTGGAAAAAGAATATATAAAATTGGCAGAGACTGATGTCTGGTCCAAAGACGGGAAAAATAGGTGGCAGGAAGGAATTGAAACCTGGATTAATCAACAACCAGAAGGAGATAGGTGGAAGTATCGACCACCTACGGGTTACTGTCGAAGTGGCGGACTAGTAGAGGTAGGTTTTGATAATCCCGGAGACAGAACCACGGTCGGTAATAATTTTGACGTGAATATTAATCCCAAGTCGATAAAAAAGATTGTGGAAGTGAAGCTATGGGTGAATGATGTGGAAAAAAAGACTTGGGGTGATAAGCCGTTTTCTACTAGTTTAAGCTTGAGTGATGGAAAATATAAATTAAAAGCCAAAGCGATAGATAAAGACGGTAATAGTTCAGAAAGAGAAATAAATATTGGGGTAAATATACCTTGGGATTGGGAACCGTCCCCTACTCCGACGATTACTCCTGTACCAACCAGTACACCGATAGTTCCGACAAATACGCCGATCTTAGTCCTACCAACAGCCACACCAGTGCCACCGACGAGTAC
>CAYUVY010000016.1:6542-19464 GCA_964448465.1 uncultured Gammaproteobacteria bacterium
CAAATACGCCGATCTTAGTCCTACCAACAGCCACACCAGTGCCACCGACGAGTACGCCAACACCATAAATAAATTAATTTTTTCAAAATCCTCATCTACACAAATGTTCAGGTGAGCAGGCAATTTTACATAGGGAGCAGAAACCGCGCCTCTTGGGGTTAATTCATTGCAAGTGTTATAATAACCCCATGTTTAAGAAAAATATAAATACCGGTTTGTCACAAGTTTGGGGGTATCTTGCGGGGTAGGAGGTAAGATGAAATTTATCTTAACGCCCCGCAATTGCGGGGTTTTTTATTGTCTACCATTGAAAATAATTTGGCCATTGGGCCGGAGATAATTTGTGTTCTTAACAAACATATTATATTTATTTAATTTTTATGAAAAAAAATATTGAAAAACCTATTTGTTGCGAAGGATTAAGTCTACTTTATTGTTTAGGTGGCAATTGTCCTGTTTATCGGGAGACATACGCCCGATTGACAGTGGTCAGACCAAGTGGTTCTGCATTTGGGGAAATGATGAGACCACCAGTTGAAATAGAAGAAGTCTTAAAACAAGTTGCAGAAGACACGCGACTCAAGCGTAGTTCAGACAATAAATAGGCATTGAGATATTCTGGCGCGGATGCTCCCTGCGCCAGAAAAATTATTTCAAATCAAAAGCAGCTAGATGGGTTTGTTTGGCGGTTTGCGAGTCGCAGTTGTAGTACCAGGCGGTGAAGGTATAGTTGTGATGTTTGGTTTTGGGATCAAGATAATAGTCTTTGATGACTAAGGCAAACAAGATATTTTTGTCTATCTTTTGGGTATAAGTATCAATTAGTTTTTGAGAATCTTGGGAAGAATCAAGAGATATGGTGGCGTCTAGCTCACTAATTTGAGTGGTTAATTCATAACTATTGTTGGCTGGAGGTTCTTGTTTGTATTCTTGAAAATCAAGAATATTGGTCAAGATAGCTTGGTGGTAATTTTGATAACTGGTCCAAGTTAACTTAGCTTGAAGTTTGTCTTCTAGAATTTGCAGGTCTTCTGGTTTGTCAGTATAAATTCCCAGGGCATGATCTTCTACATAGTTTCCATCTGTTAGATTAAATATTTTTCCAATTTCAAAAAATTTAGTAGAAGGAACTTTATAGCGATCGTATTGATTACGTTGAGAAATGAGTGAGGAAATTAAGGTTTGGCGGAGGGCCGGATATTCCTCGTTGATACTGTTTTGGGCATAGATGGTCTCTCCGGTGGCAAGTTCAGGTAATAAATTGTCTTTGGAGACTAGGGGCCAAGAGCGAATTTCGTCGTAACCCATTTGCACCAAAATATTTTTGATGGATTCCGCAAGCTCAATTATTTTGGGAGTGATGGGGTTTTTGGGGGTGGGATCAATTGGTTCTTCGATAGTAATTTTGTCGTAACCGTAAATACGAATGACTTCTTCAATTAAGTCTTCTTGGATATTTATATCTGTACGAGCAAAGGGTGGAGTAATTGTATTATCTGGATTTTTTTGACAGTCTAAACGAGAAAGAATGTCGTAACAAGTTTCTGTGGGAATATTTGTACCCGCAAACTTGGAGACTAATTGTGGGTCAAATTCAATTTGTGGTGGAGTATAGACATAATTGTCAAAAGAAAATTGTTCGTCAGTTAACTTGCCGCTACATATTTCGACTACTAATTTTTGTAGGTGGTGCAAAATTGTAGACAAACTTTGTAGCTCTAAGAATTTTTCTAGGCGACTACCAGCTTCGGTTTGAATATTTAAGGCACGATTGTCTTGGTGGACACGATATGGGTCATAAATGGCAACTTCTAAAATAGTTTCGGTAGAATTTTGGTCGATGCCACTATTGTTGCCGCCAATACTACTCATGCTCACCGGAGTATCCCCGGACTGGATAATCAAATTGCCATCTTGGAGCTCTAGCTTGGTGCCGTCGAAAGTGGTAATGGTTTGTCCTTTTTTGGATTCACACCACTCTAGTTGATTGTTAACTTTTTGTGCATCAAAAGCATGAACTGGAATGCCATATAGCAACATGGCATAGTTGGTTAAATCGACCAGATTATTGATGGGATTAATGTCGTGATGAGTAAGTAAGCCTTGCAACCACTTGGGGGAGGGACCGATCTTTAGATCAATTATTTTGCAAGCACGCAGGGTTTTGACTAGATGGGGGGCAGAGACATTAATTTTAAATTTTATATTTTCGGAACTTTTAATCGTTGGATCGGGAGATTCGTCTGGGTCAAAAAGTTTGGGAGGATTAATTTTGTAATAGGCAGCCAGGTCGCGAGCTATACCTATATAACCCAGACAATCCGGACGGTTGGCAGCACGAATTTCTAGGTCATAAACCTCCTCTCCTTCTACTTTTTGATAACCGGCACAAAAATGGCCAATTAAAGAAAAGGTGTCGGCTAACTTTTGACCCGAGGCGGGTAAATCGGGTAAAAGTTTTTTTAATTCGGATAAGACGATGATCATAATTCGTAGGGTTTGTAGGCCAGATTGCCACCAAGTAAAGTACGAATGTCGGTAATTTTGTATTTAGTCATGACCCAGCGATCTAGGCCGCAACCAAAGGCAAAGCCTCGCCACTTTTTCGGGTCGAGATTGGCCATTTTTAGGACGTTGGGATGAATAATACCGGCTCCTCCCATCTCCATCCAGCCAGCACCTTTGCAGATGGCACAACCAGCTCCCCCACAGTTAAAACATTTAAAATCAATACCTACCCCTGGTTCAACTTCTGGATAATATTTATTGCGAAAGCGAAACTCTTGTTGGTTACCATATAAGTGGCGTATTAATTTGGTAAAGGTGCCAAAAAGATCTTTTAAGGTAATATCGGTATCTACAACCACACCTTGGAACTGGTGAAAGACAAAATGATTGGATTTGGTGGGCTTTTCATTTCTGTACACTCGTCCTGGAAACATGGCCTTGTAGGGAGGTTTTTCGTTTTGTAGTAGTCTGGCTTCGATAGAACTGGTTTGGGTGCGAAGTAAAAATTCTGGTTGATGGATATATAGACTATCTTGCATGTCCCTGGCAGGATGATTTTGGGGAACATTGAGACGAGTGAAATTGTATTCGTCGGTTTCTAGCTCAGGAGAATCGTATTGAGAAAAGCCAAGTTCTTTAAAGACAGAATATATTTCTCGCTCAGTGATGGAAATTGGGTGCAAGTGACCCAACCTTACGGGGGTAAAGTAATTAGATGCTAATTTTAAATTTTTAATTTTAAAACTAGAACCAGATTCTAAAACTAGTTCTGAAAGACGTGTTTCAATAGCTATTTCCAAAGATTTTTTGAGTTGATTTAACTCTTGTCCGTAGGACTTTGGCTCGGGATGGTTTTTTAATTCGGAAAATAATTTGTTTATTTGACCATTTCTACCTAATAGATCTACTCGCACTTGTTCTAGCTCTGCTAGGGTTTGAGTGTTTTGTATTTTTTTTAAGTACTGATCCATGGTTTTATGTATTGTACTAAAAATCCCGACTTAACGTCGGGATTTAAAAATAGTTCCGCTGAAGCGGGAACTATTTGGTGATAAATTTAAAGATGGTAGAAAAAGTATCCGGATCGTGGATAGCAATTTCAGATAAAGATTTGCGATTTAAGGATACTTTTTTAGATAGCATTTGGGCAATAAATTTGGAATAGGTGCTACCAAGTTCTCTTAAAGCGATATTTAATCTAACAATCCAAGTTTTGCGCATATCTCGCTTGCGGTTTTTGCGACCGACAAAGGCATACATACCAGAATGCATAACGGCTTCGTTGGCAGCTTTGTAGCGAGTGGAACGAGTCATCCAAAAGCCTTTGGCGGCTTTTAAGACTTTTTTGTGTTTGTGGCGACGAACGACACCGGTTTTAACGCGCATATATTTTTAATAAAGACCTAATAATTTTTTAACTTTGAGTGCAAAGGCTGGGGCCACGTTCTTTTTACCTTTTAATCGGCGAAGCTGTTTTTTACTTTTTTTGCGTCGTAAATGGCGGTCAAAAGAAGACCTGCGTAAGACTTTACCAGTTTTAGTGACCTCAAAACGGGCAGCGACGGAACTTTTAATTTTTAGTTTTTTAACTCTGTTGCGGTTCATTTTTAGTTTTAACTTTTTTAGTTGGGGTAAAGATTATACCAATTGCCTTGCCAATTAGCTTGGGTTCGGCTTCTGGGACGGCATGGTCTTTGACTTGCTCGGTGATACGAGTGACAAGTTGAAAACCAATTTCCTTCTTACTGATCCAACGACCTCTCAATTTTACAGTAAACTTTACTTTAATTCCAGCGGTAAAATAGCCCTTAGCTTTGTTGATCTTGGTATCCAGATCTCCCTGGCCAATGGCGGGCTGTTTGAACTGGATTTCCTTGATTTCTCCGCCTTTATTGCCTTTGCGTTGCTTCTTTTCTTTCTTGGCTTCTTGGTATTTGAATTTGGAAAAGCTAATTAATTTGATAATTGGAGGGGTGGCTTTACCGACAATTTCTACTAGGTCCAAACCGGTTTCGGCAGACATTTTACGGGCATCATCTAGAGAGACAATGCCAATTTGCTTGCCCATTTCGTCGAGAAGGCGCAAGGTGGGAGCGGTAATGTATTGATTGGTTTTGTAGTATTTTCGTTTTAGCAAAGTGATTTATTGTAACAGATAAAGTGATTTTTTGCTGATAAGACCCAGTAATTTCTCTTGAAAATCGGCAAGAGGGAGGGCGTTTAACTGTTGGCCATCGCGTTGGCGAACAGAGACAGTTTTGGCTTCCTGTTCTTTTTTACCCAAAATGAGCATGAAGGGAATCTTTTGCTCTTGGGCTAGCTTAATTTTGTTTTGCATTGTACTACTGCTGGTTTGGATTTCTACCCGAATGTTTTGCTCTTCTAGCTCTTTTTTGATGGTTTGAGCGTAGTCGATTTGGTCGTCGCTAATGGGGATGAGGCTAACTTGAACTGGGGATAGCCAAACAGGAAAGGCCCCAGCAAAATGTTCGATTAAAAAGCCAACAAATCTCTCGTGTGAACCTAGTGGAGCACGATGAATTACAGCACAGAGCTTTTTCTGGCCATCTTTGTCGGTGTAATCTAGGCCAAAACGAGTAGGCATGTATAAATCAAGTTGTGCGGTGGAAACGGAGTATTCTTTGCCAGTGGTAGAGCGAATATTTATATCAATTTTGGGTCCATAAAAAGCTGCTCCACCAACATCTTCTTCGTATTTAATGCCAAATCTTTCTACCGCTCTTCGGGTGATGGCTTCGGCTTGGTCCCACATGGCTTTATCTCCATGGTATTTGTTCTTTTTCTCGGCACTGGGCAAGCCAATTACAGCATAGTAGTCGTCTTTACTTAACCCCAAAACTTTATAAAAATAGTCGTAAAGTTCTAGAGATTTGTAAAATTCTTCTTCAGCTTGTTCCAGAGTGCAATAAATATGAGCATCATTTTGGCAAAGCGCGCGCACACGCATTAACCCTTGGAGAGTTCCTGAGCCTTCGTAGCGATAGACAGTACCGTATTCGGCAACACGAAGAGGTAGATCACGATAGGATTTTGGGCTAGATTTGTAAATCATGTGATGATGGGGACAATTCATGCCTTTTAGATAGTAATCTTCACCATCGATGTCCATAGGAGAATACATGTCGTCTTTGTAATAAGGTAAATGACCTGAAATTTCATATAGGGTATGTTTAGCAATATGTGGTGTGGCGACTCGTACATAGCCCCATTTACGCTCGGTTTCCTTGGCCCAATTTTCAAGCTCTTCGCGAATAACTGTACCTTTGGGTGTCCAGAGTGGTAGGCCTGGTCCAACTTCGTCGGCAAAAGTAAATAAATCTAACTCTTTGCCTAACTTGCGATGATCTCTCTTTTTAATTTCTTCTTGTTGCAATAAATAGGCATCCAATTCAGCTTGAGTTGGATAGGTGGTGCCATAGATGCGAGTAAGCATGGGATTTTTTTCGTCTCCATGCCAATAGGCACCGGCTACAGACAGTAGCTTAAAAGCGCCTATTTTACCGGTACTTTCAACATGTGGACCAGCACAAAGATCGACAAATCCTTCGCCTGTTTTATAGACAGTTAATTCTTGGCCTTCACTGGTAAATTGATTGATCCATTCTAATTTAAAAGGGTTACCGGCAAAAAGTTTTTCGGCTTCTTCTTTAGAAACAGTAGACTTAACTATAGGTAAATCTTGTTGAATAATTTTGGTCATTTCGGCTTCTATCGCTGGAAACATTTCTTCGTTGACTTTAAAGTCGCCAACGGGTTGAAAATCAAAATAAAAACCTTCATCGGTGGCTGGCCCCATGGCCATAAGAAACTGACCGGGGTATAAATTTTGCATGGCTTGGGTTAAAACATGCTCTGTGGAATGGCGCATGGAAAATAAGTTATTTTCAGAAGGTTGGGTAGATTGTTTACTAGACATGAGAATTAAATAAAAAATAATGGAAGTTTAAAAAAGCCCAAGAAGACATCAAAAAGCTGCCCTGTTGGGCATAGTAGTGGTTCTAATACAATTGGTTAGTTTCAAGTTCATATCGTGTCTTTGTAATTTTATACCAAAGCCTCATAAAATCAAACAAGCAACTAAGTGTGACCGCTAGAGGAGTCGAACCTCTGACCTTTTCAATGTCAATGAAATGCTCTAGCCAACTGAGCTAAGCGGTCGATTGCATATTATACCAGCTCGTGCCAAGATAATAAGCATGAGTAAAAAAAATATTATTACAGCAATTTTGCTGAGTTTGGTTTTGTTTGCTTGTGGTAAGAGTAAGACAGACTTAAATCAATCCCCTACCGGGGTTTTGCCCACGGTGACAAAAGTTTTGCAAGAGGACAAAATTTATCAGGTAGATATGGCTAAAAGTAAGGTTTCTTGGAAACTGGATAAATACACAGGAGTGATTAAGATTAAGTCAGCGGAGTTGAAACAAAACCAAGAAGGTAAACTTAGTGGGCGAATTGTGTTGGATATGGAAAGTATCGGTTTTGCATACGCAGGAGAAAATATATTAGATGTAAAAAATTATCCAGATGCGATATTTGATCTAAAGAACATTCAAAGGCTGGGTAGTAGTTATAACCTGGAAGCAGATATAACGGTGAAAGATAGAACTAATCCGGTACAAATGACGGTAAATATTTTGGGACCAAAAACTTTTCGAACACAGGTTAATCTGGATAGAACTTTGTGGAATATACAATATATGTCTAGTAAATTTTTTGAGAACCTGGGTGAGAAGCAACTTCCGGATCAAGTGGAAATTACGGCAATTTTAGTTTTGAAATAGTTAGGCTACGCTGCGGGCGGTGGAGTGTTCATTGCTCATTAAGTACTGAGCACCGCCACCATGTTCTTTGTCTTTGACTTTGCCCCAGAAAGCATTTTTACGGGATTTACGAGTCTTTTGGGTGGACATCCACTCTTGAGCCTGACTGATGTTTTTACGTAAATCTTGGATAATTTTGTGTATGCGCTGGAAAAAATTTATTTCGTATTTACTGGCTTGGGTTACGGGTGCGTAGACGGCTTGTTCTACGTCGTGGGCCACTTCTTTAACACTGCCGATAAGTGCTTGAATTTCTTGGCGTAAAGCACTTATTTCTTTGCTTACTTGTTCTTGTTGCAGACTAAAAAGGACTTTCTCTTGGCTTGCAAGTGAATACTCCGTGTTGGCCGGAAGTGGTTTTTTTTGTTCTCCAGAATTGTGAATTTCAACTTTTTTGCCCAGGCTTAGGATACCCGAAAAACTAAATTTAAGCGGTCGTTCTTGAATTTTACCAGCATTGGAAGTTGTGGATTGTTTGGCCTCGGGTAGTGTTTCGGCGGTATTTTTGGCCCAGACTTTGGCGGCTTTGGAGTTTCGGTTATTTTTATTGTAGCTAAGTAATCCACCTGCCATACCAGAGTATAGCAAAACTGTAGAAAAAAATTATACAGTCAGCAGATAGTCGATGGATTTTTGTTGGCGCAGAATATAGCCAACTAAATTAGGATTTAAGTTGGTTTGCTTGGATTTTGCGATAGTATCCTGGATTTCTTCCGGTTTGACCGCTAATTTAGCATCGTTGGCAACTACATCGAGGGCTAAATTTAGTTCCCATTCTTGTTGAATTTGGGTAGCCAATTGTTTTTTGTATTCGTCTAAGGTTACTTTTTTAGACTCTAAATATTGTTGGACAGTTACACCTAATTGCATGGCCTGATCGACTAAGCTAACTAGTTTGTTTTGTACATCGGCATCGACTAAGACTGGGGGAAGGGTTAATTTGGTCAGTTTGGCCAAAACATTTAAGACTTCGTCAGTTTGGGCTTTGGTATCAGGCATTGGTTGGTCTTTTTTAATCTTTTCATTGGCCTTTTTAATTTGGTCCAAATAATCTTTGGCTAAAACTGCTTCGGGTCGTTCGCAGGCTTCCATGGTAATTACCCAGTCGGCATCTTGGGTTAATTTGTCTTCTTTAATATTGACCTTAGGATCTAAAATGGGTTGGAGCTTGGATTCCACAATAATGTCGCGATAAGCCTCGGAGACTAGTGTTTTAAAAGTTTCTTCCAGAACAGTTTGAGTATTAATTTGTTTTTCAGCTAATTCTTTGGGAGCTTTACCTGGTCGAAAACCATCAATTTTTACCTGTTCTAGGGCGTGACCCATCATATGTTCATATTCATGTTGGATCTGGTCTTTGGGTATTGTAAGCTCAAGGGTGAAACTTTTGTCGGGATGTTTGGTTAATTTATGAGTATAGTTGGTCATAGGTGCTATGTTATCATGAAATGAGCTTTATGCGAACTAAAAGAATAGTATTTGGAACATTTTTATTGATTATGTTAAGTGCTGGAGTGGGTGGATATTTAGTTAATAATAAATGGAAAAATAGGGATAACGTATCACCACTTGCTACTGGGGGTGGAGTAGTTATCGCTCAAGCACAGGAAGTCGAGACAAATATACCGCTAGTTAGCTCTTATGTGAAAACGGAAGACGCTAGGGTGGCAATGACAGAAAAATATCTGACTCGTTATAATTCTCCTCTGCTCCCTTACGCAAGATTGATAGTTTCTTTGGCAGATACCTATAATTTTGATTATCGCTATATATTGGCCATTGGACAACAAGAATCTAATTTGTGCAAAAAAATACCAGAGGATTCTTATAATTGTTGGGGTTACGGAATACATTCGGAAGGAACTTTGCGCTTTGATAGTTATGAATTGGCTTTAAAAAGCTATGCTTCTTATTTAAAAACTCAGTATTTTGATAAAGGTAGAAATACGGTGGAGGCCATTGAGGCTAAGTATAATCCTAATTCCAATGGGAGTTGGGCTTTTGGGGTGAACCAATTCATGGAAAAACTGGAAAATGGTGATTTTTGAGGTATGTAATGGTTGTGTTTGACAATTATAGGGTGTTTTGATATACTAAGAGCTAGATCCCGGGGTGGCTCCTCTAAAAGCTCGCTCTGGGATTTTTTTGTGGCAAAAATTTAAAAAGGAGTGTAGAATACAAATCTATGGCAATGATCTCAACAGCAGAATTCAAACGTGGCATGTATATAATGCACGAGGGAAGTCCAAATATGGTGGTAGATGTAGCTTTTGTCTCTCCGGGTAAGGGTTCGGCTTTTTATCGAACCAAATTAAAGGGTTTGTTTTCGGGTCGAGTAGTGGAATATACCTTTAAATCCGGTGAAAAAGTGGAAGAAGTACAAGTGGAAACACACGAGGCCAACTATTCCTTTTTTGACGGAGAAAATTATGTGTTTATTGAACCCAGAAGTTTTGAACAATACAGTGTGCCGGTAGATATCTTGGGCTCAGACAAAATTTATCTAAAAGAAGGTTCTTTGTATAGAATTAAATTCTATGAGGACAAACCAGTGGGTGTGGTTTTGCCAAAAACAATAAATTGCGTAGTAACTTATACGGAAAATTCGGTAAAAGGTGATACGGTGACTAATGCTTCAAAACCAGCAACTCTAGACACGGGTATGGAAGTTCAAGTTCCTCTGTTTATCAAACAAGGAGAGGAAATAATTGTCAGTACGGAAACAGGTGGTTACGTGTCCAGAAAGTAATTAAAGTCCGATTTTAAGATCAAAAGTTGGTGGAAGAATATCGGAATAAGGTTTGAGACTATCTTCGATTGGCTTGAATTTATCTTGCCAGATTTGGGGGATCTGATTGTCGTTTAAAATAGGGGCGGAAGTAGGTTCAACAATTTCAGGTGTAACGGGAGATTTAGTTAAATTTTTACGAGCTTGGTTGACAATAGAAATTACAGCGGCAAATACTAACAAAACAACCCAAAACAGGACTAGACCAACTAAAAGTTTTTGTTTCGGGGTTTTAAGTTTGCCGATTATGCCTGTTTTTGGTGTGTTTAAAGAATTTTCGGGGATTTTTTCCTCGGCTTTTAACGGGTTAGCTTGAGGAGTATCCATGTCTTGATTAATTAAAATAGTTTCATCGGTCATAGATATTTGAGAACTACACCTTTTAAGTTGTTGAGAATTTCACGAAGGTACCCTTCGGCTTGTATTAAATAAGTTTGGGAGGATGGGTAAAAATTAGAAAAAGTTTCCCCGTTTTGGTCTTTTTGGGTGGCTTTTAGAGCGTTGTCAAGATTGCTATTGGACAAATCTAATTTGATGGCCACTTCGGAAATAGGTTGCAAGCCCTCTGGCTTAGGGTTGGCAGATAAAATTGAGTCGCGCAGAGTTTTGATTTGGTCTTGAATTATTTTTTGGCGGTTTATTTGATTGATAACTAAGGAGCTATAAATAGTTTGTTGCATTGGAATATATTTTTCTTTAAATTTGTTGGTATTACCCGCAAAATCTTGATCATTACCCAAAGAGCTAACAATACTGTTTTGCTCCTTTAAATAATCTTCCCATTTGCTCAAATCGATTTGTTGTTTTTCTGTATCAGTAGGGTTGGCAGGTTTAAATTTATCCAAAGTGACGCGCAGAAGCAAAAGATAAGAACTAAGCATGTTGTTACGAGCAATTAGAGCAGCGCGAGTGGCTTCTTGTTTTTCACGCTGAGTGATGACGGTGCCGTACTTGGTGTGAACCTGTTTTTTGGTGACATAAATGGTGTAGGCGGCATTAAATTGGGTTTTTTGAAAGTCGTAGTCGGCTTGGTATTGTTGTATTTTTAGAATGTAGGGGTCGATGGTGGGAACGGCAGTGGGAGCAGGAGTGTCAGAAACAACTGGGGTGGCGGAAGTACTGGCTTCTTGGGCCCAAATGGATTGGGGGAATAGTGCCAAAAGTAAAATTAAGACAAACCACATAGATACATGATAGCAAAATAATCCTTAAATATTTATTTATGCCTTAATTTAGTAGAATACTAGTAGTTAAAATTTAAATTAAATTAGAATGTCAAATAGTGGTGCAAAAACTGAACAACCGAAACCAGTAGTCCCCCTGGAGGTGCTGGAAATAATTAAGAAAGAAGTAGCTGAACCTACACCTTGGGCTTCTGAGGGTAGTCAAGGCAGGGAAGCTTCAAAAAAGCAGCGAGAAGAAAAACAATCCGACAGAAGGATTAATTGAATTGAAGTAAGCTTGTGCCGCTAGGAGGACTCGAACCTCCACGCTTTTGACGGCACACGGTTCTAAGCCGTGCTTGTCTACCAATTCCAACATAGCGGCGTGAGCTGATTATAGCAAAAACTAGTCTTTATTCTTCATCTACGGGATCTATCAGTCGGCCTTGGCGAAAGGCTGGGCCAAGTTTGGACATGATAGTCGTTCTTCTTCGCTCCACATCAGGCAGGTTACGCCTATTGGTTAATCCACCAGAAATACCGTGTATTTCACGTACTAGAATATCATCTTCAAGCCTAAAACTAATTTGACCAGCGTCAGACTCGTCCCCCACTGTAAGAAAATTTGATTCATCGACGCCGACAATATGCATAATATCGGTGTGGTGCGGACCACCAGAAAGTAGCCTGGGTACAAAAACGATTTCTCTTGCAGAGGATACATATTTTGCACTGCCACCATTTTGTAAAATAAATTGGTCAAGTTGACGAGAGTCTGTGGAAATTTGGGTAAAACTTTGGACTAATACCTCGCTCATTAGGTGATAAGGTCTTCGTGGTCATAACCTTGTTCTATCAGTTTTATATATACTTCTTTTACTAGTGGGAACATTCTCTCGTTATGGCCGTTAAATCTCCAATCTATAGCAATTGCTTCTACGTCGCTTAAATCTGAGTACCCGCAGCTTTTACAAGCAAGTTCGGCATCAGCAATTAGACCGCGCAATTTTCTTTGAAACAATCTTTTACTACCTGATGTTAAAGGCATATCTTTGATATCATCTGGAAATTCTGTTCGATATCCTCCGGGCATGACGCCATTTAAGTTACAGAAAAAACCCTGATCAAATCCACCTCGTTTTAGTTCATATAAGGTGATTCTCTGCCTAGCCATAGTACTACGTAAAAACTGGTGTTCAGGCCTGTCTGAGCGTATAAAAGCATGGCCACTTAGAACTGGATTTGGTTGAACTACAAAAATATCTGGATTAAGCTCAAGTGCGTGTCTAACGCCTAATACATCGACTAAACGTCCAGAGATTAATGTTTCGTTTATAGTCACAGGGTTAAGTTTTGACTAGATAATTTTAAATATATTGGTGTGATTGTAGCACTAAAACATGAGATTAGTGTTAAAATATTGAGTTCGGGTTGGTAGCTCAGTTGGTTAGAGCAATCGCCTCTTAAGCGATCGGTCGTGGGTTCGAGTCCCACCCAACCCACAATTGTAATAATTGGCAACTAAACAACTTCTCGGAGTGTGGTTGGGTTGAGTCCCCTTTTTCTTAAACCATCAATAATTTTTACCATATTGGTTACATCGTTGTAGTTAAAGTGCTGTA
>CAYUVY010000017.1:0-8773 GCA_964448465.1 uncultured Gammaproteobacteria bacterium
GACTTGAACTGGGGCGATGGATAAACTTAAGGGCATGTTAATTGATTATAAAGGATTATCATCTAGTACTTGGGTACGGCGATATAGGTGATGGCGTTTTCGTAATTTCCTGCAGACTGGACAGTAGAAACATTGAGCTTGTAGTTGACAGTGGTGACTTGGTTTTTGACGCTAATATTTTCGGAGGAAATAATTTGGGGACTTTCGCCCAGGGAGGCGTCGGCAAACTGGCGATATTGGCTGCCACTACTAAAGTAGGCGGTGGCTCCGTCGCCACTGGCATTTAGACCAAAGCCGTAAATGGAATTACTGGACCAAGTACCACTAGTGGACTCAGAACAGGTGCCAGCGTCACACTTGGTGTCGGGAATAGTAATGCCACTGCCAATTATTTTTAGGGCATGGTTTTCTTTGGCATAGATTTCGTAGCCTTTGCCATAGGGAGTAGTAATAGTAAGGGTATTACTGGCTGTAGATGGAGTACCAGGGACCAGGGTACCAAAAGGGATAGTTAAAGAATTTATCTGAAAGGTAAAATATTGCAAAGTGTCGTAAATATATTGAAAACCACCTTTGACGATGGTAGAAGAACCGTCGTATTGTCCTGGGGCATTTTGGCCGACGGTGTCGGTGAGATTAAAGCTGGGAGAAGTTTTGCCACCTCCGGTGAGGTTCAAATTACCCATAATTATTTGAAAATTAGAAGAAGAAAAGTTTTCGGCATGGGCTGGAACAAAAAACAGAAGATTAAAAACTATTAGAAAAAAGGCAGTTTTAGTTAAGGAATTTAAATAATTTTTTTTAAATAATTTTTTTGAATTTAAGATATTTATCAATTTATTAGAAGTTTGTTTAAAGAAAGGGTTTGATTCTGGCAGATGCATATTTTATTTTAACTTAAAAAGTTAACTATAGAGTAGGGGTGCGGTTTCCGCGCCCTCTAGTTTTCATTGATGATTTTTTGACCAGTTTTGAGAAAATTTTTGTGGTTTTCAGTAAGAGTTTCAATTTGTTTTTTGGCGTTCGAATTATTAGTCTCAGAGCTGAGTTTTTGCAAGATTTCTAGGTTTTGTTGGACTTGGCGCTTGAAGCTAAGGCTGAGCCAAAAAAGGACATTGGTTTGTTCCGTAGAAAGCTTGTTGGCGGTTTTTTCCAGGTCTTGGTTAAGTTTGGAAGTGAAATAGATTAAAGGAGAAACGATAACCAAGGAAAGGAGGGTAATTAGATGGGGCAATTTGGTGACAAATTGCATGAGGACGACCAGAATAGATAAACTGTGGACTAGGATGACTAGAGGATGATTTTGTAGGGCGGAGAGAAATAAAATGAAATAAAGCACAAAGAGCCAAGGAGAGGTCAGACCACCACTACTTAGAACCAGTAAAACTAGGGCAGCATTTAAGAGATATAGATTTAATTGCTTTTGGTAAAACCAAGATATAGTTAAGGCTAAAGTTAGGCCGGCAAAGACTTGGGGAGTGAGGTGTAAAGTAGGAGCCACTAGGACATAAAGAAAGACGGCAAGAGTAGAAAGGGCAAAATAGAGGGCGGTGCGGACAGGGTGCATTAATCTAGTATACTATTTTAGTGATAAAACAATTATTGGCAAGGATTGTTTGGGTAGATGTACTGCTAAGTATCGGGATAATTATGGTGGTGGTGGGGGTAGGGATTAGTTTTAAAAAGTCTCAAGGAAAGACTTTGGGGGCGAGTACTAATAGTGCAAAGACCAGTAAAATAAGCGTAGTTCCGACTGCAGGGGTGAGAAGTGCAACAATTATGGTGGATGTGGGGGGAGCGGTGGTCAAACCAGGAGTATATGAGTTTTTACCTAAAGATAGGGTGATAGACGCGCTGCTGCGCTCGGGAGGTCTGTCTGCTAAGGCAGATCGGGCTTGGGTGGAGGCTAATTTAAACCGGGCAGAACTGCTTCACGATGGGCAGAAAATATTTATCCCAGAGGTGAGTATGGCCAGTAGCGCTAAGAGTACTAATAGCACTAGGAGTGTAATTAAAGACTTCAAGGCCAGCATTAATTATGGAAGTGAGGCTGAGTTGGTGGCGGTTAATGGGATTGGGCCAGCCACAGCCCAGGCGATTATTAAATTCAGGCAGGAAAAGGGATTGTTTGGACAGTTGGAAGATATTATGCATGTGCCAGGCATTGGGACAAAGAGCTTTGAAAAAATTAAAGATCAAATAAAGTTATAAGAATTTACTTAAAAATTAAGGTAAAAATAATTTTTTATAGTGAGTATTAAATATAATATGGAGAATGCGGGAATAATTATAGAAACTATGAGAATTTACTTAAAAATTAAGGAAAAGTTGTCTATTTTTATTTAAATGTATATTGAAGTAAATGAAGATTAGAAGTTATCAGTTTTGGCAAAAGGTGTTGTGGGCGGGGTTGATGGTAGGTAGTGTGGTCTTGATGTCAGCGATAAAAAAGGATAGTTTGATGAAGTTTTCGTATGAGTATCTACCAAATTGGGAGGCAGGACTACTAAACGGAATTGTATGGGGGCAAAAAGAAGAGTTGGGGTATTGGAATTACCAGAGTTTTATCAAAAGTGGGATTGCCCACGTGGTGGTGGCCAGTGGTGCCAACGTGATGTTAATTGCCGGAACTCTGATTGAAAGTTTGGCTTGGGTACTGGGGCGTAAAAAAAGCATAATTTGGGGACTGGTTTGGGGATGGTGGTATGCCTACACCTCGGGCTTCAATCCACCGGTGGTAAGAGCGGTCTTAATGGTTTCCTATATCTACTGGGCGCAACTTTTGGGAAGAATCTTTACCTGGAGGCGGGCGGTGTTATGGATAGTATTTTTGATGTGTCTATCTAATACACAACTCGTGCTTAGTATGTCTTTCTGGATGAGTGTGGTGGCCTCGGTGGCAGTGGGAATTTATGGAAATTTAAGATTAAAAAGACGATTTTTTTTGGTGGAAGAATTTCGCAAAACGGTTTGGGTAAGCTTATGGCTTTTGCCCTTTACGATCTTTATTTTCAAGCGCATGGCTTGGCTTTCCCCGGTGGCTAATAGCTTAGTGTTTTTATTGGTTAACTGGATCATGGGTTGGGGGATGCTGGGCGGAATAATTGGCCAGGTTTGGCCGTGGGGCGGGGGAGTGGTTTTGGCTATAACTTACTATCCTTTAACTTGGGTATTACTAATTGGCAGGTGGTTGGGAGGGTAGGTCGGGGTTGGTAAGTTTGTGGATAATGTTGGCTTTGGCCTTTTCCCAAATATCCTGAGTTTTAGGATCAAGCCATTTAGCTTTGGGAAACCACTGGGTGCGAACATGGTCGGCAATAACGGTGTTTAGTCCGCCATCACTAGTAACAATCAGAGCTAGGGCTAGTTCGAAGGATTTTTGTTTTAGCTCTCTGGCTTGTTTGGGCCAAAGAACCAGTCGATTAACCAGTTGAGTGACGCGAGCGTCTAGACTTAAGACAACAGGCGTGAATCTAGCTATTGCTTGATCCACACTTTCCTGTCCATGAACCCAGCCAGCCATGGTATTTTCTGGTTCAAAGGCTTCCTCGCGGTACGGTCTAATTATTATTAATCTTAAGTCTCGTAATCTGGGGGTAAGTTCGGGAGTGGAGGATGGTGGTTCGTAAGCTATTTTTTCTCCAGAGCGGGGATTACCAGGCATGTTGGTATAATTAGTATATGGCAAATACAAGTGAAATGTGGAGAGGAGTTGGGATTCATGTAGAACATGATGAAAAAGGCAATTTAGTGGCCAATGGGCAAGTATTGCCTAGGATTAAGGCAGACCTAAGAGATTGGGTGGCAGTAAGAAAAGCAGAAAAAGCATTAAAAGAAGTGCTTAAGAGGGCTCAGCCAAGATATCGAGGGCCGAATATGAGAGGGACAACTTTTGCGGAGCCAATACATGTAGCGTGGGGTGATAATGATCAAAGAGAGGGAATTGATTCTACGTGTAACTAGTGTCGGGTTCGTATAGATTAAGTACAAATAATATAGTTTTTGCTATAATTGCCTATGAATTTTAAGGAAATAGAAGAAAAGTGGCGCAAGGCTTGGGAGGCTAAACCGGAGTTGTATAAGGCCTACGATAGCGAAGAAGAATTTGAGAAGGTTAAAGGATTTAAGAGTAAGGGTAAAAAATATGTGTTAGTGGAATTTCCATATCCATCGGGTAGTGGGTTGCACGTAGGACATACTTTTTCCTACGCGGCCACGGATGTCTACGCCAGATTTAAGAGAATGCAGGGCTACAACGTCTTGTGCCCTATGGGCTGGGATGCTTTTGGCTTGCCTACGGAAAATTTTGCGATCAAAACTAAACGCAAACCTCAAGAAATAACTAAGGAAAATACAGATGTGTTTAAAAAGCAAATGAAGACTTTGGCCATGGGTTTGGATTGGGAGAGAGAATTGTTTACTACGGACCCCAATTACTACAAGTGGACCCAGTGGATATTTATTAAGTTGTGGGAAGCAGGGCTGGCTCACAAGCAAAAGATGCCAATTAACTGGTGCCCATCGTGCAAAATAGGCTTAGCCAACGAAGAGGTGGTGGATGGTAAATGTGAGCGCTGTGGAACTGTGGTGGAAAAAAGGGAGATTGAACAATGGGTAATTGATATTTGGAAATATGCGGATAGGTTACTTGAGGGACTGGAAAAGACCGAATTTCAGGAGAAAATTAAAGCTGCGCAGATAAATTGGATAGGCAAAAAATCGGGTGCCAGGATCAATTTTGAATTATCTGTCGACTCGAATCGAATTTTGCAGACCTCGCAACCTCTTCGAGAGGCATCGGATCTGAAAATTGATTCTTCGTCGGATAATTCAAAAATAATTGAAGTTTTTACCACACGTCCAGATACGATTTTTGGGGCAAGTGCCTTGGTGATCGCACCGGAGCATAAATTAGTAAATCAGTTGACTAGTGTATCAGTGGATCAGCAAATTGATTCTTCGACCATCGCGAATGTTCAAGAGTACGTAGAAAAAACAAAGAAAGAATCGGAGATGGAAAGATTGGATATGACTCGGGAGAAAACGGGCGTGTTTACCGGTCTGTATGCGATAAATCCAGCAAATGGCAAAGAAATACCCGTTTGGGTGGCAGATTATGTGTTGGCTGGATTTGGCACTGGGGCGATAATGTCGGTGCCTGGGCACGATAGTAGGGATTATGAATTTGCTAAGAAATTTGGATTGGAGATAATAAGGGTTGTTGACAAGTTAACAAGTGGATCAGTAGATCAGGAGAAAGAAGAATATTTTGAGGGGGAGGGGACGGCAACAAATTCCGGATTTTTGGACGGATTAAGTACACAGGAGGCCAAAAAGGCCATGATTAAGTGGTTGGAAGAGAAAAAGATTGGGGGAGAAGAAACCACCTATCATTTGCGCGATTGGATCTTTAGTAGACAGCATTATTGGGGTGAACCAATGCCAATGTATCGACCAGAGGGCAGTATAGAATGGAAGCCAGTAGGTGAAAATGAGCTACCAGTGATACTACCAGACGTGGAGAACTATGAGCCTAGCAATGATGGAAGGAGTCCGCTAGCAAATATATATGAGTTCTGCCAATATGTAAATCCAACAATAGGTGAGAAAGGAGAAAGGGAGACGGATACCATGCCAAACTGGGCGGGAAGTGATTGGTATTTTTTGGGTTACTTGATGCCAGAGGTGTGGTCCTCCTACGCTAAAGCTTCGGAGGATAAAGTTAGCAATGTGAATGTGTTTGAGAAAAATCAGGAGAGATTAAAGTATTGGTTGCCGGTGGATGTATATATAGGTGGGGATGAGCATACGACTTTGCATTTGTTGTATTCTCGATTTATCCATCAATTTTTATATGATTTAGGGATGGTCCCCACACCGGAGCCATATTTTAAAAGACTGTCGCATGGGACAATTTTGGGGCCAGATGGGTCTCGGATGAGTAAAAGTAAAGGTAATGTGATTGATCCAATTCCGGTGGCCCAGAAAGTAGGTGTAGATGTGGTGCGGTCTTATTTGATGTTTATGGGGCCATTTGAAGCAACTATGCCATGGAATGAAAATACGATGATGGGAGTAAAGAGGTTTTTGGATAAGTTTGAGAAGTTTGTGGTCGAAAGAGTAAGTAGTGAACCAGAAAATCAGTATTCTAGCAAAGAAGTGTCTAGTTTGCTGAACAAGACAATTGGCACAATTAGCCGTGATTTGGAGCAATTTAAGTTTAATACGCCACTAGCCAAGATGATGGAATTGTTGAACTCAGTAAATGAGTTGACAAGTAAATCAGTAAATCAGGGAATAGTTAGCAAGAACGATTTGGGGAAGATGGTGGTAATGTTGGCACCCTTTGCGCCATATTTGGCAGAAGAGCTTTGGGAGAAACTAGCTATAAGTCAGGACAGTGTACACGCTTCGCCTTGGCCAACTGTTGATAGTAGTAAGATTGCTAGTGAGCTAGTGTTTGTACCAGTTTGTATAAATGGTAAGGTACGAGGGCAACTAGAGGTTGGAGCTGACGTGGCTGGAGATCAAGCTAAACTAGAAAATGAGGCGAAAAAATTGAGCCTAGTAGCACCCTATTTGGAGGGTAAAACTATAAAGAAAGTAATCTATGTGCCTGGAAAAATGCTAAACTTTGTTATATAAGCATAGAACATTTTTCAACAGACAAAGTAGAGAGATTAATTAGGGGGTGGCAAGACAAAGAGATGATACCAACAACAAGCGATGGCAAGGGAGCTTGTGCCTTGGTTTTATATGCTGGTGAAGGCGAGGGGAGGGAGCAAGTAGCCATGGTAGGTTTTAATGATTGTTCAGTGTTTGTGCTTGGCAGCACAAAGTGGCTAAGAGATATACACGGGAAAACTATACGAGAACTGCTAAGAGGTTGATGTGCTATAATCGGCCCATGTCTAGGATAAAAGTACAAAAACTAGCTTCTGGACTGAGACTTGTGCAAGTAGATTTGCCTGGGCTGTATTCAACAACCATTGAAATATTTGTGAAAATGGGCTCCAGATGGGAGACTCCCAAAGAATTTGGGGCTAGCCACTTTTTGGAGCATTTGGCTTTTAAAGGTACAAAAAAACGCCCAGAGGCTAAGATTATTTTTAGAGAATTAGATGAAAATGGGGCGGATTATAACGCTGGGACAACCTATGAATATACGTCTTACCACATTAAGACCACACCCAAGAAAATTAAGTGGGCCAATGAACTATTGGCGGACATAGTTTTGAATTCCACTTTTCCAGAAGAAGAAGTAGAAAAAGAGCGAGGAGTGATTAAAGAAGAAATATCTATGTACCGGGATAATCCGGCCATGGGCCTGTCTACGGACTTTGCCAATAGCTTTATTAAATCCAAAGGGCATGGTTGTTGGAATATTTTGGGAACAAATCAGTCTTTGAATGGTTTGAATAGAAAAGCACTACTTAAATATAGAAACAAATATTTAAATTTGAAAAATATGGTATTAGTGGTGGCTGGAGATAGAAAAAAAATAGGTAAATGGAGAGACTTGGTGAGCTGGGTGGAAGAAGAGTGGCAATATAAATCCAAAAGTATGAGGCAGTTGCCAATGGTGGAAATTAATTTGGAGAATAAGCCTTGGGTAAAGCTTACGGACAAAAAACTAGAGCAAGCTCATGTCTGTTTGGGTTGGAATGGAATTGGTTTGAAAAATGAAAAGGATAAATATGTCTCGAGGTTAGCTGAAACCATGTTGATGGGGAGCTTTTCTTCTAGATTAGTTTGGTTACTGCGAGAGGAGATGGGGGTAGCCTATTATGTACAGCCTTGTGGGGAGCAGCTGTGGGACAAGGGGTATTTTGGGGTGCAAGCAGGGGTAGTTAAAGGAAGACTAAAAGAAGTACAAGAGACAATTGAAAAGGAAGTACGTGGATTTGAGCAAAGAGTAACGGAAGAGGCCTTAAAGCAGGCCAAACAGTATATGGTGGGGATGACACAGCTACTGATGGATAAAACTAACTTTTGGACTGATTTTGTGGGCCAAAAGTTATTATTAGAGGGTAGGGTAGAAACACTGGAGCAGGTGGTTAGAAAGCTAGAAAAGGTCAAATTGACCGAAGTGAAACGTTTTGTATCAAAGTACTTTAGTAATGCTCAAATTAGTGCAAGCATTGTTAAGTAGCAAAAATGAGCGTGTTAGCAGTCTTGTGTGTCTGTTGCCATAGGGTTGAGAAAATCATATTTGGGGCAATATTACAGTAGTAATATAGACTTGGAGAGTCTTTGAAGCAGATCGTACATAGTGAATATAATATGGGTAAGTTTGAGCTATATAGTTAAATATGATTTGGAAATATTTTAGTGAAATTTATAAATTATTTTTTGATTATAAGTTGTTGTACTGGTCAAAAGAAGGGGATGAAGGCTAGATACTGAATGTTTAGAGACATTTCGATGATAACTTAGTATTCGGAGATAAGTAGTATTAAGATATATTAGGATAGTATATTTTTGATTATTTAATTCGGTTATTATTTTGCGTTTAATTGCGATTAATAGTGCGGTATAAGTTAAATATTTAGTACAAAATTGTTCGGAGATTATATTTTTTTCTTGACGATACTCGTATTTTGGGTACTCCTTAGGTCTGTCTGCCCACAAGGCAGGTAGGGAGATTAAAGGTGTGGGCTATAATTGAAATTTGGTTAATTGAAAACCTGCCCGCTGGCAGGCAGGTTGATTATTATTTGGTGTGTCCTCGCCGGGAATTGAACCCGGATCTGTCGCTTAGGAGGCAACTGTT
>CAYUVY010000017.1:8873-14673 GCA_964448465.1 uncultured Gammaproteobacteria bacterium
TGGTGTGTCCTCGCCGGGAATTGAACCCGGATCTGTCGCTTAGGAGGCAACTGTTCTATCCGTTGAACTACGTGGACAAATTATTGTCGTTAGTCATTGGCCATTAGACCATTGAGATTTGACATTAGTATATTTTAACACCTGTACTACAAAGTTATAGATTGTATCCTTTTGTTTTTTGTATCTCTTAATCTCTTGTTGCAAATTACCGCTAGGGTTATTTATTATGACAGGTAGCCTGAAAATTGATGTTTTGATTGTCTAGCAGATGTGTAGATCGGGTGCTATTTTGAGGTTAATTAACCGAAGCTTATTTTTATGAATTCTTGGTAGCATTAATTATGCTTTTACAAATAGCAACTTATCCTGACCAAATGTTTTGTAGTCATTTTGGTGTTCCTGTTTATATGGGTAGTATTTGTAATGGTGGTATAGCAGGCTTTAGGAACAAGATTTTGTTTAACAATAAGGGGTTAGTTCTAGACATATTATTTTGGTTAGTATTATTTGTTGTGTTGATAGTCTTTGTTTCTTGGAAACGTAAGCATAAAAGATTGTAGCTGTTTGTTCATTACCACTTGACAGAGGTGGAAAAAGAATTTAGTCTGATTATATGAAACAATTATCTGATCATAGTTCTGATGCGCGAACATTGTTGGTTTGTTTTTCTTTGGCTTTGGCTTTTTTGATCCCACTGCGTTTTTATGAAATGGGGGAGCAAATGGCCTTAGGGGTACAAAATCAAGCAGTAGCCGAGAAAGTAAATATGGCTTTATCACTTCGCATGCGCAACCAGCAACAGTTAGCTCTTAATAAACAAGCTGAACAAGCAGTTTTAGGAGCAACCACTGAAGAGCAATTGACTGGCAAGGGATGTATTGATCCAGCAAATGCAATTGATTTGAGCAATAGTATGTATGACTCTTTGAAAGTAAATGGTGAGCCAAGTCCAGAAGACTTGGTGCAATATTCCAGAATGCTAGACCAAATCCAAGCTAGGGTTTGTAAGAATTAATTTAATTAGCGAATGGTGATTTTGTAGAGATTAGGAGTGGAGCCAGAATAAGGAGATAGTAAGATCGTTAGGTATTTGCCGTCGGCTGCAGTGTAGAAAAGATTGGGATAGATTTGGCCTGCGTAAAGTTTTTGTAAATTGGTGGCGTCGTATTCGATAGAATAAATAGTATCTTGGGTAGTAAAAATTAGGTTATCTGAGGTGGGCAACCAGGTAATGTATTGAACGTTACTGGCAGATTGTAAAAAGAAATTGGAGTCGTCTAGTAAGTCGTAGACATACCAATTGCCAGGAGTAAGGGCTTTGGTTTGGGTTTGGGTACTATGGGCGGGCATTTGGACTGTGGGTAGATCGGGAAAGTTTTGAGGCTTACTTACCTGATAAAGGATTTTTTCTTGACTAAGATTGAATTGGAAATGAGCGGAATTGGTGGAGATGATTTGAGCCAGGGCTGGGGGGAGTTTGTCTAGTTGGGCAGTGGTAAGTTTGGTTAATTGGGCTTGCCAGGCTTCTTTGGTTTTGGCAACTAAGGTCGGACTGGTTTCTACTAATGATTGGAGGGTAATACGACCATCGAGTTTGACTAAATAGGTTTTGGTTTTATAGGTAACCAAAAGATGGCTTTCGTCGGGAGAAAGTTCTAACTGAGAATCGGACCAGACTAAGGTGGCAAAGTTGGGAGCCAGTTGCTTGGGATTATCTTGAATTAAACTAAGAGGGGAGCTAGTAAAAGAATAGGAATAAAGGCCATTATTTAAACTGGAGGATGCCGAGGCCACGGTAAAAAGAGCAAAATTACCATTTGGGTTACCAATTAGTTTACTAACTCCGGAGAGGGTAGCTGGCTCAAGTTGGGGAAAAGCACGAAACAAATTGGCGTTGGTGGTAAAAACCACCTGGGGTTTGAGTTGGTAACTTTTTTGCCAAGGCAAAAAACCATCTTTTTGAATGCGGACTTGAGTATTTTTGGGATCGAGGACTAGGGTGTTGTCAGTAACCCCAGAAAGTTTGTCGTTGATGTAAATATCCGCAGACTTGGGAATAGAAGTGGCGGCAATTACGCCCATTTGAGAAAAAAGCTCGGCTGGTTTGGTAGCCTGGCGGTTGAGGCGAAAACCGGAGGCAAAGAGCAAAATGAGAGCTGCAACTAGCAGAATAGAGACACCAACAAGGATGATAAATAGTAGGCTTTGATTTGTTCGGGCAGTTTTAGTCATTGGTATACTAATATAGTATATGAAATTTTTTCCCAAATTGGCAGTGGACTTTGGATCGGAGCGCACGCATGTTTGGCAAGTTGGACAAGGAATTGTTTGTAACCTTCCATCAATTTTAGCATTAGATGTGGCGGAACGCAAGGCTTTGGCCTTTGGAGAAGACGCGCTTTTGATGTTGGGCAAAACCCCAGATTACATGGAAGTAGTCAGGCCAATTGAACACGGAGTGATTCAAGATTTTGATTTGGCGGTGCAGTATTTATCTTATGTCTTGAGAACTGTTTTAAAATCCAGCTGGTGGCTGGGGGCAGAATTGTTGATGGTAGTACCCAGTGGGATAACTGGGGTGGAACAAAGGGCTTTGGTAGACGTGGCCAAGGCGGCAGGATCCAGACAAACTAGGCTAATTGATGCTCCGCTGGCTGCGGCTATTGGAGCCAAGATTCCGGTAGCAGATGCATATGGGAACATGGTGGTGTATTGTGGCTCGGGAGTGACTGAGGGTGCAGTGGTGGCACTGGGGGGAGTGGTAGCGCAAAAAACATTACGATTTGGAGGTAGTGATATTACCCAAAAAATAATTGAATACATGCAGAAGAAATATAATTTTTTAATTGGAGAGCAAGTGGCGGAAAAGATTAAACAAGAAATGGTTAGTGCGATTAAACCCAAACACCCGGTGAATATTCCATTTTCGGGAAGAGATGGGCTGTATGGCTTGCCAAAACTTATAAATGTGGGCTCGGAGGAGTTGTATGAGGCTCTAAAAGACAGCTTTAACGTATATGTGGCAATTATTAGCGGGGTCTTGGAACAAACTCAACCAGAGCTGGTGGCGGATATTATGGATAGGGGAATAGTCTTAACTGGCGGAGGGGCAATGCTAAAAGATTTACCAAAAATGTTGTCCAACGTGGTTAATGTTGCGGTACACATAGCACCAGAGCCGGAGCTGTGTGTGATTAAAGGGGCGGGACTTGTGATGGAAAATTTGGGGGCGTACGAACGGGCGCTAAGAGGCTAGCACGCAAATTTTCAATTAGCTGTCTTTGGCTTATTTTTCGGTGACAAATGTTCCCAATAGTGCAGAATATCTGTCCTCGCCGTTTTGTTCCGCAGCAACAATGCTAGTAATATCTGTGTCAGTCTTCGGATCATATTCTCTGCCCAAGACTAGGGATACACCGATTTTACTAATTCCAGGTCGAGATAATAGTCTTACGGCAATAGGTCTAACTTCATCCCAAGTTGCATCGGTGGGTAAATCGTATCTTCCTAACACTCTTTGAACATAGGCATCGTTTTCGCGACCTTGTTCAAAAGGACCTTTCATGACATCAAATTCTCTCATATATTTTATATTATATAGCTTATTTGTGGATTTGTCAAGTTCAGACTGATTATTCGTGTAGGGGCGGGGCCTGCCTCGCCAGCAGGTGGGTTTCCCCGCCCAGATATAGTTTGGAATTGCAATTTTTAGGGGCGCGGAAACCGCGCCCCTACTGTTGTTGAAGAGGAATTGTAGCTAAATTAGTTCTTTTGTTGGGCTCTGGCTTGGATTTCGGCTGCTCTATAACGCAAAGCTACTACATAAGCTTCCTTGCCATCGATAGCTGACATTAAGCTGCCAATAAACTCACTTTCCTTCTTCAAATCAACTCTTCTGCCCATAACCAGGGAAGCTCCAACTGGTTGTCCTCCTTCGAAGGACAATAATCCGGTAGCGAGTTTTTCAACATCTGCTAGAGATGCGTCTGCTGGTAGTTCGAACTGGCTTAACACTTTTTTAACATAATCGTCATTTACACGAGGTTGATAATATTCTTTGAGTTTGTCTGGGGTTGGGTTGGTCATATAAGTGGAGTGTAGCAAGTCTTGGTTAATTTGCCAACTTAGTGAAAAATGGAGCTATTTAGGTGCGCGGAAACCGCGCCCCTACTGTTGAGTAGTTTTGGGTTAAAATAGAGCAGTGTGTTTTATGTAAATTATGACTGACCCCAATTTGGAGAAATACAAAGTTCCGGATAAGCCAGGAAAAACCCAATTTTTTACCCCAGATTATTTTGGGAATAAAGTATTGGTTGGGGATAGGTACTATGAACGTTACGAAATTCTTATGGAGAACCTTCCGGCATGGGGAGCCATTCCTGCTTCGGTAAAAAAAGAGATAGATATGCCTGCAAACATTTTTTCACCATGGCAAAGAGAGTTAGTACAAAGGTTGATAAGTGTAAGGGTCGGACAAGTAACTGAACAGGCAGAGTTTGGTACACAACCCCAGTTGATTAGACAAAAAGAAGGAGATCAAAATGTTGACTTGGTATTGGGAATGATTAATAGGGGTCTGGATCCAACCTCGAGACTGAATATTGCAAGATCGATTGAGTGGAATGCACAAGAGGAAGAGTTGGGGATAAATATTGCCCAAGATGAAAACGGGAAGCGTAGTATTGAACTAAAGGCGTTGGATCTGAAAAGACTAAGGTGGCTCAGATACAAGAGAGATGGAAATGGGGACAGAGACTGGGCGGTGGGATGGAACTCAAGGGGGAAACTCTGGCCAAATGATTTTTTAAAGCATGTTGCCTATTTAGACGCAGCAGGTATAGACAGAGCGTTTGAACAATTGGCAAGTCAAGGAGTATTGGGTAACACTGATTCGGAGGGATTGACCTATCTTCAATGGGGGGATAAAAATGTAACCACTTTTGGAGGCTTGGCAAATAAAGGAGCAATAGATGCCAGGTGTGTGGTTATGCTAATTGATCCTGTTGTCTTGAATAAAAAAAGAAGTGTGTTTCTTGATCCCGAATCTTTAATTCCGGAATTTAGCTCAATGGGCCAAGATGGCCGAATATTGGAAAGACCCGGGGATTCAGTTATGGTATTTGGGGGTATACCTTTGGAATCAATCATTGGTTTTTCGTTTCAACAGGAAGACCGGCGAGATCGAGTTGAAAGAGATGTGTTTATTGTAGATAAAAAACCTCTGCTTTTTGAATTGTGGAAGACTTAAAAACATTTTTGGGAGTAATTTGATAAATTTGGGTTAAAATAGAGCATGCAATTGTTTGGAATTGAGCTGTGGGAGAAATCTAAAAAAGATTTTTTGGAGAAGATCCTGAAACAAGTTCAGGATGACGTAACTAGTAAGAAGCCTATTTGGATTGCCACGGTGAACCCGGAGTTTATGGTAGAGAGTTGGAGGGATAAGAGATTTTTGAATATTTTGCAAAATAAGACTAGTTATAACGTAATAGATGGGCATGGAATAATTTGGGCAAGCCAAATTAGTAAACAAGTTGACAAGTTGACAAGTAGATCAGGGGGGGTTATATTTAAGCTCAAGTTGTTTGTTGAGGTGTTTTTTGGTGGTAAATATCGGGAGAAATTGATTACCGGTGTGGATTTGATGCAGGAGTTGTGTGCGATGGCAGAGATTGAAAAGATTCCGGTTTATTTTTTGGGCGGATGGGAACCAGAAAAAGTGGCGGAGTATTTTCAGAAAAAATATAAAAAACTGGAAGTGGCAGGGTATAGCAAGGAAGCTACTGGTAAACTAGTTGAC
>CAYUVY010000017.1:14773-18143 GCA_964448465.1 uncultured Gammaproteobacteria bacterium
GGGGTGGTGATGGGGGTGGGTAGAAGTTTTGATTATTATGCGGGGAGTATAAAGAGGGCACCAGTTTGGATGAGGAAAATGGGATTGGAATGGTTGTTTTCCTTGGTAATGGATCCAAGGCACAGATTGGCAAGACAACTGAAAAATCTGCCGGTGTTTGTATGGAAAGTACTGAAAAATAATAATCTTTAAACTTGTAGTAAAAGATATTTTAAGAATATGTGGGAAAGTGGAAATATTTTTGGATATCCTATAGAATGAATATGGATGAACAGGAGTTACGAAATAAAACAATTGCAGACTTTGGTGATGAAGGGAGAAAGGATTAGAGAAGAAGATTGGTGTTTATATAACTCTAGCTTATCGTTGGTGGATGGGGAGTTTGAACCATTGCCAGATGTTGCTAATTTGTGCGGCCCCAGAGATCTACAAATTGCTTTTTCAATTGAGAGTGTAGAGAGGGACTTGGAGAAAGAAATTATGCCCATGTTGAAAGAAAGAAAGTGGTACGACGACGGAATGATTATGGGGGATATCATGCACGGAGGGACTGTCTTAGATGTTCATAATAGATTTAGATTTAACTATCCAATTCCAGAGCGCAGAACCTTAGGAGAGTTGAAGCGAGTGATAAGTTTAGGGGGGATTAATTTTTTGGGCACTTGGGACGATATAGAGGACCCTTCGGAGCATTTTGTTTTGGCAGGTGGCTTTTATCCAAAAAGAAATAGGTTTGCTATATTTGATACTAGTTATCGAAGGGTAGATTTTAAGAGATTTGGTCTACTTAGCGTAGCAGCGGAAGATCTGGAACAGGCTTGGGTTTGGACTTATGGCTCTAGGGGGTTTAAAAGAATAGGTAAATATGGCATATATCCCAAAGGTGGTTGGGATGTTCATCCCATGGTAAGTATGTTGCCAAGAAATATCAGATGATTTGATCTAATTTTAACTGGTATAATAGGCACATTATGAGGACTGTAGCTTTGGCGGATTTGGAGACTAGGTCCAGGGTGTCTTTTTGGGGTATACCCAATGGGGCCAAGTTGAGCGTAAGCTTGAATTTTACTCAAAAGATAAGGGTGGAGCCGGAATTGGCGGTGAAAGAGACTTTGTGTGGCTCTAAGCAGGCTAATATCTTGGCTAGTGTGTTGTTTGGACGAAGTGAGGTGAGCTTGAAAAAAGTAATAGAGCTAGGTAAAGAATTGGGGGAAACTGGAATTGAAGAAGGTCTTTTGATGCCTGGGATGATGAAAATATTGCAAGCCCTGGATACAGAGAACAAATTTGAGTATGAATTGACCACGGGTCAAGAGTGGAGTATGGAGAGAATAAGGGGAATCATCGAGCTAGGTGGGGTGATAGTGGTGGGGGTCTGGGAAATGGGCGACGAAACAGATTTATATTCTGATGCAGAGGAGCATATTGTTAGTATAGTTGGATATAGTGGAGAGAAGGTGGTGGTAATGGACTCGAGTCTGGCTAAGGGCGAGGCCATGGGTTTTTACAGTATTAAGTTTGAGGATTTTCAGAGAAACTGGAGGTGGACGATTGGGGAAGATGGAGATAAAAAGATAGTAGACGGAATGGTGATAGATAAAAATGGTTGGGAAGACTGTCCTTCGGTGGTAGTGAAGCCCATGAAGCAATTGGTGTAAACTCGGATATGATATTGGGAATTGATCCAGGGTTGGCAAACTGTGGCTGGGCGGTGCTAGAAAAAAGCCTACGGGGCAATAAGCTACTAGAATGTGGCTGTATTACCAACAAGTCTGGCGGGAAAGAGGAGAGAATTAAGTTAATTTACGAAGAGCTAGTGAAATTAATTGAAAAGTATCAAATTAAGACCATGGCGGTAGAAAAATTGTTCTTTTTTAAGAACGCCAAGTCGGTAATGGAAGTGGCCCAGGTGATTGGAGCCTTGAAATTACTAGCAGCCGAGCGGGGATTGGAGTTTTTTGAATATACCCCTCTGCAGGTGAAGATGTCTTTGGTGGGCTATGGGCGAGCGGAGAAGATGCAGGTAGAAAAGATGGTGCGCAATATGCTAGGCTTAAAGGAGAACATAACTCCAAGTCACGCCAGTGATGCGGTGGCCATAGGACTAACGCATATTTATACGAAAAGGTGGTAAGTTAGAGAGATAGTGGTTGAATTAGCAGACGAGTGGTGAGACTGCTAAATATAGGTATAGTTTAGATTGTAGCGGAAAGATAGGGTAAATATAGGTGATTAGTTTGATATAGTCGGAGATACAGGATTCGAACCTGCAACCTCGGCGTCCCGAACGCCGCGCGCTAGCCAATTGCGCCAATCCCCGTTTTCGCTAAGCCCTTGCGGGCAAACCCGCTTAACTTAAGGACAATGTAGGATAACACTTAGTAGCTTTATAGGCCATATATTGTAGAATGTTTTATGGATCGGTATGGAGAGAAACCCAAGTTTGAAGTAAAAGATGCTATTGGGCAAACGCCGTTTGAAAGGAAGGCAGCAGGAGCCTTTTTTGCCAAGTGGTGTGAGGTTAACGACTCGATTGTGCCGATAGTGGTGGATAGGAAAGAGTGGGAAGAGAAAACCAAAGATGGTATTTTACAGAAAAACGAAGATAAGAAACATACACTATATTTGCCTAGGGATTTGCGGCTGTGGGAGATGGTGGGAATAATGGAGGCAGTAGATACCAATACTTTTGCGACCACCCCAGAAAGACAAAAAGAAGTTAAGGAAAAGATACTGGATCTAGGTAAAACCTTTCAAAATGTAGGGATTTATATTGCCAAAAGAAAAGATGGTATTGGGGAAGGCAAAGAGATTGCCGAGGCTTTGGCAGTGGAGCTCTGTGATTATGGGCAATCACTGGTTAGTGGCAAGAAAGCTGCTGAGGGGACGACCATCGAGGCTTTAGCCAAGAGAGATTTATCAGAAGAGGAAACAGTAGCGGTGGATCACTTTTTGGCGGGAGATAGTTTAGTTGAAGCCAGAGAGAAGAAAGCGATAAAGAGGGGAATGGGGGTGGAAGTCATGCGCCAAAAAACCCTGAATCAATTTTTTGGAGTGGCCCAAAAGGCCTTTGAACTAAGTGATAAAAGTGCACTGGGGGAACTAAAAGAAAATCCAATTAAATTAGAACCATGGCTAAATGATGCGCCAATTCATGAAACATTTTTGGCAAAGATTTATAGAGCCTTGGAAAGAAACATTGAGATGCCAAAAACCGAACTTCATGCTTCGATTTTTAGGCGGGGAATGGAGTTATTGCGCTCTAGTATGCCGTTTGATTCTCTGCCGGCAAATATAAAAGAAAGTATATTACATTGGGAAAATGGGGAGAAGACCTTAAGAGAGGCGCTGGGAGTGGAACAAATGAAGG
>CAYUVY010000018.1:0-16881 GCA_964448465.1 uncultured Gammaproteobacteria bacterium
GCTCCCCCGCGTGGACTCGAACCACGAACCTTGATGTTAACAGCATCCTGCTCTACCATTGAGCTACAGGGGATTATGGACTAGGGGTATTTTAGCAGTATTTTGAGGTTTTTGGTACAATAGCCCATGAAAATAGTTGTTGTGAGGCACGCTGAAAAGGGAATTGGTGGCTTGAGTCTGAAGGGACAAGAGCAAGCCAAAGAGTTGGCTAAAAAGTTGGCAGGGGTAAAAATAGATGTGTTGTATTGCTCCCCTGCTTTGCGAGCGGAGAAGACCATGGATATTTTGCTGCAAAATAGAGAGGAAAACATACAAATTGCATTTACTAGATTGGTGGGACCAAAGAAGAAAAAGGAAAGTTTGGAGAAACTAAAATTTAGATTGAAAATATTTATGGAAGACCTGGAGGCGGAGCATACAGAGGATCAGACAATTGTGATAATTACACACCAGATGGTGGTAGGGATGATGATGCACTTAAGAGGAATGGATGTGGCCAAAATTGGCAACGCAGAATTTTTGGAGATATAAAAAAAATTTTTTAGGTTATCTCTAGGATGTTATGAATTTGTTTGTACTTAGGATTTTTTGCTGCGAGAGGTGAGGAAGATATTTAGAACATTTACACTGGCCAGGGCAAAGAGTGCGGGAAGAAGAAGTTGATATTGATTGAGTTGGACGCCGGCTAATTGAGAAAGAAAAAAGATAAGAATAAAAGCTACCCAGGACATAGAAAAAACTATTTTTAAATCGGACCAGGCCACCCCGGGATAATCTTCTTTAAAATCTGGACGAGTGTAGTTGTACATGCCACCAATTAGAGCAAGGCCAATACCAAAACCGCGAAGCATAGGTGAAAAGAGTGAGTTGTAGGAATAATCGACTAGGTGGTTCATTTCCAACAGGGTCAGACTGGTAACCAAAAGAATTAGGCCACCCAAGACGAAGTTATGGGAAAAAGTGGAATGAAATTTTTGATTGATTTTACCGGCTGGGGTGGAGTCGGTTTTTAGCCCCGCATCAAAAAGCGCAGTGGTAACAATGTGAATAGCTTTGCCGGCGTAGGCAAAAAGCATGGAGACAAAAACTAAGTTTAATAGTAGTCCATCGCGCAGAAAATAATTGGGGTTTTTGGGAAGTTTAGTAAGATCTAGGGCATAGTTAAAAACTAAGATACTGGAGATACTTGGTATGACAAAAAAATAGAGAATTTGGTGGAGGGTTAATTTAAAAAGACGACGATTTTTTAGAAATGAAGCCCGATAGATGAGAAAACCTGCCAAGAAGATGATAATTAGAATAGAAAGCAAATGATCCTGGATCATAGGTTAGTTTACGCCAGATAGTCTTGGAGCTTTTTGCGACGAGAGGGATGGCGAAGTTTGCGCAGAGCCTTGGCTTCAATTTGACGAATGCGCTCCCTGGTTACATTGAAAATACGGCCAACTTCTTCTAAAGTTTTGGGGGTTTCACCAAGTAGGCCAAAACGTAGGGACAAAACTTTGGCTTCGCGCTCGTCTAGACTATCTAATACTTCTTCGATAGATTCGCGTAAAAGTTCATTACTGGTTTCTTCGTAGGGCGAGGGCTGGGTGGTGTCTTCGATAAAGTCGCCCAGAAAAGAATCATCATCATCGCCCACTGGGGTGGCTAGAGAAGTGGTGTCTTGGGAGATTCGATAAATTTCTTCGACTTTTTCTAAAGTAATACCCACTTCTTTGGCAATGTCGGCAGTTGTTGGCTCTTTGCCTAGACGTTGGGTGAGGGCACGAGTAGCTTTGTAAACTTTGTTGATAGTTTCAACCATGTGGACCGGAATACGAATAGTTTTGGCTTGGTCGGCAATGGCACGAGTGATAGCTTGGCGGATCCACCAAGTAGCATAGGTGGAAAATTTAAAGCCACGGCGCCAGTCGAATTTTTCTACGGCGCGCATTAAACCTTGATTACCTTCTTGGACTAAATCCAAAAATGTCAGACCACGACCAATATATTTTTTGGCGATAGAAACAACCAGACGCAAGTTGGCATTAATTAATTTTTCACGGGCTTTTTGGGAACCTTTTTCAATGGCTTTGGCGTATTCGACTTCTTGGGCAAAAACCAAAAGATTGATTTTACCAATCTCCTTTAAGTACATGCGGACGTTGTCGATGGTGCCGCGCTGATTGATCAGGCCTAGTAAATCGGCAGCAGCATCTTTGCCTTTTTTGGCATTGATGGCAGATTCGGGAGCATCGACTCGGTCGTAGACATCGATACCTTTGTCAAAAAGGGCGTCAAAAAGTTCGTCGACGAGTTGTAAGTTTTTTTGGGGTTCGGGAAGAAGATCGAGGATGTTATCGTGAATTAAGTATCCTTGTTTTTTGGAAAGGGCAACAAGGCGCTGTTTAAGTCCCTTGAGGTCAAGTGAAGCCATGGCTCTTATTGTACACAATAAATGTGGTTTTGGCTAGGATTTGGTGTCTAGTTGGGACAATTTGACTAGTAGCTGTTTGTATTGTTTTTCCAGTTCGGGCAGTTTATCCTCTTGATTTAGAGTTTCGGCTTGAGCAATTTTGGCGGAAACTTCCTTTATTTCGTCTTGGAGGTTTTGGTGAGCTAAGAGATTAACTAAGGCACTAATTTGGTTGGCTTTTTGTTCTCCATCAAATTCAATTAAACTGGCTTGGAGAAAAAGTTGCTCGTAGGTGGGTTTGATTTCTGGAGGTAGGAGGGCTTGAAACTGGGTGGGGTTTTGATAATTTGCTAGTTCTTGATAAATTTTTTGCAAAAGTGGGTCATGCAGAGTTGGTAGATTGGCCAGGAGTTTGGCTGAGACTTTGGCGGGATCTTTGGTGGATAAAAGTAGTCGCAACAGTTCTTGTTCTTTGCTGGAAGAAATATTGGCACTAGGTGCAGAATTTGTCACAGGGGTAGTTAGTTGTTTGTTGGCTTCGGCGGTAACTGCCTGGATATCCACACCCAAGACACTGGCAAATTTTTTAAGATATTCCGACTTTAGGACTTCGTTGCTAATGGCAGAAAGAAAGGGTAGAACCTGGGCGAGAGTTTGTTTTTTACCATGGGGAGTGGAGATGTTGTGAGTTTTTAGAGAGGTGTTGATAACAAAATCCCAAATAGGCAGGGCAGTATCGAGTTGTTTTTGAAAAAAATCTTTATCGCCAAGTATTGCTTCATCGGGATCTTTAAATTTATCTTGTAAATCTAAAACTACGACTTCAAAACCCATTTCGTCGGCCATTTGGATACTTTTTAAAGCGGCATTGTTGCCAGCAAAATCGGCATCAAGAGCGAGAATGATTTTTTCGGTGTAGCGTTTTAATAATTGGAGTTGATCGGAGGTAAAGGCAGTGCCCTTGATGGCAATAATATTTTGAAAACCAGCTTGGTGGGGAGAAATGGCATCAAACTCCCCTTCCACAACTAAAACAGATTTTTCTTTACGAATAGCATCTTTGGCGATATTTAGGCCAAAAACGTGTTGAGATTTATTGTATAGCTCGGTTTGCGGAGAGTTGATATATTTGGCGTGTTTGGCAGAATCGGTGCCAGGCAAAATGCGCCCAGAAAAACCAAGGATGCGATCGCGATGGTCGTAGAGAGGGAAAACCAGGCGCCCGGCAAAGCGATCGTAGGGAAAGCGACTATAAGAAGAGGCGTTGAAAGTGCCCGTAGCAATTAGGTCTTTTGGCAAAAAGCCCTGCTTGAGTAAATATTTAGCAGAAGAACTATCACCCGGAGCAAAGCCTATTTGGTAAGTTTTAATAGTTTTTGCAGATATGTGGCGAGAAGTTAAATAATCTAAGGCTGGTTTGCCAATAGGGTGGTTAAGCAAGAGATGATGATAAAATTTGGCTAGTTGGGTATTGATGGAAAATAAGGTATTTTTATTATCCTGTGGTCCAAAAGATTGAGTTAATTCAATTTTGGCCTCTTTGGCCAACATGTGAAGAGCTTCTTTGAAATCTAGTTTTTCGTATTCCTCTAAAAAGGAAAAAACATCGCCTGATTTGCCACAACCAAAACATTTGTAGATTTGCAGTTCGGGAGAAACCATGAAACTCCCGGACTTTTCGGAGTGGAAAGGACAGCGGGAGATAAAATGGCGGCCACGCTTTTTTAGTGGAACATAGCGGTTGATTAGAGCTACTATATCGGTTTTGGCTTTAACCTGGGCTACTTCGTCAGACATGCTGGATTTTAGCTCAGTTGGGAGAGAAGGGCAAAGAGGAAGGTGAGAAAAATGAGAACCATGACGAAAGTATGAAAGAGACTCGTGGGTAGCTTGCGACGAATAAGAAGGATGCCATAGACGGTAAAGACGGTGGTGAAGGTGGCGACTACCTCGACCAGCTTAAAGATATTAATACTTAATAAAAGGGGTGAAGTGAGGGGGAAAATAAGGCTAATTAGGTGACTTTGCTTGGCTTTTAGCCGTAGATCGCTGGTGAGGGTGTGGTAAAAAATACGCATGAAATTGGCACTGGCCTGAGAAGTACTTAAAACGCCAACCAAAGCGACGATTTGACCTAAAAATGGGTGAAAAGAAGCAAGGGAAAGGGCACTGTTTAAACTAATTTTGGGACCAACTAGATAGAGCGTGGCAAGTATATAGAGGGCATAAAGAATGGTGGCTAAAAATAGCCCCCAAAAGGTGGCAAGTTTTAGTTTGGATAGGGTATATTTGGCACCAAGAAGCTGACGAACCTCGGGAAGAATATTAAAGCCAGTGAGGGCAAAAATAGTCCAACCAGCAAAACGAAGGTTGGAAACAGGGGCCTCCCAGCTAGGTATGGGGGTTTGTAAAACGGCACTGAATAAAAAGAGGGGTAAAAGAAAAAATAAGGCAGGTAAAAAGGAGAGAAGTTTTTTGAGCCATAGTGGGTGGGGCAAATAAAGGAGAATAACTAGAACTAAGAAAAGGACAGAAGAAAGTGTGCTAGAAAAGTAGGGAAAAAGCTGCTGTAAAAAGACTGGGCCCATTTGAAAAAAGGCAAAGAGGGCACAAGGAATTAGTAAAAATAAATTAAGACCTAAAAAGTTGGCCAGGGTGGGGTGCAAGTAATGTCGGGCGTAGCCCAAAAACTGATGAGAATGGGGTGTGGAGTGAATAATGTCGGCGTAATAAAAATTGATAAACAAGGTTAAAATAAACAACCAAAATAAGCCAAAAAAAGCAAAAGACAAATTGGAGTGGTAATACAAATAAGGCAGAGCAAAAATACCAACACCCAGAATACCGGAAAGTTGAAGCAAGGAGGCCTTAAAAATAGATGGTTTGGGCATTAAGTTAGTGTATACTTCTGGTCATGGATGTGAAAGAGGTTCTAGCTAATTTTGCCAAGGAGGTGGAAGGAAAACTAGAGAAGTATTGGCAAGAACAAGTAGATTTGAATTTTGGCTTTAACCAAAAGCAAAAAGATCTGGTAAAAAAGATGCTGGGACACGCAACAGATCATAATAAAATTGGTGGCAAAAGACTTCGAGCAGCCTTGTTGTACCACACTTTTTGTATGGGAGAAAAAGTAATAACGGAGGCTGTGTGGAATGCTGCTATGTCGGTAGAAATTGTGCATACGGCCCTCTTGATGCACGATGATTTTATGGACGAGGATGAACTTAGAAGGGGTAAGCCGACTACCCAGGTGGTTTTTGGCAAAGAAAATAAACACTACGGTGAGAGTATGGCGGTAAGTTTGGGGGATGGGGTGTTGTTGATGGGCTATGAGCTATTGTTGGAAAGTGGTTTTGATAAAGAATTAACATCCAAGGCGGTTTCGCACTATTTGAGAGGGGTGGTAAATACGGCTTGGGGACAAGCTTTTGATGTTAGTTTGCCATATTTGGGTAAGTGGACAGAAGAGGATGTTATTGCGCTACACAGTGCAAAAACAGCCATTTACACTTACCAAAATCCAATTTTTATTGGAGCAATTTTAGCGGAACTATCTCCAGAAATATTCCCTACTCTGGAAAAATATGCCATGCATGCTGGGGTGGCTTTTCAAATTCAAGATGATATTTTGGGTGTATTTGGAGAAACAGAAAGTACTGGTAAGTCGGCAGATTCGGACTTGCTACAAGGAAAGTCGACACTGTTGGCTTTAAAGACATTGGAAATGGGAAATGCAGAGCAAGTTAAAGCCTTTGAAAAAGTTTGGGGGAAGAAAGAAAGTACCAAAAAAGATATTGACTTGGCCAAGAAAGCCATTAAGGAGTCGGGGGCACTTAAATATAATGTGGATTTTTCTAAACTAGAGGCAAAAAAAGCGGTAGATATTGTTAAAGAATTGGATAGAATAGGTTTAAAAAAGGAAGGACTGGATTTCTTGGAAGGGATTGCCGTTTATATGGTCAACCGAGAGGTTTAGTTAGTATTTACTTCCTTGTTTTATATTGAAGGGCCTGAGTGAGCCAGCGATCATAAGCTTGCTGATCGATTTGTGATAATACTCCCTCTTTTGTTCGAGTTTTTACGTCATCTAGAATGCCTTGATAACCTACGGAAGCCTTCCTGTTTTCAATAGGCCAACCGTAAAATTCTTGATATTCTTGGCTTGCAGCAACAGATTGAGCAAAAGTAATTGGGTCGATGACTGGGGCAGGGATATCAACATGATAATCAATGTATCTGGTACTCTGTTCTTCGGCGCCTCTTTTGAGACGATCGTAAATTATACTAGGTTTCCAAAGATCATCTCCATGAATTACTTCTTTTTTTGGCATGAATTTTAAATCTTATAATAATTGATATTATACTTTATTTTGGTACCTTTGTCAAGTTGTGGGGGTAGATATTGAGGCTGGGATAGGCTTAGAGCGGTGGAGGATTTTGTCGATAGTGTAGGGAGAAAGGAAGATTAACAATTCAAAAACAGCCACAGATAATTCAAAGGCACTGGGGATTTGGTTGGTGATGAAGAAGGCACCGGCACCAAGAAGTAGGCCATTTTTAATACTGCTGCGGACTTTTTCTTTAAAAACCAGGTCTAGTACGGATTTTTGGATATTATTGGCCAGGCCATGAGCATAGAGATTTTTGTTGTCGTTGTAGCCAGCATGCAAAACAGTAAGAAAAGTAGCTACGGCTGTAATTAGATTCATGGTGGTATTTTGGCGAGTTAGGTCGGCAGTTAAATAGAAAAAATACCCATCTTTGGGTAGATGACGCAGACCGTAGAGTGAAATAAAAAACAAAGTTCCGACTAAACTTGTGATAGTAAAATAAATACGGTTGTAGCGTATGCGGGCTTTTAAAATATTGGGGTTTTTATTGAACCAGGTTTTGACTTGTTGCCAGATTAGACCAGGAACAATGGCTATGGCGGCAATTATTAGCCAGACTTTGAGAATTAAGCTCCAAGAGAGGGCAAAGGTTTGGGTGACTTCAAACCATGGAAAATTAAAGGTGGTGCCCTGAAGTGGATAAGCTGGGTATGGAACCCAGGAATATAGCAAGGTTGGATCGAGTGGCTTGGTATAAAAATCGTTTAAGAAAATTTTACCAGCACTCAAGAAAGCGATGGCGTAAAGAGTAAAAGTAATGATATAGAAAATAACGGAACTGTCGCCATAACGAACCTGATTTTTGAAAACAAAATATTGATCATCGGAGGAGGTTTGGTTTAGTTTTTCTTCAAAAGCTTTTAAGTTGGTGGATAAGCGCATGGAGAGGTAACGCAATGGAATAAAAACTAGATTTTGGGTGATGCCCAATAATATGACAGAGAGCCAGATTTGATTGGTGAGAAAATAGAGGCTAAAAAAAACGCTGTTGTAGAGGCGAAAGGAGCCTCCGGTGAAAAACCAAAAACCAACCAAGAGGGAAAAAAGAAGAAGAAGAATGGTAGCAACGGGAACACTAGTGTTGGGTTTCACTACTTATTATACTCATTTGGTTAGATAACTAGCAAAAATTTGGTTATACTAGGACAATGCCTGCAAATATTGAAAAGAGCGAATTGAACAAGAGCGAGATTATACAACCGGCGGACAGGCTGTTGGTGGAGAGAAGGAAAAATGTGGTTATCCCAAGAGAAGCCAGGGGTTGGTTGGAAGAACTGGAAAGGAACGGAAAAACCGATGGCAAACAAACAACCAACTTGACAACTAGTCCGACTTCGTCGAGTGCCAGTAAACCTAAAAAAAAGACATTACCTGCTACGAAAAGAGTATTTATGCAAGGTTTTAATAAGGGTGTTGGAGAGGTTGGACACTGGTTTTCTATATTTATTTTAAGAATGATTAAAATGAACCCAGATGGGGTAGAATTTAAACCAGAATGATAGAAATAACAGCAGCAATGCTAATAAATTGGTTTTGGTCTTTGGTGGGGCTTGCTCTACTGGCAGGCTTAATCTATCTAACAATTTTTGTGATTTTTTTGTGGATTAAGTGGAGAGACAGGGAAAAACGATCCTTAAATATGGTGACTCTGTTGGTAGCAGTACCCCAAGATAACGAAATAAAAATTGAAGCGATGGAACCAATATTGGCCTCAATGTCAACCTTGTTTAAATCGGCAAAATTTAAATGGCTTCAACCTTTTCAAGCCCAGCCAAATATTTCTCTAGAATTAATTGGCACGGCCAACGACATAAAGTTTTATATTTGCGTTCCCAAAAAATTACAAGACCAAATAGAGAGGCAAATATATGGCGTGTACCCCGGGGCAGAGCTAAAAGAAGTGGAAGAGCCAAACATATTCTTTGAAGAAGGCAAGGTGGAATTTGCCAGTTTGATATTAAAAAAGGATACACACTTTCCCATTAAAACATTTAAAGAAATTCCTGTTGATCCAATGGCAACCTTGACCTCGGCAATGACTAAGTTAGAAAACGATGAAACTCTGGCACTACAACTAATACTTTCCCCTCCGGAGGGCGATTGGTCCAAGAAGGGCAAGAAATTTGTAAGTGGAACAAAAAAGTCGGAATCGAATCCAGAGAAAGCTTCTTACAAAGTAGACGGAAAACAACTGGAGGCAGTAGATAATAAAATAAATAAAACTTCTTTTGAAGTAGTCTTAAGACTGGTAAGTGTGGCCAAGAGTAATGAAATTGCCAAAATGCATCTAAATAACATTAAGGCCACTTTTACCCAATTTGACTCTCCTTGGAATAAGCTGGGTGGAGATAAAATCCGCATAAAGAGTTTGTTTATGACTGATTTTATTTATAAATATCCACGAGTATTTGCCAAAAAGAAAAACGTAATGTCGGTGGAAGAGATTGCTTCGGTGTTTCATTTTCCCAGTAAGGCGATTACTACCCCAAACATATATTGGTTAAAAACCAAGAAGGCAGCTGCTCCTCCGGAGTCTCCGCAAGAAGGACTGTATATCGGAGACAATATTTATCGTGGTATGACTAAAAAGTTTTATATGACCCAACAAGATAGACAAAGACATTTTTATATAGTTGGGCAAACAGGTGTAGGAAAATCCTGGCTACTTGCCGACATGGCTTTGCAGGATATTAAGGCTGGAAAGGGTGTATGTTTTATTGATCCTCACGATACTTTTAAAGAGGTTTTGGAAAGAATTCCGCCCGAAAGAGCAGAGGATGTGATTTATTTTGACCCGGGTAATACAGATAGACCAATGGGACTAAATATTATGGAGTGCGACACGGATGACCAAAAGGATTTTATTTCCTCGGCGGTGATTAACCTGATGTATAAGTTGTACGACCCTTATAAAACAGGTATCGTGGGCCCGCAGTTTGAACACGCGATTCGTAATATTATGTTGACGGTGATGAGTGAACCTGGTGCAACTTTCATTGAAATCGTACGCTGCTTGACGGATCCTGGTTTTCAACAATACTTGATTCCTAAAGTTAAAGACCCGATGGTGCGACGCTACTGGTCAGACCAAATGGCACAAACTAATGACTTTCACAAATCGGAGGTTTTGGGTTATATCGTGTCTAAGTTTGGCAGGTTTATTACTAATACCATGATGAGAAACATTATTGGGCAATCGACTTCTTCATTTAATTTTAGAAAGGCAATGGATGAGGGTAAAATTTTGATAATTAACTTGGCCAAGGGAACCATTGGTGAAGAAAGTTCCTCGTTTTTAGGATTGTTATTAATTCCAAAAATATTGATTGCCGCTATGAGTAGGCAAGATACTCCGGAACCAATGCGTAGGGATTTTTATCTTTATGTGGATGAGTTTCAGAATTTTGCCACTCAGGACTTTGCGGTGATTTTAAGTGAAGCTCGTAAGTATCATCTGAATTTGATTGTGGCCAACCAGTTTATCTCCCAAATGGAAGAAGAGGTAAAGAATGCTGTGTTTGGAAATGTGGGTACTCTTTGTAGCTTTAGAACCGGTATAAATGACGCTGGCTATATGGTACGCCAATTCCAGCCAGAGTTTAATGAACATGATTTGATGAATTTGGAGATGGGAAATGTATACTTAAAAACCATGATTGACGGAACACCCAAACCTGCTTTTTCCCTAAAAGTGGCGGCGGCCGAGAGGAAAAAGCCAGGCGATCCAAAACTGGCAGAAATGATAATGCAACTGTCGTCACTTAAATACGGTAGACCTAGGGCGATTGTAGAAGCGGATATCTCAAAAAGAGCTAGATTATAGTATAGTGTTACCAAAGTTATTAACCCTGATACTAACAAGTTTGCCGCTTTCCGTTGACTCGTAAGTTCTGGTAACTATACAGGGAGGTTGACCATAAGCTGTTGGCGGCAACATCTCAATTTCAAAACATGTACCATCTTCTAGGGTCGTTCTGACTGGCTTTGGGGTAGCAGAAATCATATCAAAAAGAGCTTGGGCTCCTTGTATTAGTCTTTCTCCAAGTGGTGGTTTGGACATAGATGATTATAACTCCTTAAGTTTAATACCTTTGCTTTCTTCTTTGTTGTCAATAAGTTCTAGATACTTTTCAGTAGTAGAAATACGCTTGTGACCAACAACTTGGGAAACGACATCGAGTGGTACTCCAGATTTAAGTTGGTAGACAATGAAGGTATTGCGCAAATCGTTGACTTTGATATCTTTGAGGTCAGATTTGGCAAAATAGCGATTTAAGAGACTACGGATGTTGCGAGCTAGTAAGTGACGACCGGTTTTGGTGACAAAAACATGCTTGGAGGTGGATTGAAAACGAGCGTCGTTTAAATAGCGGGTAAGAGCCACCTTGGCAGAGTTATTGAGTGGGACGAGGCGCAAAGGATGGCTTTCGTAAGCCTCAATAATGATTTCAGTAGGCTTAATTTGTTCGAGCTTGAGATTTTCGATTTCTTTGATACGTAGGCCAGCCTGTAACATGAGCTCAACGATGGCAGTGGCACGAATGTCGTTTCTGCAGGCATCACGAAGGGAGCGATATTGAGCAGGAGCAAGGATCTTGGGAGGGTCGTTTTCGTACTTAGGGTGTTGAATTTCTAAAGATGGGTCAGAGGTAATCACACCTTCGGTTTTGAGAAAATTAAAGAAGTTTTTGATGGAGTTTAACTTGCGACTGACAGACTTGGCGGTATAGTTATCTTTAGTTAAATCTTTTTTGAAATCTTCAATATTGGTACCACGGACTTGGTCAACTTGGGTAACAGAAGCTTTGGAAAGATGGGCAATAAGTTGATTAATGTCACCTTTGTAGGCAACGATAGTATTGATGGACTTGCCTTGTTTCTGTAGGCTAGCTCCAAATAGAGTAAGAGCGTGTGTTAGGGATGTGTCTGTCATAGTTTTATTAAATTATAGTCTTATAGTAACACATAACAGGATAAGATGCAAGTGGCCGTAAAGTTAGGTAAAAATAGCAATGTTATTAAGTAAGTTTTAGGGACAGAAAAGGAAGTGAAAGTTGTGCTATAATTTCTCCCAGTGACGAAGTCACATATGCGGGGTAGTGTACGGCTGCACGTGAGGCTCATAATCTCACAGGCCGGGTTCAACTCCCGGCCCCGCAACAAAAAGTATGGCTGATGCAATAAAAGAGAATTTGGCGACTTATGATAAGCCTTATAAACCAAGGAGGGGGGACCTGGTAACTTTGGCCGGAGGTACTTGCGGTACCTGGGAAGTGAAAGAAGTGGAAGGTCTGGAAATAAGAAGAGCTAGCTTGTTTTCACTTGGAGAAACAACTATTGGGCCTAAAGATGGAAAAGTGGTAGTGAAAAATGGACAAGAGATTGCCTCAGATAACCTTCGGGCAGAGTATTTGTTGAGAAAGCACTACTGCTAAAACAAGGTAAAAACCTATTTTCGGTGATAAAATAAGCAGATACGGCAAGGTAGCTCAGGTGGTTAGAGCACAGCATTCATAACGCTGAGGTCGTGGGTTCGAGTCCCACTCTTGCTACAACAACACGGGCACGTAGCTTTTGCGTTAGAGCATTCCGACGTACGTCGGAAGGGTCCCTGGTAAACTTAATCAATGGGCGGATATGTGTACATACTATTTAGTCCAAAATTGGATAAATACCACGTTGGAAGCTCAAATAATCCAGACCGAAGATTGCTAAATGAGCATAATCTGGGTAAAAGTAAGTTCACCAAACTTGGGATTCCTTGGAAATTGATGTTTAAACAATACTACCCCAGTGTTACAATAGCTCGTAAGGTTGAATACAGAATTAAGCAATTAAAATCAAGAAAAATTATAGAGAGAATAATTGCTGATAAAGTCTGTAAAATACAACTTAGGGGCACGTAGCTCAGCGGTTAGAGCACTGATCTTATAAGTCAGGGGTCCCTGGTTCAAATCCAGGCGTGCCTACTATGTTATAATACTTTAGTATGTCTTTTCCAGATATTAATATAGCTAGGGCTTTAAGGTTACCTGACAATTATAGACCGGTGACGACAAGATTTAAGACTGATGGTTATACTGTTCCTTTGGTTGATGGTGGTATGAATATGGATTCTCCATTGATTATTAGAATGCCAAAAAAGGACCCTAAACAAGCCACCTCGGATATTGCCTGTTTATGTGAGGATATCTCCCCTGCTTCTGCGCTAGCTTCTGTTGTGGCCAAAGACGCAATAGAGAGGACTTTGTCGGGAATGAGTATGCCAGAGAGCGCGGACCAATTGGCACATATGTTTGCGGTGGCTCTAGAGAGTGCCAACAGAGCATTGCTAACTAGTGGCAGGCAACCGCCTGCTGGAGCCGACTTTGGGGCTTCGGCAGCCCTGGCTGCTTGGATTGGAAACAAATTGGTTTTTGCTTGGACTGGAAACATGAGAATTGATGCCCATTTTGTCAGTGGTGACAAGGCCACGGTTAAACCACTGACGTTTGATAATTCTGTAGCTATGCATCGACTAAGATCCGCTGGCTTAAGTGACAACTCGGCAATAGATTTTTTGTTGGAAACAGATAGACTACCGGTGGGAGTCTTTGCGGGAGACGCCAACAGACTTGCTTGGTACCAGCTGGCTACACAAACTGATTTTAGAAAACCAATTGAGTACCTTGGGTTGAGAAACAGAATGTACACTCCCGTGACGGGGACATATGCACTAGAACCAAATGTATCTGAGTACTGGGTAACTATAAAAACACCTCCTCTGGCTGTTTTGGATCCGCTAGTGGAGTTTAAAAGTGGAATTACGTCTACCATGGAAATTGTTAGATTGACCAAGGAAGAGGTAGTCAGAAGACGAAGATCGGGGGCTTATGTACCAGAAGGTGGCCTGACTGCGGTTAGAGTGGGAAGATGGTAGTGGGTTGTGACTATCGTTGGACAAGAAAATAAAAGCCAATAAAGACCAGAAGAGCGGAGAATAGTTTTTTGAATAAATTTGATCGATCTTTTAGGATAATTGTTTCTAAGAGTATGATGACAAAAATGCTGGAATTGTTGACTACATCGACCTTGCCTACTTCTCCCCCAACGCTATAAGCAAGAAGAATAAATTTGTTAAAAATAAAATAACAGAGGGCCACGAGAATTATTCTTTTACACAAAGACCAGTTGATGGTTTTAAGTTCTTTGAAGGTGTCAGGGCGGAAAAACAGAGTGACCACTAGATAGGTTAAAACATAGACAACTTGCAGTAAGTGTATGTCCATGAGGGTGGTTAGTAGTTTGTCGGTGGTTAAAACTATGCCAGAGAGTAAACCACCAACCAGGGCGTACCAGTTGTATTTGCTAAATTTTTCTTTTTTGGAAAGATGAAGAAGAGCTATGGACAAAAGTACAATAAATATGCCTAGGAATTTGTAAGGACTGGTGCTTTCTTTGAAAACAAGTATGCCCAAAGGGGCGCTAAGAAGAACGGAGCTGGTGTATAAAATATTGGAAATACCGGCACTTTCGCCCTTGTAACTTTGGTAGTAAATGGTAAAGGCAATGTAGGCAAGAACGGCGTTTAGGATTAGAATAATAAGAAGAAAGGGGGTAATGCTTAGACTGAATCCTCTGATAAAAAGAAGAAGATAGATAATCCCGAAAATTGCCTGAAAAACACCCACAAGAAAATTGTTAGAGGAAACGCTAAGCTTGGAACCAACAATGTTGTGTTTTTGTAAGACCTCGGCAAAGGCTAAGGCTAGGATACTGGAAATCGCATATATGAACCAAAGTGGAAGGTTCATGGTGGGTTACAAACCAATGGCGTGTTTAATTTTTTCTAGATTTTTGGTTGCAATTTCAGTAGCTTTTTGGGCTCCTTCGGCACGGATTTTGGCAGCTAAATCTGGATTTTTTTGCAGATCAATTTTTTTCAGCCTGGCATCTTTGAAATAATTTAAGAAGGTTTCTAGAAGAATATTTTTGATTTCTACATCGCCAATAGTCCCCTCTTTGTAGCGGTCTTGCATTTGTCCAAGTTGGGTTGGGTCAAAGTTAAGATGATTTAAATAGGCAAAACAGATATTTTTAGCCGGATCTCCCGAATCGGTGGGCTTAATTCGAGCGGGATCAGTAGTGATACTCATGATTTGTTTTTTAACTACCTCAACTGGAGCAAAGATAGACAAGTCGTTACCCAAAGATTTACTCATTTTGCGCTGACCATCGGTACCAATAATGGTGGCGGTAGCCTTTTCCACCTGGACTTCAGGAATAGTTAAAATTTTACCGTAGCGATTATTAAATGTTTTGGCAATTTCACGACATATTTCTACGTGTTGAACTTGATCCTGGCCTACGGGAATTACGTCGGGATAAAAAAGCAAAATATCGGCGGCCATGAGAACTGGATATTCAAAAAGACCGGCATTAATTGTCTCGATGGCCTGGTCTTTTTGGAGCTTGTCTTTGTATCCATGCATGCGTTGCAACTCGGAGACGGTAACACAATTGTTTAAGATGGTTTGTAAATAGGCTATTTGAGGAATGTCTGATTCCACATAGAAAATAGATTTTTGCGGATCGATACCAAAGGCAAGATATTCGAGAAAGACATCTTGGGTATTGTGGATTAAATCTACTTGGGAATAAATTGTGTTAAGAGAGTGAAGATTGGCCACAAAAAAATAACAAGTATCGTACTTGTCTTGATAAGTGATAAATCTTTTGGCAGCACCAAGATAGTTACCCAGATGTAGGCCCTTGTTGGAATTTGGATTGATACCCGAGAGTGCGGTGGTCATGATGAGGTAATTTTAGCATAGACTGAGCACTAGTTATCTGCTATAATCCCCCATTATGTCAAAAGTTACACACGTCTTAAACGCCTCAACCCGACAAGTTTTGGGGACAAAAGTAAAAAGTTTGCGCAAAAGCGGATTAATTCCCGCTAATATTTATGGTAAGGGAATTGCTTCGCTAGCTATACAGGTGGCGGAGAAAGACTTGAATAAAGTATTTGAGGCAGCCGGCGAATCAAGTTTGGTAAGTGTAACAATAGATGAAAAGGACACTTTCCCTGTAATTTTTAAGAATCCATTTTATAACCCAATTTCTGGCCTGTTGGCACATTTGGACATGTATAAAGTTAACTTGAAAGAAAAAATATCAGCAATGGTGCCAATTGTTTTGGTGGGTGAAGCTCCTGCAGTTAAACTAGATCTAGAGTTGATGGAGATTACCACGGAACTTGAAGTAGAATCCTTACCTGCTGATTTACCTGAAAAGATAGAAGTGGATATAAGTAAACTGGAAACTTTGGAAAGTGTAATTACCGCCGGAGATGTCAAACTGGATGAAAAAGTTACCTTGGTAACCCCTGCAGAAACTGTAATAATTAAAGTGGAAGCACATAAGGAAGAAGTGATTGAGACAGCTCCAGCAGAGCCAGTTGAAGTTCCAGCCACAGCCCAGAAGTCTCCTGAAGAGATAGCTGCAGAAGATGCGGCTAAGAAAGAAGAGAAGGAAAAGGAAGACAAATAACCCCTCGACAAGCTCGAGGTAAATTAAAATAGCTTCAAGTCAGTACGAACTGGATCGAGTTTCTGCGCAGATTTAATGGCTTGGTTGGCATGGTCTTTGTCGCCCAAACTTATGTATAGATTGGCGATTTGTACATAAAGATCCACAGTTTTAGGAGTTAGTGACTCAAGAAAGACGATTTGGTCTTGGGCATGTTTTTTTTCATCAAAAATATATTGATTGGCTTTGGCAAAGGGTTGCCTGATAACTAAAAAATAAGTTAAGTTTAGAGCGGTGGTCCAATAAATTAGAAAAAAGAGAAGATATTTTTTGTTTTTAAAATTAAGCATGTGGCCAGGACTCTTGGATTAATAACGGTGCCCAGGATACTTTTAAGTTTTTAATAAAGTCTTGATGAATGGCTTCGGTGACAAAAGGGATAAAAGGATGGAGCAAGATTAGGCTGGTGTGTAGGATGTGTAATAAAACTGGAACACACGAAGCATCGCGCGGCTTACACTGCTCGATGTATTTATCACAAAATTCGTCCCAGAAAAAGTGATAAAGATTGCTACTGGCTTG
>CAYUVY010000019.1:0-15975 GCA_964448465.1 uncultured Gammaproteobacteria bacterium
CTCGCAAAACTGCTGGAAACTGTTTAGTATTGCCTGCCAGCCCGATCTTTGTCTTTCTTCACTATTTGTCGCCTCCATTTCAAACGTTACCTTCACTCTGGTTTTGTTTTTACCTAAATCTTCAAACATATCTATTACTTTTCGCCCGTCTCCCATGGTGAATTCTATTCTCTTGTTTGTCTCCACTTTTGTATATACCCCGCCAAAATCAAAACTATACTTACCGTCTTTTGAAGACATGGTGTAAACAAATTTTCCACCCACATGTAAATCATTACTTGCACTTGGACAGTGCCAATCTGCGCTTGCCTGGTTCCATTGCATTACACTTTCCGGCTTATTCCAGTGCTCCCAAACTTTATCAACCCCAGCTTTGATAATCGTTTCAATGGTTATCTTCTGCATATGCTTTTTCTAAATCTCCAACTATTATTTTTTTCATTTTCAACATAACTTGCATCACTCTTGCCGATTTAGTCTGATCTTGATCACCGAGTAATTCACCCAGTTTATTGGGTATTATTTGCCAAGATAACCCATATTTGTCTTTTAACCAACCACATTGTCCTTCATTTCCGCCTTCTGTTAATTTATTCCAAAAATAATCCACTTCTTCTTGATCTTGGCAATTTACATACATAGACATAGCCTCTGTAAACTTAAACTCTGGACCACCATTTAGAGCCATGACCTCTTGCCCATCTAAATTAAAAGACACCATCATGGGGTTACTATAAGTAATCCTAGAATTTTTAAAAATAGATACATAAAATTCTGCAGCCTCTTGAGCTTGCTTATCAAACCACAAAAACGGAGTTACTTTCGACATAAGTTATACAAATATTTATATTTTATAAATTATTACTAAAATATTCTTTCATGATAACATCCCTATCTAGTTCGTAAAACCTAGCGATTTGTGTATCCTTCTTTTTTTACTCGTCCTTTTTTTGAAATTATCCGAAACCACGCTAATGTTTCCATCTACTTCCAATATCGCCAAATCCACTTCACTTATTTCTTTCACTCCGTGCTCTCGCACCGCTGCCTCTAACTCCCTTACACCAATTTCAGCCTGATTAAGGTGCTTTTGGATGATTTTTCCTTGATAAATCAATACCAAGGGAGTTCCTTGTACAAATTCACCCAAAGATTTTGAGCGATAAATCAAATTTTTTAAAACCCAATTAAACGCAAACAGCGAACCTGCTGCTACCAGTCCTCCAGTTAAAGACGAATCATTTCCCACCATTGCGCTTTGTACCGAGTTACTAATTAGCAAGATAAAAACCAAGTCAATTATCGACAACTGAGTTAATTCTTTTTTGCCAAACAACCTTAAGGCAAAAATTATAAAAATATAAACCACTACCGACCTAACCACTATCCATATCACGCTTTCCATAACTTAATTATAATCCTTTTTCTTTTTGCTAAACTAGCCCATGCAAATTGTTACCTCCTACGACAGCCCAGATCTCGACGGTATTGCTTGTTCTATTGCTTACGCCGAACTTCAAAATAAACTTGGTTACCAATGTACGGCTCTCTATTTTGGTGATTTAGGCCTTGAAGTTGAATTTCTCAAAAACTACAGCAACTTTTTTCCTGTTGAAAAACATACAGGTTCATATGATTCTAATTCCGAATATATTCTTGTCGATTGCTCCGACCCAAGTGAATTGGACCCAGAACTACCAATTGATAAAATTAAAATTATTTTTGATCACCGTCAATCTAGTGAGATAGTCAAATTTTTTAATGCTCAAAAAAATATTGACCTAGTTGGCTCTTGTGCCACCCTGATTACTGAAGAATTTATTAAAAGTAAAGCCACTCCCTCTACCAACTCTGCTCTTTATTTATATGCAGCCATAGTTTCCAATACCATTAACTTTAAAAATAAGTTAACTACCCAAAGAGATGTACAAGCAGCTAGCTGGCTCAAAGAAATTGCCCAACCCAAGGAAGATTTTATCTCTCAAATGTTTACAGCCAAGTCCCAGGTTACTCCTCAAAATATTTACCAAATTCTATTTCAAGATTTTGCCATCAAAACTTTTGGCACCAAAAAAATTGGCCTTGCTCAAATTGAAGTGGCTAATATTGCTCAATTTTCTCCCGACCTTCTCTTTGCCTTACAAGCTGCCTTGGCCAAACTAAAACAAGATAATAATCTAGATTATATTTTTTTTAATGGTGTAGATATTTTGCAGGGTTACAGTATTTTTTATACCGTAGACGATGAGTCATTGAAATTCTTTTCTCAAGCCCTAAATCTCCCAGATCTAAAACCAGGCTTCCATTACCACGAGATTATCATGCGCAAACAACTCTGGCCCAAGGTTGAGCAGTGTCTGTCAAACTGCTAATATTAAACATGCAATTACCCAAGTCTTTTACCACCGTCACCCCAGTCTCCAAAGCGATTGCCATACTCCTATTTATTTCTTTACCATTTATAGGATTTTATTTAGGAATCAATTATCAGAAATCAATTACAATTTATCCAACTACAATCGCCCCAATTCAGAAATACCCGAAAGTAACGATTATCCCAACTATAGTGTTAACTCCGTCGGATACAACAGCAGAACCAACAAAACTAATTTCCAAACAATTAAATTATTTTCTTCCGAAATCTTGGCAAACAATTCAGGACTCCACCAATTCTTTTGAAATTGGCTATGACCCAACTATTTTTACAGCCAGAGCTTCCAAAGAGTCAATATTTTTAGGTTATATTGCCAACCAAGGTTCAAATTCCGTAACTCTTATCGATTACGATGGAGGCTCGCTTCACCAAGTAATATATAAACAGATGGGCTATGATGCCAGAGCCGTAGCTATTGAAAAAAGTAAATCTTATTTTGAGAAGGAGTATTCATACAACGGAGGACGTTGCCTAGTATTATATGGCTTAAATTTTTCAGCCTCAGGAAACGTCTGGGGGTTTTGTAATGTAAATTCTTCAAAAGGCCTGTATTTTTCTGGTTTTGATAATTCCGAAAAGACAGAACAACTGATTCAAACCTTCCGCTATTTAGCAAGGTAATTGTAATTTGCATTTCTTACCCCAAAGCTCCATACTTAATTATGAATAAACTTATTGGTAATAAAACTTTTCGCTTAGTTCTTATTGGCATTCTTATCCTAATTGCCGTTTACTTTTTTTACTCTTTAACCTAACCCTATGGCTATACCCAAATATCAACCACTTGCCAACCTTAGTGATAGTACCAAAAGCAAACTTAAGCCAGTTTTTGGAGTAATTATTGTCCTATTATTAGGCGCCTTTGGTCTAACTGCCAAAAATACCGACTACGACATTGGTAAAATACTGCAGGGATCCTCCTTACAAGATGCCAAGGTAGCCACCGATAAAATGGGTAACTTAATCTACGATAAACAAGGGAATGTGGTTACCGATGCAACCAAGGGTAAAAAAGCCAGCGACTATAATTGCGACGATTTTTCCACCCAACCCGAAGCCCAAGCCTTTTATCTTAAAGTTGGTGGTCTAAAAAATGACACTTATCGTCTAGATGGCAACAAAGATGGCGTAGCCTGCGAAGCCCTACCCAAAACTGCCAAATAGTTTTGTTTGAAAGATAACTTTCTAGTGTATTTGCTAAGATTAGCTATGCATGACGGTGGCCCACAATATGATAATCCAGGGTGGCAAAGGGCATCAGTTCCTCCCTTAATTGAATTAGGTCCAATAATTCCCGGAGGAGTACCCCTAACCGCAGCAGAAATTTTAAAAGTATCCGCATCTAGGCTTGGCCTACGAAACACCTCTGTGGACAAATTACCCGTCGAACTTTCACAAGGGGTTAGCGGCGACTTTCTTCTAATTTCCAATCTGGATAATTTCCTAAGATTAAAATTAGACAATGCTGCAAAGACTGGTAGTCATAAAGATAAGCAAAATCAACTATTTTTTGACGGAGCGGTCAGAGCCGGTAATTTAAAGATGCTTGAAGGCTTAGATTTTTTACCTGAAAAATATGATCAAGCCTTGTGTGGTTTTATTGACAACGCCATAGGTTTCCGCACAAAAAGAGGATTTATTGACGAAAAAATCAGCGTATGGGAATATCTCGAAAAACTCAAAAGATTAGCTCCTGCATTCCTCTTAGTCCAAGGTCGCGCGAGGGAAACTTTTAGTACTACTCCGGACAAAGACTTAGACGAAGATCGTTATGAGGGCTTTGGTAAAAATGGCGGAACATTTCTCAAACCAGAGGATTTGTTGGCCAGTTGCGTCTTAACTGATGGTGACTTTGAAGTTTTATCAGAAAAATATCATGACTACATGCCCTTGGAATTGTCTCAGTCGGTATGGTCGAATAAAAAGTCTGAAAAACTTATAAATACTGTAAATCGTGATGTAGTTAATTTAATTCACCAAAGAGTCCTGGACATGATAAGAGGTAGACTAGCCGCCAAGGATATGGTTTAATTGCATATTACAAGTTATATAAAATAATTCATGAACACTTTTAATCCAGGCGAATTCGGTAAAAATTTAGATAACATTGCTAATGCTTCTTCAAAAAGAACCGCAGAGGATGTCGCCAAGTTAACTGGAACTGAGGTACCTGTTGCTCCAATTATTCCAAGCCAACCACTTACCGAAGCTCAAAAAGACGCCAAACTAAAAGCTGCTGTAAATAATCTTGTAGATCATCTAGAAACCATCGCTACAAAAAATGCTCAGGCAACTGAACCCGAGAAACCAGCCGCAGCTACTCCTGACATTGCCAAGCCGGAAACTTTATTGCAAAAAATTAGTAGATATATTGGAACTGGAAAAAAATATTAGTCACTAGTTGCTTCGCAACAATCTATGTCGGTAAGTAACCCAGAGACCTTCACTCTTTCTTGGTCCGACGTGGAAGCACAGTTAGATAATCTAAAACTAGTCGACGGTGGTTTCACTTTTGCCAAACGCGGTCTGGTCACACTACCTGACGGTAACCAAGTTTTTGTCAAATTAGGTCTGCACGAAAATACTAAACTTTGGGCCAAATATGAGATTGGTGTCTATCGCTTTTTACATAAACATAAATACCCCCATATCCCTCAGCTTTTAGCTGTCAACTCAGACGAAACTGGTTTTGTCTTGTCTGCGTATACTCCAGAAGATGGCTGGAATTGGAAAGACCAGTGGGACAACCACCGTTTAGATAAAACTTTAGAAGCCGTGGACGCACTGGCAGCAATTCAACCAGTTGGTGAAGACCATAAATTCTTTACCGAGAAAAATCTATCCGTCGACGATGATGGCTGGGCGCCATTAGCCTCCTCTCCTCAACTCCAAAAATCACTTACCGAAAAACTTCTCGCTATAAATAGAGATGATATATCAATAGCAATAAATTTTGACACAGAGGCTAAAACTAGTAGCCAGTTTGTTTTTCGTCAGGATGAACTAGTTCACAACGATATCCGGGCTGATAATTGTGCCTGGAATGCAACTAAAGAAGAGGTCTGCCTTGTAGACTGGAACTGGACTGAGCTAGGAGATCGACGAGTAGACCTTAGTGCAGCTCTAGTTCATGTGCAAAAGTCAGGTTTTAATATTTTGCCCAAATATGCCAACAGACTAGACCCGGGGGCCCTCCACTGGCTGGCTGGTTTTTGGTTTAATGCGGCGGCTAGTCCTATTTGGCCAGGTGGCCCTGCCCACCTGCGCGACATTCAATTATCTTCCGCAATCACCTCTTGGGATTTGTCCAAAAAATTACTTTGACAAGATTACTCCAATCTGGTGGGCTTTAATTAAAACTCCAATTCAAACTCATTTTTTTAGTCAAGTTTTCAGTATAGCAACTAGTAAATACAAATGAAACCCATTGCACAGACCAGTAGCAAAAGAGTATAAATCTATAGAATATAAAAAGTCTCAATTAAATATTTATTCAAAGCAGGTAAATATATTATGACGAAACGGCAAGCAGAGGCACGCGAAATAAGCAGCTTAGGTGTAGAAGTAGTCAGAATTGAACAACTATACAAACAAGAGGCTTCTGTTTTTATACCAGACAATGGTCCAGTAAGAATTCTCTACATAAGTGATTTACATTTTGGTGACCCAAGTAGCGATCCCCATTACACCGCAGAAGTATTCAAAGAGCTAGACAAACCCCATACTTTCGCCGTTCTCGGCGGAGATCTAATTCAAGGATTTAATCCAACTCATCCAGACATGGCCGCCGGGGTGCCCAGGCAAGATGAGCAGATGCTGATGATGGAAGCAAAGCTTAAACAATATTCCGATCAAGGCAAACTTATTGCCGCTGTCTCGGGAAATCACGAGGATTGGTCAGATAAACATGCCACAATTAACGCCACTTTTTTCATGTTACGTAGCTTAAAGTCTATAGACGGGAATCCCTTACCCTTACTGAATAATGGCGGATTAGTAACTTTGGAGTTCGAAAATGGCGGTAAATATCCCATTCAGCTTTTTCATAATCCCGGTAGTGGTGGTTCCTTTAAAAACGCCACCGGTGCACAGCGAGCCAGAGCCATGGATACCCCTGTAGACGATCCCAAAAGCCCTTCCCAGGTTTTTGGTGGCCACCAGCACTCTCGGGCCGGGATATCCGATGAACTTTCCATCAACCCTATAACCGGTGAAGTTATTTCTCAGACTTTTTCTGCTGGAGGCACTGCCCAGGGGATTAACCCCGAAAAGCCCAATACATTTCTTACTAATGTGGCTGCCGCTCCATCGCTCAGAGGCTTACCAGCCACCATAATTCGCCCTATAAATGGGCATATTGTCACCAAGAGTGTTTGGGGATTGGAGCCCTCTGCAGACATGTTAAGATCTATTAGGTTATGGGATCAAATTCAATCACGTGGCTTATCTTCAGAGATTGCCGAGCAAATACGTCAAGCCGTCGAAATGACAACTTCAACCTTCCAAGACAGCCTCTCAAGACAGGTTGAGCGTACCCTTGACGGCAAAGAGATAAAAAGTCGATCTTTTGATGTGGTTCGTTGGGAAATTGCCACCAAGCTGCCAACCGCAGTCTATTTCTTGGGGGGCTTACGTTTGGGGAGCTCCACTACTAATTTGCCAGGAGCTAAAGAAGTCATGGATGAAGTAGAGTCCAACCCAGAAGCCTTTGCCATAATCATGAGGCGTATGGTAGACAGGGGATTATCATCCCGTTCCGATCGGGAAATTCACCTTGGAAATATGGTTGAGCTAATTAAGCCGGCCGGAGAACAAGACAAGCTACTCGCCTTTATGCTGGATAGTGGCCTTCGAGAAGCGGCCTGGAAAAGAGAAATAAGAAGAGCCAAAGACGAGGAACCTTTTCCATCTATAATGACTGGCGATTTTATTCAAGAAAGAGTACCCAATTTACCACTTATTGTTAACGGCTCCTTTGTCATTCCAACTGTCGGAAATACGGAGTATAGATTTTGGCTAAGAGACAAACTTGGGGCCAATGGATCTACTGTAAATCCCTTTGGGGGTCTTGAAGCACAGATGGCAAAACTCAGAGTTAGAACAGACATAGCCGCAGGCGGACACATGTTAAAAGTTGGTACCGCCACGCGACCCACACGCAGTGAGAATGAGGTGGTAATGGTAGCACCAGGTGGTTTTGCCAGGTGGCAAGAAATGAGCACTGCCAACGAGGAAAGGCAGGCGGAAGGTGGCCAGGCTGTAATTCTATATCCCGACAAAAAACGAATTCTAGCCTGTGCGACTTTTGCCGATGCCAAAGATACCCATAAAGCAGTATTTTTTGCCGAGGGAATTAAATTCTTAGATCCAAAAACTAGAGAAAGTATCCAAAGAAAGATTATCAGGAAAAGACATAAATAACCTATAATACTTGACTTTTGGTTAAAAACATCATATAATATGGACATATGGCCAGAGATAAAGCCAAAAGTGCTCTTCAGCAAGAATGGGATTCTCGCTTAGCCAGCCAGGGCATGCCTGCAGATCTACCTCTAGATTCTAGCTTGGGCAAGAGAGTCAGTCTTGGTTTAGGTGTAAAATCAGAAAGACAAGAAAGAGCCGAAGATGGGGGCAGATATCATTCTGGCAGTTGTCCAATCAGACTTGGTTATGGCTTAAACGACGAAGTCGATCAACCAGGAGACAATCCTGTTGAAAGACTATTTACCAGATAATTTTTCTAGACTATCAATTTTCCTTCCAGTCCCGAAGTTTCGTTTAAGATCTCTGATATTTTTATTTTTTCCTCCTCCGTCAGACCTACTACAACCAATCTCAAGTCAAATCTTTTTCCATCATTGTTATGACTTATCTTTACAATATTCCTTTTACCTTTTTCTAGTTCCTGGGTTAATCTTACCAATATCCCCGGCCCATCTGTACCTCCTATTCTTATGGTTGATAAGTTAAGTTTTTCTCTTGTTGCACCCACAACATCCAGCTCTCTCTGTAATATCTCTGGTGTTATGGCTCCGTTTGCCATCTTAACATACAGATCTTCTCTTGTTTGGCAACCAAAGCGCAGAAAAATCCTGCGTGAAATTACTTCCACGTCCGTAATCACCAATAAGCCTCTTTCTTTCAAAACCTCTTCGGCCATCAGTCTTCCCTTTTCAATTACCTTGCCCCTTCCTTCTTCCCTCAGTCTCATTTTCTCAATCTCTTGTCTGGTTGCGGGCGAACAATATAATTCAGCACCCACATCGGGGACCCTGGCCTTAGTTTCCCCTGCCGCAATTTTTACCATCGCTCCGTTAGGAATAACTGTAGACATCGGTTTAACTTCACCATCCACAATGGCAACCCTACCTTCCCGCAGCAAGCCCAGGCTTAACACGCGTGCAAAATCGTAAGCTGTATCTTTGGGCCCAAGAAATCGTATTGATCCTCGAGGGGTAAATACAATCTTCAATCGATATTTTTTAAGTTCTTCTTCTTTCCCACTTCGTATCAGGCTTACCACTCCCCACTCGTTAAACTCCTCCATTACTTCCGTCATTATGGCAATTTCTACCGGCCCTTGTGGCAAGTTGATAGTCGTTTGCACTGCTTCATATCCATTAAGTCTTTTGTGTGCCCCAAGATAAACATCCAATTTATCTATATCCACATTCTGCCCATATTTTTCGTGAATCTCACTTAGAACCCTCCATATATCTTCTTTCTTTTGCACCTTTATTCTAATACCTGTTAAATCTTCTATATCTCCAAAATCATTAGCGTCACTGGTCCCGGCAAGCATCTGTTTTCTCCATTTTTCCTTCAAAGCATATACACCATTTATTCGATGTCCTATCGTCGCGTTCACCCCGCTACTTGCCAAATGTTCTGCAATAGAGCTTTTTATATTTTCAACAAAAGACTCACTGGACCTTAGGTCTTTATCTCTCAAGTTCTTAGCTTCGGCGTATCCCTGGGGATCCAAATATTGATAGCACCAATCTTCTAGCTCCACTTTAACCTTCCATAGGCCCAGGGACATGGCTAACCCGGTGTAAACCTTTAGAGTTTCTTCCGCCTTCTTTTTCTGTTTCTCGGCTGGCATGTGCTCCATTGTCCGCATATTATGCAACCTATCGGCCAATTTAATTAGAGCTACTGCAGGGTTTAAATAAGCATTTACCACAACTTTTCTAGACTCCTCGTTGTGACCAGTAGAAGCTAAATTAGTTACCCCCAATACCATTTCTGCCACCTCAGCCCCATATTCCTTGGATATTTGTTCAATTGTTACAGTAGTATCTTCAACTACATCATGTAATAAGGCAGCTTGCAAGATACTTTTCTTGTCAATTCCCCACTCGCTAGACATTATATTCATCACTGCCACCGGGTGAACTATGTATGGCTCGCCTGACTTTCTGGTCTGTCCTCTATGTAAACTTTCCGCTAATTCATAAGCTCGACTAATCTCTGGAACTTCCAGTACAACTTTAGGCAAATGATCAGAATTTCTAATTCTATCCTGCTTCATAAATTGTGGCATTATACATGAATTAAATACATATTACAAGACATATTGACAAACCTCACCATAAACTCTAGTATCTAGGATATGCAAAAATCAAACATTTTAATGCTTCTTGGTGCTGGTGTCCTAGTTGTTGCCATTTTAATGCTAGTTAAAAATAAGTCTAATCCAATCGTCACCCAGCCTACCACCATGGATACTAATTTGAAAACCATCGACATTGAAGCCGGCAGCTTTTACTACAAACCCAACGAAATTACCCTTAAAAAAGGTGAAAAAGTTAAAATTATTTTGCATTCTGTTAGCATGATGCACGATTTTAACATCGACGAACTAAACGTCAAACTTCCTATTACCAAAAATGGGGAAACTGGTTCTGTGGAATTTACTGCCGATAAAGTGGGTACTTTTGAATACTATTGTTCCGTTGGTCAACACCGCAAAATGGGTCAAGTAGGCAAGCTAGTTGTAACCGAATAAAGACCTTAAGGTTTAAAGACTACCACGGCCACCTTTGGCATTGGCTCAAATACGGTAAACTCCCATTCATTAGGCATAAAAAACCCTTTTATCCCCTTATCCCTTAACTCTGGTAGCGGTGTCTTACTGTCAAGCTCAATTCTATTGCCACTATTTTCCAGATAAAAAGTCGTCTCCTCTGTCCAAGTTGATGGAAATTCTCTACGTGCAAAGCCAATCTCGCTAGGTTTAACCAAAGACACAAGCAGCACCGGGTTAGCAAAGCCTAATAACATACTTTTGTATATCCACCCGGATGGGGGCATTAAGGTCCAGGAATCCAACGGGTGCAGATCTCTCTCGTCGGGTGAGTCAGTGTGATTTGCAACCTGTTCAAGAGTTGATTGGCCCATTGGTACATCATTTTTAGCTGTCAAAACATCAGAGGCCTCAGTTTCAGATATTAGTAAACTTTGTTTATCTTTATCTGAAAAAAATAACCAGCGGAATGCCGGAACACTTCCTCCTTTTCTTATTGTTTCGGCTATTTGCATAGCCTTCTCCAACTGTCCATTAATAAATTCTTCTCTGCTTTTCAGCGTTTCTCCGGGCAACAAATCTTCATTTGACTTCTGCAAAGCATCCTCTTGCGTGGGCATTTTCCAAACAGCTCTCTGGTCATATGCGTTATCAATAAACCCAAACAAACCTGATGTTTCCATGCTCAAGGCTTTTCGTGCCTCAGGATGTGAGTCCTTATAAACTAAATCCTTTTCCAGCTTATAGTCAATAAACCCTTTCCAAAAAATATATCTAGCAAAATCCGGATCCTTGGTTTCTTGCTCCACTTTCCATCTGTTTTGCATTAATTTTGCAGTATCCGTGTCCACTTTTCCACCTGGAAACAAATTCTGAACTATGTCTGGATAATCCATCTCCATACACCCAACTATCTCGGGTCCAATATAACCCCGAAGCTCCTCTACTGTGCAGCCCGCTACTTTGGCAAAAGTTTCCACAAAACCTGAAGCAAGAGGTAATTCCTTTGGGACAGGTTTGTCCATAGGTTTAAGTTCGCTAGCGTTGTTTATATTCACTTGAATTCTTGCATGTATTTAACCAGGTTTTCGATTTCGGTCCTACTGTGCGCTGCGCTGATTTGTACTCTGATTTCATCTCTACCTTTTTGCACCACTGGGTAGCTTAAGTTTGTTACCAAGATATTTTTCGAATACAAAAAATTTGCTAAATTTTTAGATTTAATAGTATCCCCAATAAGTACTGGCTGAATAGGATGAACCGAATCTGCAGCTAACTCCAGTCCTGATTGTTTTAGTAGCGTTTTAAAATACTCTGTGTTCTCTTTAGACTTTACAAGCAGTTCCATGCCTGCAGGACTATCCACAATTTCAATCGCCTGTTTGGCAGCTCCTGCTGTTCCGGGAGATATGGAATTAGAATAAATATAAGTAGCTGCCGATTCTCTTAAATAGTCAATTATTTCTTTACTGGCCACAGCGTATCCACCATCTGCCCCAAAGGCTTTACCAAAAGTTCCCACCAGCACATCTGCCTTTGCCCCCATTATTTCTTCCACTCCACGGCCAGTTTTTCCACAGGCTCCAATACCATGGCAATCATCCACTACCAAAAGCACCCCCATCGGGAATTTCTCGTCAAATTTATCTACCAGTGCACGCATTTTGTCTAAGTGTTGATATTCGCCAAGCATACTAAAAACCCCGTCCGTAACTACCAATACCCGCGAAAACTTGCCAACATTTTCTGTCAAAATGTTTTCCAGGCTATCCATGTTCATATGCTCAAACACGGCTTTACTTTCGCTGGGCAAGTTGGCCAAGCGAATACCATCAATAATGCTCCGGTGATTTAAAGAGTCTGATACCACCAATACGTCGTTTGTTACTTTTGAATCTTTACTCTGACCAGCAATTAGGCAAAACATAGTTGCTTGATTGGCTGCAAAAGCCGAAGAAAAAATTATCGCTGCTTCTCTACTGTGAAACTTGGCAATAGCTTCTTCTAAGTCCAAATGTATTTGCATTGATCCAGAAATAAAGCGAACTGCTCCTGGCCCAGTACCATACTTATCAGTCGCATCGTGTTCGGCCTCTTTGACCTTATTATTATGACGTAAACCAAGATAATCGTTAGAATTAAAAATTACCACCTCTTTTCCATCCATCTTAGCTGTAGTTGGACCTATAAAACCTTGAACGATTTTCTCTTTTCGTTTGGTTGTGCCAATATCGTCAATTCTGGCTACTTCTAAATTTAATAATGAAAAAAAATTTTGTTTGGACATGTGAATTATTTAATCAATAAACATATTGTCTTAGTCAAGTGTAGTTCAGGCTCTTGCTATACGCAAACTAAATACTTAAAACACTATCCAAATAAATATATTCTTTTTCGTCTCTTACCATATGCACCCATACTTTCCAGTCTTGGGCAATTTGCATGTTCTTGCCAGGCTCGGCAACATTCCTCAACCCTTAATGCAGGGCAACTACGAGATCTTGGGTTTGCATCTTTGGGTGGGGGATTTATTGAACACGTAACCTTGCCGTCAATTCTTATAGCCCAGCCACACGGAGTAGGGGAATCAGCATCAATTCTATACATCCTATAGTATAACACTTACCTTGTAAAAATTCAACTATTCGTAGCGTAGAGCATTTAATGCCGATATCTTAGTTGCGCGATGCGATGGATATATACCTGTTAGTATTCCAACTATTACCGATACTACAGTAATAAATACCACAAAGGGCATGGGTATATAGGTAATGTCTATTATCCCCACACCCTTTGTCAGGGCAATTGCCGACAAAAACAGAGAAAACAGCTTACCTCCAAAAAATCCCAATGCTAGACCTCCAATTCCACCAAACAACCCCATAATCATAGACTCGGTCAAAAACAAATCTCGAACTTCCATCGATTTCATACCAATTGCCTTCATCATTCCAACTTCCCTAGTTCTCTCCAAAAGCGACACGGTTAGGGTGTTAAACATTCCCAATGCTGCAACGGACAAGGAAACTACTCCCAATACCCCTAAAATTAGTTGTACTGAGACGAACAACTGTTCTATCTGTGAAACCGTGTCTACCACTGAAGTAGTTTGATAACCTAAAGCCTCTATTTGTTTTCTAATCTTGGGCAAGCTTTGTGGTGTATCTACCACTACCTTAGCCAGGGAATAATTTGTTACTCCCATACTTTTTATATCTCCAATTGGTACGTAAACCACCGGTGATTTATCGTCTCCGGTTATACCCACAATTGCATATTCTGCCGGTTCCGAAATAATTTTATTATTATCTGGTGTCAAGTCGCTTGTTACTACAAATGACAAATTTATAATTTTATCAATTGCTTCATTTTCTGCTAAGCCCAATACTTTCAAAAATGCTCTATCTACAATCACCTCTCTTTTACCAGTTGTAGCTAAAGTCACGGTTTTTGTATTGTCAGCTGCTTTAGTAGCTTCTAATGCTGATATATCGATAAAATTTGAGTCCACGCTTGTAGTTTCACCCAAAACAGAACCTGACAAATTATCACTATTTACAGTCATATTTAGTTGGGCAAAATATCCAGTTTCCTGTACTTGTTTTCCAGATTCATCCAGAACTGGTAAAAATTTACCCAATTCACAACTATTCTCTCCACTGACACAATTTTCTTGTTTCCAAACTGGCACCATCGCTTTAAGCCATAAACCCAATCTTTGTCCATTTGCATCTTCTCCAATGTCTCCAACTTCACCTTCTGTGTAAGATTTACCCACAACTTCCATTGCCTGGCCCACCCCTTCCACTCTTCGTGTGTAGCCAATTATTTTTCCCGAGGAACTTGGAGATTGCCTAACTCGAATAAATTTATCTGGTTCAATTTTATATTCCACCTGTCCATTTTCTGCCAAGTATTCTAAGTTTCCATAAGTTCTTACCCCTGCAACCTCTCCTCGTTTTTTGTTACCATCCCCCAGACTGTCAATTTTTTTATTTAAGTTATTACTGGCAAAAACGTTACCTCGAATTGGTTTAATTGCTGACTCTGTCAGATAGTCAGACATCACCCCATATACCACAATGTCAGTTACGGAATTTTGAAAACTTACTTTGCCCACTACTCCGATTACTGGCAAAACTTTACTAACTTCTGGTATGGCCTTAAAATCAGCCAAGGTCTTGTCATCAATATGCAAATTAGAGGCCAGTGTTGGAGTGGTGTCCACGTGTTTCATCTCCTCTAATCTGGCCACTCTAGAGATGACCATCTTTTCCAGTCCATAACCCACCGAAACTAAAAATACTATCAGTCCAACACCTATGGCCATGCCACCAATTGTAATCATCGTTCTGGTTTTCTTAACTTGCATATTTCTCAATGATAGACTAATTAAATCCACCCGACTTATCGAGTCGGCCAGTTCATTTTCAACCCTTACCAATATTTTTTCTGTTATAAAAGTCGCTATTTTACTAAAGAAATTTACTAGGAACTTTGGCCAATATTTAAACTTTGCCAGATTCAAAAAGAGTTGTTGATTTAAATAAATTACCAACACCCCAAGAAATGAAAAAACCTGAGCAGTACTAGACCAAAAATATTTCATATTACTATTTAACTGTTGTAGTTTTTGTTTAAAACCATGTCTTACGTTTTTTATTGGCTTGTCTAACAAAGCAAACCGAAAAGACTTAACTTTGTTCTCATCTTCTTTGTAAACTTTTTCCACAATTTCCTTCTTTATACTCGAAGTTGTCGAATCTTCCAAAGTATGCAATTTGACGATTCTTCCATCAAACATTTGGATTACCACCGTGGAATAATCAATCATATTCAGATCATGTGTAACCATAATCACTGTCTTGCCTTGTTTTACAAGGTCATTAAACAAGTTCATTAAATCAATACCACTTTTGTGGTCCAAGTTCCCAGTTGGCTCATCGGCAATAATAATTTTTGGATTTGTCACCAAGGCTCTGGCCAAACTAACCTTTTGTTGTTGTCCAGAAGACAGTTCTGTTGGAAAATAGTCTGCCCAATCCTGCATACCCACTAATTGAAGTTTTTCTAGTGCTAACTTTCGTGCTTCTGCATTTTTCTTACCAGAAACTGAAGCTGCAAAAGCCACATTTTCCACCACGCTAAGTGACTTAATCCAGTTAGGTTGTTGGTAAATCATCCCAATATTCTCTTTGCGAAACTGTGATCTCTCGTCTTCCGTATAGTCATAAATTTGTTTATCCAAAAATACTATTTTTCCCGAAGTTGGTGCTTCTAGACCTAAAATAATATGTAGCAAGGTTGATTTTCCACACCCCGATGGCCCAAAAATAATATTAAAATCATTTTCCTTTATTTCCAAATTAATATCCTTTAGCACTTGTACATCTTGTGATTTAACCTTGAAAATCATCTGGATATTTTCTAGTTTTATGATTGCTTTATTGTTGTGCTTCATCTCCTCAACCCTCCTAAGAAGCCAAAGGCTTCAGTTAGATTAGAAATCACT
>CAYUVY010000020.1:0-6488 GCA_964448465.1 uncultured Gammaproteobacteria bacterium
TGCTGGATTACCTGCGCTATCTGTTCCTAGATACAGACAGTAACCTTTTAGACCCGACCCGCCCTCATTATCTGCTCCAGCTGTCCAAGAGAAGTAGGGCCCAGTTCCATTAACCCACCCATTGGAAGAAATAGTTCTACCCAAAGCTGCATTAAGCATGGACAAAGATGAGGCGTTGGCCACCGGTACCGTGGTGTCTGAAGGAGTCATGTTGATGGTAATATCCAAAAACGTTGGTGTCGCCGATCCATCTCCTGCCAGGGTAACTTCATACTGTACATAACGATGATTATTGGTAACACATCCTCCCGTACTGGCCAGTGCTCCCGAGGAAACTGCAGTACAAGATGCAAAGGCAGTTGCTCCAGTCATGTCACTTGCGTTGCTAGATCGTACCTTTACAGAGACAGTAGTGCCTGCGGGAGTAGTTGTACCATAGGACACAATTCCCCAGTCATGACCCGTACTTGCATCAAAGATGTTGGAGGTGAGGGTGGCAGAAGTTTGATAGTAATTTTCAGTTGCTAAATATGTATTAAAAGTATCAATGCCTTGTTTATATGAAACTGCTAACCATGCCGCACTTCTTGCAACCGTTGATACTCTTGATTCGTCAATGAGACCGTTTACATATTCTGTAACGCTTGCCCATCTACCAATTTCAAAAGGAGTGCTAGAAATAGTAATGGCGCCACTTGTTGCTCCGCCCGTTGCTATTAAACTACCATTTATATATAGTTTTGCATTAGATCCGTTATAAGTCATTACTATCTGTGCCCATGCGTTTTGTGGTACTGAGCCACCCGAGGCTGATTTATAGTCAGTATATAAAGTACCACTTCCACCATTCATGTAAAGGTCATAACTGTTATTCTTTCCCATTACAACTGGTCCACCTGCAAAAGATCTCATATATACCCAAGCTTCCTGAGTAAGATAATTCATCCCACTTAATGATGCATGATTAGGAACAACAATTGCATCATTACCATCAAAATCAATTGCAGTTCCAAGTTGGCCATTTACTACATCTCCGGAAGTCATTGCTCCAACACTACTTCCATTATTTGCATATGTCGTTGAATCTAATATTTGTGGAGAAACACCTGAAGGATCTTCTTTTAAATGATAAACTCCTACAAAGTTTGAATCCCATACCCCAGTTTTATTTTGAGCATCACTTGCTCCTGAATTTCCAAAATACATGTAAATATAATCAGTATTAGATTCAATATCTATTTGAGGCACCTTTACCCAAATAGAAGCTAGTAGATTGACACTGTCCCATTTTTCTATTTCATAATTAAGAATCGTAGCTCCGTCACTATCTGTAAAACGTATATCTGACCCATCACTTTTAGCTTTTGTAAAATCAAAGTTACTATTTGTTAGCTTAATTAGTACTGGATAGTTTGTTAGGACTTCTGAAGGAGTCCCAATATTTGCAGTTGTATTATTAAATGTTATTTTCTTTCTACTTAACCATGCTGCGTTATACCAGCCCGCCATACCTGTAAACTTTATCTCACCATTAGTTCCATAGTTAATATTACTACCCGAACTATATTGTGAAGAAGTACTTGCTCCCACTCCACCACTCCAATCAGTTTGTGTCCAAGCACTCGTAGCAAAAATTCGAGGCAATAATCTGCTGTTTAACAAATATCCAAACGAGAAAATTATTCCCGAGCCAAAACCTAGCAAAACAAGCAAATTTATTTGCCAGTGAGCTATATAAACTTTCTTAAAAAACAGCGTTTTAAAATTCTTTAAAATTTTAAAAAAAGGCAGGACTAAACGCATATATTCAGTCTAGTTCAAATCCACTACAAAAACAATTAGTCACCTTTTCTAAATATTGTTATCTGAAAGTATTACTTTTGGATCCACTGCCCAAACACCTTGGTGAGTGACAATAAGTGGGTTGATTTCCATCTCTTCAATCTGAGGATAAGTCTCCATCATTTGGCCAAGTATTGTCACAACTTCATAAAGTTGATCCAGTTCATACGGCTTTTCCCCTCTAAACCCCGAAAGCAACTTAAAAATTTCAGATTTTTCAATTAATTTTTTTCTGTATTCTGAATCCAGTGGACACAAAGCTAAGTTGTGGTCGTCTATTAGTTCTGCAAATTTTCCGCCAGCTCCAAATAAACAAAAAGTCCCAAAGGTTGGGTCTCTTTTCACTCCAAAAATTACCTCAACCCCACCTTCAATCTGTTTTTGAATTTGAATTTTACCTTGCTTTGTTTGTTGCAATTGCTCAAAAGCCTCCGTCAGTTTTTCCATGGAGTTTATATTTACTTTTACTCCTCCCACTTCTGTTTTATGTAACAACCCCGGGGTAGATAATTTCAAAACCACCGGCCAACCATTTTTCTCCACAAATTTATTTGCTTCTTCAATCGAATTAACGAGACCTCCTGCCGGGGTCAATATTCCCATCACTTTCATCAACCCGTCTGCCTGCAAATTGTCCAAGGTTGTCTGTTTGTTCCCAATAGCCTCTACCAACATCTTCTCCACAGCCAAATTTTTTTCAAGTTCAACAACCTTTTCACCCGTTGTAATTTCTTTTGTTCTCCCACTCTGCCACTGCCACATTGCTGCAATCGCTTTTATCGCGCGCTCTGGAAACGGATACACTGGAATTTTATTTTTATATAAAATATTTTGGGCTTCTGTGGTGTGGTTTCCTCCTACAAAGGCGCACAATATTGGTTGTTTGTATTTTAGAGACATTTGACTGATTATCTCTGCTGTTTTTTCCATCTGAGTCATTAATTGCGGCGTAATAATTACTACTACCGCCTCTACTGTTTTCTCTTGCAACAAGACTTCCAAAGCTTGTCCAAATCTATCTGCCAGAGCATCCCCAAGTACATCCACCGGGTTCATAATCGAAGCAATTCTTGGTAGAAACTGTAATAATTTATCTTTTGTTTCTTGGCCAAGTTTTGCCATTTGTAAGCCATATTTCGTAATTGTATCCGTAGCCAAGACTGCCGGTCCTCCAGCATTAGATATCACTGCCACTCCAGGGCCTGTTGGCGCATTTTCCCAGGAAAAAGCCATCGCCAGATCAAAAAAATCCCCCAGTTCTTCGCAGCGAATTGCCCCCGATTGCGCCAGTGCCGCCTCCAGTACTCTGTCTTCTCCTGCCATGGCCCCGGTATGCGAGTGCATAGCCATTTTAGACACCTCCGATTTACCGGGTTTTAAAACAAACACCGGATTAATTGGCGATATTTCTCCAATTAATTTTCTTAACTCTTCTCCTTGAGCAATAGATTCTAAATACATTCCCACGGGTACAACCTTGGAGGCTCCCGGTAAATTTACTTCGGGAACTTTCTTTAATTCTGGTAGCCAATATTGCAAAACATCATTTTCGTTTACCACCGACTTGTTCCCAATCGTCACAAAATCCGTAAAACCCAAACCTGTAGATTCACACCAGTCAAACAAACTCGAGGCCAGTGCACCCGATTGGGTAATTAACCTTAAATTCCCTGGATTTTTTACCACTTGTCCAAAAGTAATATTCAGTGGGGGAGTAGTCGATGCAAAGCCCAAACAATTTGGTCCCAAAATATTTAACTTATATTTTCTTGCCGTCTCTACTAATTTTTCTTCCAGTTCTGTTGCCCCTATTTCTTTAAATCCTGCCGAAAAAATTAACAAGTTCTTAATGCCCATTTCTCCACATTCCTCCATCACCCCAATTACTCCAGCAGCCGGGATAGCTACAACTGCAAGATCCGGAATTTCCGGCAAATCTGCAACTTTGGTATAAAATTTTAGCCCTTCAATATTTTTTACGTTTGGATTAACCGGATAAAGCTTGCCTGCAAATCCCGACAAAATAATATTTTTTAAGGCAATTGAACCAACCTTTGTTGGCACATCCGAAGCTCCAATAATTGCGATAGATTTGGGGTCAAACAGTCCTCTTAAGTCTCGAGTCATTTAACAAGATTAGCACAAACCTGCCAAAAAAAGAGTACACTTAGCTGTTAAGTTATTTAGCTTTGTTTATGTTTAATTTTGTTTTTTTAGTAATAGTGGGTGTTTTAAGTGCTTATATTTCCAAAACAAATACCATGTTAGTTTCCGTCAAGCTTGGGCCATATGTTATTTCCAATATTCCTCTGTTTTATATCATTCTTGGCTCCTTAATCATAGGCATGACTTTGTCCTACCTGGTTAACTTTATTCGCTCAATTTTTGTCAGCCTAACCCTAAGAGGCAAAGATAATCAAATAAAAAAATCCAAAGAAGAAATTTTAGAACTTACCAGACAAGTGCACCAATTAGAACTTGAAAACGAGAAATTAAGCCACAATTCCCCAGAAGGCGACAAAGATCCAAACGCTTTGTGAAATCAATCTTAGGCAAAATATTTAAAGCACTTGGTCTAACCAAAAGTATCCAGCTTCTGGCCATGCGCTTTTTACAAGATCAATTTTTAGTCGGAGTTACGGGCATTATATTTAACGATCAAAATCAAGTCCTACTTTTTAAGCACACCTACCGATCTCATTCTTGGAGCCTTCCGGGTGGTTATATGAAAGCAGGGGAGCATCCTAGTGAATCTTTAGAGCGGGAAATAAAAGAAGAATCAGGTCTTGTTGTCAGTATCGATGAGTCTCTTAAAACCCGTACCGATCGTGACACTGCCCGTCTGGATTTGTGCTACACCGGCATTCTTATCGGAGGGGAATTTAAGGCCTCAAGTGAAGTTTCTGAATACGGTTTTTTTGACCAAGATAAGTTGCCCTTACTGCGTAAAAATCAAGTACTACTAATAGATCAAGCACTACAACAACTTGTATCTTGACAAATACTACAACTAGTTGTATAATTACACATATGACAAAGAATGCTAAGCAAAGAGTCACTCTTTTTCTACACCCAGCCATTGCCAAGCACGCTCGTGCTCACGCTGTGATTCAAGATCTAACCTTGACCGCACTGGTGGAAAAAGCTCTGACCAAGTATTTGCCAAAGATCACTGTCATAAAAAAGACGGAAATCTAGAAAGGAATAGTGTTAATTGTTAATTAAAGAGGAAAAAGTATATGACAACTGTAGTCAACAATCCAGCTTCCAACAGTGATGGTGGCGGTGCAGGTTTTTTAGTGGGTATTATCGTTTTAATCGGCTTTGTCGTCGTACTGTTGTACTTCGGTCTTCCAGCCTTAAGGCGTATGGGCAATGGATATCTAAATCCAACTGCTCCACAGATCAATATCCCAGATAAAGTTGATATCAATGTTAATCAGACCAAATAAATTATTCGTTTAGTAAAAATAAATATATGGGTATATTGCTTTGGATAATTTTTGGAGCACTAGCCGGTTGGATTGCTTCCGTTTTAATGAAAACTGATTATGAACAAGGTACAGTTTCCGATATTCTCATGGGCATCATCGGTGCCGTGGTTGGAGGCTTTTTAATGAGTCTAATTGGCCAGTCAGGTGTTGATGGCTTTAACCTCTATAGCCTGTTTGTTGCCGTTCTTGGTGCCGTTGCTATTATCTATTTAAGTCGCATGTTGCGCAGAAAATAATTATATGACCAATGTCAAAAATCAAACACAACCAACACAAGGTGGTATTAATCCCGTAGTCGCAGCCGTTACTGGTGTAGTCTTTGGTGCAGGTGTGGCCGTGGCTGGAGCCATGGCTCTTTCTAATGATCAAAACCAAGCTAAGATTCACAACGCAGTTGATGATGTTAAATCTAAAGTTGGAGAGGTTAAGGACAAAGCCCAAGAAGAAAAAGACATGTTAGAAACTAAAGCCAAAAAATTAGCTGACATTGCTAAAAATGCCAAAGATGAGGTAAAAAAGATATGACCGAACCAGTAGTCGTCACCCCCGTTAAAACCGGGGTGACCAATTCTCAAACCACCGAGTACTTAATTTATTATGTTCTTGGAGCACTAGAAATTCTCTTAACCTTTCGACTATTTCTCAAACTTCTTGGAGCCAGTTCCTATAGTGCTTTTGTTCGCCTAATCTATACCGTCACCGGAATTTTTATCTTGCCCTTTGAAGGTATCTTCCGCAGAGGTGTGGCCCAAGGCTTAGAAACTACTTCTGTTTTAGAACCGTCTACCCTAGTTGCCATTATCGTGTACGCGATTTTAGCCTGGGGGGCGGTTAAACTAACCCGAGTGCTATCTGGGGTCCAACAAGAGTCTTAGTTATTTGTTTGATAAGGAGAAAAATATGGGTTTACTTGATATTGTTATCGTAGTTTTAGTTATTTCCTGGTTGGGAGGCTTTTCTCTCAAAGTCGGTGGAGGTCTAATCCATCTCTTACTGGTTGTTGCCGTGATTATCTTCCTGGCTCGCTTACTAGGTTTAAAAATGTAATCTTATGAATATTTCTTTTACCAACCTTAGCCCTTTGGCTTCTATAGTTTTTGGAGTTTTAATTTTGATGTTCCCCAAATTCCTAAATTATCTCATCGCCGGCTA
>CAYUVY010000020.1:6588-13312 GCA_964448465.1 uncultured Gammaproteobacteria bacterium
TTGGAGTTTTAATTTTGATGTTCCCCAAATTCCTAAATTATCTCATCGCCGGCTACCTCATCATCGTCGGCCTGTTGGGATTCGGAATCTTAAGATAAAATTAATGATACTGGTGATATACTCCTGCCATGGAGATATTGGATGTTGTTAATGAACAAGATCAAGTAATAGGTCAAGCAACCAGAGACGAATGTCATGCTGATCCAGCCAAGATTCACCGAACATCTCACTTTACTTTATTTGATCCAAAAACAGGAAAAATTTTACTTACCCAAAGAGCCTTATCCAAAAAAACAGACCCAGGAAAAATGTGCTTTTTGGGTGAACATGTCCAAGCTGGCGAATCCTACGAAGACGCAGTCATAAGAGGAGTTGCCGAAGAATTAGGTTTTACACCCAATAAAATTACTAGCAAAGCTAAAAATTTATTTCATTTTCCCACTCAAACCGAATTTGGCCAATTTTTTTATGTCGAGTGGGAAGGTCAAGAGATAAAATTTGCCCCAGAAGAACTTGAAAAAGTCATCTGGTTGTCACCGGAAGAAATATTCAGTCAAAATATAGATTATTCTGAAACTGCCAAATATTGGATAAACACTGTTTTACGATAACCAATCCAAAAAGACAAACGCCAGTACTGCTCCAACTAGCGACATAGACATACCCCAGATCAACAAATTTCTAAACAATTTTGTTCGATTTTCATTTTTGTCTGCACTTGCTATGGTCAGCGCTCCCAAAGTAGACAGAGGGGACACGTCTACCATATGCGACCCCACTGCCACCGCAATCGTCATTTTCAAAATATCTCCAGTTCCTAGTTTTGCAATAATCCCCGGAATTAGGGGAATAAATGCCGGCATCACTACCCCCGAAGAACTACTGTAAGCCGAGACTACTCCCGTAATCAAGGCCAAAATTGCATTGATTGTTCTTCCACTAGAAATATTCGCTATCATTCTTACCGCCAAGTCCAGTCCTCCAGTTTTTTCCATTATTCCAATTAAGATTGTAATTCCCGTGACCATCATAATTGTTCCCCAAGGCAAATTGTTCAAGCTACCTTCTTCATCGGCAATTCCCAGTAATGACAAAATCACCACCAGTCCCAAAGCTAATAAACTAATTTGAATTTTAAATAAAATTACCCCTACTACTAAAACCACTATCGCCAGCATAGTTATAATTTGCTGACGACTAAATTTCTCCACTTTTTGTTTTAGTAAAAATTCCTCCAAGTTTTTCGTTTTAATTGCCTTATATCCTCCGAAAATAAAATAGGCCGAAATTGCACTTAGTGATTGTATGGCTGCACTAGCTAAAAATACAGTCATGGCCACACTACTTCCGTTTAATCCAATTTTATTCATCAAACCTATCCCAATAATTCCCGTGGGAGCCACTGGGCTAAAAGCTCCGGCGTTTGCCCCGGTGCAAATCATTATCGCCATTAAAAGTGCACTAATGGAAGAATTGGCTGCCACTGCCATGCCAATTGGCGCCATTAAGGCTGTGGCTGCAATATTTCCTGGTCCAATGGCCGAAAGAATAAAAGTCAATACAAAAAATAAAATCGGAAAAAGTTTTGGATTGCCTTTTACTAGACTAATAAAATATTTACTCAACTTAGCCAAAGTCCCGTTTTCCTCGGCCATATTAAACAATAAACAAATGGATATCAACATCAAAAACAAATCCGCCGGAAACCCAGCAGCGATTGTTTTTATCGGTAAGTTTGCCCCATATACACCTATGGCCAAGGCCAGAGCTATAGCCATTATCCCCGTATTCATTTTTGGCTTAATACAGCCAACTATGATTGCCAAAACTAATGCTAGTAAAGATATTAATGCAATTGGCACAGCAATATCTTACTCTTCGTATACACATTAGGGAAGTACCACAGGTTTTGACAAGTGTAGTATAATCTACGCACCATGGCAAAAGGAAAAGAAAGACAACCACCAATAGGTGAAGATTGGGGGGATAACCGCGGCGAGGAATCTTTCAACAAAGGAGGCCACAGAGAGAGAAGTCTTGCCAATCAGCCAAACCATTTGAAACACAAGAAAAAAATTAAAAATAAAAAAAACTAAAGTGAGACAAAATCGACCTGGACACTTAGAATTCTCAGAAGGTGTCAGAAGTTTACAAAAAGCAAATTTTGGTGGATTCAATTTTTGTCGAGTCTGTCCAAGAAAATTTGGTGGTTATGATGTAAATATGCAAAGAATTCCCCTAGAAGCTCATCACGCTGTCAAACCCTACTCTTTTGATCATAATCAAGATCCCGCAAACGGAGTTCTTGTTTGCAGAAAAGCTCATGTTGAGCAAATACATATTCCTAATCGTTGTGGCCTTTCCGAACCAGGAAGAAGACTTACTTTAGAATTTATTGCCAACCCTACGCGTCCCATATTTGACATCGGTATAACTTGCCCATACAAGCCAGATCAAGAAGAGATTGATTATTCGGGATTTCTCCCTTCCTCTTATGATGATGTTGTATAATCGGCCATGGCAAAAAAAGGTAGACCCGATCTCCCACCACTTTTCGGCCCACAACCCGAACCTACGGTTCAGGAAGCTTTCAGTATCATAGTTGATGAGTGTTTAGAAAGAGAAATTACCCAAGCAAATCAGGACAAATCAGATATAAATTGTTTCCCGACCATCTTTACCTTCGACCACAAGGCTGAAGTTGCCCAAAGACTTTCCTCTCTCCATCATTTATATGCGCGCGACCATCGTACTAATTTCATGGTTTTTCAAGAGGAAGGAGTTACCATCGAACAAGCTACCATCATGGCAAGAAAATCCGGCAGATTTAGTTCTTAATTTATTCTTCCAACAAGCTTTTTGTAACCGTTTGTTCAAATTTTGCCCTCCATATTGCCTCCGATAAGCTAGTTGCCCTAAGTTCTGTTGTCCTTGCCCTAGCCAGTAGCTCTTCAATTCCATGATTCCACCTTTCAGTATCTTGGCACTCAACTTGTCTTGCGAACCGACCAGGTAGTACTGAATACAGCATACTCATCGCCAGATCCTGGACATCTGGATCGCTTGTGTTATGGCGTACTGTCCCCCAACAATACAAAACATCCCTCGTTATACTATCTATTTCAATTCTTTGGGTCACGTTTTTTTGCTTGAAATTTTTATTCCTCTGTATCCCAAAATTAAACAAGAGATAATGAGAATTTTTAAAGCATAATTACTAGACACATCTAAGAAGTTTGTCGTCATCAAGGTCTTTTGACCAATTAGCAAATGGATCAAAAGGCCAATTGGTAAGGTTAAAAAAAGCCAGTTCTTCTTTGGAATTTCTATTTTTATAAATTTAAGTAATCTAGACAACAAAGGAGACAATAATCCCATACCTAAAAAAGCTAAAGATAAATCAAAAACTGCAAAACCACCCATTCGATATTGTCTTAATAATTCGATTGAAATCACATATTATTATACACTTATTGTTTAGTTGGCTTGACAACCAGAGTTGGGTTAATTAAGCTATTAAAGCATTGTCCAGAGAATCTCCTTCTTCGATTTGTTTCGGGGGTAGGGGTCGGCAACCGAGTCCCGCAACAGTGGAATCACGGTGCCAAGAATTCTGATCAACTCAGAACTCAGACATGCCTCTTTAATTATTAATGGAGGAAAAAATGAACTACCCCCTTTTTACATCTGAGTCCGTTTGTGCTGGTCATCCCGATAAAATTTGCGACCAAATTTCCGATGCTGTGGTCGATGCGGCCATTGGCCTTTATCCCAAGTCTCGAGTCGCCTGTGAAACTCTAGTCACCACCAACAAAATTATTCTAGCTGGTGAAGTTACTTGTCCTGGAACTATTAATTATGCCGATCTTGCTCGCCAAAAAGTTCAGGAGCTAGGTTATATCCATCCAGAATTTAATTTTGGAAATAAGTCCGATATTGAAATATATATTCATCAACAGTCTCCAGATATCGCCCAAGGAGTGGACGATGGAGGAGCAGGGGATCAAGGTATGATGTTTGGCTATGCTTGCAACGAAACCAGTAATTTTATGCCTTTTCCAATTACTTTGTCTCATGAGTTTTGTCAAAAAATGGACGAATTACATGCTAAATATTCTTGGCTGCGACCAGATGGTAAATCCGAAGTTAGTATTCGCTATCAAGATAGTCAACCTGTGGCAGTAGAAAAAATAGTCTTAGTCAAACCGTTAAACTATCAACTAATCTCCAGCCAAGAAGCTAAGGATATTCTTTATCAATTGGTCATTACTCCGGTTTTAGAAAAATATAAAATGAAACTAATCCCCCAAAACAAGATTATTTTCAATGGCACGGGTAAGTGGGAAATTGGCGGTCCTGCCTCTGATACAGGGGTTACGGGTCGAAAAATTATAGTTGACACCTATGGCGGTATGGCCCGTATCGGTGGAGGTTGTTTTTCTGGTAAAGACACGACGAAAGTTGACCGTAGTGCCGCCTACGCAGCTCGTTTTTTAGCCAAAAACATAGTGGCCTCTGGCCTAGCCAAACGCTGCGAAGTTCAATTGGCCTATGCCATTGGAGTCAGGGAGCCAATAGCCAAAGCCATCGAAACTTTTGGTACGGCCACTACAGATTTAAAGACTATTCATGATTTCGCATGGAAACTTCTAGATCTGTCAGTGGAAGGGATTAACCAGGGTCTTAATCTTCGCCAACCGATTTATCAACAAACCGCAAAGTACGGCCACTTTGGTAATCCCAACTATCCTTGGGAAAAAATTGTCGACTAGTTCTTCTACCTTAATATATAGTTAAGTTAGATGTTTGATTATTTTTTAATCCCTATTTTGTTATTTGTCTTATTAATTATCAAACTTGCCCAGAGACGAAACCACACCACTATTTTTGGTGCACCTTTTGTACCTCTCGAACCAGAGGTGGTCAACCGCATCATGGAACTAGCTAATGTAAAACCAGGGGACATTCTTTATGACCTTGGTTCCGGCGATGGACGCTTGGTCATCGCTGCCGCCACCCAAGGTGCCAAAGCCATAGGAATTGAAATTGATCTATTTCGAGTACTCTATTCCCGTTTTTGTATACTTCTTTTTGGTCTCAATAAAAACGCCAAAATCTTACATCAAGACATATTCAAAACGGACCTGTCTAATGCCACTGTGGTTACAATCTATTTATTGCAAGAAACCAATGATTTATTATTTGAAAAATTAAGAAAAGAATTAAAGCCTGGCACCAGAATAGTTAGTGCAGCCTTTAATTTTCCCAAGTGGAAAGCCGACAGTATCGACCCTCGTGGACCCATCTATGGACCGCTGTATCTTTACGAAATTAAAGCTAACTGATTTGTCTTTTTGCTTCAAATAAGCTATAATACAGGATACTGATCTCACAAACGCTGTTAAGCTTAGAACCGAATTGATTTGTGTTTCAACCACATGCCAGCTACTACTAATTTTGACGTACTTATTGTCTATACCCAGGCCATAGCAACCACGGCCTCTGCACGAAGCCCCGAAAACCTCACGCCTTTTTTGGCTGGTTCACCCTACGAATCCTACAATGTTGTCTATGGATATTTTTTAGAAACTTGTGCTAAAGCTAGTCTACGAGTAGCTTTTACCACCTCAGCCGATATTCTTGGCCCAGGTCTATGCAAAAGTTTCTGGACCTTTACTGATAATAAATGGGTCAAAAATAATTCACCCTGTTTTTCTAAATTAATTTTTGACAAATTTTCTCCCACCAGTCCAGCTGTAAAATTTGCCAGACAACTTTTATTTTCCAATCCAGAAGTCAAACCCTTCAACGACCCTTATTTATTTAATTTATTTTTCGACAAACAGCTTTCTTATCAGGTTTTATCTCAATATTCTATTCCCACGGTTTCTGTTTTACAAAATTCTAAACTAGGTCTAAAAAGTGCAATAAAAAATTTATCCAGATTGTTAGTTAATCCAAAAAAGTCCACCGATCTTAGTTCCAAGTATCTAATACTAAAGGATCGCTTTGGAGCCGGTGGTCGTCACGTCTATAAATATAAAACCACTCAACTAAACAGGATGGCTAAAATCTTAACCAATTTCCCCCATGTTTCTTTTATTCTTCAACCCCTTATCCGCTTTGACCATGGTTATAGTTTTACCAGTTTACCCTCGTCCACCGACATCCGTTTTATCTATCTTAAGGGCAAAATTATACAGTGTTATGTCCGCACCGCCAAAGCAGGGGACTTTCGTTGCAACGAGCACAAGGGTGGTCTGCTAACTTATCTAGATATCCACAAAATCCCCAAGGAGTTAGTTACCAAGTCCAATCAGATTGCCAAACAATTAAACAACAAATGTTCTTTGTATACCTTAGATTTCGTTATTACTAATCATGGTCATACTTATTTAATCGAAGGAAACACTGGACCTGGTCTAGACTGGAATATGAATCTAAAGAAAAACGAAATTCAAGCCAAGAGATTAATTCAACTAATAGTTTGTGAATTGATAGTCAGGGCCAAAGCCAATCAAAAGCTAAACACCAGGCTTTCTTCGGTCTTGCCAATTATCTACAAAACCAATCCAATCCAACCTGTACTCAGCTAGTAATTCTTGTATATTTCTTAAAAAAGTCTATTATTAAATTATGATTGATTTTGGTAATTTTTTCCTAGTCCCCGTTAATTATCTTGCAGTTCTGCTCTCTGCCGTTTCCAACATGGTAGTCGGCTTCC
>CAYUVY010000021.1:0-4066 GCA_964448465.1 uncultured Gammaproteobacteria bacterium
GACGAAGGCGGACATAGTCCACCGAAGCCTTGGCGTAGGTGGAGATGCTCCGTGATGAGCGGAGGTCCACATTTATTAGTGATAAACGTACTACAAGCTTAGAAGTATTTAGGTTCTACAGATGGATGCAAAATATTTCAAACTCATCCACCTACCAATTATTTATGGGCATTACCCCAATCTTAAATTTTTGTTAAATTGGGACAACAAAAACAGCATCCTGATTTGTTTACACCATTCCCACTCCCTCAGGCTAGAAACAGAAACGATGTTCGACACAATAGTTTTTAGGCTACTGCGCCAGCCACGAGGGCTGGTTCAGCCATAGCTTGACCGTTGAAGGCAAAGCTATTGACCAAATCAAAACCATAAGCTTTTATAGCTTTGGCATTATGTTTTAGGTCCTGTTTTCGACAGCTACCCAATGTCGGCTTGCAGTTTATCAAAGAACAAACGTGTCAATTCTAGACATCCCCATTGCAATATTATAACATAAACTAAACTGCATGTCTTTACTATTATCCGCATTTTTCCCGCAGAATCTGCCAGATCCATCCAGTTTAACCCTCTCCGACTTAAAAACCCAAGTTCCGCCTCCTTTTGAGGCTATTTTACCGGTTTTTAAATATACTCCACCCTTGTCCAGTCTGCTTTCCCAGTACAAATACCGCTTTGCCACCAGTCTTTCCAGCTATCTGGCCCAGGCTATGGCCCAAGTTATCAAACTGAAATACAAAAATGTCTTAACTTATTGGCAAACCAATCATTTTCAGCTCGTTGCCATACCCCTACACCCTCTCAAACAGAACTTTCGTGGTTTCAACCAAACTAGCCTTCTGGCTCAAGAACTTGCACCCTTGCTCCGTTTAAACTACCTCCCTAGGATCCTGGTGCGCACCCAATTCCAGTCTCCCCAAGCCAAGCTCAAAAGTAGACAGCAACGTCAGACTCATTTACACCATCCTTTTCGTCTAGTTCAACCTCAATTTGGTAATTATCTAATCTTTGATGACGTTACTACCACCACCACGACTCTGAGACAAGCTGGGGACTTATTTACTCCTTATCTTTTAAAACCACTTTGGGGGCTAACCTTAGCTGGTTAAAGCAATACTCCGCGTACGGTTGTGCCCTTGTCTCGTTCCTTTTTAATTTCTTCGGCCGTTTTTTGCACTTCTGGCTCTTCAATTGTCATCGTTGGCAAGGCCATACCTTCCATCCCATTTTCCGGGGTAGCCGACAATGGAGTTAAAGAACTTAAATACAAATTATCTACAATTAAGCCGTGCTGTTCCAAGCTTTCTTTAATCTCTACCTTCATTTCTTCCTCAATTTGGGTTCGCGAAGTGGACAAGGCATTGCTCAAAGTATGATTAGTCAGCACCTTGCGGATTCGAGAACGGGTTACGGGGCGTACCACTTTGGAGACAAAATTTTCTCCAATATTTTGCCAAATCTCTGGCAATTTTTCTGTATTTAGTTTAATTAAAACTGTCGCTTCTACAGCTACAAACTTATTATCCGCCGTTACCGCGTTAATCACCTCATCTCCCATTATTTCCTTATTATCCGACAATTTTACATCTTTAGTAATTGTGTATTCAATTAGCTGCGCGTTAAATAGTTTTACTCTATGAATAATTGGTAGTTTAAAGTGCATCCCGGGGTACCAAACATTCTTCATTACCCCACCAAATACGCTATAAATACAACCCACGTGGCCCGGAGGTACGGTTACTAAAAATCCTCCAACCACCTCATCTACAAATAAAGATACCAATAAATTATCAATTGACGCCATAGTCCCTAATTATACCCCAAAACCCTTACATAAATCCATAAGTCTATCTTCCGGTGAGCTGGAAACTACTATCTCTGAGGCCAAAATCACGCCCCTGGCTCCCACGCTCAAAACTGCCTTAATATCTGCTTGGCTTTTGATTCCTGCACCAGCTATCACTTCCACTCCTTTCTCTTTTGCCATTTTTACAATTTTCTCCAATACACTTAGCTTTTCTGTAGCAATACTTTTCTCCTTACTGGCAATTAGCTCGGGTGGCTCGTAGGCCAAATAAGTTGGTTTCAGTCTTTTTAAGATTCGCTCCGCTTGCCCCAATGATTTACAGCAAACTATGGTTTTAAAACCACTTGGCACTATACCTAAAATACTAGCCATTGTTCCTAGCATTTCTGGACATTCACTATGGTTAATCAAACTTCCTGCAACTCCCAGCTTTTGCGCCAAGACAGGGGAGACTGCCCCAGTATGTCTGCCCTCCTTGAATGCGTCAACTTTTTGCAGCCAAACAGGAATTTTTACCAGCTGGGCTATTTTCCCCGCTTCTAAAATATTTACTGCCACTCCAATATTTATACCTGTCGCCTTTGCCACTTTTTCACAAATTAAAGCCAAATCTTGGGCCTTATCTAATATTCCACCGGGGTACAGTTTAAAATTTACAATAATCATTAAGGTGTATCTGTCAAACGGTACTGATTTTTTAGTCGCAACAAACCGTTAGTTAGTTTAGTACTCACTTCTTCCACTCTCAAACCTTGACTCAGTCCATTGACCGCGTCTTCAAAATATTTGTTCATTTCGTCTACTAAACCCGTGGAGTCCCAAGTAAGTGAACTTGTATACCAATTCTTACCATTATCAGCCCCTGCCAAAAATGGGGTTAGTTTTGTATTACTAGCCAATAGTTGGGCCATATCTTTACGCGGATACAATTCCCCAAACGATCTCACTTGTTTAGCACTAGCATGCAACTTAAGAAGGCCCTCTTTGCTAGCCAGATATTCCATAAATTTCCAGGCCGCAGCCTGGTTTTTACTCTTAGCATTTACTCCTTCTATCCAATAGGTGGACCACTGCCTATTGGTTAAATCCGCAGATTCGCCTCGCTCAATTTTGTCTTCAATTCCGGCGATTGTTGGCAACTGTGGCACATTAGTAACCTCGAATTTTAAGTCCGGATTTAACGTTTCAATGTCTAATATTCTCCAGGATGGAGCAAAGTATAAAGCCAATTTTCCCTTAGCAAAGGCCAAAGTTGAGTTTTCTTGGTTTTCATCCCAAACCTTGTCGTTGGTTTCAAACAGACTATAAAAAGTCAGAACATCTTGCAGTTTAGTAATTTCTGCGGGGTCCGTACTAAATGGGTCCACTCCGTTTTGTTGCATCAATAGTCCCAAAATATCACTCCAATGGTCCACATTTCCTGCGGTGCCCATAGCCGCCCCAGCCACTTGAATTGTGTTTGTCGTTGGATTAACCACGGTCAGTTGTTTGGCCAGTTTTCTAAATCCCCACCAAGTCTTTGGAATCGAGGTCTGAGCAGCTTCTAAGATTTGTTTGTTGTAAAACAAAGCTAGTTGGTCGTACATCAATGGCACTGCTTGGTAGTTGCCACTTTTATCTTTTAGTTGGTCAAAAGCTTTATAAAAATCCGTGGCCAAACCCATACTTTTGGCGCTACTTGCCGGTACCGCTGCTAAATTTGCCCCAAACATTGGTAACCAAGATACATGAATTCTAAAAATATCTGGCACTTCTACTCCAGCCTCTGGCACCTTTTCGATTCTATTTTGCAATCTTTGTCGATAATCTTGTTTACTCTGCATTTTGTAGTTTATTTTTATATTTGGATTTTTTGCTTCAAAGTCGCGAATTACCCCATCCATAATTGGTCCACTTTCCCACATTCCCCAATAGGTAATCGTAGTTTGCTTCCCAGGTAGTGGTTTTCCAGCCAGTCCAGGCAACACTAGTTTCCAGACTACCAAACCAATAAGAACCACCACTGCACCAATAGCTAAAGCCCAAATATAGCCTGGTAAAGACTTTTTTACTTTTGGAACTTCTACAATTGGCACAATATTTTCTCTCTTAGGTATATTTTCTTCTACCACCGGAGGTACTATGCTTTCACTAGATTCATCCCGAGATTGTTGAGGGACTTCCCTTGACGGTAATGGTGATTTTATCTCATCTATAGTACTCACACTGTAATCATAGCCAAAAATTGTGTATTCTTCTAGGTATGAAACTATTTATCCATAC
>CAYUVY010000021.1:4166-12987 GCA_964448465.1 uncultured Gammaproteobacteria bacterium
GTAATCATAGCCAAAAATTGTGTATTCTTCTAGGTATGAAACTATTTATCCATACTGATGGCGGTTCTCGTGGTAATCCTGGTTTGGCAGGCTTTGGTCTAGTAGTTACCGATGAGCAGAAACAAACAATCTATGAATTTGCTGGATATATCGGCACAAAAACTAACAATGAAGCGGAATATGCCGGTCTAATTTCCGCCCTCACTTGGTGCCAAAACAATCAAAACAGACTAAAACCGGAATCTATTACCTTTGTTTCCGACTCTCAACTTCTCATCCGCCAGGTCAACGGTCAGTATAAAGTTAAGTCTCCTCATCTAAAGATTCTTCATACACAAATCCAGTCGCTAGTTAGAAATTTATTTTGCCCAGTTATTTTTACCAATGTCCTGCGGGAGGACAATACCCGCGCCGACGAACTAGCCAATTTAGCCATGGATCGTCGTTCCAACTGGCCATGAGACAATATGTTTCCAAAATCCACCCAACAGTGGCCATTTTCACTTTCGGTTTTGCCCTTTGTTTACTGGCCCTAGTCCAATCCTTGCTTCCTGTTGCCGACAGTCTGCCTCCCAGAACCACCATTTTGGGTTACGACTATTCTCTTTTAACCAGACAAAAAGCCCTGGATAAAATGGCCCAAGATTTCCCCTTACCCATCTCCTTTACTCTTATTGGTCCACAAGTTACTTACAATCTTGTCTCCAAATCCGTAGATGCCAAAATTGATTTTGTTCAAACCATCGACAAGATTCAACAAGATTATCGCTCCAGTCGTGGGCATAATTTGCTGCTTTTGATTTTTCCTAGATTTTCCAAAGCTAAAAATTACCAACTGTCTGCCTCCCTCAGCCCTGATCTTTTAGCCAAAAACCTCGAAACCCTTACCATCCAACTCCAAAAACCCTTTGTCCCCACCCAAATGCAATTAAAAAATAAACAAGTAATAATTACTCCTGGGCAACTTGGACAAGATCTAGATCTGCTTGCTCTTAATCAACAGTTACTCTCCAGTCTGTCAAATTACAATTTTCCCGATAATCAGACTTTCCCTTTTAAAATTACCGGCAACCTTCCCGATGCCTCTAGTATAAAAAAGACTGAAGATTTGGCTAAAACCTTAGTTGGTAAAAGTATCGTACTTTCTATTGCCGACCAAAAAGTTAATTTAGACGACCAAACTCTTATCGACTGGCTAGATTTTTCTCAGAACTTTAAATCCGAACCCGTTGCTCAGTTTATGCAAGCTACTGCCAATTCTATTAATAAAGACGCCCAAAATGCTACTTTTCAAATTCAAAATAATAAAGTCGAAGATTTTCAACCAGCTCGACCAGGAGTTCGCCTAGACCCGGAGGACGCTACTTCTAGTTTTCTCTCTCAAGTTAGTGCAATTTTCACCAACCCCAGTCCCCAATTCCAAATTCTTTTACCATATGTCATTCTTGAACCAAGTATTAAAACAGGTGACGTCAATAATCTGGGTATCAAAGAACTTCTTGGTAGGGGAGTCTCTAGTTTTAAGCATTCCAGTGCAACTAGAAACATCAACGTAGCCAGGGGAGCAGCTGTTGTTAATAGAATTTTAGTTGCACCAGGCGAGACTTTTTCCTTTACCAAAAATCTTGGCACCGTTGATGCTGCCAATGGTTTTAAAGAAGCTTATGTTATTAAGGCCGAGGGCACTCAACTTGAATATGGCGGAGGAGTCTGCCAAGTATCTACTACTCTTTTCCGGGCCATGCTCAATGCTGGTGTAAATATCATTGCTAGAAAAAACCATTCCTATCGTGTTAGTTATTATGAAGAGGATATGCCCCCGGGCTACGATGCAACTGTTTATACACCCAACCCCGACTTACAGTTTATCAACGACACCCCGGCCTATATCCTTGTTCAAAACTATTTTGACGGAAAAAATAAAACACTCACCTATGAAATATGGGGTACTCAAGATGGACGTCAGAGCGAAATAAAAAATTATCGTCAATGGGGTTCTTCTCCTCCTCCTCCTGCCAAATATATCGACGACCCGGGTCTACCCAAAGGCACTCTTATTCGCACCGAAACACCTGTTGGGGGTTTAAAAACCAGTTTCGATTGGAGAGTTACTAAAGATGGTCAAGTACTATACCAAAAAACATTTAACAGTAACTTCGTGCCTTGGGCCGCTGTTTATCGCCGTGGCACCGGGGTTTAAATCAATTTCATTCTCGGTTCGCGCTCTATTTTTTGCCAGTCTTCTCCCGTAATTCCCCGTTTATACATTTGCAGTCCTGCAAAGGCTATCATCGCCGCATTATCCGTATTTAGCTTTTTAGTGTATGGTAAATATACTTTCAGTCCCAAATCCTTACCCCTTCTTCGGAGTTGTTTTCGTAAATATTCGTTAGCCATTACTCCGCCTGTGCCAATTAAAGACTTAGGCCTAAATTCCACCACAGCCCTTTCTAATTTATAAAGTAATGTTTCCATCACTTTGGCCTGAAAGCTAGAGGCCAAATTAGCCAGTTGCCTACCTTTTTCCTCTTCACTCCAATCTTTAATTTGATAATAAAAACTGGTTTTCAATCCCGAAAAAGAAAAGTTATACGATTTATCTTTAGCCATCGGTATAGGCAAAGTCAAAAAATCTTTTTTTCCAGTTTTGGCTAATTGTTCTAGAATTGGTCCACCAGGATACCCCAACCCCAACATTTTGGCGGCTTTATCCAAAGCCTCGCCCGCCGCGTCATCCACACTTTCTCCAATTACTTTATATTTTCCAATTTCTTCAATTACCACCAAGCTACTGTGTCCCCCCGAAACCGTCAAAGCAAGAGCAGGCAAGGGGATTGTTCTCTCCGGTTTACCCCTACTGTTCTGCAACCAAGGCGACAATAAATGAGCTTCTATATGATTTACTCCCACTACTTTTTTTTCAAATTTTATCGCCAACTCTTTGGCTTTATCAATTCCCACCCCCAAGGCAATCGATAGTCCCGGTCCTTGGGTCACCGCAATTAAGTCAACTTCTTCCATTTTAACCCTAGCCTTTTCTAGGGCTTTTTTTAAGACAAAGTCTATGTTTTCCTTGTGCGCCTTTCTGGCCAGATCTGGCACCACGCCGCCAAACTTACTGTGCAAACTAATTTGTGAGGATATTTCATTAGAAAGAATTTTTCGCTCTTCCACTACCGCCACACAGGTGTCATCGCAGCTTGTGTCTATTCCCAGTACTTTCACAACTTGTATTTTACCGCTAAACTACAATATGCACCAACCCTTAAAATTATATTTCGTTCTCACATTATTTTTCTTAACCACCTCTGGACTAATCTATCTTTTTCTCCAACAAAAATTTACCCCCGCCCCCACTCAAATAGTTGTCACACCAACTTCTGTTACCTATAAAGTACCCACTGATACTCCCTATCAACAACCAATTATCACTGTGACCTTGGCGCCCACTGAAATTCCCACCCCAATTCCAACCCCTCCTTTTACCACTTTCACAAACCAAGACTACAACTTTACCGTAATTTACCCATCCTATCGTAAATATTTTCAGGAAAAGTCCACCAGTGGTTCACGTTTTGTCTTCTATCGTCCTGATGCTAACAATATGGTAGTTCATGCAGGCAGCTCTTGGTCCTGGACCCATCCGGGTCGCGATTTAACTTCAGGCAGCTTTCTCTACGAGGCCAGTAACCAGACCCTCAAAGATTTACCGTCCGACCAATATAAATACACCTTGCAGTGTGTACACAATCAAAATAAAGAGCTAAAATTAGAATGTGAAAGCTTTTTTAATAGTTTCAAAATAAATTAAAGTATGAGCAAAAATTTGGGTATCCTAGCAGTTTTAGTATTACTTGTTCTTTGGTTGATTAGTAACTACAATGGCCTAGTAAGTCAATCGCTACAAGTAGATCAACAATTTGCTCAAGTTCAAACTCAATACCAACGCCGCTTTGATTTAATTCCCAACCTAGAAAACTCTGTCAAAGCTGTTCTAAAACAAGAGCAACAAATTTTCAAAGATCTAGCCGATGCTCGTTCTCGCTACGCCGGTGCTCAAACTCAAGGATCTGAAGAAAAAATTGCCGCCTCTCAAAACTACGACAGTGCCATCAGTAGACTTTTAGTTATTATGGAAAATTACCCACAACTTAAATCCAACGAAACAGTCCAAAAGTTTATGGATGAACTAGCTGGTACCGAAAACAGAATTAGTGTGGAGCGCAAAAACTATAACGAGGTTGTCACCACTTTCAACACTAGTGTTATGCGCTTTCCAGGCAATCTCTTCGCCAAGCTCTTTGGCTTTGCTCCCAAGCAGCTATTTAATGCCGAGTCTTCGGCTCAAACTGCTCCCAAGGTTAATCTTGGTAACTAAATGTTTGACTTAGTTAGAAGCCTTTTTTTTGTTTCATTTGTTTGGGCTATCTCTTTTCCCAGTCCTGTTGGTCTGGTCAACGACTTTGCTAAGGTTCTAGCTCCAGCTACCGTTACCAAACTCGAGACGCAACTGCAAAATCACCAAACTCAAACCGGTCAAGAAATTGCCATAGTTACGGTGAGTAGTCTTGAGGGTCAACCCATCGAAAATTATGCCAATGAGTTGTTCAGAGCCTGGGGTATTGGTCAAAAAAATAAGGACAATGGCCTCTTACTATTGGTCGCTCCAAAAGAACGTCAAGTACGTATTGAAGTAGGGTATGGTCTGGAAGGCATAATTAACGATGGTCGGGCCGGTAGCATTATTCGCAATCAAATTACTCCATACTTTAAACAAAATAATTACGATCAAGGTGTCCAGGCTGGCGTGGACCAAATCTTAAGTTACTTACAGGATCCCAACCAGGCAGATCAACCAGTTAGCAAACCAACCAGCTTTCCTTTTGAAGCTATACCATTTTTATTATATTTTCTTCTAATCTTTGCCTCCTATATATTTTCCTTTCTGGGGCGCACCAGGTCCTGGCACACAGGTGGCATCTTGGGCTTTCTGACAGGGTCACTCTTTGGATTATTTTTTCATCGCACTTTACTAGTCGGTGGTCTGATCGGTGGACTAGGGCTACTGTTAGACTTTATTCTTTCTAGAAACTATAAGTATTGGCAAAGTAAAGGTCTAAAAACCAACTGGCTAGCAACTCGAGGCGGTTTTTGGGTCTCTGGTTCTAGTGGCAGTTCCAGTTCTGGTTCTTCTTTTGGGGGCTTTGGAGGTGGCAGTTCTGGTGGCGGCGGTGCCTCTGGAAGCTGGTAAAGTATACTATGACTTTTTTAAATGACTCTCAGAAACTACTCCTCCCTGAAGATTACCAAAGCCTTCAACAACGCCTACTTGACTATCAAAACGCTACTCACAAAATAATCCAAGTTGATATCAATAGCAGTTCTCCTTCCTCGCCCTCTGCTAACCAAGTTATTGTTTCTATAAATACATCTCAAAAATCTCTTGAAGTCAACCCTGAAACTTTAAAGTTTTTACTTCCTAAGGACTCCAATACCTATTTTCAAACCAAAGACTATACTGGCCTAGTCAACGAGACTCAAGAAAATTTAATAAATTATCTCCAAGATCCCAACAAATATGTACTTCCAAAACCTCTCCTTCAGTTCCAGTCTACCGATATCTATCTTGGCCTTCTCGTTCTAATTTCTAGTTTGGTTTGGCTAACCTATTTTCTTAAACCTAAACGTTCTAGCTCCAACTAATTTTTCTAGAATTAAGGTCTTTGTATTCCATTTCAATTTTTACCATCTCGGCTCTATTTTCTATTTTTCTTAATAACTCTATGCCCAACATTTCTCCCCACTCCAGACAAACTATTACACCATCTTCAATCTGATTTAACAAATCCAAGTTTTGCATTTCAGCTACTGTATTTATACGATACAAATCCATGTGCATAATTTTTTTATAATTCCTAAAATTAATTTTATATTCGTTAATTGTCGTAAAAGTAGGCGAGTTCATTATTTCTTTTACTCCACAAATTTTACCAATAGATTTTGCAAAAATTGTTTTGCCAGCTCCCAAATCTCCTAGCAACAAAAACACCAGCGGTTTCCCATCCAGTTTTTGTTCCTCAAAAATATTTTTAGCAATTTTTTGAGTTTCCTCTTCTGATTTACTAGTCGCCTGATTCACCGACCCACTAGTCAACTTGTCTCTTTCTAGCATTACTATTTCTCCTCCCGAAATATCCATTATCGTCGATGGTAAATTATCTGCCAGTTTTCCTTCGTCTATTACTAAATCAATCAACGCCCTCTTGTCTTTGGATAGTTTTTTTAAAAAACCCAAAGAGTAGGGAAGAGTGGTTCCATAAAGCATTGCCGAAGTGGCGGTTATTGGTCGACCCAATTCTTTCACCACTTCTTGTAATCTTTTATTTTTCGTAATTCTAATTCCTAAAGTTTTAGTAGACGATGCCACGCCTTTGGCCAATTTATTTTTATCCTTCAAAATCAAGGTATACGGCCCGGGCAATAAATTATGGATTGTTTTTTCTTGGGTACTATTAATTTCCACATATTTTTTGGCCATCTCCATGTCTGCTACCACCACTGAGATTGGTTTGCCCACCAGTCCAGTTTTTAGGGCCACAAGCTTATCTATAGCCCCTTGGTTAGTCGCATCTACCGCCAGCATATAACAAGTGTCACTTGGCATTATCACCACGCCACCCTGTTTTAACACCTCTACTATTTTTTCTACCTTATCCTCCATAAAAGCTATTATAACCTGTGTTAAAATCATCCATGGATTCCAAGTACAATCATTTAGACTTTGAGCAGGAAATATATCAGCTTTGGGAGAATTCAGGCGCTTTTAATCCCGACACTCAAACCAATGTAGATCCCCAAAAGGAGCCATTTTCCATAATTTTGCCACCACCCAACGCCAACGACCCACTCCATTGTGGTCATGCCCTGTATGTAGTGGAAGATATTTTAATTCGTTACTGTCGTCTTTTGGGTCACAAAACCCTCTGGCTTCCAGGCACCGATCATGCCGGTATCGAAACCCAATATGTTTTTGAAAAAAAGCTCAAAGAAAAAGGTCAGTCCCGTTTTGATTTTGATCGCGACACTTTATATAAAATGATTTTTCAGTATGTAGAAGAAAATGGCCAAATCGCCATCAAACAGCTCAAACGTTTAGGCTTTGCTCTAGATTGGTCTAGGCTAAAATTTACCCTAGATGCCGATCATATCCAGCGTATATATTATATTTTTAATCGCTTAAATCAAGATAATCTTCTGTATCGCGACGAAAAAATTATCAATTACTGCACCCACTGTGGTACCGGTTTTTCCAATCTAGAAATCGATTATAAAACCGTGGAGGGCAAACTCTGGACCATCAACTATGGTCCTCTGCAAGTTGCCACCACACGACCCGAAACCATGTTAGGGGACACCGCCGTTGCCGTCAACCCCAAGGATCCTCGCTACACCAAACTAATTGGTACCACCATTACTTTACCCCTAGCCAACCGTCTAATACCCATTATCGCCGATGATGAAATTGACCCCGAATTTGGTACCGGTGCAGTTAAGGTCACTCCTAGCCATTCTCCCGTAGACTACGATATTGCCAAGCGCCACAATCTTGAGTTTAGACGCATTTTTGATTACGATGGTCGTGCCAATCGCCAAGTTCCCGATAAATATTTTGGCCTTTTCCCCAAGCAGCTGCGTGCCGCAGTCTTGGAAGATTTAAAAACTCAAAATCTTTTAGTGGAAGAAAAAGCTTACTCTCACGAAGTTGCTCATTGCTACAAATGTGGCAATATTATCGAACCAATTACTTCTCCCCAATGGTTTGTCAAAATAGCCCCACTAGCCCAAAAAGCCCAAGAAGCTGTTACCAATAAAAAAATTAACATTTTTCCCGAGCGCTTTGTTCAAACCTATTATGACTGGATGGATAAGATCAAAGATTGGCCTATTTCTAGGCAAATAGTTTGGGGCCATCGTATTCCTGTTTGGTACAATCTAGACGAAACTCCTGAGATTCAAATAACTTTTTATAGCAACAAGTTAAAAAGCAATATCACGGGGAAATATTCTGATATAAAACTGACACATGATTTTTCCGAAATCCAATCTGGTCTCCAAAGCTTAATTGCTCCGATAAACTCCAAATATTATTTTTCCGAGATAGATGCTCAAAAAACTAGCTCCAATGTACTTCAAGAAACCGATACTTTCGACACCTGGTTTTCTTCTGGTCAGTGGGCTTATTCCACTTTGGGTTGGGATCCAAATGGCAATCATTCTCCAGACTTTAAAACTTTTTACCCCACTAGTGTCATGGACACCATGTGGGATATTTTATTTTTCTGGGTAGCACGCATGATTATGTTAGGACTTTATGCCACCGGGGAAATTCCCTTCAAAACCGTACATTTACACAGTCGTGTCGTTGATAAAAATGGTGCCAAGATGAGTAAAAGTAAGGGCAACGCTATTGAGCCAATTGCCATTGCCGACAAATATGGTGCCGACGCCCTGCGCCTAGCCTTGGTTTTCGATACTGCTCCAGCCTCCGACATTGCCCTTTCTGAAGACAAAATCCGCTCTCAACGCAACTTTGTCAACAAACTCTGGAACGCTGCTCGTTTTATTCAAATGACTATGGAAAAACTTCCTAACTATCCCACCGCCCTTGATCCTAGTTTACAAACTTTGGAAGATAAGGCCATTTTACAACAACTAGCCGAACTAATTACATCCACTTCTACCAACCTAGACAAATATAATTTTGGCCAAGCCAGTAGCAATCTTTATCACTTTTTCTGGGACGAATTTTGTGATAAATACA
>CAYUVY010000022.1:0-7420 GCA_964448465.1 uncultured Gammaproteobacteria bacterium
TGGAGGTGGCCAAAGACTACGAGATAATCTCAACTTTTATCTATTCGCAAATGGACGAAAAGGTCTTGTGTAAATTGCCAAAGTTGAAAATGATTGCGACTCGTTCGACAGGGGTGGATCATATTGATTGTGGAGTCTGCACAAAGAGGTGTGTGGAAGTAAAAAATGTACCAGAATATGGAACACACACGGTGGCAGAATATACTTTTGCCTTGATGCTGGCTATTTGTAAAAAAGTTGTAGAGGCCAAGGAGTCGGTGGAACATGGAGAATTTACTCCTCAAGGGCTAACAGGGATTGATTTGCGAGGCAAAACCTTGGGAGTAGTGGGGGTGGGCAAGATTGGACAAGAGGTGGTCAAACTGGGCCGTGCTTTTGGCATGAAAATACTTGGTGTAGAAAAAAAACCAGATTTGGTGATGGCTAAAAAATTGGGCTATACGCCAGTGACACTAGAAGAGTGTTTAAGGAAATCAGATATTCTGACTTTGCATGTGCCCAGCATTCCCCAAACTCGCCATTTAATTAATCGTCAGAATATCCAAATGATGAAAAAGGGAGCATATTTAATTAATACTTGCCGGGGAGCAGTGGTAGAAAGTGCGGCGATTTTGTGGGCTTTGAACAAAGGAATTTTGGCTGGCGCGGGCTTGGATGTGATTGAGGAGGAAGATAAAATTGAGACGATTAGTAGCGTGATGGGCAAAACCATGCACAAAGAAGATCTACAAGATTTACTGTCTTTTCATATGCTGCGAGATCGGGACGATGTGGTTCTAACTCCCCATAATGCTTTTAATACCAAAGAGGCTATTGAGAGGATTGTGGCTACAACAGTGGAAAATATTTTAGAGTTTATGCAGAAGAAAGCGACGGTTTAGTTTGGACGGCCAAAGAAAAAAGCAAGAAGAAAAATAGCCAGGTGGTGAGATTGATGACGTTAAATTGGGAGATTAAAATAAAAGCTCCAAAGAGCGGGATGTATTTAGGATAATTTTTGGCTAGTTGGTGATAAATATTAAGGCAGATTAGAAGAAAAAGAATTAAGCCAATTAGGCCTGTTTCAACCAATTGCTCGAGAATTAAATTGTGGGTTTTATCAATACGTACGGTTTTTAGCTGAAATTCATTATCAGGGAGAATGCTAGCAATAGCGGTGGCAGTATTTTCTTTGCCCCAACCGAATAAGGGTTTTTGCAAAAAGGCTTGAAAACTGTAGAGCCAAACTTTTTGTTTTTGGTCAAAAGAATTGACTGGCAGAAGAAGGGGATAGAGAAAACCAACCAGAAGAATGACAATAAAAATTTTATTGGATATATTTTTGGGGAAAAAGTGGGCGGACAGTAAATAGAAAAAACCGGAAGCAGAACTAAGGGAGTCGGTGGTCAGCAGAGCTAGAGCGGGAATAAATAGTAAAAAGCTGGGTAAAAAGAAGGCAGAGAGAGAAATAAAGGCTCCGGCAAAGTTGGGGTTGCCAAAGGTGAAGGCAAAACGACCAGAAATGAGCTGGTAAATATTCAGCCCTAGCAAGTTACCTAGATAACCAAAAAGTAGTCCAAAGGAGGCCAGGAGGCAGGAAATGGCAATAATCTTGGTAACCAATTTAGAGTTGAGGTGTTGGCGCAGATATAAGCTGAGAAACCAGCCAAAGAGGTAGAAAAACAGACCAGAATAGCGATAATATTGTCCAAAAAGGGCATTGTGGAGATTTTGATTAAGAATTGAGCTAAAAAGACCAATACTTAGCCAGGCTAAATACAGCCAATCGAGCTTGGTTAACCTCAACTTGGAGAAGTCTACCCAGAGTAGAGAAAGGATAGAAAGGGAGCAGAAGAATAGGTATTTGGGGAGTTCTACGTATTCGGTAGTAAAACCGGTGAGGAAAGGAAGAACTAAAAATAGACAGGCTATGACTACATACTTGATATGTTTGGCTAAAAGAGCTATAATGTTAATTATATTAATAATTATTTAATTAATAACTATGCAAAAATATATCAAACTACTTGCTTTGCTGAGTTTGGCCATTTTGGTGCCAGCTGTCAGCTTAAAGAATATTAACAAAATTGGTGTGTATGCACTAACTGGACCTGGTCCAAGTGTGACCCCGACTCCCACAATCGTACTTACGCCCCCAGTGGTAACTACCCCTTGTGGTCTAGGTAAAATTGACTTTTTGGGTCAATGCAAAAGAGGCTTTGAGAAAGCCACTTATAACTGTAAGTTGGGTAATAGAATAATTTATAGTGGCAGTGTGGGTGTAGCAAATGCTTGTTCAACCAGAGACGAGCTTAAAACACAAGCAAATAGAATATGTATTGCAATGTGTAACAAAAGGCTAGATACAGCTGAAATTACTTTTGGTTTATAAACTAAAGGTAAGGAGGTAAGACTCGGGTAGAAATGCCCGAGTCTTTTTTTGCTTTATATTTATTTTGGGTATAAAATTCTAAAATGAAACTGGTGTTAATGTGCGGGGGGGTGGGAACGAAGCTGTGGCCAGAGAGTAGGGAGAGTAGACCCAAGCATTTTTTACCACTGTTACCCAACGGGAAGTCCTTGTTTGAAGATAATTTGGAATGGTTGGTAAAAAATTTTGGAGAAGATGTCTGGATACAGACCAATATAAAGCAACTGGCGATGGTAAAGAAGTTTGCACCAGATTTTCCAGAGGAGCGGATTATCTTAGAGTCATCGGTGCGAAATACTGGAGCTGCCTATGCCAAGATGTGCCACACTTTGCAAAAAAAATTTGGACCAGAAGAAATATTTTTTAATGTGCAGGCTGACTTATATAGACGTCCCTTTTCTGCTTTTTTGCAGACCATAAAACTATCAGAGAAATTGGTAGAAAAAACAGGAAAGTTGGTAACAGGTGGAGTTAGGCCACAGTTTTTTGTGGAAGGGGTGGACTATATGATTGCAAATTTTGAATCAGAAATGGTAGATGGGTTGAAAGTTTATACGATGAATACTTGGTTGGGGCGGGACAAGAGTATTGAAATACATAAATATAAGGGTGATAATGCGATTTTTTTACACTGGAATCATAATTGTTGGAGAGTTGGTAGCTATTTGGCTGCCTGCAAGGCGGTGCACCCAGAATGGTGTGATGCCGAGTTGGTTTTGAATAATTATGATCAGGTTCCTGCTGGCAGCACAGAGGAAATAACTTCGACTGCTTTGGCCAATGGTTTAGTAATAGAGTTGCCTTTTGATTGTTGGGATTTTGGAACCTGGAAATCGATATATGAATTTGCCAAACTGCATCCAAACATGTCGACAATTGATGTTAATGGGAACCTGATTCGCAGCAAAAAAAGAGTAGAAATAGTGGGCTTGGAAAATTTGGCTTTGGTGGAAACAGAAGACGCGATTTTGGTGGTGCCAATTAATCAATCGGATCGGGTGGGGGAAGTGGTCAAGAAACTAAAAGCGGAGGGTAAAACAGATTTGGTTTGAGAGTGGTAAAATAGCCTCATGGCAGAAAGAAACTGGAAAAAAATTTTAGCCAGGCTTGCGTTGGCTGGGGCGTTGGCAGTGGGTACCGGTAGTTTGGTGGCTAGGGCTTCAGGTCCTGATCGGGAAATACCAGAGGCTTTGGGCACGGTGAACCCCACTTCCTTGGGTTGTGATGGGCAAGGGCATATATTTTTTACGGAAACCGGTACAGTATTTAACGATGGAACTGGCATTCAATGGCGGGTGCACGGACCGGGACACGATATTACGGCTTTTAAGTCAGACACCTTGGCTGCGGTTCCCTGGAGTATGGTAATTAGCAGCACTTTAACGGGGGTGAACGGTGGTAGTAGCGATAACACGCTAGGTATTGGGGGGGCATCTCAATTATTTCATTCAACATACGGCGTATTAGTTTGTCCTCCACCAGAACCCACGGCAACTGCAACCCCAAGTCGCACTGCTACTCCGAGTCGTACACCAACACCTACGGAAACAGCAACAGCTAGTCCAACACCAACATCGACAGAGATGCCTACGAGTACACCAACAGCAACTCCAACAGCGACAGAAACGTCAACAAGTACACCAACACCAACTAAAGAACCAATTAGGGTATTTTTGCCACTAGTGAGTAGGGAAATTACTCCAGAAATGAGACAAAACTATCGGTACTCTCGAGACATGGCAACAGCAAGAAAAGTAAAAAAGGGATCGAGTCAGGCGATACTGTCCAAAAAATAGTTATGCCAAATTTTCAAATAAGTGATATTCTTTTTTATGCACAAGCTATTGTTAATGTCATTCTTGTTACTGGCAGTAGTTTTGGCTTCTTTTCAAGTACAAAAAATTAATGATAATCGCTCGAGTGCTGCTTCCCCAGAGTTAAATCTTCAGGTCGGGTTGTCGGGACTGGACCCACAAATAAATAGTTTTAATAAACGTAGCTTGATATATTCCTTTGATTCAAGTGAACCGATTAGCGGAGAGATATATATTGGGTGGACTGGTTTGGGAGGTTATGGAAATGGCTCCTTAAACAATATTGTTCCAAATTTTACTCCTTTCCAAGATTGTTCTTTTGTGGGATCGCGCATGTATATTTGTCCTTTTACAAATATTAATTCTGGTAAGGTAAATGGGGAGTTGAAGTTTTATAATGGCCCCGGTATGGACTTAACAGGAACCTGGATCACTTCGGTTAAAGTTGTGGCAAGAACCCAAGATGGTACCCCGGTTTACAACAGTGCAAACTATTCTGCACAAGTTGTTTACACCCCACTTAAAGTGGAGGTTGGTTTAGTCGGTTTAGACACAAAAATTAATAGTGCAGAAAAGACAACCTTAAAATATTCTTTTGAGGCATCAGAATTGATTACTGGCCAAATTCAGATTCGTAGAAAAGGATTGGGGAGGTATAACAATGGATTATTGTCAAATATAGTAACTAATTTTACTGAACCAGGAACCTGTACCGCTAATAGCGTGGAGATTACTTGTCCAATTGCTAATAGAAATATGGGTGTGTTAAAGGCAGATTTGGTATTTTACAATTTTTCGGGATTAGACCTGACTGGAACGTGGAGTACGGATGTTGAAGTAAATGCAAAAAACGCTTTTGGGGTAGGAATAACTGGTTTTAAAACATATTCAACCCAGGTATACTACAATCCTCCCATCCCAACACCGACAATTGTGCCGACGTCAACACCAACGCCAACACCAGTGATGTCAACTTGTTTGCTTGGAAATGTTTATAATTTGGTAAATTGTAATATAAAAAATGGGGGATACTCGTCGGCTAAATATGATTGTTACAAGGGGCAATCTAAGGTGTTTTCGGGTATTCTGACGTATTCTAAATGTACTAGTGCTATTGATATCAAGAAGCAGGCTGAGATAATGTGTGCAAAGAGATGTACTATTTTGTAATAAATTTTGGCCACAAAAAATCCCCTCCGGTAAACCGAGAGGGGATTTTAGGTTTTTGGTGCACCTGTCCCGATGCCTAGGCTTCGCCTAAGATACGGGACCTACGCTCCAGTTAAATTATTTTAATTCAACTGTAGCTCCGGCAGCTACTAATTTAGCTTTAGCATCGTTGGCAGCGTCTTTCTTCATGGTGCCAAGATTAGCATTGGCAGTTTCCACTAAAGTTTTGGCTTCAGCCAAACCTAATTCAGGTTTGAACTCGCGGACAGCTTTGATGACAGCGATTTTGTTGGTACCAGCGTTGGTAATAACAACTTCAAATTCTGTCTTTTCTTCAGCAGCGGCTGCAGGGGCAGCACCAGCGGCGGCAGCGGCTACAGGAGCAGCAGCAGCAACAGCCTTGACGTCGAATTTTTCTTCGACAGCTTTAACGAGTTCGGATAATTCCAAAACGCTAAGTTCAGCGATTTGGTCTAAAAGTTTTTGAACTTTGGATTCGGTCATAGTATTAGTTATCAGTTGACTAGTTGATCGGTAGATCAGTAGGCAAAAGTATTTTTATGTAAATAAATAATTTGGTACGTCATGCTGAACTAGTTTCAGCATCAATGTTTAGCTCAGATTCTGACCTGCGTCAGAATGACGTTTTTGAACTAAATTGTAAAAATTAAGCGGTGGCTTTTTTATCAGCCAAGGCTTTGAGGGTGAGAGCTAGGCGGGTTTGTTGGTACTTACCAGCATAGACTAAGCGAGCAAGAGGGTTAGTAATTGCTCCTAAAAGTTGGGCGAACAGAGCAGATTTGCTGGGAAGACTGAGAACAGTTTTTAGATCAGCCACAGAGAGGGCTTTACCTTCAAACAGACCCATTTTAAAGACGATTTGTTCCTTGGTTTTAGCCAATTCGGAAACAACCTTAAGAGGGGCAACCTCGTCTTCTTGGGCAAAAGCGATGGCGGTAGGACCGGTAAGATCGGAGTCCATTTTGATACCAATCTTTTCCAGGGCTCGTTGGATTAAGCTGTTTTTAGCAACTTCCATGATGCCACCTTGGTCTTTGATGTCGCTTCGCAGTTTGCTAATATCACCAGCATTCAACCCTTGATATTGAAGCAGAGCAGCGGATTTAGCCGATTTTAGTTTGTCGGCAAGTAGATCCACAGTCTGTAGATTTTTTTGACTAGGCATAAGGGGAGTGTGAATGATTAATGGTTTGAATATGTTAAAGAACTACACCAAAGGTGATGGGTATCCTCCAGAGGCGGATTTCGCTAAAGCGAAAAAAAACCCGCCAAAAACGCGGGTTGGAAACTTGTGTTCTTCCGATGGGAATCGGAATCTACACTTCGTTTCGACCTAGGTAGGATTTTTACATCCGACTTACGTCGTGATCCCTACTGTCTTTGGTAGTGGAGGTAGTATAGCACAAGTTTATATAAATGGTGCGAGGACGGTGGGCCAGTCCACCCAGTGACGAAGACGGGGGATTTTGGGATCAACAGAGCGATTGTACGGTTGGTCAAATATAATTTGTTGCCATTTTGGTGTTCGTGAGCCGGTAATTTTGGGCTTGTCGTCGATTAAGATATCTCCGGGGACAATGGTTTTGTCGGGACCAATTCTGACCTCAAGATTACCAAAATGTTCTTTAATCCAAGCAAGCGTTTCTTCTTCCCAGTAAGGATTTCCCAAAAGGGGACTGGTGCAAACCATAACCTCGTGTCCTCGGAATTGCATTTCTCTAACAGCCAGGATGGCTCCTGGTACAGGAGGCACGCTGCGAATAAAGCCTTTTCGGTTGTAAACTTCAGCTATAATTGCCCCAAATTCGGGAGGATAATTTGGTGAAAAATATTGATGCCGATGATTTTCTAAATCGATTATTAGGCCTGGTATTCCAACCAATTGATTAGCTATATGTCGATTTATGTCAGAGATGGTGGCTTCTTTGTCTATTAATACTGTGCTCATTTGGTGGTTGGGCGAAGGAATCTTTGCATAGCGGCATCTGCAACAGATTGAGCAAGA
>CAYUVY010000022.1:7520-12565 GCA_964448465.1 uncultured Gammaproteobacteria bacterium
GGTGGTTGGGCGAAGGAATCTTTGCATAGCGGCATCTGCAACAGATTGAGCAAGAACAAGGTTTTCATACAGAGCATGATTGACCAAAAGGTCAGTTCGGCGACATAGTTCTACTAGTCCTGCAGTAGAGATGTCGACGATTCTCGGGGGTTGGGAGTCAAGCATTAGTCTGTGTAGGTGTGGGCCTATTTCAACAATTGTATATACAAGCAAGGCTTCTGCTGGTTCTTGGGGTCGGCGTAGGACTAGTTTTTGATTGGCCTCTAGTTGGTCTGGTTTTAGGACAGGACACTTGTCTCGAAGTATTAGGTCAACAGGGTAGGAAACTATGAATTCTGGCATATTTTGCTTTGAGATATCTTAGCACAAAAAGTAAAAATAGTTGTAAATGTGTGCAATTAGTGGGTATAATAGCGGGTGAAAATATATATTGTGGGGCCTTGTGTGACCGGAAAAACAACCTTGGCTAACTATCTTGCCAATCAGCTGAAGATTGCCAAATGTAGCTTGGATGATATCTTTATAGATTTTAAGAAAACTGGTAATGGGAAAGTAGTCTATTTTAATGACAAAATTTGCCAAGGTAGGTTGAAAAAAGTAATTGAGAAAAATTCATGGATTGTAGAAGGAGAATTTCACTTAGAGAAATTGGCCAAGATGGCTGATTTTGTGGTGTATGTGAACAAGGGAGTCTGGCAAAGGCTATATTATGCAGTCAGAAGATATATTATGGTTGCGGAAGTGAGGAATAAGTTTGGGTTTGGAAGCACATTGGTATTCTTAAAATTTATCCTAAGACAGGCATTTTCTAGACAAAATACAACTGTTTATTTTGGGAAAGAATTTTTGTCCGTAAGGGGTTTTAAAAAGTTTATTGAAAAGATGCCTAAACATAAAGTTTTGAAGTTGCAGGGGTTTGAATACGGGCAGCTACTGACGATTATGTTAAAATAATCCTTATGAAAGTTTATTTTTCTGGCTCAAGATTGTTTTTTGAGGAGTTTAAAGATATCTATCATAAAATTGGGACTGCCTTGGATACAGAAGGCTTGAATGTGGTGGACATGACCAAATTTAGAATGGATATTGGTGGAAAAGCTACGGAAAAAGAGAAACTCGAGTCTTATGCCTTTTTTCTAAAATCTTTAAATAGTGCAGATATTTGTGTATTTGAAGCATCTTATCCTTCGACAATTCACTTGGGTCATGAAATAACTCTGGCAATTCAAAAAGGAAGACCGGTAATTATTTTGTATAAAGATGACCCCAAACACGAACCCTTGGTGTTAAGAGGAATAGACTCAGATAAAGTTTTATGGGTAGCTTACACGACAGAAAATTTGAAGAAAAAGTTGTCGGAGGCCATTGAACAAGCCAAGAAAATGCAAGATGTAAGGTTTAATTTTTTTGTTTCACCCAAAATTTTGGAGTATTTGGATTGGGTGGCCAAGAAGAGAATGATACCCAGGGCAGTATTTTTGCGAGAACTGATTGAGAAAGAGATGAAGAAAGACAAGACCTTTGGGCAGGAATAACTAGAGGTGGGATTGACGGAAGGCGGATTTGATTTTCAGCCAAGCTGGGGTTTGGCGGCAGATAAACTGGACATCTTGGGGGTTGGCCAGTAGGGCTTTGACTATTTCTTCAAGAAAAATGGTGTTTTGGGAGCCTTTGACGAGAATAGTGGATCCCTCGACTAGCTCGGGATGACGATTTAGGTGGTCAAGTGCCTCCCACCAGTACAAGAATTTGTGGATTTTGGGATTATCGGGGAAGTATTTTTGCATTTGGGGACCGACGGTGAGGACTATATCGGCTGATTTTAGGGCATAAGGGGCTAGATTTTGGTGCTCTAAGGCAGTTTGCAGGCCCATTTCGCGCATATCCCCCAAGATAGCTATGGTTTGCGAACCTTCTGTCTTTTGGCCTTTGAGTAAGTCTAGAAATTCGTACATAGGACCTGGAGAAGCGTTGTAGCTGCTGTCAATTAGATGACTGCCATTTTTACCAAGAAGATAACCAGAACGAGAAGTGGCGAGAGAAAAGTTGGCTTGGATATTTTGAATAGCAACCGACTCAGGAACGCCCAAATGCTTGGCTAGGGTAATGGCGGTGCCAAAAGTGATGTCATAGATTTTTGGGAAAAGATAATTTTGCTGTTGGAATTTTAAACTTTTGGTGGAAAATTTAGTAATTGGTATTATTTTGGCTTGGATGTCGTTTTTGGTAGATGCTACCCATGGGTCATCTAAATTAAGAATGGCCACTTGATGGGGAAGGAGGCTGTGGGTTAAAACAGCTTGTTCTTGGGTCATTAATTTTAGAACTGTTTTTTGGCGAGTAACTGGGTCCAGATCAGGATGAGTAAGCGAGTCAAAATTTTGGGTGTGAACCGTGCTGACATTAAGGTGAATAGCCAAGTCTGGTTGGACTATTTTTAGCAAATAAGTGATATTTTCTGGCTCATGGGGGCTGTCGACATCCATTTCGATTAAAAAAACTTCTGGTGGGGACCAGGTGGAGAGTAATTTTAGTGGCATAAGCAAAGCAACTTTTGCCCAAGATAGGGAAGAATAGGAATCTAGGTGTAGATCTAGAATACTCGCTGGTAGGCCATATTGACTGTTGTAATTATGATTCGTTTTGACCACAAAACGACCAGTTAACGCTGCTTGGCAGGCTTGCACGGTACTGGTTTTACCGGCGGAACCGGTAATACCAACAATTAGTAACTGTTGTTTTTTTAGTTTGGCAATTAGCCTGTATTTGGCAACTTGAAGATGGGCAAAAAAACGAAGATAAAAGAGAAAAAGAGGAGTAATTAGCTTTAAGATATTTGCCATAAGGAGTGAAAAATAGACTGATAAGTTTTGACTATGGTTGGTGATTGGATGATGATACCTATTATATCCTGATCGCAGTCAAGAATGGCAATTTTGTCGTTATAAATGTAAGTTTCGGCAGTAAAGTTGTCGGAGTTAAATAGTTTGGTTTGGCGATAAAAGATTGGGTCGCCCGCTTTTAGCCTTTCGCCTTCTGGGTTTTGGAGAGCCAAAACCTTAGCAAAGATTTTGTGACTAATTCGGTCTTCGATAAAATTGTCGTGTTGACGTCGGGTAAAGACTTTTTGCTCGGCCTGTTGGTTGGTAATAATCAGGGTTTCTTTTTTGGCAGTAAGAATATCTTGCCAAACGGTGCGCAGACCACTTTCGCCTTGGTAGACTCGAATTTTGGGTTTAAATTTATAGGTTGAATAGATGCTTTCTAAGTTCGGTAGAGCCTTGGCCAAAGACAAATATGTTTGTTTAAATTTTGTTCGCTGGTGTTTAATCTTGGATAAAATATGGTCTGGTGAGACGGGGAGAAGTAGGTGTTTATAGCTGGTCGTTTCTTTGGTTAGGAGTTTTTTATTAAGGAGAGTATCAACAAGAAGATAGGCTGTGGAACGTTTGGTATTAGATAGGCGAGCCAATTGGTTGGCTGTTTGTGGTCCCCGCTCTAAGAGTAGCTCGTAGAATTGGGATTCTTTGGGGGAGAGTCCTAGTAATTGGAGAGCTTTTTGTAGACTCTTGTTCATGTTGTTTGTACTAGTATTATAGCAAAATTGTGCTTGTTTATAGTTTTGAGGAGATGTTGTTTAAAAATAATGGACATTTAAGTTAAATAATAAACTAGACTAAGTGTTGGATAAGATTGTTTACTATGAAAAAAACAATCAAAACAAAAGTACTAGTGGTGTGCGGGGGAGTGGGTGGTGAAAGAGAAGTTTCCAGGGCTAGTGGCAAGAAAATATATGAGAATTTGGACTCAACAAAATATTTAATTGATCTATTTGAGATTAAAGTAAAAGAAGATTATTTGAAGATAGTGGAAGAGGTGAAGAAAAAACAGATTGATGTGGTGTTTAATGCTTTGCATGGGGAGTGGGGGGAGAACGGTGTTTTTCAGGCCATACTGGAGGCAGCCGGGGTGAAATATACGGGGAGTGGGGTGGTGGCTAGCGCAGTGGGGATGAACAAGAAGTTGTCCAAAGTAGTGGCCAGGTCTTTGAAAATTAAGACAGCCAAATACACAAGCAAGTTACCATGTGTGGTCAAGCCTATGGACAATGGTTCTAGTGTGGGAGTGTCGGTGGCCAAAACTAAACAAGAACTAAAGGAGGCGGTGGTTCTGGCAAAAAAGTATGGGGAATATTTTTGTGAAGAGTATTTAACTGGGACGGAGGTGTCTTGTGGAGTGATGGGTAATAAGGAGGTTATTGCTTTGCCAGTAATTGAAATTTGTCCAAAAAATGAGTTTTTTGATTATGAGGCAAAATATACGGAGGGCAAGTGTAAAGAAATAGTACCGGCCAGAATTAGCCAGGAGTTAACCAAGATAATTCAAAAACAGAGTGTGGCAATTTATAAAAAACTGGGTTGCAGGGGATATGCGCGAGTGGATTTTATTATCCAGAAAAATATTCCATATTTTTTGGAGATAAATACATTGCCAGGGATGACGGAGATGTCTTTATTGCCCCAGGAGGCTGGGGCAATAGGAATAGATTATCCGAGCTTGTTGGACAAAATTATTTGCCTGGCTTTGGAGCAGTCAACCCTTTTACCAATTTAACGGCATCTAGTAGGACCGGAATAACAGTTCCTCCTTTTGCTGTATGAGTAGCTATGGCTTGTTCAATTCTGGCAACCTTTTCTAGGTCAACTTCACCGTTGGTGTCTAGGACATCAGGTTCAATATGGTTGAAAGTAAACTTGCTCTGATCTATGGCGGCCATGGGATATTTTAGCATTTTTGGGGAATCATTTAGAAGAAATAGATTAGATTAGTCTACTTAATCGCCTAGAGTTGGACTTTGATGCCTGGGCCCATGGTGGGAGCGAGGACCAGCTTTTTAAGCTTCAGTGGATTGACCACTTTGATCAATTCCTCGATGTTGGCAACCAGTTCTGCGTCTTTTTGTTCTAGTTTACCCACAGTGATGTGAATAACTGGAGCAGTTTTTTCGGTTTTGACAACAAGCTTGGCCACAGAAAGCTTTTTGA
>CAYUVY010000023.1:0-12561 GCA_964448465.1 uncultured Gammaproteobacteria bacterium
ATTTCAGCACTAGTATCCAGTTGGGCAAGAGGCATAAATTAGTTTAGCAGATACTAAACCAAGTTAGCTTTTTACGGGGGGTTTGCGCATACCAGCGGGACTGGGTTGGAAGTTGGCAAACTGAGGAGTACTGGTGGAATGACGTTCGCCGGCAAAGCTGGCTTCGGGCCTGCGAGGAGGTCCGGTAAAGGGTCGACTTGCATCCATGGGACGGGCCTCACCTTTGTTTTTGGCTTTAAATTCGGGAGCCGACAACTTAATTTGATGATTGTCGTTAAAACCAGCAATTTTGACTTTGAGTTTGTCGCCAACTTTGATTAGAGAGCTAGCTTCTTTGACAAATCCCATGGCCATTTCGGAAACGTGAAGTAAAGCTTCGCGACCTGGAAGGAACTCTATAAAGGCACCGTAGGCTTCTACGCGCATAACTACACCTTCGTATTCTTCACCTGGTTTGACTTCTTTGATCATGGCTTCGATTTGCTCTTTACAAGCATTGACCTTGGTCATGTCGGCAGAAATTATGGCACACAGACCAGTATCGTTGATGTCGATTTTGACATCGTATTTGGCAGCCATACCCTTGACAGTTTTGCCACCACTACCGATTACTTCACCAATTTTATCTTCGGGAAGTTGGATAGTAATAATTTTGGGAGCATTGGTAGCCAACTCTGGTCGAGGAGCACCCAGGGCTTGGTCCATTTTTTCTAAAATTTGTAGACGAGCAGCTAGACTTCGATCTAGAGTTTGTTTGACCATTTCTAGAGTTAAACCTGCACGTTTGATATCAAGTTGAATGGCAGTAATACCAGTTTTGGTACCAGTGATTTTGAAATCCATGTCACCATAATGGTCTTCTACACCAGCAATATCAGTGAGTAAGACAAAAGTGTCGTCGGAAGTGGACATCATGCCGGTAGAAATTCCAGCAACTTTGTCTTTGATGGGGACTCCAGCGTCACAGAGAGCCATGGTGGAACCACAAGTGGAAGCCATGGAAGAAGAACCGTTTTGAGAGAGAACTTCGGAAGTCAAAATAATGGTATATGGAAATTCAGTTTCCGTGGGTAAAACTGCAAGCAAGGCTTTTTCAGCAAGAGCTCCGTGGCCTACTTCGCGACGGCCTGGACGGCCAGTACGGCCGACTTCTCCAGAGGAAAAAGGCATAGCGGAATAAAAGTGAATGTAGCGCTTGTAAGATTCGCCAAAGCTATCTTGGAGAGATAATTTTTCATCTAGACTGTTTAAAGAAACAGTGGTGATGGCTTGGGTCAAACCACGTTGGAATAAGGCCGAACCATGAGTGGCAGGCAAAATACCTGGTTGAATAGTTAGCTCGCGAACTTGGTCGATAGCACGCTTATCATAACGATGACCGGCTAGGGTAGAGGCGACTAGCTTTTTTTCAATTAAAGCATCGAGTGCAGAGAGAACGTAATTGAAATTTACTTCCCCCGATTTGACTCTATCTTGAAAATGCTTTTTGACTTTGTCGGTTAAGGCGTCTTGACCGGCGACATGAGCGCCATCTTTACCTTCAGCGATAAAAGCGTCAATATCAGCAGAGATCACTTGTTCCACTTCGGCGGCTAGTTCGGGACTGGCAAGAGCTGGGGTAAATTCGAATTTTTTCTTACCAATTTCTTTGGCAATTTGCTCAATTTGGGCATTGATAGTGTCGGAAGTGGTTTTGGCCAAACTTATAGCTTGGTACATGGTGGGGTTGTCAATCATTTGACCATCAGCCTCAATCATGTTCACGCCTGCTGGACTGGTACAAACTAGTAAGTCCATTTTGCTTTGCTTAAGTTGAGGATAAGAGGGGTTTACCACTAATTGACCGGCAGAATCTTGAGCAATACGTACTGCAGAAACTGGACCATTAAAAGGTATATCAGAAACTGCCAGGGCCGCAGCAGCGGCCAAAAAGCCTAAAACGATAACATCGGCTTGTTTGTCGTTACTCATTAAAGTGACAATGACTTGGACTTCGTTGACGAAACCTTTGGGAAAAAGTGGGCGCAGAGAGCGGTCGATTAGACGACTACTTAAAACTTGTTCGTCGCTACCACTTTGGTCTCGTTTGGACCACTTGCCACCTTTGATTTGGCCACCGGAGTAAAGTTTGTCCATAAAATCCACGGAAAGTGGAAAATAGTCTTTGGTTTCGTCAAGGCCTCCAGCCACGACAGTGGCCAGAATTACAGTATTATCTTGTTGAACTAGCACCGAACCATTGGCTTGAGGAGCAAATTGATTGAAGGTTAGATTAACGGTTTTACCGTTTAGATTGATTTGTTTTTGCATGGAAATTATTTTTTAAGACCTAATTCTTTGACTAACTTGGCGTGACGGTCCTTGGCGTGTTCTTGAAGATAGCGCAGTAAGCGTCGACGTTTGGAAATTTTGGTTAAAAGACCGCGTTTGCCGGGTTGATCGTGCTTGTTTTCTTCCAAATGGGAAGCTAAGCGATTGATTTCTTCGGATAAAAGCGCGATTTGGATTTCTGGAGAACCAGTATCACCCTTAATTTGGGCGTATTTGGAGATTATTTTGGTTTTATCAGTGACACTAAGTGCCATAGTTTATCTGACTAGATTTCAGCTTAAAAAGTAAATGACAAGAATTTGGCTAATCTTGTGCCGAAAAAAGTCTTTTGTATTGTACCACAACTAGATAAAATTTAAGTTTTAGAAGTTTTAGTTACCAGCAGTGGATATATGATTCTTTTCCAGTATTTTCTTAACCTCTTCCTCAAGCGTTGCTTCATCTTTTCTGGGAACAAGCGGCGGCGTACCATTTTTTACTAATTTTTCAATTTGCGGGGGTAGTTCTTTTTCGATTTTTTTAGGTGCCATGTTGTATTTTAATATTTAATTTTTCCAGACAACCAGTCTCTAAAGAGAGTATTCCTTGCTTTCGCTCTTGGCCATAAGCATGTATCTGCCTCGAGTATTATTCTAGCCTCAAAGTCATGATCTGGTTGGTAACTTTCATTAATAACCGTTTTACCGAATTGAAATACAGGTATTTTGACCCCTGCAACTCTTGAAACTCTGGCAAATTCATATAAGCATTGATTTCGTGCACTAGTTAGTTTTTGTTGCCTTATTCTACGATAATTTTGTAGATCTATTTGCTGTTTTAACTCTGCGCTCATTCTTTATGCATTGATTAACTAAAAGGTGTGGGGTTGGGTTTGTTGGGAGTGGGATTTAGAGTAGTGCTGGCAGCTGGTTTAGCCTCGACAGCGACTGCTGGTGCAGCCTGTAAAGGCATTTGGTTGGGACTGACCCCGGAGTCGACTGGTAAGGCGGTTTGAGTAGCTCGCAAACAAATGGCTCCAGCCTCAAAGGATTCAGGACTGACGTTGACTGTAAAAGACTGGGTGGCTAGTCGTAGACCGTTTAAAAGGTTTTTGGCTACTTCGGTGTCAATTTCTAGCCCCAACATAGGTAGCAAGAAAGAACCGATTTCACAAAAAGGAGCATCTTGGTCAAATAAAACATACTTAGCCCAAGATTTATTGTCGGTATTAGTGGGAGTAATTACTGCCCAAGTACCTTTTTGAATTAAACTAGCGTGATCGCCAAGGGTGGATTCATCGCCCAAAAGAATGTATAAATCAGCTAAATCGTCTTGATTTTGAATGCTGATTTTTTGATTTTCTACGCGAGGAGAACCGGGCTTGACTTCGACTACTAGATTTAGTTTACCACCATTATCGTTGTAACTAACTTTTTCAATTTGATCCAGAGGGTAATCTACGGTAACAGTCAAATCCGAGGCAGAGAGTTGATCGACAACTTGATTGATGCCGGCTAACTTACCATAATTAGCATCGGTTTTTTGAGGACAAAAGACAGAAGCCGACTTGCCTGTTTTGTTTAAAGCATAGGCCATGGCAGTGGCGTAAGCCATGCTGTCAAAGCCTAGTTGGGGCAATACGATGAGAACTTTTTTGGCAGAATCGAGGGCTTGTTTGAAATTGGCTACTTGGTAGTTTTTCATAATTTTGGGGGAAATATTTTGAGCTGTAGGTTCGGACTTGACTGTGCTATTTTGTCCGATAAATAGGTCGTTTGATCTACTACCCATATTATTTCCTATAGGATATTATAGCATCTCCAACTTTAAAGTCAACATAGGGTGTAAAAGTCATACCACACTCAGCTCCTACCTTGACTACTTCCACCACATTTTTACCTTGCTGGAGGTTGCCAACTTTGGTATCTTTGATGATCTTATCTTCGCGTTTGAGGTGAATTAGGTCGTTTTTGTGGATTTCGCCTTTGGTAATTTTTACCCCAGCGATACGAACTTTGTTGATCTTAAACTCGGCAATTATCATACCGTCGGCCAGAAAAGTTTCGTCGATGGTTGGCTCCATGAGTTTAAGAACCTTTTGCTGAATGTTTTCGATAATTTCATAGATAATTTTAGACTCAAATACATCAACTTTGGAATTCTGTATTAACTGTGCGACTATAGGGGGTATTTTGACGTTAAAAGCGTAAATGGTGGAATTGGTGGTTTGGGCCAAAAAGACATCGTTGTCGCCTACCGGGCCAACGGAAGCCGAAAGTATAGTAACTTCCTCGGAAAAACTGTTTTCTAGGGCCTGTAGAGTGCCTTGGGTGTCAGCTTTGAGGATGACGTTGAGGTTGACTTTATCGGGACTATTGGGGGCATAAGTGACATCGGGACGGCCCGCAGTTGCGGGCTTTAATTCTTGAGGAGTGGTGGTGACAACAGTCCCTACTTCGGGAGGAGTGGTAAAACCAAGGACTTCCACGGGAACAGAGGGACCAGCAATAGTGATAGGCTTTTTGTTAAAATCCAGTAAGGCTTTAACTTTACCCGAACTATTAGTAGAATAAACAAGGTCGCCGAGTTTTAAAATTCCCTTTTTGACCACCAGGGTAGCCAAGGGTCCTTTGTGGGGATCTAGTCTGGATTCAAAAACTAGGGCTTCAAGAGGAGCCTCAGACTCATCTTTAAGCTCTAGAACACTAGCATTGAGCAAAATAGAATCTAAAAGTTTGTCAATATTTTCGCCTGTTTTAGCAGAAACTGGAATACAAGCCAGTTGGCCACCGTAGTCTTCAGGGGTGTAGCCCGCCTCAACTAGTTGGCCTTTGACTTTGTCCAGGCTAGCTCCAGCTAGGTCGATTTTGTTGATCGCGACGATAAAAGGCACGTTAGCCGTTTTGATAATTTCCAAGCATTCTTTGGTTTGAACCATGACCCCATCTTGAGCGGAAATCACTAAAACAATCAGATCAGTAACCTGGGCTCCACGTTCGCGCATTTTGACAAAAGCAGCATGGCCAGGAGTATCAATAAAAGTGATTTTTTGACCTTTGGCCTCAACTTGGTAGGCAGAAACGTGCTGAGTAATACCTCCGGCTTCACGGCTGGCAACATTACCAGTACGGATTTTATCTAGTAGAGTGGTTTTGCCATGGTCAATATGACCCATGATGGTAACCACGGGGGGACGAAAAGACATCTTGCTATTTTACTCGGATTTTACTGGAGAAGCAACCACCTTGATCTCAATTCCGCCGACTAACTCGCCAGCTAGGCGGACGTTGTCGCCGTTACTGCCGATGGCTTGGGCCAATTGTTCTTCGGCTACTTCGACAATGGCGGTATTATGTTCTTTGTTTAATTCTTTGAGTTCGCATTTGGTGGCTGGTGAAAGGGCATTGACGATAAATTGTTCTAACTTTTTGGCATACAAAATGACGTCGACCTTTTCGGAACTAGGGATCTCATTGAGAATCGCAGAAATTCTAGAACCTTTTTGGCCGATACAGGAACCCACTGGGTCGATACTGGTCTGAGCGGAAGATACGGCCACTTTGGTACGATCGCCAGCTGCGCGGGCGATTTTTTCAATCTTGACAGATTTGTTGCCTACTTCAGGGATTTCGCGCACAAAAAGTTGCTTGATGAATTCAGGGTCGCGACGAGAAAGCAAAATTTCGCGCTTACCTGTGGTTTCGTTTTGGGAAAGGCGCAGGACTAAAAATAGTTTTTTGGAACCTAGGGTTAGATTTTCACCTCGAATTTGGTCATCTTTGAGCATTAGCCCTTCGGCTTTGTTGAGACTGACGACCATTTTGTAGGGGTCGATGCGGACTACGGTACCAGAAACCAAAGAACCCACTTTGTGATCGTATTCAGATAAGATTTGGTCGCGTTCGGCTTCGGAGAGTTTTTGCTCCAAAACTTGCTTAGCAGTTTGGGCAGCGATGCGGCCAAAGCCTGGAGGAGTAACATCAATTTTTTTTGAAGGTTCGGTAATATCGTAGACTTTAAAAGCACCACTTTCGGCTTCTAGATCCACATCAAACAAAGATTCTTCGGGGACGGTAATGCCATGTTCTTTTTGGTCGCGTTTGTAGGCGGAAATTAGACCAGCAACAATTGAGTCCAAAATTAATTGGGCGTCCAGGTTGCGCTCGCCAGCAATTTGAGCAATAGCCGAGGCAAATTCAGTTTTTGGTAGGCGCTTTAAATCCATAGACGGTATTATAGCAGAGAAAATGGGGAGGGATTAAAAATCCAATTGGTCTAATAGGTTTTTTTGCTCGCGGGAAAGGTGTTCAGGGATGACTACGGCCAGGCGGATGTATAAATCGCCTTGAGAGCGGCCATTGACATCTTGAATCCCCTGCCCGCGCAGGCGGACCAGAGTATTGGGCTGGGTGCCGGGCTTGACTTTAATTTTTAGCGGACCGGTTAATGTTTGGATGTCTAGTTCACAACCCAAAATGGCTTGTTTTAGGTTGATGTTTTGAATAATGTACAAATCGTTGCCATCGCGCTGAAAGCGAGGATCGGGTAAAACATCGATATATAAAATAAAATCCTGGAAACGAATTTGTTGGCCATCACTAATACCCGCGGGGATGGTAACTTTCTTTTTGGAGCCATCCACCACAAATTCTTTGGTACAACCCAGGGCGGCTTCTTGAAAAGTTATTTGGATTTTGTAGCGTTGAAGTTGCTTGGCGCGATGGGCTTGTTGGCCAAAAATGCCACCTCCACCACCTCCGAAAAATTGTTCAAAAATATCAAAAGGATTGCTAAAACCTTCAAAATCAAAGTCGGCTTGCTCGCCTGGTTGACCCATATTGCTCCAAGTAAAATTAAAAGGTCCTTGTTGGTTGGTATAAGTGTGGCCACCAAAACCAGAGCCACCCGGAGCGCCGGGGTCAAAGGCGGCGTGACCAAATTGGTCATAAGCGTTTTTCTTTTGCGGATTGCTTAAGACCTCGTAGGCCTCATTGATTTCTTTAAAATGTTCTTCGGCATTACTTTCTTTGTTGCGGTCTGGATGAAATTTGAGGGCCATTTTACGATAGGCCGACTTGATGTCGGCCTCGCTGGCATTCTTGTTGATGCCTAGTATGTCGTAAAAGTCCTTTTTGGGCATTGGTTATTTTACTACCTCGCCTTCTTCGGCTTTGTCTTTGTCGCCTTTGGCATCTTTGGCTTTTTCACCTTTGCCTTCTTCGGGTTTAGCAGCTTTGTTGGCCTGCTCTTGCTGTTGGTACATAGCTGCACCAATGGTTTGAAGCATGTCCGAAAGAGACTTATTAGCCATTTCGTAGACGTCTTTGTTTTGGTCGTCTTTGGCATGAAGCTCTTTGGCTTTTTTAACTTCTTCTTCTAATTTTGCCTTATCTTCGGGCTTTAGTTTATCGCCAAAATCCTTAATAGATTTTTCCGCAGAGAAGACGGTGGCATCCAGCTGGTTTCGAGCTTCTACTTTGGCCCGCTTTTCTTCATCTTGCTTGGCATTGATATCCGCTTCGTTTTTCATCTTTTCCACTTCTTCTTTACTGAGGTTGGTGGCATTTTGAATGGTAATCTTTTGTTCTTTGCCGGTGACTTTTTCTTTGGCAGAGACACTTAAGATACCGTTGGTGTCGATGTCAAAAGTAACTTCGATTTGCGGAACACCACGAGGAGATGGTGGAATACCATCGAGAATAAAGCGACCTAGAGATTTGTTATCGGCGGCCATGGGGCGCTCACCTTGGAGCACATTAATTTCCACTTGGGTTTGATTATCAGAATAGGTGGAAAAGGTTTGAGACTTTTTGGTAGGTACGGTAGTGTTTCTTTCAATTAAGGCAGTACGTACACCGCCTGCAGTTTCAATACCCATGGTCAGAGGGGTAACGTCTAACAAGATAATGTCTTTAACATCACCTGCTAAAACTCCACCTTGGACCGCAGCACCGATGGCTACGACCTCATCTGGATTAACGGTATTATTCAGATCTTTGCCAAAGAATTCTTTGACCACTTGTTGAACTTTGGGCATACGGGTCATACCACCGACCATGATTACATCGGAGATATCTTCTTTTTTAACCTTAGCATCGGCTAAACATTTCTTGACCGGATCCAGAGTTTTTTGGACTAGCTCGTCGACCATCTTTTCAAATTCGGCGCGAGTCAACTTGGTAGTTAGATGCAAAGCTTGACCATCTTTTTGGGTAATAAAGGGCAAATTGATTTCGGATTCCACAGAATTACTCAATTCGATTTTGGCTTTTTCGGCAGCTTCGCGAATACGCTGCAAAGCTTGAGGATCTTTGGACAAATCTACGCCATTATCTTTTTTGAAAGTGTCTAGAAGATTGTGGACTAAGACTTGGTCAAAATCATCTCCTCCTAAAAAGGTATCACCGTTGGTGGCTTTAACCTCAAAGACTCCATCGCCAATTTCCAAAACGGAAATATCAAAAGTTCCACCGCCTAAATCATAAACGGCAATTAAGCCCTTTTTCTTTTTGTCCATACCATAGGCCAAAGCAGCGGCAGTTGGCTCGTTGACAATGCGCAAAACATTTAGACCGGCAATTTCTCCAGCTTGTTTGGTGGCTTGGCGCTGACTGTCGTCAAAATAGGCAGGGACGGTAATCACAGCATCTTCGACTTTGTCGCCAATGAACTTTTCGGCATCCGTTTTGGCTTTGACCAAAATTTGGGCAGAAATTTCTTGAGGTGTATAAACTTTGCCATCGATTTCCACGCAGGCGGTGTTGTCTTTGCCAGCCACGATTTTGTAAGGAGCAATCTTTTGAGTCTTGATGACTTCAGGATCGTCCATGCGGCGGCCCATGAGGCGCTTGATACTAAAAATGGTGTGAGTTGGGTCGAGGACCATTTGGCGCTTGGCCAGATCGCCGACTAATTTTTTAACAGGGTTAACAATGGAAGGAATAGTGTTGCGGCCTTCCGAGGTAACCACGACTTTGACTTGGCCACCTTCCATAAAAGCAACACAGGAGTTAGTGGTTCCAAGATCGATTCCGATGATTTTTTTGGACATAGTTTTATAAAATTTTTAATTTATAATTTTAAATTTTTAAAAATAAATAATTTAGGTGGATGCTTGGGTATTTGCGTCTTTACCGACAATGACCTCGGCGGGACGAATAACCTGGTCCATAAACTGATAACCTACTTTGGTAACTTCCAAGACGTGATTATCTTGTCCAGGCTTTGTGTCCACACAAGTCATCAATTCGGCATTAAATGGTTGATTGATAGGGTTTATTTCGTTCACTCCTTCGCCTCGCAAAACTTGTTTAAATTTATCAATAGCAATTTGTAAACCTGCGTCTTTAAGGTGGGTTTGGGCCAAATTAAAATCGTCTAAAACTGGAACAATTTTATTTAAGATGTTGGCGGTGGCAAAGGTGATAAGCATGCCACGCTGAGAATCGATACGTTTTTCCAGGTTGGCATAATCGGCAAGAGAGCGAAGCAATTTATTTTGTAGCTCTTGAATTTGCCCATCCTGATGGTTTGCTGCTGGAGCAGACTTGGCTGTTTTGTTAGTTTTTTTGGAGTCAGTCATGGGTTGGTTAACTTGTAATGGTAGAAAGTAAGTCGGCAAAGTAGTCGACCATAGGCACAACTTGGGTATAGTGCAACCGGGCTGGGCCGACGATGCCCAAAACGCCTTTGTGAGGACCACACTGGTAGGTTTGATAGATGAAACCACAAGGTTCGAGGTGTTGAATGCCAAAATCTTCGCCTAGTAGGAGGTGAACAAGTTGCTCCTGGGCATAGACCTCGTTACTAGCTTGAATGGTACGAGCAATTAGTTCAAACCAATAAGGGTTATTGTCCAAAAGGGCAAGCATGGCTTTGGTCACATCAATATCGTAAAATTCGGGTTGTTCCAGTAAATTAGAAGCTCCGGAGTAAAAAATATTGCCAGATTCGGTGGTAGCCACGGCCATGGAACGAGTTTGGCGAGCTAGTTCTTTGGTGGCTTCTTTAATTAATTTGTCAAACTCATTGCGGTAGTCCCACATTTTTTCTTTGTTGTGAATTTCTTCGGAAATAGAGAGGGTTTTTGGGGTCATGAGGTTGCGCACATAATACTTAAGACCCAGGGAGGTGGGAGCGCGACCGGCGGAAAGATGGGTCTTTTTTAAGTAGCCCATTTGAGTTAGGGCAGACATTTCGTTTCTAATGGTAGCGGAGGACACTCCGAGGTTGTATTTACGGTCGAGATTTTCGGAACCAACAGGCTCAGCAGTCTCGATAAATTCCTCGACTATATGTTTTAAAATTTTGATTTGACGTTGGGATAGTGGGTTCATCTTAGCAGAATAATAGCGAGACTGCTAATTGATGTCAAGGGGTTAATTGGGGAGTCTCTGGAACTATACCTTGGTCGATTTTGATTTTGTCCATGGTTCGGACTAAAACTCGGGTACGAGTAGTGTTGACCGCTTCGTATTGACGGGAAGCCGCATCGAGGCGTTCGCCTATTTTTTCAAATTCTTGATTGTATTTATCAAACTCGGCCTGAAAGGCTTGGATCTGGGTAATCACGTCTTTGATATTTTTTTGCATTTTGAAGCTGTCGTAGCTTTGACGAATGAGGCGCAAAAGGGCGGTAAAACTAAACGGACCGGCCAAAACTACTTTTTTGCTCATAGCGTCTTGCAACAGATCCGGGAAACGCTCGTAAATGAAGCTAAAAATCATCTCGTTGGGGATAAAGAGAATGACAAAATCCACAGTATGAGCCGAGGGATCAATGTAGTTTCTGGTGGAAACTTCCTTAATTTTGTTTTTAATATCTTGCTCAAATAATTTTTTTAACTGTTCTTTGGCGGAAAGATCCTCGGTTTCGGACATTTTTACTAGGTTGGCATAGGGAAATTTGGCGTCAATATTGAGCCTGGAGCCATCGGGCATGAAGATAGTAAAATCGGGACGAGAATCGCCAGAAGCTAGTTGTTTTTCGTAGTCGGTACCAGAGACAAAACCGGCCATTTTTAGTAGGTCTTCGGCCACCTGCTCGCCAAAAGCGCCACGCAGCTGGTTATTACTGAGGACTTTCTTGAGAGTGTCGGTGGTGGCCGACAATTGTTGGGTGACCTGAATGTGCTGGGCGACGGTGGTTTTCAGGCCCTCAAAGCTGCCAATGCGGTTCTGCTCGGCGGTTTCTAGCTTTTTATTGTTGTCTTCGAGTTGCTTTCGAATCTCGGCCACCATGGTTTCGATGGCCTGTTTTTTGTTGGTCAAATCGGTACTGATTTCCTGCTTTTCGGCACCCAAAGCGAGCTTGGCGGAGGTTACTAGATTTTGGTTGGCTAGGTTGAGCATTTCCGGGAACTTTTCGTTTAATTTATTTAACAATTGTTCGGACAGTTGGTCGGGGTTTTGCTGCTTTTTGAGCACAAAAAAGTAGACAAAGGCACAGATTAGGCCGCCGAGGGCGAGGCCAAGAAGAAGATAAATAAACATAGTATGTAAGCTTAGCAAAACTAACTAAAAAATAGTATGTTGTATAATTTACTCTTAATGTGGAAAGAATTATCTATTTCAGAAAAAATAGTGTATGGTGCTTCGGGCATTGTGGTTGCAATAACCTGCTCAGGATTATTTGGTAGGCATGTGCTTCCAAGTTTATATACACCAGAAACGAAAGAATGTATTTCCGCAAGGGTTAATAAAATTGAATTACCCACTGGATGTGAAGAAACGCTAGAAGCAGTAGATAAGATAACAAATCTTAGCGCAAGTGCGATTTTGGCCTCGTTTGCAATACCCCCAGCAATGGGTGCAATATTATATGTAAGCTCCAGGGGGGAACAAAATAGACGATTGGCACGGAAGGAAGCGGAATATTGACAAATAAGATAGAATGACTTATAATAGTAGTTATGAGTATGAGAGGAGAAATTTTTAGAGGAGTTGCCACTCTTGCCGCAGTGGCATCAGCCTTTAATATTGGAAGTTCTATTGTAAGGGCAGTGGATGTGTATGGGACAGATCCTTTATTGGCTTGTAAAGCAGAACCTGTCGTGGGGTGCATTAAGCCAGAAACAGCAGCCGCGGATAAAGATAGACTTGATGTAGCCTTAAATTCAACTATTGTATCGTTGGCTGTCTGGGCAATTGCTGAAATAGCTAATGACAAAAAAGACCAATTATAATTTTTTTAAAATATGAGAATTAGAGCAGGTGAAATATTGACAGCAACGATTACAGTAGCAGGATTTG
>CAYUVY010000024.1:0-1504 GCA_964448465.1 uncultured Gammaproteobacteria bacterium
TATCAAAATATTGATGAATATATTGCAAGTTATCCGGTAGAGGTTCAGGAGATTTTGCAAAAGATAAGGCAGGTTGTTCAAAAAGAGGCACCAGAGGCTACAGAAAAAATAAGCTACGGTATTCCTACCTATTATTTACATGAAAATTTGGTGCATTTTGCGGCGTACAAAAAACATATTGGTTTTTATCCCACTTCTAGTGGAATTGAAGCTTTTAAGGCTGAAATTGGGGAATACAAATGGTCTAGGGGCACAGTTCAGTTTCCGCTAGATAAGCCTATGCCGTATGAACTAATTAGGAAAATGGTGAGGTTTAGAGTGAAAGAAGTGAAAAGTAAACGGCCTTTCCAATAGATCATGTACTTGTATATAAAATCCTATAGTGTTATAATATATTCTGAGAGAAAAATTCCTTAACAACATACGTCGACTGACAGTAGCTGGAATAGCCGCCATTTCCTTGGGCTTGGGAGCGCCAATTAATCCTAATATAAATACTGCTTACGCTAGTGAACAAAGACAAAATTTACCTGAAAACCCTGTATATCATAAAGATGTTCTAGTTCTTGAAGAAAACAGAGATTCTTTGATAATGGCTTCACCGTTGGAAGATAGTTTACCTGTAAAACCTGACCATCAAGAAGATAAGCCCACAGAGCCAATTGGTCCCCTACTTCCCGAGATGATTGGTGGAACACTGGCTACCAAAGCCGAGGTTCCGTATCTTGTAAATGTTGGTGGATGTTCTGGTACTTTGATTGATCCACAATGGATTATTACTGGAGCACACTGTAATCAAAGAGTTCCCTGGTTGGCCTGGAGCGACATTTACCGTGAAGGTAAAGGATATACAGCAACCACAACCGCTGTTTATACTTTGACTGTTCCTCCTACAAATTGGTGGCCCAGAAGTGTAAAGCTAGTCCATATCGACAGACCTTTTCCAGATAGTACCCCCATTGCTATATATGGTGGTGGATCGCTTTTGCATGATGGAGCAGTAGTTAAACAGTGTGGCTTTGGACTAACTGTTGAAAATGGTCCATTTCCTGTGGGTCCATATTGCGGACTGATGACAGCATCTGGGGTTAAAACTATTGGACCCAATACGATTGGTGCACAGTTTAATATGCTTAATACACATGGTGCTTATGGTTTTCATGGTGATTCGGGATCTACTTCGGTTATTTATCATCCAACTCTTGGGATAACTGTTGCATTGTCTGTTCTTGATAGTGGAGATTCTAGCTATAATGTTGTTGAAGACTTGCGGTCTCCGGATATAATAAAGTTTATCCGAGAACACGTTCCAGGCGCCAAAATAGTTTATGATACATATTTTCCGAGTATTCAGAATTCACAAAATTTACCAAGGCAGAGCGAGCCGGGGTTAAACCGCGAAGAGATAAGAAACAACTACAGATACCGGGGACCGGGTAATACTTCCTTTCGAAGAGGTCGCTCCGCTTAGAAGTAGACTAGATTTGTGATATGCTACATTGTT
>CAYUVY010000024.1:1604-2716 GCA_964448465.1 uncultured Gammaproteobacteria bacterium
CTAGATTTGTGATATGCTACATTGTTGTTTATCGGGGATTGGCGCAATTGGCTAGCGCGCGCGGTTTGGGACCGCGAGGTTGCAGGTTCGACTCCTGTATCCCCGACTTTTGATTAGTACACAAGTAGACTGTCGTGACTAGTAGATTAGGAGAATAAAATCCATTAAATAAGAGACGAAGAAGGTTTTGTGGTTGAGCGATATTTGTCTATATCACCTTGAACGCGTTGCATAATTCTGGTGGCAAGTTGTTTATCCAAGGTTGAAGGATCTATAGTTGGAAAGGTTTTGTTTAAGGTCGTTCCATTGTCAACTCTTCTTAATATCCCAAGCACATCTGTAACAAAATGACGACCTTCTTCTTGTTCTATTCCATGCATGGCGCACATCATGGAGGTAGAAAGCTTAGCATCTCCAAGCATAAATCGGACTAGAGTTTCGGACATTACTGGCTGGATGGCAGTAATAGCATCCTGATCCCTATTGTTTCTTAGTAGCTCGTGTACAAAACGACCAGACATTTCTGGCTGTTGATCTAACATTTGAGTGATATCTGCAGGGCTTGCTTCTGCTATGTATTTCTGTTCAGCTATATCAGGGAAAAACGTAAAAGTATATCTTTCTGGCATTTGGACTATCTTATCACCATATTTACTAAAGTAAATAGTTTATTTGGTAGGTTTGGCCGAGGGGGTAGCGTTGGTCTGGATGTTGACGGGGATGGGAGTGGGGAGGATGAGGGGCGAGTCTTCGAGTCGCTTTAGGACTGTCCAATCGATGGCTTTGTAAGAAAGCCAGGCAGAATAGGCTAAGGCTAGAAAAAGTGTGCCCAAGAGCACCCATCCTATGCTTCCGATGGGTTTGTTGATGTCAGGGTGTGGGGTGGTCATAGTTTAGATTCTCTGTACATTGTACATAATGGGATGAAATAAGAAAATAGCAGGAGATTCTTCTAATAGTTCCTTTTGAAACTCAGCATATATTTCTTTGCGTTTTTGAAAATTGTCGATAAGTCTACCCTCTTCCAGCAATTTGTCGATACGCGGACTGTTTAGCTTGGTGAGGTTGGTTTTGGCTTGGGTGGAATGCCAGAGAGCATATTGGTCAGGATC
>CAYUVY010000024.1:2816-7448 GCA_964448465.1 uncultured Gammaproteobacteria bacterium
TTAGTTTTTGGGGTAGCATAGGCCAAAGCTTGTCTTATTTTTTTATCAAATTTACTACTATTCAAAAAAACTCCGATGTATTTGCCAGTGTCCAGCTGAGGAGAAATTTGGGTATTGGGCCAATTGTTAATTTCTGGTTTTTGTTCCAGGTTTTCTAAAAAATTAACCTCGCCCATTTTATAACCTAAAATAGCATCAGTTGCATTGAGATAAATAGTGTAGATGCGAGACTTACCGGTTTGATTGTTTTTCAAAAATAATTTTTTAAGATAACCTTCTTGATAGGTATATTTGGTCAATTCCCAAACATTGGTGCCAATAATATCTTTTTTAAAAATAGGAACAGAGAGCAGTAAGGGTAAGGTGGCCGAGGCAGTGGTAGTTTCGAGAATTAAACTTCGGTTATCTGGGCGAATGATGGTTACGCCAGGGATATACAAATCAATATCTTGGCTGGTTAACTCTTTATGATTATGCCAATAGATACCACTTTTTAGGATAAAAAGATGACGACGTCCATCGTTGGTTATTTGCCAAGATTCCACCATGTTGGAGGCTTCGATCTTGCCATTGTCTAGTTGTTTAGTTAACCCTTGGCCGAGCATATTTTTAATTTCGGGGGGAAGACGGTCAAGTTGATAGAGGCCAACAAGGCCGTAGCTTGGGGAGTTAGAGCTAATTGTGGAGACCCACTTGATAACAGGTTTTTGAAAAAGATAAAAACTGGAACCCAATAGAATACCAATTAGCAACAAATACCATTTTTGCTGTAAGATTCGAAAAAGATACTCCAGTCGAAAGCGAATGGTTTTGTACATTAAAACAAAGTTTGCAAAAGACTAGTGGCCAAAAAAGCGATGGTGGCCAGTATGGTCAGACTAAAAAGTAATTGGTCCAATCCCCTCTTACTGGAAGGACTTGAAAGTAAATTAGACTTATTGTCGTTTTCGCCGGTAACTTGCAAAAAAATTAAAACTATAGTGGACAAAGCAAAAAATAAGTGAATAATAGAAACGATTAGTTGAAGATTCATTTGATTTTACGAGTAAACAAATTATTAAGAAAACTAATAAAAATATGCATAGCAAGAGATGTTAACACATAGGCAAAAAAACCGTAAAAAGAGAGGGTGGGCAAAGTAAAACCAGCTATGGTTAAAGTAGGAATAGTAAAAGTATTGACCGCAAAACCATCGACTAAAAAGACAGCCAAGTAGAGGCCCAGAGTGTTAATAAGCGTGCGAACTAAACCAAAAGTAAGTAGATTTATGGGAAGAAGCAAAATATTTAAGATAGGTTTGAGCAATAATTCAAAAAGAGTGAGGATCCCAGCGATAATTACTTGTTGTTTAAATTCACCTGGTAGTACTAAATTGTTAAAAAGATAATTAACAATATGAAGGGCAAATAAATTTAATACTAAAAATTTAAGAATTTTTTTCATGTCTATGTATTATTATATAGCTAAATAGGGCAAGAAGTAAGGCCAGAAGCAGAGTGAAAATTAAAAGAATTAGTGTCGGTAAATGAACATAGGAGTAAAGAGAGTTGTTGATGCTTATCTTGAAAAATGGCCAAAGACTGGGCGTTTTTAGAGTTATGGTTTGGGTAGAAAGGGGAGGAATTAAAGCGACGGTTTGGTCTTGGACTTGCTGGGAATAGAGGGCGTGCGGGTTTGGATTGCTAATTTCTGCCTTAAAATGGGTTAAATCTTGAAAGTTAAAATTAAATTTAAGAGGTAGGTTGGTTAGGACAAAAGGTTCGGTGGAGAAATCTACTTGTACAGATTTAGTTTGCCTGTCTAATTTATAAGCTCCAGGTGGCAGGGGTGTGGTTGGGTCCTGGCCACGAATAATAAAAGTTAGATGATTTAAGTCCATGGAATTAAAATAATCGACGCCAGAAGTAGTGTCGCCCCAGGTTGGGTCAATGTCTTGCCAGGATTGCCTAGCGGGATTATAAAACTGGGGCCAGGCATGGAGAATATCGGCATTAAGATTTACAGGCCTAATCTGATTATTGGTGGAATAGGCAAAACCAATGACTTCTCTTGCTGGAATATTTTTGGCCCGGGCTAGAGTGATAAACAAATCAGTATATTCCGTGCAAAGGGCTTGGGTGGGATTATTTAATAAATTTAGCACGCCCAATTTACCAGAGCTGTTAATACGAGAATAGTCATAGCTTAGGAGATTTTTGGTGTAATCGTAGATAGCTTTGGAACTACTTAAAGTACTGGAAATATCGGTAATAGTAGAATTAGTGCTGGGCCAAGTGGAATTGGCTGATGTTTGTCCCTCGACAACACTTTCAATCTTGGAAAAAGCTGTATTACTAAAAAGCTTGGCCAGACCCGTTATTTTAATATGAATTACTTGTTCAGGTTTAAGGGAATATTGGGCCAGCCAATTGCCATCCTTATCAGTTTGTATATTTACTGGTTTGGGATCTAGAGACTGAATTAATATTTGTTGATTGCCAGTGTCTGGAGGGATGGGAATAGCTTTAGTGACAGTCTGGGAACTAGGATTATTTAAGTCGTAATTTAGAGAAAATTTAAAGATTTGAGACTCGCCTAGGGTTAATAAAGTTTTGGGAATAGTGGGCTCGGTGTAGCTATAAATAATTCGCGTAGTGGTGGTATATTGCTCTTGTTTGTATTTGGGATTGGAAGAAAAACCAACTTGACCAAAATTATTGGGAGCGATAACAGTGAGACTAGTAGTACCGGAATAAGGATTTGTAATTTGGGGCAAAACCACATCCCAGACTTGGCCCTTGTTGGTTAAAGCGTTACTTAGAGTATAGAGAAGGGTAAAAGATTTGGCTTGGTTTTTACCCAGAGCTGGAGTGGAAAAACTTAGATTAATTTTGGTAGCCGTGCCAGTAGTGTTGGAACTTTGCAGGATATTACCGGTTTCGTCAAAAGCGGTTAAATTGGAAATGGCTTGATTGTCGATATTTAGGCTATATTCTTTGGCATAGATGGTGGAAATAAGGTTCGTCAGCTTAATTTTTTGTTCGACTTGGACCAGTAAATTATCTTTGAGATTGTAAGTAATTTGCTGGTCTTGGGTAAATTCGTCGGCAGCCAAGGTGGGGGTTTTGGAAAAAAATAGGGCAAAAATTAGGAGGAAGAACCACATAAAGTACTTTAACAAATTGTTTGCTTGTTGACATTCGGGTAATGTTCGTGTTTGATATAAGTATGACAGTAGTGGCTACTTTATATAAAAGACAGAAGCAAATTTATGATTATATTAATCAAAGTATTGATACGGAAGGGTGTGCCCCTACACTAACAGAAATTGCGGAACATTTGGGTTTGTCGTCTTTGGCTACAGTGCACGAACATTTGGAAGTGTTGGTAAAAAAGGGTTTAATTCGACGCTACAAAGGCGCAGTGCGAGGCATTGAAGTATTGGAAAACCAAGTAAAGAGATTGGCAGAGCAAAATATAGAACTACCAATTTTGGGCTTTATTGCTTGTGGTGAGCCACTGGAACCTTATACGGATCCAAATGCAACCCTGTCGGTCTCGGCAAATCTCGTCTCTTCTAAATACAAATCTTTTGTCTTACAAGCCAAAGGTGACTCGATGATTGAAGATGGGATATTGTCTGGTGATTATTTGGTAATCAAAGAGCAAAAAGAAGCTAATAATGGGGATATTGTGGTGGCGGTACTGGACAATGGTTTTGCTACTTTGAAAAAATATTATCGAGAAGTAAATAGAATAAGATTGCAACCAGCGAATTCCACAATGAAACCGATGTATGTAAAAAATGTGGAAATTAGGGGAAAAGTTGTGGCGGTTATTAGAAAATTTTTAAGCTAAGATGAAGTGTCCGGTATGTAAAAAAGAGATGCTGGAAGTGCATGTGGATATTTCTTATAACCAAAAAACTGGCCAGCGCTACGATCGAACTTTATATAATTGCAAAGCCTGTGACACTTGGCTACGGGCCGAAATACCGAAGAAATGACACTATATTTGATACCAACACCAATTGGGAATTTGGGGGATATAACTCTAAGAGCTATTGAAACTTTGGAAAAAGTGGAGATATTGTTGTGCGAAGATACTCGCGTCACTGCTGGTTTGTTGGATAAACTAAAAATAAAAAATAAACCAAAGTTAATTTCTTATTACCAGGAAGTGGAAAGTAGTAAACTGTCGGAAATCGTGGGATATTTGGAAGAAAATTATGCAGTGGGGTTGGTAGCGGATGCGGGTAGTCCAATGATTTCGGATCCAGGGTGGCTACTTACTAAAACCTGTATAGCTAGAAATTTTAAAGTTGAGGCTTTACCTGGAGCTAGTAGCGTAATAACGGCTTTGCAATTGTCAGGACTTCCTACTAATAAATTTATGTTTGTGGGCTTTTTGCCCAAAAAAGAAGGAGAGAAAAAGAAATTGTTAGCTAGTGATGGGCAGATTACCAAAGTAGCTTTTGAGTCGCCGGAGCGACTTACTGAAACTATTGGCATGATGGCAGAAGACACAGAGATTTGTGTTTGTCGAGAGATGACGAAAATGCACGAAGAATTGGTACGAGGGAAAAGAGATAAGGTTTTGGAACAGCTAAAAACAATGGATCCCAGGGGAGAAGTGGTGTTGGTGTGGAAATAA
>CAYUVY010000024.1:7548-11028 GCA_964448465.1 uncultured Gammaproteobacteria bacterium
CGTTGTTTTTCGGCCCAGGCGATAGTTTGACGGGTGTGGCCAACAGCATCGGGAGAAACGGAAATACCAGTAATCCCCCACTTGACTAATTTTTCTACTAAATCGGGATGATTGCTGGGGGCTTGACCACAAATAGAGCTAGAAATACCGCGCTTGGTGGCGGTGGTGACGGCCTTTTCTAACATCCAGAGTACTGCAGGATCCATTTCGTTAAAGCTAGGAGCGACACTTTCGTTGTCGCGGTCTAGACCGAGGGTTAACATGGTAAGATCGTTGCTACCAATAGAAATACCATCGATGCCTGTGTCGATAAATTGGTCTAACAAAATAACGTTACTGGGAATTTCGACCATCAAATATAATTTGAAACTAGGAGAGCGAATTAACCCAGCATCGGTAATTATTTTTTTGACTTGCATTAATTCTTGAGGAGTGCGAGTAAAGGGAATCATAAGCTGGAGATTGCGATATCCCCACTTATTGCGCACACGCTTGATGGCTTCAAGTTCCAGTTGGAAAACTTCAGGATTGTGAATGTAGCGGGTGGCACCACGAAAGCCAAGCATGGGGTTGGGTTCTTCTGGCTCATATAAATGCCCGTACTTTAGGTGTTTATATTCGTTGGTTTTAAAATCAGAGGCACGATAGATAATTGGGCGAGGATTAAAAGCCTTGGCAAACTTAAGTAAACCATTGGTCAGCATTTTGACATATTTTTCTTGTTCTCCTGTTTTGATCATGTGCTTGGGATGTACGCCAATGGTGGCCATGATAAATTCGGCTCGCAGAAGACCTACGCCATCCACAGGCAACTTAGCAATCTTTTTGGCTAATTCTGGTTCGCCGAGATTAACATAAAGTTTGGTGGCAGTTTTCTGAGGTTTGGTTGAAAGCTCAGGTCCTTCGACTCCCTGCGGTCGCTCAGGATGACTAAGAGAAGCGTTTATATTTTCTTGGGCGGGGTAGACGTTGCCGGAGGTGGCGTCGACAAAAACAATTTGGCCGGCTTTGAGAGTTTTCGTAGCAGTTTTGGTGCCAACAACGCAGGGCACGCCCAGCTCGCGGCTAACAATGGCTGCGTGAGAGGTCTGACCACCAGCATCGGTGATAATGGCACTAACTCGGCGCATGGCGGGAACAAAGTCGGGAGAGGTCATGTAGGTGACCAGAACATCGCCTTTTTTGGCTAGGTTAATCTCTTTTGGTGATTTTAAAATGACCACTTTGCCTTGGGCTTGGCCGGGACTGGCAGATTGACCAGACAGAATGGGGGTTAAATTGGTAGTAGTAGTGGAGTCTTTGGCCTGCAGATTGTGTAAAGTAGTAATGGGACGAGATTGTACGATGTAAATTTTACGACTGGAGTCTAGGGCAAACTCCATATCTTGGGGCTTGGCATAATGATTGTGGAGCTTTTGGGCAATTTTGGCTAAAGATAGGACTTCTTTGGGAGTTAATTTGGCTTGTTGTTGAAGGGACTTGGGTACGTCGACTTCGGAAGTTTCACGAGTGGAGCGTTTTAATTGCCTGGTTTGGGCTGTGGTGTGATGATGAATAATTTGCCAAGAGGATTTGTCGACAATGTCAGAATCTGGAGTGATTTTGCCCTGAACTATGTACTCCCCTAGTCCCCAGATAGTCTCGATAACAATTTGGTCTTTGTTGCGGTTGACCGGATTGACGGAAAACATGATGCCAGAAATTTTGGAGTCCACCAGGACTTGGACGGGTACGGCAATGCCGATCTTTAGATGAGAATAGTGTTGTTTTTCGCGATAAAAAATGGCCCTGGGAGTAAAAAGAGAGGCCCAACAATCTTGGACTCGTTTTAATAAATTACTTTCGCCGATGACATTTAAATAAGTTTCTTGTTGGCCGGCAAAAGAGGCGTCGGGTAGATCTTCGGCAGTGGCAGAAGAGCGCACGGCCACCGGTAGTTGGCGCAGACCCGCCCAGCCACCCAGCTGGCGGTAGGCTTTCATGATTGGGATACTAGTTTCTGGACCAATAGTACACTTGCGAATGAGACTTTGAATTTTGGTAGCAGTTTGGGCTAGTTGGTGGGAGTCGTTGACATTGCAAGCGGAAATTATATGTTTGATCTGTTCATCTAGGTGATTGTCGGCGATGAACTTAAAATAGGCTGCGGAGGTAACCACAAAACCATTGGGAACTGGAATACCAAGTTGATACATTTCACCTAAATTTGCGCCTTTTCCACCAGCAATGGGAATATCGTCTTTGTTTAAGTCTTTAAACCAAGCAATGGGCAAGTACTGGGCGGGCATATATTTATAATAGCAGTTTTGCCAGGATTCGTTCTAGAGCCACGGTCTTGTCGATGGCGAGCGTGCCGGTTTTGATTTGGTATTCCAAAAGAGTGCAATTTAAATAGGCAGATTTGACTTCTTCGACCTTAAAACCCCAAGGGGCTATAAGTTTTTTGCGCAAGTTGGCTTTAAGCATGTAAAACAAAAATTCAAAAGGTTCGGATTTGATAGTAGCGTGATAGCTAGCATAAAAGGCACGAAAATTGTGGGGCTTGATAGTCCCCAAACAATTAAAAATTAAATTGCTGGCAGGAAAATTCTGGACATTTGCCTTGGGAAAAGATTTAAGTTGGGTTAGAGTGAGGGCTTTGTCTTGCCAAATAACTATTTCGGTATCGGTGGTGTTTAAAAATGGAACTAGTTTATCGAAAATGGCTTTGTTGACGGAAAAAAAGTTATCCAATATCAAAAGCTTTTTGTCGCCCAAAAGGTTGGTGGATTCTAAAAACTGCTGGACATTTTCTAGCTTGGCGGTTTTGGAGTCTAAAGATAATCTGTTTAGATCTTTTTTGGTGTCTAAAAGCTGGCCATAGGCCTGGCGACTTTTGAAGGTATCGGGACCGTGGAAGATATAAAGCATAGGATAGTATACTAATTTTCAATTTAACAATTTTCTAAATCTATTTTGGGTTTGATAAATCAAACCCCTACGTGTTTTTTTATACTTATTGGTACGTATTGGGCGCGGAAACCGCGCCCCTACAAATAATCCCAAGGGTTTGGTATACTTTGAGGCCAGTAATGGTTGTGATGGCCCCATCGTTGCCGATCCGGCGAAGCCGAGATCGAGCATTCACGTTCCGGTATAACCGAGAACGGAACTAGTGGCCTAGGACTATGTTTTATTGCTACATACTTAGATCCTTAAAAGATAATTCATATTATGTTGGTTCGACATCAGATTTAGAAAACAGACTCAAGTATCATAATTCGGGTAGAAGTAGGTATACAAGCACAAAAATGCCGTGGAATCTGGTATACTCCGAGGTGTTTATCAACCTTTCTTTAGCTAGAAAGCGGGAGTTGCAAATAAAATCCTGGCACAAAAGATCAGCTATAGAAAAGTTAATTAACGGCCCCATCGTCTAGTGGCCTAGGACACTCGGCTTTCATCCGAGGAATCGTGGGTTCGACTCCCACTGGGGTCACA
>CAYUVY010000025.1:0-4420 GCA_964448465.1 uncultured Gammaproteobacteria bacterium
AAGATTTTTGAGAGATTTTATCGCAGTGATAGTTCGCGCACTAAAACCAAAACCAATGGTTATGGGCTGGGACTCGCAATTGCTAAAAAAATTATGCAAGAACATGAAGGACAAATTGCCGTGGAGAGTAAACTGGGAGTGGGCAGTACTTTTCAGTTAACTTTCAGACTGGTGGAGTAGAATAAGTTTATGAATAAAAAGATTGGTTTGGGGATTTTGGCTTTGGTGATTATTGGAGGAGTAATTTTTTATAATAAAAGTAAATCTGGGGTTGGGGAAGTTACGTATCAAACTGAGAAAGTAAGTAAAGGTAGTTTAGTGTCGACCTTAACAGTGTCTGGCACAGTGGCAGGGGCCAACAGTGTGGCCATTAATACGACTAGCACGGGAGTAGTCAAGAAAATTTATGTGACGGAAGGGCAAGAGGTGAAAGTAGGACAAAAATTACTAGACATGGAGTTAGATTTGGTTTCCAGGCAAAAATATCAACAGGCTTTGGCCAGTTATCAAAGTTCCAAAAATAGTTTGGAATCTTCTAAGAGTAATTTATATAGTTTGCAAAGTAAATTGTTTGCGGCTAACCAAAAGTTAATTAACGATGGAGTGGCTCGCGGCTTGTCGGTAGATGATCCAAATTATATTCAACAAAATGCAGACTGGTTGTCAGCTGAATCAGCTTATAAAAACCAAGAGCAGGCAATTAATACGGCACAAAACAGCTTGAATGCAAGTTATTTGTCTTTACAACAAGCAAGTCCAACTATTTATGCCCCAATTAGTGGGAAAATTAGTGGATTAGCTTTGCAGCCAGGATCGATAGTTTCTACGTCAAAGATTGCTAATGTGCAAAGTACAGCAGGGCCAGTAATTACGGTGAACTTAGGACAAGTGGAGGTGACGAAAGTAAAAGTAGGACAAAAAGCCATGGTTAGCTTAGATGCTTTTGAGGGTAAGACCTTTGCGGGAGTGGTCTCGTCTATTGATACCTTGGGTGGCAGTAGTTCTGGAGTAACGACCTATCCAATGAGCATTAAACTCGAGCCAACGACAATTTTGATCTATCCCAACATGACGGCGCAGGCCAGTATTATTTTGGCGGTTAAAGACGATGTTTTGGTAGTACCATCAGGGGCAGTGACAACGGGCAACGGAACTTCTAGCGTAAAAGTAATGAATAATAAAGTGGTTAGTAACGTTACAGTTGAAGTGGGAATTAGTTCGGACACACAGACAGAAATTATTAGCGGACTGAGCGAGGGACAGGAAGTGGTCACGAGCAGCACCAGTACGGCGACAAGCACAACGAGTGCAGGACAGAGTTTGTTTAGTAACATAAACCGCGGTGGCTTTGGCGGTGGTGGTGGAGCAGTACGCATTGCCAGATAGTATGGCAGAATCGATAATAATCAAAGTAAAAAACCTAGTTAAGATTTATAAAACGGAACTACTAGAAACCGTGGCCTTGGCAGGTGTGAGCTTTGAAATTAAACGAGGAGAGTTTGTGGCGATTATGGGACCATCGGGTTCGGGAAAATCGACTTTAATGCACATGTTGGGAGTGTTAGACAAGCCAACTAGTGGGGAATATTTTTTGGACGGAGTGGATGTGAGTAAAAAGACGGATGACGAAATGGCGGAAATTCGCAACAAAAAAATTGGTTTTGTCTTTCAATCTTACAATCTCTTGGCACGAACCTCGGCTTTAAAAAATGTAATGTTGCCCATGGTCTATGCCTCGGTACCAGAGCTAGAACAAGAAAAAACGGCAAAAAAGTATTTAGAGATGGTGGGACTGGGAGATAGAATGCTACACACCAGTGGGCAACTTTCAGGAGGTCAACAGCAAAGAGTGGCTATTGCTCGGGCTTTGGTGATGAGCCCGGCAATTATTTTAGCCGATGAGCCAACTGGTAATATCGCCTCGCATCAGGCAGCTGAAATTATGGAGATATTTAAAAAGTTAAACCAGGAAGGGCATACAATTGTGATGATTACCCACGAGCCGGATATCGCCGCGTGGGCAACTCGGACCATATTTATTCGTGATGGCAAAATAGCCAGAGGATAGGATGAAACTACTAGCGATAATTAAAGAAAGCACCCAGGCAATTACGGTAAATAAAATGCGTACAGGTTTGGCAGTGTTGGGAATTGTGATTGGGATTGGCAGCGTGATTGCCTTAATATCCCTGGGACAGTCTAGTCAAAAGGCGATTTCTAACCAAATTCAACAACTGGGATCGAACTTATTAACTATATCCCCTGGTTCGGTGAGCCAAGGCGGGGTGCGCGGAGGGGCTGGTGGAGTTACTACCTTAGTAGAGGAAGACGCTAAAGCGATTTCAACAACCCTCCCAAATTTAATTAGTTTAGTATCACCAGAAATTACCAAAAGATCCCAGGTAACCACGACAAAAACTAACACAAATACTCAGGTGATTGGAGCACAGTCTGCTTATGCCACGGTGCATAAAGTTAGCATGGACAGTGGAAATTTTATAACAGATCGGGATGTGGAAACGCAGGCTAGGGTGGCGGTAGTGGGGCCAACAGTAGCTAGTGATTTATTTGGAACTAGTAATCCAATTGGTCTGCAAATACGCATTAACGGGCAGGTTTTGACAATTATTGGGGTGACCAAGTCCAAGGGTGGCACAGGTTTTAACAATCAAGATGATATTGTATATATTCCTCTGTCTACGGCGGTAAACCAAGTCTTCGGACAGAAATATTTAAATGCAATTAGTTTGACGGCGAAAAATGAGAGTCTGATGGTGGAGGCTTCCAATCAAGTGGGATTTTTATTATTAACTCGCCATAAACTAAAAGATCCAACTCAAGCCGATTTTTCGATATTTTCACAACAAGATATTTTAAACACCGTGTCTTCCACGGCTGGCACGTTTACGGCATTATTATCGGGAGTGGCAGCCATATCTCTACTGGTCGGCGGCATTGGGATTATGAATATTATGCTGGTAACAGTCACGGAGCGCACTCGAGAGATTGGTTTGCGCAAGGCTTTGGGAGCTCGTAAGAAAACAATTTTAATTCAATTTCTACTAGAAGCTAGTATGCTCACCCTAACTGGCGGAGTATTAGGAGTAATTTTAGGAATTGGCTTGTCTTGGGGATATTCTACGTTTACTCAGTCCCCTTTTGTGATAGTCCCAACTTCCATTTTGCTAGCTTTTGCAGTATCCACGGTAATAGGAGTGGTTTTTGGGATGTATCCAGCCAACAAGGCTTCCAACTTGCAGCCAATTGAAGCCTTACGATTTGAATAAAATTCAGGAGACTTTCAGATTAATAGTTTAAGATATTGATATATGACAAAAACAAACGAAACAAATTGGATGGTCACAGTCGTGGCTGCGTTATTATTTTTAGCATTAGGCTTGGGCGCAGGCTATAAATATGGCTTGAGCAAAGCAGTAGCTAATCGTTTTCCTGGTGGAGCAAATGGTATGCGACAATTTGGAGCTAATGGAGTAGGTGGAATGATGGGTGGACGAAATGCTGGATTTCGCCCTATTTTGGGGGAAATTAGTGCAGTAGATGAGACTTCGGTAACTTTAAAACAAATCGACGGGAGTACAAAAATAATTTTGATGGGAGCCAATACGGTAATAGACAAGACGGAAACTGGGCTAAAAACTGATTTAGTGGTGGGTAAAAGTGTAAGAGTATTGGGCACCGAAAATACAGATGGCAGTGTGGTGGCCCAAAATATTCAACTTAACCCGATGATGAGAGGGCCTAGCGTCAGCCCGGCGGTAAGTAAGTAAATTCTACTCGTACAAAATAGCTTCGTTGAAGAGTTTGTAGTCTACGACTTCTTCTTCGGAAAACCACAAAGCGATTTCGGCGTCGGCTTCGGCGGCAGAACCACTAGAGTGAATTAAGTTTTTGACAGAAACACCATCGGTGTCAGCAATTTGATAAGAATGAATAGTTAGGTCTCCTCTAATTGTGCCAACATCGGAAGTAAGTGGCTCGGTGCCACCGGTAATTTTGCGTACAATGCCTACGGCATGCATGCCTTGCCAGACCATACAGATCACTGGGCCAGCAGTTAAATAATCTTGTAGAACTTTAAGAATATTTGTTGCTAGAACTATGGGATCACGAGAAGGTGGCTCAATCCCCTTTTTGTCATAGGAAGCGATTGTTTTTTCACCGACTCTTTGCATCCAAGTGGAATCTAAGGTGTAATGTTGCTCTACAAGTTTGGCGTCAGGTCGGACCATTTTCATAGCAGTAAGTTTTAAACCGGTTCTTTCAATACGACCAATGATTTCGCCAATTAGACTGCGTTGGACACCATCCGGTTTGATGATTACCAGGGTTCTTTCGGTTTTGGGATTAGCGTTGTCTTGGTTGAAGGTTTTGAATTTAGTCATGGAGGGATTATATAGGA
>CAYUVY010000025.1:4520-7907 GCA_964448465.1 uncultured Gammaproteobacteria bacterium
CGCAGGCGTGATACAATCTGACACAAATGGAAATTGAGGTAGTCAAGAAAAAAAGATGGTTTGATTCAGCAGAAGAAATGTTTAGTATGCTAATTGGTTTGGTAGTGGTGGTTGGTTTGAGTTATTTACTGTTTAAATATTTTCGTAAAACTTGGTCAGGAAAAGTAGACGTGCCAGGGATTGTGGATGTATTTAAACCTGCAAAACAAGATGGATTAGCTCAGATAACAAAACCAGTAGTTATGGGAGTGCAAAATAACGAAGAAAATACTTATACAGTGGCGTATGGGGATAGTTTGAGTAAAATTGCTAAACGTTATTATGGGGACGCGATGGCTTGGAAAAAACTAGCTTTAATAAATAACATTAAAAACCCTGATTTGTTGGAAGTTGGACAACAGATTAAGTTAGAGTCAAAAATTGCAATTGTGGATGGAGCCTCGATTGACGGTAATGAATACGTGGTACGTGTTGGGGATAGTTTAAGCAAAATTGCTCTGCGGGCTTATGGGGACACGTTCGCTTGGCAAAGAATCTGGGTGGCTAACAAGAGCATGGTGGTTAATCCGAGCGTAATTCGACCTGGCTGGAAATTGGTAATACCCAGGGGTAAGTGATACAATTTTGACTAGTTGCGGCTATAGTTTAGCGGTAAAACATATCCTTCCCAAGGATAGGTCGAGGGTTCAATTCCCTCTAGCCGCTCTAAGTTAGGTTAAAAATGTTAAAATTAAACTTGAAGTGCCGAAGTAGCTCAGTTGGTAGAGCGCGGCTTTCGTAAAGCTGAGGTCAGGGGTTCGATTCCCCTCTTCGGCTCAAATTATGGCAGAATTTACACGCTCAAGACTTGCGCGACAATCAGGAGATGAACAATTAACCAAAAAGACTTTAGCTTTGGGTGTGGTTAGTATGGCAATTTTGGTTTTATTAGTACTGTTTGGCTTGCCCTTGTTGATTAGATTCTCGGTATTTTTGGGAAGCAGACAATCTCGGAAAGATAATGTGGGCGAAACTGTCTTGCCACCTTTGCCGCCTCGGATTATTTTACCTTTTGAAGCCACAAATAGCGCTAAAATAAATATTCGAGGTTTTGCTGAAAATGGGGCGACTGTGGAACTGCTCAAAGACGGACAGTTATTGGAGTCAATGCCAGTAGATAACAAGGGAGAGTTCAATTTTCAAGAAGTGGTGTTAAGCGAAGGGAGCAATATTTTTTACGCTACAGCTTATTTGAAAGGAGAATTAAAAAGTGATCCATCCAAACATTTTGCCGTGCTGTACGATACCAAAGCACCAGAATTAAAATTAACTAACCCGAGTGAAACAAGTTTGACGGTAGATTATGCTGATTTTGATATTATTGGCAAGACAGAGACGGGGTGTTCGGTAACAATTAATGGGTCTTTTGCACCGGTAGATAGCGAAGGAAATTTTAAGTTAAAAGTGCAACTGGGGGCAGGTAAAAATGAATTTGAGGTAAAGGTAAAAGACCAAGCTGGTAATGAGACCAAAACTAAGACTGCGATAACTTACGATATTTAAAGCTTTTAGCTTGAGATAAAAAGAAGATTACAAAAGGATAAAGTAAACTATTGGCAAAGAGACTGTGAAAAAGTGTAATTAACAAAAGGGTTTGAAATAAAAGATTGGACTTAGTAAAAAGATTAGAAAGATAAACAAGAAATATAACTAAGCCGATTAGGCCTGTGGTTAAGGCAATATTTAGTAGACTATTGTCAAAAAACCAGCCGGAATGGAGATTGTTGGGGGTTTGGGGAATCTGGTAGCCAAGATTATTGTAGCCATAGCCAAAGAGTGGTTTTTGTAATAAAAGTGGCAAACTGGCTTGGTAATTTTCGATTTTGTCGACAGTGCTTTTGGTACGCACAAGATTGGTGCCCTCACCTGGTGGCTTAGGTAACAGAAAAATAGTTGCCAGGACAAGTAACAAGGAGACAAAAAATATTTTGGGTTGTTTTTGTTTGTAGGCTAAATACCCAAAGCCGAGCAAGAAACAGGCAAGGCTGGTACGACTGTAGGTAAGGGCTAGAGCCAGGTAGATTAGTCCTAGGGCAAGTTTGTTGGGCTTGGGTGTTAGGAAATAGGTAAAGAAAATAAAGTTATAAATTAGGCCGGTAAAAGTGGGATCCAGAAGGGTACCAAGTAGGCGATTTAAGTGGTCGTCCCAGCCAAGATATTTTAGAATTCGAGCATCGGGATAGATAAAATATTGAAAAAATCCCCAAAGAACGGTAAAAATAAGACAAGCGACTATAAACTTTGGTTTAACTTTTGGACTGGGAAGATCCAAGAGAATTAAAAGTGTGACTAGTCTAATTAAGTATAAGGCTGGGGTAAATATTAGTTGAAGATTGGTTAGATTGAGAAGAAAGGTTAGAGCCAGCCAAAGTAGAAAAATAATAAGTTTGGGAGATAGCTGAAAACGATTTTGCCATAGTAAGAGCAAGGCTAGGGCAACTAGGGCTAAGTCAAAACAAAGAACATCCTGGCCTTGGATAAATATTCTGGGGCCAAGTTGACCTAGCGAGAAGAGGAGCCAGGAAAGGTAGAGGGCGGTTGTTGTAAGTGCCATAGTTTGGAGCGGACTAAAAAGGAATGAAAGGACATCAGGGTGGCGAAGATTAAACCTGGCAGGCCGTCTTGAAAGCCACGACGTAGCACATAGTCATATAAAAATTTGCCCAAGGGCCAAATGGCAGCATTGATGGCATAGCCTTTGACGCCTTGTTTGTTTAGTTCGGCAGCGCGCAGACTAGAGTAAAAATTTATTTTGTGCAAAAGCGAATTGATGGTTGGATTAGAGTGGTGAAGAATGGGTAGATTGAGAAAAGTTGGAGAAGAAGTGGGTTGCCAAATTTCATGAACTGCATTTATAAATTGGCCGTGTTTACGGTGAAAAAGGCGTACAAGTTGGGTATTGTCTAGTTGGCCATGGGTAAGGACCTGTCCCAAAAAGTATTCAGTGCGAGGAAAAGAATAAGAATATTCTTGTTCTCGGGGTTTAAAGTTTTTAAGATAAACAATTAGTTTGGGTGTGGGCTGTTCGTCGGCATCTATCCAAAGAATCCAGTCGTTTTTGGCCAGGTCCACTCCCCTTTTGCGCTGGTCGGAAAAAGAAGACAAGGGGTGAGAAAGAAAAGTAAGTTTGTTGCCAAAAAACTTTTGTAAATCTGTTTTGATTTCTGGATCAGAATTATCGTCCACAACCACAACCTGGTTGATAATTGGACAATCTTTAACCCAGCCAAAATTTTTATTCACATCAATAAGGTTATTGTGTGTGAGAAGAAGGAGGGAGAGGTTAGTATGTATCGGTGATTTTGATAATTTTTTCTGCATTGTCTACCCAGTTTACCTCATTTATAA
>CAYUVY010000026.1:0-6115 GCA_964448465.1 uncultured Gammaproteobacteria bacterium
ACTTCCCCATTTTTAGCGCCTTTTTTGGGACCAATTACCTTAAACTTATTTACAACTAGGTTTATTTTTGCGATTATGAGCAGTTTGTTAGTAGTAGTGATCTATTTGATAGCCTGGGAGATAAATCCTACAGCAGGAATTATTAGCGGACTGGTGGCGATTATTAATCCCTGGTTTTTTTATTTTGGAAGGACAGCTTTTGACCAACCCATTGCATTGTTTTTCTTAACCCTATCTTTTTATGCCTTGTTGAAATTAAAAAATAAATGGATTTTTCTTTCCTTGATACCACTATTACTTGGTTTTTATACGTACATTGGAACTAAAGTTATTTTCTTTCCGTATATATTGTTTACCGTTTATTTTTGCTGGCAGAAAAATAAACGTAAATATACAACACAATATCTAGCGATAGTTACTATTTGTTTATTGGCAACGGTTCAATTTGTTTATACAACCTTTACTGGACCATCGAGAATATCGGAATTAATTAGTCCGATGGATAAGCAAATAACTGAGACTGTAATAATAGAGCGAGCGCAAAGTCTACCTTCTCCCCTTAACCGTGTTTTTGTGAATAAGTATACAGAGTATGCTTATTTTTTTATGAATAAATACTTAAATAATTTTTCCCCAAACGTGATGTTTAGCAAAGGAGACGAGGCTTATTTGCTGTCTTTCTGGAAACACGGTTATTTTTATTATCTGGACATTATTTTTCTGATAATTGGAGCATATTATTTATTCAGAAAGCACAGAAAGTATTTTTTGATATTTCTTACGGCAATTTTGCTTTCACCAATTCCTGAGGCTTTACGAAGAGACCTTAACCCTGTTTACCATTTCCACTCAAGTCTGCAATATCCGTTTTTAGTGATTTTTATAGGAGCGGGTATTTATGCATTAACAGAAAGATTCCCAAGACTAAAAATCCCGATTATTTTAGTGTATTTGGTACTTTTTGTAGAATTGCTAAACCTGTATTTTTTTCGTTACCCAATCTATGTTCCAGAAGGTTTTGGTCTAAGTACACGAGTAATGTCTAACTATGTAATGCTTGAGCGCAAAAATGGCAAAGAAGTTGTTGTGATAACCAACGAACCAAGTAGCGTATTTAGACAATATTTATTTTATACACTAGGATATACCAAAGAAAACTTTGAAAGTATAAAAATTCTCTATCAAAAAAATAGGCAAGGCATAACCTTTGACCATGTCAGATTTGTCACTCACACAGTTGGTATGCCTTTTGATAAAAATATCGTTTATTTAACCCAAGCAAACTATTTTCAATTTAACGAACCCCACTTGTCAATTAAGCAAATTAGTAGTGGTTTGCAAATGTATTACCTGTTTAACTCCACGATATGTTCAGCATTAAAGCGTCAGGATGTGGTTACTATTAAGAATAGTGAATTGAATATCGAAAAATTATCATCTAGTGATTTGTGTCGACTATTTATCTCAGAAGATTAAACTTAAAAATCTCCCAAATAGCTTTTATACCATCTTTTAGGCCAATATGTTTGCCATCTTTGTAAGTACGGCCATAATAGGATACTCCTACCTCATAAAAGCGAATATCTTTAATCTTGGCTAGGCGGGCAGTTATTTCTGGTTCAAAACCAAAACGCTTGGACACTAATTGTTTAGCAACTCGTCTAATTAGGTCCCCTTTAAAAACTTTGTAACAAGTTTCCATGTCGGTTAAATTTATGTTTGTTAACATATTAGAAAAAGTGGTCAAAAGACTGTTCATCACAGAGTGCCAAAAATAAACTACCCTGTGTGGCCTACCTCCCAAAAACCTGGAGCCATAAACTACATCGGCTTTATTTTCTAATATTGGTTGTAAGAGTAGTGGATATTCGCTGGGGTCATATTCTAAATCAGCATCTTGGACTAAGACAATATCACCCGTGGAAATTTCAAAACCTTTTTTTAAAGCACTACCTTTACCATAATTTTTTGTTTGAATTACAATTTTAAAACCTGATTTATTTATATACTTATTTAAAATTTCGGAACTATTGTCATTGCTACCGTCATCGATGATAATTATTTCTTTTTCCAGGCCCAAAGTGTCGGATGATTGAACCTTGCCAATTAATTCCCCAATGGTTTTGGCTTCGTTGAAACACGGAATTACTATGGATATTTTTTTAAACTGTAGGGCACTCGTCATAGAGTATTATACAAAACCTGTCTAAGCTTTTATTACTCTATTTTGAATCTCACTATATAGTTCAACTTCACGCTTACTACCCATGACCACCGGGTGCCGTTGGTGCATTTCCCGTGGTTGAAGGTCGAGAATCCTGTTTTGACCATCAGTGGCCAAGCCACCAGCTTGTTCGATGATGTTGGCCAAAGGGAACAGTTCGCAAGTTAACCTGAGTTTACCATTGGGAGTTTTTTTGTCTGCAGGATACAAATAGACTCCCCCATCTAATAAGTTACGGTGTATATCCGCGACCATAGAACCAATATATCGAGAGGAATAATTTTCATGTTGTAGTTGGTTAACATACTCCGTTGTTTGCGTAGACCAACGGGGTCGATATCCTTCATTGATACTATAAACCTTGCCATGATCGGGAGTGGTTGTTCGACAAAAATTTCTAGGTAGAACAAATTCGCCGATACTGGGATCTAAGGTAAAGTTGTGTACCCCGTCTCCGGCGGTATAAACCAAGACTGTACTTGGTCCGTAGAGAAAATAACCAGAGGCTACTTGATTGCGACCAGGTTGAAGAAAGTCTGTTACGGTGATAGGACCACGTGGGTCAGAGAGTCTGGGATATATAGAAAAGATAGAACCGATAGATACATTTTTAGCAAAGTTGGAGGAGCCATCTAGGGGGTCGAACCAAAGAACGTATCTCCTGTTTAAATTCTCAGTAAAAGGGGTAAAAGCTTCATCTTCCTCAGAAGCATATCCTGCAACATGTGGGTTTCTAGAAAAAACGTCTTTAAATTGCCAGTTGGCCTTTTCATCTAAGGCCTGGACCATCTCTCCTTGTACGTTGGTGTCTCCTGTGGCCCGTAAAATCTCTGGGTTAATTCCAGCGGTACTTACCGTATAAGAAATTCCCTTGGCAACACGCGCCATATCTTCCAAGATATCAGTTAAGGCACCAGTGGCCTCTGGGTGTTGTGCCTGTTGCTGGCGAAGAAAATCACGAATATTTACATTTAATTGATGTTCTGGAGGCATATAAATTATTTAATTAATAAACTATCAAAAGATCTAAGTGTAATATCGGGAAGAGCGGGAGAGATTAAAGTAGGGTTTACTGGTCCTTGTAAGATGTCATATCCAACATATTGGTTGTAATTTAGAATCCAAAGTCTTTCAGGATTACTGGTGAGTATATTAATCATAAAAGGCTCGTTGGCGGTCGTATCACTTTTAGTTTCTTTTGTTTTGGAAGTCATAGGAAATTTTTCATAAATAACTGGTTTAGAATATCGCAGACAAGACTTATCTGCTTGTCGCGAACATGACACAATCTGACATAAACTGACATGGTATACTCGGAAAATATGACCAAAGCAGGGTATGTGACACCGGAAGATAGATATCCGGTGGATTACCGAGAAGAGGTGGTCGCAAAAATGTTTGAGAATATTAAAATGGGCGAGTCCTTTTCCTTGGTTGGTATGAAAGACAACGCGAGAATAAATGTTTTGAGATTTATTTGGAAAAGAAAAGATGTTTGGAAGAAATACTTGGAAGCTGAGTGGAATAAATACATCTATATTTTTGTAGATCTAAATGAACTAGAGGCTTTTGATATGCCAAGTTTTTATAAAGTAGTTGCCAATAGCTTACCTGTGGAGGCCGAAAATAATCTAAAATCTTTGAAAAATACTCTGTCCAAATTATGCCAGGACACCAAGAAGACCATTGTGTTGATGTTTAATAATTTTGATCAGGCTAAAAAACTCGATCTAGATTTGATATACCACCAATTAACATCACTGCGCAGCACAACCCAAGACAAATTGGTATTCATTTTTACAGGTTGCAAACCGTTTGAGTTAGATGCGATATTTTTTCAAAAAATTGTATTTTTGGAGCCTTTAAGAGGAAAAGACGCACAGGAGGTAGTAGAGAGAAACTGCGATATTTATGGTATTGTTTTAGACACTAAAACTAAGGAAAGAATAATTTCGCTAACAGGTGGACATGCTGGGCTAATTAAATTTTCTGTGCAAATATTATCAAAGCTTGGAACAGCTAAGTACGAGGAAGGACTCTCATTCCTTTGCCAAGAAGAGGAAATTATATTTCAATGCCAAAGAATTGCTAGTAGTTTAGATAACCTTCAAATTGCAAAACTGAAAACAAATCAAAAAGATGATTTGTTGTGTAAAATGGGATTTCAGCGAGAAAATAACGGCAAAATTGAAATTTTTTCTCTATTGTTTGCAAGTTATTTACAACTAAAAAATCAGGAAATGGCTACTTTTATTTTTGATGAGGAAAATAATAAGCTGTACTATTTTGGAAAAGAAATTGGGAATATTTTGAGCGCAAGAGAATTTAAGTTGCTTAAATACATGACTCCGGATCCGAACAAAATATACAGTCGAGAAGAACTTATGTCTGTTATCTGGGACGAGGAATTTTATTCGGATTGGGCTTTGGACAAGTTTTTATCCAGACTGAGAGGAAAGTTAGTAGTAAACGGTGGGGCAAAAATATTGAAAACTAGTCGGGGCAACGGTGTAAGTTTGGGATAAGTAAGAGTTAGCAAGATTAGTTATAATTATTGATGAACTGGTTATGGAAACTAGGAAGAGAAAATTGGATTTTTTTGCTTATATTGTTACTAGCTTTGTTTCTAAGAATTTATCGACTTGATGAGTTAACCACTTTTGGTGGTGACCAGGGACAAGATTTTTTGGTGGTTAAAGATATGGTTTTGTACCATAAGTGGACGCTACTAGGAATTCAAGCCTCGACCGGAACTTTTTATCAAGGACCAGTATATTTGTATCTACTTTATCCATTTTTTGTACTATTTGGCTTAAAACCGATAGCAGGGGCTTATCTAGCTGTTTGTATGTCCATGGCTAGTATTTTACTGCTTTACAAAATTTGTAATAAATATTTCTCCAATAAATTAGCCATTTTTTCTACTTTGTTATTTGCCGTTTCAACAGAGCTAATTGTCTACGGGAATACACCCTTGTACCAAAATTTTTTACCTTTTTTTATATTGCTAAGTATCTGGATATTTTTAGATAAAAGAGAAAAACTCACCTACAGTTTGTACCTTGGGTTAGTTTTAGGAGTGGGCATAGAACTGCATTTGTTAAATATCTCTTTGGCATTGGCCTACCTACTTTACTACGCATTGTTTGCAAAAAATAAAATTGTAAAAGTTATAGGAATAGGCTTGGGAATGATTGCTGGAATTAGCCCTACGATATTATTTGAATTAAGACATCAATTTTTAAATACAACCCAGCTATTACATTCCAACAAAGTTACACTGGACAGCTCAGTCTTTTCTAAATATTTTCTGCCTTGGCTAAAAGGTGCTGCTATTTTCTTGGCGGGCAATTCGATGGCTGTTGGACTAGGGGTACTTGTGGTAATTGGCATTTTGTTTATAGTTTTAAAATCGTCATTTACAAATTATATAAAGCTAAAGAGGCTAACCATATTTACCACTGTAATTACAATGTTGCTAAGCTTTAGACTTCCTGTTTCGGCTCCTCAATACATGTTGCCAGTCTGGATTGTACTGATTATTATATTGCCATTTCTGATTGTTCAAATTTTTCCAAAAATATCGGCGTATCTATTGTTAGGTTTGCTGATAACTGTAAATCTTATTTACTCTGTAAATAGGTTGGGGAATAACCACGGATACAATATGTCGGTGGGATTGACCTTGAGAAAAATTGAGGCAGCGGGAAAAATAGTAAGCCAAGATTCTGTGTCACACCCAAATTTTAATGTGGGATCTTTGTTGGCAGGTGGAGGTGGACCACGCAATTATCCCTTACGTTACACTTTAGAAATTTATGGTGCCAAACCGGAATCGGTAGACAATTTTCCTAATAATAATTTTATGTATTTGTTGGCTAATTCAAAACA
>CAYUVY010000027.1:0-5983 GCA_964448465.1 uncultured Gammaproteobacteria bacterium
TTGGAAACATAGCCCATTTTCCACTCAGTACTACCTTTGACCATGTATGGTGGAATTAGAGGTATAAAACCCTTGTCGACAACTTTTTTGAAAACATACCAGTGAATAGCTTTTTCCAAGATAGCTGCTTGGTTTTTGAAGTAGCCAAAACGAGCTCCGGAAACTTGAGCCGATTTTTCAATGTCGATGATGTCTAGTTTTAGACCTAAATCCACGTGATCTAGGGGTTGAAAGTCGAACTTGCGAACTTCACCTACGGTTTTAATAACAACATTGTCGTTGTCATCTTTGCCAATTGGAACATCATCGGCCGGAAGGTTGGGGATTTCTTCCATTACAGCATCAAGTTCGGCCTCGGTAAACTTAAGTTGTTCTTCGAGTTTTTTTAAAGTTTCTTTGAGGCCTGTAGCAACTTCTAGTTGTTCTGGGGTTGGCTTACCTTTTAGTTCTCGGCTTATTTTGTTTTGAGCGGCACGTTGCTCTTCAACTTGCAAAAGAATATTTTTTCGACCCTGGTCAATTTCCACAACTTTGTCGACCAGTGTCTGGTCCTTACCACGATTGGTTAGGGCAGTTTTGACCACTTGAGGATTTTGGACTATAAAATTTTTATCTAACATAAAAAAGAAAAAACAAATAACTTACAGCAAAAAAGTGCTTATTCCCCCAGTGGGGACAGGACTTTTAAGGTGTAAGTAACATTTCTCATTGCTTATTATACGCCAATTTCAAGCTGAAAATAACAATTAGAAGCATAACTAATTGGCAAGTTAGGCAGACGGGGCAATAGACGTGATGAACAAATACTTCTAAGATGGTCATGCGTAGGCAAAAAATAGTGCCAAAAAGAGACATGCCCAAAACTAAGTTTTTGTTTTTCTTTAAAGCTCCAATTAGGATCATGACATATCCGGTAAGTCCGATTAGGCCAACAGGGATGCCCAAAAATAGGGCAAGTTCCCCTTTGGTGACCAAATTGCAATTGACGGTGGCGGAAATGTCGCAGGGTTGATAAGCTGGCTTTAAAAAGTAGCTCAAACTAAGATAGGAGGCTAGAAATATACCTAAAACTGATAAGCCGAGGATGGTTTGAAAAATTTTGTTAGTTTGCATAAATTGATTATATACCTACAAACCAATTTTTGTAGCAATTTTTTGCATAGACGCCAGACAGACCTCGATGAATTTTTCGAGTGGAATGCCCAAACCTTCGGGTAATTCACATTGCTTGACTTCGTCGCGTCTGGTGCCTGCGGCAAACTTGGGTTCTTTTAAGAAACGTTTTAAAACTGAGCTGGTTTTAACTTCAGCTAGCTTGCGGCTGGGGTAAACAAAGGCTACAGCAGTAATTAAACCGGTTAAAGAATCAGCGCAAAAAATGGCCCATTCGGCTTTGGATTGGGGTTTATAACCAGTTAGCTCAGGAGCGTGGGCTCTGACTATATTGTGAACTACAGGGTCAAGCTCTAGATTATATTTGGCTAAAACTTCCAAGGTATTACTAGGATGGGTTTCTTTGTAACCCGGACAATAATCAATATCGTGAACCAGGGCGGCCAGTTCCCAAAGATCCTTACTTGGTTCAGTATCTGATAATTGCTTATTTTCGGCCAAGTAGTCGTAAAGACCAGCCATACAAGCGGCCAAAGATAGAGAGTGATTGTAAATATTTGGTTCTAGTTGCTGCTTGGCGGCTTGTTTATAAGAACTTAAATCGATCATTTGAAGGCCAAAAAGCGGTTGATAACAAAATCACGATCGAGGGCATCGAGAAACCAGCCTGCCTGAGGACCGGAATCTTTGCCCAAAATAGCTAAATAGATAGCTTGGAAGGCCAAACGAGGCTCAAGAGGGCTATTTTTGCGAAGTTCGTGAATTTGAGCATGAAGTTCGGCTCCTTTTAGAGCTTTGTTTTGCATCAGGGTTGCAAGTGAAGTTAAAAAGTTTTTTTGCTCGACTGATAGTTCTACTTGTGGGGTTTGTTCTTGGACTTGAAAGACAAAGGCTTCGGGAGCTTGGGATGTTATCCAGTTTTTGGCATATTGTATTCTGGTATTAGCTTCTTGTAGTTCTCGCTCCGTTAATTTACTGCCCTTTATTTTTTCTATTTCTAATATGGGGTCTAAGTGAGGCATTTGAACTAAAAAGGCAACTTGGGAAAATCTTGGTGAAAAATACTTCTCTATTTTTTTATCCGTAAGTTGGGAAAATTTAAATATTCTGGCTTGGTCTGGAAAAGTAGAATCTGGACCAAGAAAATACTGATTGGCACATTCGTCATATTGGTCATACAAAACTGGTATGGTGCTACCTTCGGGATTAAAGTCGATAGGGTGATTGGGCTCGGATTTAATCATTAAAAAGCGTAATAGTTCTCCGGGAAGGAGGTCTGCAATATCTTTGGAGGTAGATCCACGTCCCTTGGAAGAACTCATTTTTTTACCACCGATTAGAAAGAATTCGTAGGGAATATTGTAAGGTACTGGCATACCTAAAACTTCTTGACTGATACGTGCAGCCACGTCGTGGGAACCGCCGGCAGCATTGTGATCCTTGCCTGAACCTTCGATGGTGACATTGTTCCCAGCCCATTTTACTGGCCATTCAACTTTCCATGGTAACTTTCCTTGACCGTTGTAAGGCGTACATTCTCCGTGGTGGCCACAACCTTTGGTCCAAATCACCATATTTTCTAAGCAGTCGTAGATAACCTTATCACCATTTACACCGGTAACCATAGTTGTACCTATTTTTCCACATTTTTCACAAACTACTTGTAAGGGATACCATTTATCGTCTTTAAGTGAGCCACTAACTTCTTTGTAAATTTTTTTGATTTGATCTTTACCTATTAAAGCCTTGTCTATCCATTGGTTGTAGACCCCTTGTTTATATAATTCACTTGCCCTGGTGATCGTCGGATTAATTCCAAGTTTATGAATTACATTTAGAAATTCAGCGCCGTAGTATTCGGCAAAGTTGGCAAAACCTGGCTCGGGTGACGGTATGTTGGTAAGAGGTAGTCCCATGTATTTTTGATACTCTTTGGGGTCTAAATAGGAGGGCATGGCATCCATAGGATCGGCATCATTAAACTCGAAAATAAATTCGGCATTTTTGCCTTTTTCGCAAAGTGCTTGGGTGACCAAACCATGAATAACCACGCCACGAAGTGATCCTACGTGGACTCGTCCTGATAGGGTTTTCTCGTCGCGAAGAATAAATTTTTTCTGGTCGGGATATTTTTGTAGAATATCTTCAACAACCTTGTCTAGCCAAAACATTGCTTATTTTAGAGTATTTTTATGTTAGATGCTAGCCTATGGCCACGATCTTATAGCGCAAAACTCCTGCGGGAGCGGTGACTTCGACTTCTTGATTAACTTTTTTACCAATTAAGGCTAAGCCAAGAGGTGATTGATCAGAAATTTTACTTTGAACCGGGTCAGCCTCTAATTGAGAAACTATGTGAAACTCTTTCTCTCTTGCACCTGACATTCGAACTTTAACCTTGGAGCCAATTTCCACAGAAGTTGTTTTGCCTGGTCTGGCAATAATGTCACTATTTAAAAGTGCTTCTTCTAACTCTTCTATTTTGTTAACTACCATTTCAAGTTGTTCTTTGAGTTGAACGCTTAGAGCATTTTCACCTTGTTCGTCGGCGTCTGAAACTCCTTCAATGTCGGTAATCAGTTGATCTTGCTTAGCTTTAAGTTGGTCAAGTTGAGCACTTAGCTCTTGGTAGCCTGTTTTAGTTAGTAGTGTTTTGCTGCTCATTTTTTAGTTATTAAAACAAATAAAACCCCGAGAACATTTTTAGAATTATCGGATGTTACCGATAATTATCTAATAATGGAGGGGCGACGGGCTACATTCAAACTAGGCAGTAAGACTGCCGTGAGGCTTTTGGTTATTTGCTGTTGAATATGTAGCATGAGGGATATCTTAGGCCCTTTATTTAGACTTGTCAAATTATATATATCTACTGTGTATTATCTACTTTGACCCAGAAAGTAGTATAATTAGAGATGATCACAAAAATAGGTAAAACTAGGCTAGAAGCTGAGTTGACTCGCCTAAAAACTGAGCTGGATCGAACACTGGTGGAAAGAGCCTTGGCGGCCAAGGAAGGAGATCTAAAAGAAAACTCTGCGTATATTTCATTGGGTGAACAGGCAGAATTACTAAGATCGCAGATAATTGATTATTCGGGTGATTTACAAAAAGCAAAAATTATTAACCCCCCAACCTCTGCTAATAAGGTGGAGTTGGGACATTGGGTAGAATTAGAATTTGCGGACGGTAAAAAGCTAAAAATTTGTCCTGTAGGCGAACATGATTCTTCTATTAAACCCGGTTGGATATCCTTAAATAGCCCACTGGCTATTTCTTTAATGGGTAAAAAAGTGGGTGAATCGGGAGAAGTCAACGGTAGGCCGTATAAAGTTTTGAGTATTGAAATTGCCGATTTAGAATAAGTAATGTTAGATTATTTTCGAGCAGTGCCCAAAAAAAGATCTGTTAAGTTGCATAAGAATAAGTCTGGAATATTGTTTTTTAATCCGCATTGGATATTTAAAATAATTTTTAGTGGATTTAGTGGATTAGTTATACTGTCAGTATTATATTTAATATATTTGTTTGAGCCGCTGGGATTGGCAATAGCAAGATATCAATATAACAATTTATCAAATAAACAATTAGCCAAGGTAAAAATTGAGCCAACGCCGACGATTAAGCCGTTGTTTGTGGATAATCCTTCGGTAGGCTCAGAACAAGTTGGTTCGACAAGCTCACCACAAGTTGCTAGAGATAATTTTGACATTAGTATTCCAAAAATTGGCGCAATTTCACAAGTAGCCAAGAGTGTAGATACGCAATCAAAAGAAGAATATCTAAAAGTATTAAGTTCTGGCAAGTTGGCGCAGGCTTTGGGTAGTGCGCTACCAGGTGATGGCATGGGTAAAAGCATTTACATTTTTGCTCATTCTTCGGAACAAAATATAGTTAGTTTAAGAAATAATGCAGTTTTTTACCTATTGGATTTACTAAAGAATAAAGATCAAATTTTGGTCAATTATCAGGACAAAAACTATGTTTACGAGGTAGTGGATAGAAAAATAGCAAATCCCAAGGATGTAGAATTTTTAAATTATTCGGATCCAAGTTCGGAAACTTTAATATTGCAAACTTGCTGGCCGATTGGTACAAACTGGAAAAGGTTGTTAGTTTTTGCCAAGAAGGTATAATTGTCCATGGATTTAACAAGCGAACAAAAAATAAAATTAATTACTAGAAATTGCCAAGAAGTGCTAACTAGTGAGGATTTGTCGGAATTAGTAAATTCGGGCAGGGTGATGAGGCACTATATTGGACTAGAAATTTCTGGACAGGTGCATTTGGGCACAGGACTGATGAACATGGGCAAGATTGCGGACTTTTTGCAAGCTGGGGTGGAGTGTAGTGTCTTTTTGGCGGATTTCCACACCTATTTGAATAATAAACTAGATGGAACTTGGGAAAGTATTAGGCGGGCTAGTGACACTTATTTTAAACATGCGCTAATTGCTTCGTGTTTGTGTGTGGGAGCGGATCCAACTAAAATAAAGTTTATCTCGGGAAAGGATTTATATAGTACACGCTTTGATCACTGGGAAACGTTTATGAAGGTAGGCAAATATATAACTTTATCCCGAAACAAGCGGTCGATTTCGATTATGGGGAAAGAAGCTGGGGATGATGTGGATATGGCAACCTTGTTTTATCCACCTTTGCAGGTTGCAGATATTTACACTATGGGAATTAATCTAGCTCACGCTGGCATGGACCAGCGTAAAGTTCATGTGGTAGCTAGAGAAACGCAAAAGCAAATGAGACCCGAGGAGCCAATTGTCTGCGTACACCATAATTTAATTGCAGGACTTACTGGACCAGAAAAAGAAGGGGTAAATGATAATGAGTCGCTGAAAATGAGTAAAAGTAA
>CAYUVY010000028.1:0-1853 GCA_964448465.1 uncultured Gammaproteobacteria bacterium
TTTTCGTAGTCCCCCGAACTAGTTGGTACGAGTTTTACCGCTTGGTCCAAATAAGCAATGGCTGTTGCTAGTTTATTAGGATCGCGACCCGCTAGGTTTTTCTTAGCATAGGCCCAGTTATACCAAGCGTTGGCCAAATCCGGCTTGACTCGCACGGTTTCCTCAAACACTCGGTCTGCCGCTTCATATTGACCAGTAGCATAATACATTGCTCCCAAATCCATCTTGGCCAGAGGGTTAACTTGATCCAAATATACTGCTTGCTGGTAACTAGCCGTGGCCCAATCCGGAGCCCCTTCTACTAATCCCACCATGGTTCGATAAATCGATCCCAAATTTGACCAGTACACTGGATTATTCGGCTCCAAGGCTACTGCCGATTTAGCTTCTCGTACGGCCTGTTGATACAGGGTAGAAATTTGTGATTTTTCTTGGTCACTAAATTCCTCCGCTTTCTTCGAGCCAAGTAGCGATACTGCCAAAGCTAAATTGGTCTGCGAATAAGCCCTTCGATATTCCGCCCAATTTGGTTCTAACTCCAAGACTTTTACTTGTGCGTTGTATGTGCCTACTCCATCATTTTTTCCAGCAAGTTGATTACTTTCGTAAAACTTAAAGGCCGCCAACACGGGCTTGGCCATTCTCCATCCAGACCATCCCACCATTGCGACTATTCCCATTACCACAAACAATGGGACTACATTAGTTTGTTTTTCTCCAGCTGCCATATAGGCTTTAATTTCCATGCTTCGATCTTTATCTAGCAGAACCAAGACTCCCATCATTACCAACATGTTTACTAAGGTAACTGGTGTAAACCACATCAACAACCAGCACAAACCACGTAGATAATAGTTCACTTTTTTACGATCTCCTCTAAAGAAAACCATCCAGCCCGATACTAATACCAAGATCATTCCCAATACTCCCAGCTCTGTCCACCACTGCATCCAACCAAACATTGTATAACCAAATACACCCGACCAATTGGCCGTCAAGTTATAGCCATTAGTTCTAAATTTATAAAAAGCTTCCGTAAAATTTCCAATCCCAACTCCTAATAAAGTTTTTTGTTTAAAGGCTTCCACCATTACTGCCCAGCTCGAGGCCCAGTCCATATTTATAATTCCCACTTTACTCATGCGATAAATTACCAAGCCCTCCGCCACGGCCACAATTGCCACAAATACTGCGTGGAGCAAATAGTTTTCCCTATTTTTTATTTTATTTTGCAAAAATTTAATATTTAACACCAGCAACAATCCCAACCAAATTACTTCTGTCATCAAAGATCCCGTTGGCGAAAAAGTCATACTCAAAGATACTATTGGGTTACTCGTAGGCAAATTTACTGGCAGTCTACTCTCTGGCCACAAAAATAAAAATAGATTTAAGACCAAAAACACTACGGCCACCACGCTCCAACCAGTTGTTAATTTAGCCACTAGTTCCCTACTCCCAGCCTGTAGCAATAAAAACATCCAGACTACTACGGTTACCAGTGAAGTAATCCCCCACGGCAATAAGACACTACGCTCGCCCACGCCCACCGGCAAAGTTGTCCAGCCCCAAATCGCCACTGCTACCATCAACAACAACCAAGTCATCCATCCACTCCAAACTATCTTCCAATCTTTCTTTAGTAAAAATACTCCCAACCACAACACTAAACCAACTAGACCCGCTCCCACCATAATTACTTGTTTACCCAAGCCAAAAGAATCCAAAATTCGCGGTAAGAACCACAAAGGTAATAAGCTCATCACTAGCACTACATAGGTTTGAAAGATTTTTTCTATTTTCATATCTATCTAACCCTACCATACTGCTACTTGCACTTCAACGCCCTTATT
>CAYUVY010000028.1:1953-5824 GCA_964448465.1 uncultured Gammaproteobacteria bacterium
TTATTTTAGCACCGACATCGGATCCATACGTTTACCTTGCCAGAACACTTCAAAGTGCAAATGTGTTCCAGTGGATCTTCCCGTACTACCCATAGTTCCTATTCTTTGTCCTTGTTGCACCTCCTGTCCCTCGTGTACCAAAACCGAACCATTCAACATGTGTCCATACAAAGATTTATATCCATTTCCATGGTCAATTACCACATAGTTACCATAACCCCCAGCGTTCCAACCAGCTCTCACCACTGTCCCTCGTTGGGTCGCGTTTACCGCTGGTCCCGCGTGATTAGCGATATCTGTACCCGTATGATATGGTCCATATTTTTGCGTAATTGATCCTACTGTAGGCCAGATAAACACTCCATCTCCACGTACTCCTGGAATTGGGGCTACCTCCACTAAGACTCTAGGTACCAAGACTGCCTCGTTTGGCTTAACTCCATCTGGCACAAATAGTTCTTGACCTGGAGTTAGTATGAAGGTTTCGTCGTTGGCAAACGTATTAAACGGATAGTCAACAATCGCCTGAGAATCCGCATCATACCTTTTGGCAATGGTATAAATTGTCTCTCCTCGTTTAACGATATGTTTTATACCCGTCGCTGGCAAAATTCTAATTAAATTATTTACCTTAACGTCCGTTGCTTTCTTCAAATTATTTTCCCACAGTATCGTATCCATGCTCACCCCAAACGCCTTGGCAATCGAGGCCAGGCTATCTCCTTCTTTTACTCGGTACGTAGTTGTCTCGCCTTTGGGTAGATCCGAAATCAAAGTCATTGCCCCCAAATCGGTAGTTTCACTTTGGGCCAGCACATTGGTCGTACTATATTCTCGCCGTACCGCATTTACATTCAATAATAGCTGCTCCACTCGCGAAGACAAAAATATCCCCAAAACTGTTAGTGCTCCCATCCCACCGTGCACAAATCCACCCGCAAATCGGCCTTGCTGTCGGTACATCAAGTTGGTAATAAATTTTTTCAAGGCCATGGCCCAACCAAACCAAAACTTAAAAATCATTTCCAAGTGATACCACTGCAAACCCCAAAATCCCTTCCAATTTTCTAGTTCCTTTGCCAAGATTATTTTAATCTTTTCTAGCATGGGGGAAAAATTACTTTTTACCCAAAAATTTTCCAATAAATTCCTCGTTGGTCTTAGTCTTACCCATTTGTTCAATTACCATTTCCGAAGCCGTCAGTTTTTCCGTCATTACATCAAAGGCTCTGCGCATGGCAATCACTCTTTGCATCACTACGGGGTCCAAAAGCAAGTCTTCTTTTCTTGTTCCCGATTTATAAATATCAAAAGCTGGGAAAACGCGTCTCTCTGCCAACTCTCTTTCCAATCTCAGTTCCATATTACCCGTACCCTTAAATTCCTCAAAAATCAGATCATCCATTTTCGAACCAGTTTCTACCAAAGCCGTTCCAATAATGGTTAAAGATCCTCCGTGCTCGATTTTGCGAGCCGCGCCAAAGAATTTCTTACTTGGGTACAAAGCCACCGGGTCAAATCCACCCGATAAAGTTCTTCCCGAAGTCGGAATGGCCAAGTTATAAGCTCGAGCAAGACGCGTAATCGAATCAAAAACAATAAATACATCTTTACCCAGTTCTACTAATCTCTTAGCTCTTTCAATACCAATTTCTGCCGCCTTGGTTTGATCTTCTGGTTTTTGGTCAAACGAACTAGCAATCACTTCACCCTTAATAAATCTTTGCATATCCGTCACTTCCTCGGGTCGCTCGCCTACCAAAATAGCCATCAAGTGAATATTTGGGTAATTAGCCGCCACTCCCTGGGCAATATCTTTAAGTAATGTAGTTTTACCAGCCTTGGGTGGCGAAACAATCATGCCACGTTGTCCAAAGCCAATGGGTGAAAACAAATCCATAATGCGGGTGGACAAGACTCCACCTTCGCTTTCCAACTTAATTTGCTTTTCTGGGTACACCGGCACCAAGTGGTTAAAGTCAGGACGATTTAACATATTTTGCCAAGTATCTCCGTTCACACTGTCAATTCTCACCAAGGCTTGAAATTTATCATTTTCCCTGGCTACCCTCGAAGCTCCCGCAATCATATCCCCCATTCGCAGTCCATATTTGCGAATCAATTGAAAAGGCACATATACATCCTTAGGTCCTGGTACAAACTTTGGTCTCACATATCCTTGTCCATCAGCTTGCACGTCCAATACTCCGACTACTATCTCGGTTTGCTCTGGTGCCATTTGAACTGGCGCGGGTGCAACTGCAATTCTTGGCATAGGATTAGGCATCGGGGCTCTTTGCACTTGAGGCTGAACTTGTGACGGTACGAAGCCAACTCGGTTATTTTCTACTTTTGGTTCAATCTTCACTTCGACCTTTGGCGTTTCCACCTTAGGCGCAACTTTAGTTTCCACTTTGGGTGCTTCCACAAAATCGGAGGCAGTTTTTTTAGCTTTTGTTACTGGCATTTACGAAAAAATGAAATAAAAATAAACAAATTTATGGGGAATTTCTTCTACAAGATCTATTATACACCACAACTGGTCAATTCAACCTCTTAGCCCGAAATTCTACCTCGATCCACCGTTATTGTTGCTAATTCTTTTCCATCTTTATTAGTTACTTTGTATCGGCAAAAAGCTAGACCCCTTGCATCCCACAAGGAATAATCTCTACCATATCTATCTTCTGCTCGCGCTTGAATAGCCAATCTAGCTATCTCACAAGTTGCACAAGGTGGTAAAAAAGTAGCTCCATGTATGCAACTGCTGCGTCCTTCTATAGATTTCCTTGCATCACACATGTACAAAGTATATCACAGATACACACATTTGTCAATCTCACTTTTTTGGCTCAGTTTCAGTCTTTTGGGTCGGTTCTTTGACTACAGTTTCTGCTGGTTTAGGTTCTTTTACTACACTCACAACTTCCACTTTTGGTGGCACCGCTATTGCAGTAAATAATCCTGTCCTGATTTCTCTCCAAGTCATCTACCTATTCTATCATTCTAACGCTCTATCGCTCTAACGATCTACTGTTCTAAAGTTCTCCCGTTCTAATTCCTCTCCGGTCGAGTCATCCATTCCCAACTTGTTTCACCCTCAATCACTCTGGCCAATGCGTCCAACCCTTTATATTCCCCTCTCCCTTCAATTCCCACTGCCAACGGACCCGCTTCTGCCCCAAAACTATAATTCAACTCTCTTTTGGGCAATTGCTCGTTTGCCTGCTCCATCACCCAACCTATTGCGAAGGCACAGCCCGTACAATCGCTTCTTTCTCTTCCCATCTGCACAAACCTATGTAGGCAATCCCTTTTAATCAAAGGACAATAAAAGCTAATTAGTTCCATTTATCCACCTTACATCTCTAATAAAAACAAATCCTTTTCTTACTCCAAGTTTGTAACTTGAATGCTCAGCCCCCAACCTTTTTATATTGACAATATAGGTTTTTTTCAAACCCTCCGGTACCACCATCTCAAACCCTGGACCACGAATCCCCACTGGTAAATCAAAAGGAGTTGGACAACCCGGTGCAAACATATTTTTATAAAAATATTCCACCCTTCTCTGTGCCACTGGACAATGAGCACAATCTGGCCTACTTCTAACCACTGCATCCTCAGATTCATCCAAACACACCGCCAGCTGTTCTTTTCCAGTAGCCGCACCAAACTCACCCTCAAACCTAGCCCGACAAAAACCATGCCAGTTTTTAGACACTTGTGCCTCTGTCATATCCTATATTATATCAAATCCCCACCTTATTGTCAATTCCTCTTGATTTTCTTGTTCTATTGTAAAATTAAAAATTTGTTCTAAAGTTCTCCTGATTTACTGATCTACTGATTCACTGTTCTACAAGTTTTT
>CAYUVY010000029.1:0-3304 GCA_964448465.1 uncultured Gammaproteobacteria bacterium
ACTGGAGCAGTTTTTTCGGTTTTGACAACAAGCTTGGCCACAGAAAGCTTTTTGACAGCCTCTTCGGGTTTGTCGGTTAAGGTACCATTTTTGGGATTAGGCATGAGGCCCTTGGGGCCCAAAAGACGGGCAAAGGGTAAGAGCTTGGGCATGGTAGCGGGAGTAGCCACGAGAATATCAAAGTTGACTTTGTTGTCTTTGAGTTCAGCTAGAATTGCATCGTTTAAGATGGCGATTTTTTTAGCGACAGCCTCTAGGTGTGGGAAGATTATTTCACCGATGTTTCCGGGAGTGTGAATGGTCATCAAATGAGCTTCCAGCTTACCAGAAAATTTAGCATAGTTGACCTCTTTGGCTAGAGCTACAGCTTCGGCTAATTTGTAGAGTTTGTTGGAATCAACTTTTTTCTTTGCTTCCAAATATTTTTTGGAGCGAGGAGATTTCTTGGTAGATTTTTCGGCTTTGTCGATAACTGGTTTGGTTTCTTCGACAGCCTTTTCTTTTTTGGCTTTCTTAATAACAGCAGGGGATTCGGTTGCAACAACTTTGGCTTTTTTGGGAGCTTTGGTTTTAACAACTTTGGTCTCGGACGAAACTTCGGTAGCCACAGAGGCTAATTTTGTTTCTTCCACTTTTTTTGCCTTTTTAGCAACAGTGGTTTTAGACATTTTTATTTAATTTAAATTAATAATTATTTAACGATTTCCAGACCCATGGAGCGGGCGGTGCCAGCAACCATAGAGGCGGCGGCAACTTGAGACTTGGTGTTTAAATCTTCCATTTTGTCGGAGGCAATCTTCTCAATTTGAGCTTGAGTGATTTTGCCAGCAAATTCTTTGCCAGTGACCCCAGTACCTTTGGCAATTCCCGAGGCTTTTTTGAGCATGTCGGAAACAGGAGGTTTTTTGAGGACAAAGGAGAAAGAGCGGTCTTCGAAAATAGTGATAATAGCAGGAATAACCGAGCCCATACTGGCTTTGGTTTTTTCATTGAATTCCTTGCAGAAATCCATGATTTTGATACCGTGGGGACCGAGGGCGGTACCAACGGGAGGTGCGGGGTTGGCAGTGCCAGCCTGGATGGCTAGTTTGACAACGGCTTTAATTTTTTTGGCCATATAATTTAAAGATAAATGTTAATTAAATATAGATCCTGAAACAAGTTCAGGATGACGTGTATATTTTTGAGCTTAGTTTAAAATCTTTTTCCACAAAGATTTTTTGCTCGCTCAGGACAAGTCGCGAGAAGCGCGCGAGGAGATATTATAGCATGTTTTGGAGGGAAAATTAGGTGGTTATGTCTTCTTTGGGCAAGAATATGTCTAATTGTTTGGCATCGATAAGAGGCTGATACTTTTCTTTAAAAGTGTCCCGTTGATCAAAGTTGGGATAAAGATAAATACTTGGTCGACCGCCTGGAGCAATGGATCCGGTCATAAAGCTGACTGTGGGTTGGCGTGTTTGGACCTGGTGATAAACAGTGGTTTGTAGTCCTTCTCGGTCGGGAAAATCATAAAGACCGTCGGCGAGGGTTGGATAATGCCGGATATGATTAGTAACGAATATGGGTGCTGTTGCACCACCTCGATAGAACAAGGACTCTTCCATGCGATAAAATGTCTCTTGAATAGCGGGTGGAAAAGCTAAGAGGGCTGTTTCAAATCCATCCCAAGGGGAGTAACGGAGATAGCTGCCATCGCGAAATTCTATGTGTTTAGTTTCTGCCCCTATTTCGGGTTTCATGGCCGATTATACACCAAGTCTATTTATAGATCTTTGCTGACCTGGAGAAAGTCCAATTCTACTGGGGTTTCGCGCTCGAAGAAGGAAACTAAGACGCGAAGCTTGCCTTTTTGTTCGTCGATATTGTCGATAGTGCCAATGAAGTCCAAAAAAGGTCCGTTGGTAATTTTGACCACGTCTCCGATGGCAAAATTAGACTGATACTTGGGTTTTTCTTCTTGAGTATTTTGAATGATGGCTTCTACTTCAGATTTGGCAATGCGAGTAGGCTGGTTTTCAATACCGATAAAGCGGGTAACACCAGGAGTGGAGCGAACGCAGTTCCAAGAATCGTCTTCCAAAAGCATGTGGACCAAGATATAGCCTGGTAAGACTTTTTCGTTGGTTTCCACCTTTTGACCTCGCTTGATGACCATTTTCTTTTGAATTGGGACAATGACTTCGTAGATTTTGTCTTCTACACCCAGAGTTTTGATACGGGTTTTTAAGGCTTCGATGACTTTGTATTCGTGGCCGGAATTGGTGTTAACTACATACCAGGCGGCGCCAAATTCGGGTAAATGGTCGGAAATGACAAAACGAAATTCGCTGGTTTTAGTTAAAGTGGCGTTACTCATTTGGTTTTTTTAATTGGTTTTGCTGTAACAGCAGGTAGAGTTGGAACGGCTGCAACGCTAGGAGTAGCATTGAGGTTAAACTCTGTGATAGTGGGTAGGGCGGCGGGGGGTTGATTTTTAACGGTAGTCAAAACCCCGAGACCTTTGACAAACAAATAATCGGCAGTACCCAGAAAAACTGCCACGAACATTGAAATGCATATTACCACAATAGATAGCTGAATTAAAGTCGTACGAGTAGGCCAGGTGACGTTTTTGGCCTCCGCGACTACTTCTCTTATATAGTTAATGGGAGAAAACATGGGGATATTATATCAAATAACTAGGCCAAGTTGTCTTTTTAGGTTAATCACTCGGTGACGATTGTTTTCCAGAAAATGATCAAATCTTTCTGGCCACTGGGCTTGTAGACTTCTAAATTCTGGATAACCAAAACTAACGTGTTTGGCCAGTACTGCTTGACCTCCACAACCATCTTGTACTAGATTGCCAATTAGTTTGGGGTCGAAGCGGTGACTATTGAGTTGGGTAAGTAAGTCTCGAAAAGTTGACTCGGGGTTAAGGATTGGTTGATTGGCAAGAGTTACCAGAGCGTGATATTGCCAAAATAGAGCATCATCCTGTTTTTGGGTAGAAAATAGCTGGGTGCGATAGTGGGCTACGAAGCCCACAAATAGATCAGAAAGGCTCAAAACGGCCAGATAGGACTCTTTTTTAAATGGATCTCTGGTTTGGTCGTATTGTTCGAAGGCAAGTCTTGCTGGATGATCAGAAGGAAGAGCATAGGAGGCGGGAGGAGTGGCTTGGGTAAAACGGCGAGGGAGTAAATCCAGAAAAGCTACTTGGCCAAGAAAATCGGAACTGTCGAGAAATGTGGTAAGTCTGTCGACTAGCTTCACAATAAGGTTTTGGTTATTTTAATTTTTGATCGTTAACTTATCTTTG
>CAYUVY010000029.1:3404-4932 GCA_964448465.1 uncultured Gammaproteobacteria bacterium
AAAATTTCTGATATAGTTAAAAATGGATGCAAATTGCCTTGACCTACGACGATGTGCTCTTAATTCCTCAATATAGTGAAGTCAGATCTAGAAAAGATGTCTCAACCAAAGTCAGAATAAAAAATTTGGAACTGGAAGTTCCAATTACTTGTTCAAATATGTCAAGCGTCATTTCGGAGAAGATGTGTATTAATTTGTCGACCTTTGGGGGGATAGCTACTGTAGATCAATTTAGAACTATCGAAGAAGAGGCTAGATTAGTGGCCAAGATAAAAAAAAAGAATTGTAAAGTGGCCGCGGCTTGCGGAGTAACTAAAGATTTTAAAGAAAGAGCCATGTCTTTGGTAAAAAGTGGAGTAGACATATTAGTTTTTGATACTCCTCACGCAGATTCCTTAAATGCGGTAGAAGCTGTGGTTTGGTGCAGAAAAAAATATCCCAAGTTGAATATTGTTTGTGGAAATTTGGCAACCGCAAAGGGAGCAAGACGTATTTTTCAGGCTGGAGCGGATGGAGTTAAGGTTGGGGTTGGGCCAGGAGCGGCCTGTTTGACTAGGGTAAACGCTGGAGTTGGTTACCCGCAGTTTGAAGCAGTGAGGGAGTGTAGTAAGGTAGCCAGAAAAATGGGTGGTTATATTATTGCCGATGGGGGAGTTAGTAATAGTGGTAATTTTGCTAAAGCAATTGGAGCAGGAGCAAGCTTGGTAATGATGGGTAGTGTGTTTGCTGGGGCGGAGGAAAGTCCGGGTAAATTGATTATAGAAAATGGCAAGAAATTTAAAGAATATTTTGGTTCGACATCGGTAGAAGGGAGAACACACAGGGTGAGGAAAGATACGAGACACCAGGGGGTACCGACAGAATTTGTAGAAGGAGCGGCCGGGCTGGTGCCTTATCGTGGCACCGTGGAGGAAATCTTGGCCCAATATTCGATGGGACTAAAAAGTGCAATGAGTTATAGTAATTCTAGAAAGATTGGAGACTTCTGGCAAAAAGCTAGATTTGTACAAATAACTAGTATTGGTCTGGGGGAGAGTGGGGCACACGGGATAATTAAAAAGTAGGTCTGTTATACTTTGGATATTATGTTGTGTCCATATTGTGGATTTGATGAAAGTAATGTTTTGGAAAGCCGGGATGCGGTAGACGGCAAGGCTACGCGCAGGCGCAGAGAGTGTCTAAAGTGTCATAAAAGATTTACGACTTATGAAGAAGTCAAACAAATTGAGTTGAAAGTGATTAAACGTGACGGCACAAAGGAGGATTATTCTCGGCAAAAAATGGAGAGGTGTTTGGATAAGGCTTGTTGGCGCAACACAGAAGAAGAAAAGGCCAAAATGGTAGATGAAATCGAAATGAAACTCTTAAACTGGCCAACAGTGGATATTCCAAGTCAACAGATTGGGAGTTGGATTATGGAAATGTTGAAAGAAAAAGATGCTCTGGCTTATATCCGTTTTGCGACAGTGTTTTTGAGGTTTGAAAAAGTGGCGGATTTTGAAAAATTACTGAAAGGGAATAAGAAGAA
>CAYUVY010000030.1:0-4485 GCA_964448465.1 uncultured Gammaproteobacteria bacterium
TTGAGGTGAAGAAAGATCAAAGAGGGCCTTACCGTTTTCGTCGGTGGTGTCTTGAATTGGAGTAATGCTAAGATTTGTTTTCAAACTGATTTTTAGGCCTGGCATGCCTAGACCTTGGGAGTTTAAGATAAAAGCAGTGACACGAATTTTTTCTTGATTAGTAACTGAGGCAGAAAGTGGGGAGGCAAAAAGATAGGAGTTTTCGGTGGAAAGCCCCACAAAACTTGCAGTTGTGCTGGCACGAGAACTAGTGGTGATAGTAATTCTGGCAACGTAATATGTAGTTGCTAGCAGACTTAATAATAGTATGATAAGAACTAGATATTTGGCTTTGGCCATAGGAGGGTTTTGGGATAGAGGGCTAACCAGTGGTGACGTTTGGTTTTAAAAGTGAGAACAAAGAGACTGGCCAGAACAAAGTTGAGCATAACTAAGAATAGCAGAGTGGTAGAACTAAACGTAGAGGTCGGGCCGAGCTGATAGTGTAGAAAGTTGGAGTTGGGACTGGGTTGTTGGTTAAAGGTTAACTGAGTAAATAATTTAAAATGGCCAGAGTAAATGGTGGGTAAAGACAAACTATAGTTGCCCTTTAAATCACTTTGGGCAGTAAAAACCGGGTGATTGGCGGCGTTGGCCACGGGAATTAAATTAAAAGATTTTTCAGATTGAAAAAGATAAATTTTTATTTCTTGGTTGGGTATGGCTTGTCCGGAAAGAATAAGGGTGTCGTTGGGCTGAGGGGTATTGGTAGAAAGAGCCAGAGAGGGTGGAAGAATAATGGGTCCAATTTGGGAATTGGTAGACAATTTTGGTGGACCTGGAAAGCAAACAGGTTGAGTGGCGAGACTAACATCACTGGAACTTGTCAAACATAAGTCCTGTGCGACTTGAGATAGGCTAAAGTTGGTAAATTGGAAGTAGCCAGTGGAATCTGCGTAGGTATAAGCTTGAGTGTTGATGCCAGACAATTCAACTTTGGCTTTGGGGGAGGTAAAACCAAAGAGTTTAGAAATTGGACGACCAATGGCAGCGGTTACTGTGGTGGAAAGTGGAAGACTAATGCTGTTAGCCACGGTACTTTTTCTTGAGCATTTCTAGCCCTTCGGGGTCAGATTTGGTAGAAGTCGGTACTTTGTAGCTGGGGTCTTGTCCTTTCTTGAGGATAAAGTAGATGCCAATAAAGATCAGAATAATGGTGAGGATGGCAAGGAAGAGGCGGATCGGGAAGACCCAAAAATAAGTTGTGGCTGTAAGGAGTTGACCTTGGGTACCATAGCTGGCTTCTAAATTGGCGGCAAAGCGACCAAACATCCATTTACCACCGAAGACTGATTCAATTTTGCGAGTAGTGTTGGGAAAGATATTATAGACATTGCCGGAACTATTAATGGAATTATAAGGAAGAGTGGTAGATCTGCCAAGTAAATCGGTTATGGTAAGTTTACCTTCTGGGCGAATGTGAATATCGGAAAGGTTACTAATTAATGAGGTAATAGTTACTGGACCGTACTCACTGAAGCTGGGAATTGTAAATTTAAGACGAGCATCTTGTTTGATTTTTCCAGGAATAGTGAGGTAGACGATGGTGCCAACGTTTGAAATAATACTGTTGCCTGTGCCAGTTTGGTCATTAAAAACTGCTTGATTGTTGGGGGTATGTAAGATAGCTGCGTAGTGACCACCAGCCACAGCATCATCGGGAATAATGATGGTTAGGACAAGAGCCTTAGTTTCACCTGGAGCTAGTTTAAACTGAGAAGGGGAAACTTGGATCCAGTCGGCCATGGCCCATCGATTTGCGCCGGAGGGTAAGTTTTCCAAAATAGTAGGAGTGCCAGAGTTGTCCAAGACTACGATATCTTTGGTAGAAGTATTTATGAATTGGGTAGTGTTGGATTCGTTTCTGATTTTGATAGTTTGAGTGACAACCTTACCCGGCTTGCCTTCAACTTCCAGACGGGGGGGGATAGCAGTGATTTTTAAGACTGAAGTAGCTTCCTGAGCTAAGGCACTTGGAACAAACAAAGAAGAAAGAACTAATAAAGATCCCAGGATGATTGTTTTGTTTAGGCAGGTATTTTTCATATTAGAAGGTTGCGGTGGCAGTATAAGTAATTTTGTTTTCGTAGGTACCGGCTTGCTGAGTTGTGCTTGGATTTAGACGGTAGCAGACGTAATAGGATTCGGTTTGGGTTGGAGTGGAAGTATTTTTGATAATAGTTACTGCACTAGAAGCTCCTACGGGGAATGGTCTAGCTTTTTGACTAACATTTGTACCCACGAAGGTAGCACCGACTGCAGACCCAAGATTTTCTAAACTATAACCAAAACCATAGTTGGTAGCTGTACTCCAGACTTGTTCAGAGGTGGTGGTGCAAGGACCAGAATCACAAGTGGTGGGAGGAATAGTCGTCGAGCCACCGATGACGGTTAATTGATTGTTGGCAAAGGTGGTAATAGCGTAGCCCGAAGGTGCATTGGTAACGATAGAAAGCATTTGAGCAATGCTATTGAAAGCAGCTATAGAAACAGACCCAAAGGAAACTGCCGTAGCGGTGGTATTGGGGGCACCAGAGCTTAGAGGAACACCGCAAGCAGTGTTGCCCGTAGACAGGATTGGTGCGGTAGTGCCAATGGTAAAAGTAATAGTAGGATCGATGGTGGCGGTAACACGAACTGACTCAACTACAGCAATTTTGCCTTGGGTTGAAGCGACCACACTGGTACCATTCATGTGGCGAACGAAATAGGTATAGACATTACCACTACTATTGGCTGTACCAGCTGTAGCATTAGCAGGGGAGGGGTTAATAATAGTACTGTTGGTTGGGCCAATACCGATAACCATGGTATAGCCTGTACCGGTAGCATTGGTTGTATTGTATGTACAAATAATACGATGATAAATGGAACCGCTGATAATAATAGTCGTTCCAATATTGACTGGAGTTCCAAAACCAGTAGGGCAACTAATGTCACCGGTCTTGATCCTTGTTCCGACTGTAGCATTAGTGCTTCCTACATCCATGCCCAAGTCAAATCCGTCTTGGTCAGGTATACCATCCATAGCCTTAGAGGTGCCTGTGGCAGAAGTAGCTTTTAGTAATAGTTCAAAAAAACCAGCTGCTGTTCCACCGTTGCCCAGAACTGGACTGTCGGGAGTGAAATATACAGTGTGAATTGCAGAACGAGTGGAAATTATAGCCACACCTGTTTGACCATTGACGTTAGTAAGAGTTGTCCCAATACTAAAGGTTGCGGTATTGGCGATATCAGTCATGGTGAACAGATCTAATGTTGTGTCTGAACCGGTACGTCCGATGGCTACGCTGTCGTTAGTAAAGAGATTTGCGGTAGTAACACTGGGGCCAGTTGTGCCGCCAGAGAGCTGGATGGTTATGAAATTTGAGTTTATGGTAGTACCGACACCGCTACGAGCAAAATAGGAAAGTTGGGAACTAGACAAAGAGTCTTTGACACTGGTGATGGCAGCACTATAGACTTGATCTCGTTTGGAGTACAAAAAAGCCAGAGATATAAAAATTCCCAAGGTGAGCAGCAACTTCGTATATTTCATGAGTTTATAGTTAAATATGAATCCTGTTGCGGAGATTGTCAAGAAGGTGGGTAAACTTGATGGTAAATGTAAGGCAAAAAAGTAGGAGTGGTATAAGTATTAGGTAGGGTAATATAAGTATATTTTGCGTTTGGTTGGGCAAATTGGGACCAGTAATTTGCAGTTGATATAACCCTGGCCAAAGAGGGGGATTAAAAGTACAAGGTATGGTATTGGTTTGAGTAGAACTGATAATTTCTACGCATTGGAGGCGGCGGAAATTCTGAGAGAGAACTAAATCGGGGGAAAGGTTGAGGGATTGGACAATTTGTTTGTTTTTAACTAGGTTAATTTGACCTTGAATTTTTTGGTAACTGGAACTGGGGTTAAAAAAATTTCCAGTAATAGCTATGGGTTGAAACAAACCATCAATAATGCCGGGGATTTTTGCAATTTGAAGTTGAAGTGGCTCACTGGTTTTGGTAGTGGGAATGGAAATAATTAAATGAGAGCCGATTTTACCCAAACTAGAACTCTGGTTGGCAAGTTCTCCGGGTGAGGCAAGCTGATTAGCAAAAACAGTATAATAGTAGTCGCCGGTTAGCTGGGGGTAGACGTTTTGAATGCCCAGAACAATTTGTTGGGTTTTGCCTGGAGCAATGGTGAATGGAACATCTAGACTGGAATCACGGTCGGCATTTAAAATAGAAAAGCGAAAAGGTAAGAGTTGTTCACCACCGGTGTAGGCTACAGAGCCGTCGTTGCCGCTAGGTTGCCAGGCTTCCACGGAAAGTTGCAAAGTAAGGGGAATATCGCTGTCATTTTTGAAGTTGTAGACTTGGCTGGCGTTTTGGCCAGGGGTACGAACTAGTTCGACTTGAACTGGGGCGATGGATAAACTTAAGGGCATGTTAATTGATTATAAAGGA
>CAYUVY010000031.1:0-4212 GCA_964448465.1 uncultured Gammaproteobacteria bacterium
CCATTTTTAATGACAGTTACCAATGCCATTGCATGTCCTCTCCCTAATCCATATTCTTGTTTAAGCCATTTGATAATGACACCTGCTTTGGTTCCAGGTTTATCATACCCTTTTGCTTTGGCTTGATTAATAAGCATTAGAGGAGTTTTGCCAGTTTTTTCTTCAATGTTATCCAAATACGCTTGAAATGACATGTTAGGATTATATCGAAAATATGTTTGCGCGACTATCTCATGGTGTGGAAATTTCAGGTAAAATATTTGGCTTGAAGAGTGTCTGCCGCCTTTGGCAGGGTACGGGTTTGGGGTTGGTTGGGATGCTTTGAAAATTAAATCTAGATTATTTGATACTGAATCGCTTCTAAACCAGCTTTATTCGCCAGCTTTTCTTATTGCTTCTAGGTCAAGTTTTTTCATTGGCATAAATACTTTTGTTACAGCCTCTGCTTTTTCAGGATCTCTCATCATCTCATCCAAAATTCTTGGTGTTATCTGCCAGGTTACGCCAAATTTGTCTGTACACCACCCGCATTGTTCTGCTTCGGGAACGCTTGAGAGTTTTTCCCAGAAGAAATCAATTTCTTCTTGTGTTTCACACTCAACAATATATGAAGTTGCACCATTAAGTTTGAATTGATCAACAGGACCTCCATTAAGAGCCATGAAGCTTATTCCATCAAGTTCACATTCAACAGTTAATATAGTTCCTTCTGATTTCCTAGAAACCTTTTGAAATTCTGGCTCTTTAGGAGCGTATGTAATATCACCTAGTTTTGCTTCATGATCTCCTGGGGCGGAATTAAAAGTGTCGATGTAATACTTTATTGCCTCTTCTCCGTCGTTATTAGCAAACCAGATGCAGGTAATTAGTTTACTCATTTTATATATATTAATACATTTTAAAAACTTTTTTTGTATTTGTTTTGTATGAATACTGAGACTTAGCTCGCGGATGCCTGCCCGCCTGTGGTGGGGTACGGGTTTGGGGAGACAAAGACTACTTAGTCAATTAAGTCCATTTGTTTAAGTCTGGGTAAGACTTCGTGTTCGAAAATACTGCCAATTTTTTTATCTTGGGGAGAATGAGAATCTATCCAGATAAATTCTTCAACTTCATGATCTGGCTTAATTTCTCCACTCCATTTAGCAACTACAAATACATCCATTTGTAAATATCTTTCTTCTTGTCCTGCGGCTGGGGCATAAAATGTGCCAAATTCTGTCAAGTCGTCTTCTACAACAGTAATTTGAAACTCCTCAAGCAACTCTCGAACCAAAGCTTGTCTAGATGTTTCACCTGGTTCGAGTGAACCACCAGGGGCAACAAAGAACTCTTTACCAATGGACCTCTCAACGAGAAACTTCCGATCTTTAATTAATATCCCGCCGGCTTTGTGAATATCAATTTTTCTATCCATGGTGAATTATACAAAAGTTCTTTAGCGTAATGTAATGTATGTAAAATTTAGGTTATAAAGTATAAATTCCTAGTAGTGGTACTGGTTTGAAACTATTTTTGTTTTCGGAAATTATTTTTGATGAATTTTATAAAAGCCAGGGGATGTCTTAAAATAATCAATAGATTATTGGATAAGGGTAATTCGTTGGAAATCGTTTTATGAAAGGGTTTACCTTGATGATGGGTGGCATCAAATATTTTTTGCCTGGTAGAGCTAGTCACATCTAGTGGGAGACAGTTGAGGGGAAACCATTTTCCAATATTTCCCTTAAACTCAGGTTTATAAGTTCCAGAGAGATACAGGCCTTCAAATAAGTATGTTTTTTTGTGAGGATATTCGTAAGTACCCACAAATCTGGTGACTTTTGTATTAAATCCGGTTTCTTCTAAAGTTTCTCTGGTTGCGGCATCCTGGGGAGTTTCACTTGCTTCAATCCCTCCACCAGATAAAACCCACAAAGGATAATCGGTACGAAAAACCAAAAATACTTCTTTTTTGAAACTGTCTTTGAACAAGACCAAGAATGAACCATCTTGACCCCGAAGATTTGCCATTAAATTAGTTTAACAAACCATTTCCCTAAACCTTACTTAGTAGTTCAAACACTTTGCGCATAACCACCCCATGGTTGTAAGCAGTTATTTCTGGTACTTTGTCTCTGGTAATCCAGATAAATTGATCCGCCTCGTTTGTAGGCCTTGGTAAACCTTTTATTTCAACAATGTAATTTAGAGCTACTGCGTGCTTGCTGGGATCGTAACCAAAATTATCTTTAGCTTTGCAACTCTGAAAATATTGTTGTACATAAAATGGCGTCTTTTCATCATTTAATTTGTAATAATCCCAATCACTAAGCTGTAGATCTTTTTTCAGGTGAGTGCCAATTGCCTGAGTAACGCTTTGGTCTTTTCGTACCCTGCCTCCCAACACTGCCACTTTTCCTTTTTCTGAACCAGTAGCTCTGATAATTACCCCGACTTCGACATTACTGCCATTAAATCTTACTGGTAAAATATCTACACACAAGACTGGTAGACAATCAACGGCTAATTGGTAAATCTGTAATTTAAGTAATCCGTTTGTTTCAGTTATCCCCCTCTCTCTTAAAATCTGGACCAAATCTTCGTCTGATAAACAGTCACATATTCTATTCTTTACAATATCATCCATGGCTCAATTTTAGCAAAAGTCCGAATTTGCTCTGAATACTCTCTGTATGCCTGCCCCCTTTGGCGGGGTACAGGTTTGGAGTTAGTAGTAATAAACTTGACGTATTAATTATCTAACTAGCTAACCTGCACCAAATCCTTGCTCGAGTAGCAATCTTGAAAACAATGGTTTACTTTTTACAATTTGTTGTGTGGAAATCCAAACTTGGTGAGTTCTACGCCACTTTTTTTTAAGTAAATTCCCATAACTATCAGGTGATCCCATTTTCCTCGATCTCTGTACGCCATACATAGCAGCAAATAGTTTACTTATCACATCCGGTTCTTCTACGTTAAACCCTAACTTTTCCATTAATTTAATGCTTGCTAAGTGAGAGATTCCACCGATTATGGTTACTTCGTCAGGAAACTTATGAGATTCAATGTCGTCAGCAAGCCTAATCATTCCCTGAAGAAAATCTTGGAATAATACCCTGGACGCTGTCACACTATCTGTACCTATGAAATTATCTACATTCTTTATTAAATTTATTACTCCAAATGTGTCTCCGCGCTTAATTTCAGTACCATCTGGCAAGGTCCTATCCCTCCCGCGGTAGCGACTATAAACAATCTTGCCATGGTTGCCTAGGTTGTACCAATATCCCTCGCTCCCAAATTCCCCCTGGATGTGCTTTGCGTCTTTCAATACACCACCGAGTCCTGCCAATACACCAGCCTCTAAACCAGCAAGTTTGTCGATAGGTTGTAAATTGCCAGCAGCAGCCCCAGCAGCCAAACCCAGAGCCTTGCCAATTTTTGCTTTTTCCGATATCGAAAGGAATGGTTGCACACGATTTTTTGCTTTTTCTGGCATAATGATATTTTAGCATTCGTGACTTTGCTGGTTATATTTCTTTGTGTTATCGTTAACACTCTTTGCTCGCGGAGTGGGACGGTTTTGGAACTATTTATAAAGTCGGAAATTATGCTTATTACCAAGATGAGTCTGAAACATTCTAATGTACTTGTCGTATCTTTTAGCATCTGAGGCTTTCCCAATAATGAGGACATTGTCAGGAATTTCTTTGATAACTCCAAATACAGCTCTGGTAAAACTAGGTGTTGTTAGGCCCAAGCCTTCATTTTGTTTTAGATATTCTTCGTTAGGAATTATAAAAATCTTTTTCTTTTCAAAAACTCCCTCTGCCTCGGCCTTCTGGAGTGACTTGACCCAATCAGGTAGCATTACCAAATCCATTTGAATTCCTGATTTGTAACCTTCTTGGCGTTGGGATTGATTATCGGTAAGTTTAAATAACAAAAGCTTGTCTTGAAAGACAGCACTGAAACTATGGTCAAAACAACTATCAATATCGAGTCTGGGTTGGTAAAAAGAAAAACCTAAGTGTTCTGCTTTTTTAAGTAGTTCGTCACCAACCAAACTGGAAATTGTTGAGCGAAAATCAGGAGACAAGGGAATATTAAATCTTCTAAATCCATCCAGTTGTCGATTTAACTCAGCATTAAAGCTTGGTTCGATATCTTTTGTCTTTCCCACATGAAAGTATAACAATGATTCGTAAATCGTACCGATATGGTACC
>CAYUVY010000032.1:0-4138 GCA_964448465.1 uncultured Gammaproteobacteria bacterium
GTTTGGGCAAGCCGTAGTAAAATAGAGAGATCTGCGGGATTAGTTCATCGGTAGACCTGCCTGCCGGCAGGCAGGACGCCAGTTTTTCCAAACATGGAATATTGGGTATACATAATTAGAAGTAAATCATCAGGAAAATACTATACAGGCATTACGGATAACTTAGAAAGAAGATTGAAACAACATAATCGGGTCAATTCAAAATCAATTGGTACCAGAAAATATACCGATTTTGAGTATGTTTATACAGAAAAATACGAAAATAGACTTGAAGCAAGGAAAAGAGAGAAATTCTTTAAATCAGGCGCTGGTAGAGAGTTTAGACAAGCCGTAGTAAAATAGAGACATCTGCGGGATTAGTTCATCGGTAGAACGTCAGTTTTCCAAACTGAGGAGATGGGTCCGACTCCCATATCCCGCTCCAGATGTGGCGAAAGTCACTACGTGCGCAAACAAAAGACATGTTAATCAAATACGAAGAAATATCTAACGAATTAATTAGTTATTTAAAAAAACTTAGCATTGACCAGTGGAACCTAAAAGTTTCCGAAGAATGGACTGTTAAAGATATTGTTTCTCATCTAATTGGCTGGAACATTGAAGCAGGCAAAGAACTACCCATAGTTTGGAAATCAGGTAAAACGCCTTGGTTTTTAAACACTGACGATTACGAAGAATTTAATCGAAAATATGTTGAAGTACACCGAACGGACTCTTCGGATAAAGTACTTCGTGATTTTATTGAATCCGAAGAAAAATTTAATAAAGAAATTCAAAAAATTGGTGAAAATAACTTAAGAAATCAAATAGATAAATATTACTGGGTTTTTGACGAAGGTAATGATAATCATTATCTAGAACACCTAAACCAAATCAAGGCTGCTGTCCTATCAAACTAAACAATGTTGCCCTGCATGGATTCGAACCACAATAAACAGCTCCAAAGGCTGCTGTCCTACCATTAGACGACAGGGCAATATGGTGCCGTCGGAGGGACTTGAACCCCCACACCTTGCGGCATACGCACCTCAAGCGTACGTGTCTGCCAGTTCCACCACGACGGCGTGCTTGTATTTTACACTAAAATGAACAAAAAGTGGCTTGCCACCCGAATCTTTACTAAATGGTGGGCTCGGAGGGATTTGAACCCCCGACCTGCCGGATGTAAACCGGATGCTCTACCAACTGAGCTACGAGCCCCCTTGTCATTCCAAGTAGGGGAATTATAACAAAATAGACACTTGCTAAACTAATCTATGCCTCATCCCAAAATAATTGGCATCGACGAAGAATCAATCCAAAAAGCCGAAATGGAATTAAACATTCTTTATCCAGAAAAAATTAGTGCTATGCTTTTGGCCAAAAATGGCTTCAATTATGCTGGTTTTAGATTTTACAAAATTTATAATAAAGCCGATATTGTCCATACTTTCGACGATGTTATCCGCGAGAATCTAGGCGTCACTTCTGGTTGGAAAAAATTTTTACCAGAGGGCTTAGTGGCCATTGCCGATGATGAGGGACAAGGCTGTCTAGCCCTAAATACCAACAAAGACGGCAAGCTGTATTACTGGAATAATCTAACCAAAACAATTTCTGAATATACTTTGCCAGATACTAATAGTTCTAGTCAATATTAATTCCTCTCTTTTTTATTTCTTCCAGTATCTTTCCACCCAAAGGTCGGCAATTACAATTTTTAGAGTGATCCAAATGCCACTGAATTCTTTGCTCCAAAGTCGGGTTTTTGGGCATTTTATTTGCCAAATGCCAATCTCTGTTGATTTTCACTAAGCTATTTTACCAAATCAATTTTCTCCACCACCATCCAGGCACAGGAATAACCAAACCCAGTTTTATCAACAAAAAACGGTTTAACTTTTTCTACTTTCTTTAAAAAAATCAAAATACAATATCTTTTTTCTACGAGTTTTTCTTGCCACTTTGTCAAATCACTTTCGCTTGCTCCAGGAGCAATTTTCTGACCATATTTAGTCAAGATATCTTGCACTAATTTTTCATCTAGTTTTTCAAATTGTAAGACTTTGGCAACTTTCGCTTTTGCCTTTACCGGACCACCCGACTCTTTAAAATAAACCACTTCATTTATTTTTATTCTATTCCAAGGGCTAATTTTATTGACATACCACCTAGATTCAATCGTTTTTCTTCCTGCAATTATTTCCTCTATCAAATCATCACTTTTTGACACCTTTGCCTTTCTCAAAATCGCCACATGCTCCATATTTACATTTTACTCGCATTCTAGCTGTTAAAACTCCCAAAGTGCTAAAATCACCAATGTCCAAAATTAAGTATAAGGCCATTGTCTCCGACATCGACGGAACTTTGACTCAAGCCGTGGCCAACAGTTTACCTTCAACCAAAGTAATCTCTGCTATCCACCGGGTCATGGCCAACGGGATTGATTTTTCCTTGGCCACTGGTCGACCATACGAACTAATGAACCATTTGTTTCAACACCTTGGCAAAATTGGTCCTAGTATTTGCGACAACGGTGCGGTCATTGTCGATAGTCAAACAGGGCTCGTGCTATGGGAAGCCAATCTACCAAAAGACCACACTAGCAAGCTTATAAACTTAACCAAGCATTTTAAACTTGTCCGCCTTTCCTGTGACACCGGAATATTTGAAAACCCCAATGCTGTCCCCAAAAATAGCAAGGTTAGAAAAGTATCCGTACACGACATTACTATGACCGAAGCCGACCAACTAATCCTAAAAGTCAACCAAGAATTCAAAGACATAACCAGCATAAAAGCCGCATCTTATGCCAGTCAAGATTTAATAGACGTTTACTTTTCCGACAACGATGCGACCAAACAGCATGGTGTTTTTAAATTAGCCGAAATTCTCAATATCTCCACCGAAGAAATAGTCGGCATTGGCGACGGCTACAACGACTTTCCTCTACTCATGGCCTGTGGTCTAAAAGTTGCCATGGGCAACGCCGTACAAGATCTAAAAGCCATTGCTGACTTTATTGTCCCCACAGTCGACGAAGATGGCCTGGCCATCATGATTGAAAAGTACTTTTTGTAAATTGATAGAATAAGCATATGACCAAAAACATCCTCGTGCTTGCCGGTGCTAATCCTGAACACAATTTGCCCTGGACTCAAAGAATAGAAATATATTTAAAAAACGAATTCCCAGACTACACCATTCACACTTTTATCTACAACCACTGGAAAGACTCCACCCTCGAACCAGATGCAACCAAAGACTCCCAAAGACTTAATGAACTTTTGGCTACCCTAGATCAACCCGAAGTTATCGCCAAATCTTATGGAACTGTTGTTACATTAGAAAGTCTTAAACATAACCCTAATCTGATTAGCAATGTTATTCTCATGGGCTTACCCCTAGATCCAAGTAAAACTGAGGATAAAACCAGACTCGATGAATATCTAAAAAATGTTTCCAATCAAATTCTTTTTGTCCAACAAGAACACGACAAATATGTTCCAGCCAAACCGATAGGGGACTACTTAACATCATCCAATTACCCCACCTTTGTTCTAAAGCAAATTCCAGGCTCTAACCACCGCTACGACGAATTTGAGCAGTATGTATAATTAGCTCATGTCCCAGCCCACTCATTTTAAAACTCAAGACGGCCAGAGTATCCAACTTCCTGTCTTTTTTCCCGATGCCACCCGTGCTGTATTAAAAAGTTTAGATACTGTAGATTTAATAAATACCAAAACACCCGGAATATTAATTAACACTTTTCATTTGAATACCACCCCGGGCAAAGATTTGTTAAAAAAAAACGGTGGTATTAAGCGCTTTATGAATTGGAGTGGAGCCACCATTTCTGATTCTGGTGGCTTTCAGGTTGGCAGTATAGCTAAGGCCGGTGGTGCCAAAAATGTGGTGACGGACTTTGGCGTGCGGTTTCCCAACCCAACTGGCAAAAACAAGAAAAAAATTTTATTCACTCCTCAAACTAGTCTAGAAATGCAGCTGGCCATTGGCGCGGATATGATGGTAGTTTTAGACGACTTTACTCCGCCCGAAGCCACACGTGAAGAAGCCAGGATTAGTGTCGAGCGAACCATCTTGTGGGCCCAAGAATCCAAAAAAATCTTTACCAAACTTTTTGATCAAAAAA
>CAYUVY010000033.1:0-3678 GCA_964448465.1 uncultured Gammaproteobacteria bacterium
TTTAAACCAACGGCCGTGGGGAAAAATGGCAATGGGCACAAAGGCATATTTTTGTTTGCGATAGGTTTGGAGTTTGATAATTTCTTTGGGAGTGAGAAGTAGTTTGCGCTCGAAAACTTGGTGATGAGTGGAGTCGGGAGCAAACTGGTATTGGGGTATATGAAAATTAACTAAATAAGGATAAGATCCAATAAAATCAACTTTAGCTGCACCCCAGGGCAGAGTTAGTAAACGCAGAGACTTGACGTCGGGACCTGTTAAAACTAGACCAGCTATAAACTGATCGACAAATTTATATTCCCTACTTTCGCGATTAAAGTGACGCATGGGGTATTATCGCACGCCTGGCTAAAGAGAGACTATGGTTTGATTTTCCAATAGAACAAAATCGGAAGAAAGGCTGAGCGGTTTGACCAAGACTGTTTGTTTGAGATTACTGCCAGACTTGTCGTAATAAGTTAAATTAGTTTCGGATAGGGCTAAAATTTGGCCTTTTTGAATTGTAAAACCAATGACAGGAGTGGTGGGGGTAAATTGCTGTACTTTTTGACCTTTGCTAAAACGATAAAAAGTGGATCCATCGGTAAGCCAAATGTCTAAATCGATGGCTAAGTGAATTAAATCGATGGGTAACTTTTGGCCAGCGGCCAGCCAAGAAGTCGGGGTAGAGAAAATGGAGTTTGTGGGAGTAGATTTGTAGAGTTTGCCAGCTTCAGTGTCTAAGATATAGAGCGCACCATTCCAAAAGGCAAAAGAGGTGGGGTTAAGATTGTCTAGAGTTAAAACAGATTTTAGTTTGCCGGAGCTTAATTGATAAATATTGGTGGGAGTAGAGAGGTAGAGATCTTGGTTGTTCGGAACAAGGGAAATAACCTCGGATAAAAGTGGATCCTTGATGGTTTGTAGTAGTTTTTGGGCTTTGGTATCGTAGATATCTAGACGTGGGGTAGTGGTATCGAGTAAATAAAGGGTGGTAGAGATATTGGTTATCTGATCATAATTGGCAGTCTGGTTGATAGTTTTAAGATCGATGGAAGTAGAAATGGTAGTGGTGGAAGTGGGGGTGTTGACTGGAGAAACGTTGGCTACTGGAGTGGCGGAAGGAGCAGAAGGACTGAGACTGGGACGTGTGCGCAGACGGGTAATAAAAAAGCCCAGAGACATGAGAATAGCAATAATAATGGCAGGGAGAATTAAGGGTTTAAGATTTTTAGGCTGAAAGTTATTGATAGGTGGAGAAGGTATAAAAGGACGGGAAACTGGGGGAGTAACTAAAACGGCGGGGTGTTGTTCTTGGGGAGTGAGTTGATTGGCAAAGAGAGCGGAGTCTAGCTTGCTGACATAGGTTTCTAGATAAGAATTAGAAGCAATTAAAAGTTTGTCTTCGGATTTGGCGGGACCGACTAAGCTTTGGGGTTCTTCGGTTTGGCCAGCTAAAAGTGTGGAAAGTTGTTGGCCTCGCAAGAGAACTACTTGGCAGTTGCCCAAAATAGAAAGATGCCATAGATCTTGATGAAAAATGGCCAGGGCCAGAAAACCAATGGAAAGCTGAGGGTCGAGTTGAAAATGGCGAATGGTGGACTGCAAGGCGGTAGACAGTGGAACATCCTGTTGATGAAAAAACTGAGTAATGGACTGAGAGAGATCTTTGAGAAAGACTGCCCCGCTGTGGTGGGGAGGAATTTCCTTAAGTTGGATTAAGCCAAAGAGATGGCCTTTTTGAGAAAAGAGAGTTGGATTACCAGGACTTACTTCCCAAAAAAAACTAGGGTCGCTGGTTTTAGCGGGATAGGTAAAGGGTTGGGCAGTGGTGGGCATGAATGTCTAAAGAAGTGAAAGACAAAAAAGAAGTAAAACCAGGCTACCAATTAAATGAATAACTGAAAGAGCAAAAATAATACTGTTGTGCATATCTTGCACATTCTTAGACATTAAAAAGACTTGGCGAACGATGACAACGGAAAGTATGATATAGAGGAGAGAGGCAAGGATAAAAAACCCTTTTAGAAGTATTAATAAATATCCACCTATGGCTACGGGTAACATTATTTAAGCCTCCCATCTAGCTCTTCCTGTTGTTCTTCTAACCTTAATTCTTGTAATATTTTGGCCAGCATCTCGGGATTAGGAGCACCGGGGACGTTAATCTCTTTGGTTTCAGCAGCTGTTTGGATGGAGAGGGTACCATAGTTAAACATAGTCTGACTGATGCCGGTGCGGGTATAAGTTACGTCTTGGATTTTATTTAATTCGGCTTCGGAAAATTTGGTATCCAGAAGATTAAAAAAATCAATATCCACGACTCTTTCTTCGGTAATAATAAAGACATTAAAATACCAAGAGAGAAAATTTTCAAAGGCAAAAGCAAAAGTTAATAGAAACCAGAAAATGGTGGAAACAAAGCGATAATTGGGAGTAAGAAAAGTAAAAATGGGAATGATGGTTAAGAGAAACGGGAACAAGGACATTAACAAACTAATAGTTATCCAGCCGACATTGGTAGACCAATGGCGACGGACTACGGCAATGATTTCTTCTTCCTGGTTTTGAGCACCAAAACTAAAAAACTTTGGTCTAGCAATAAAGGCAGAGAGCGAAAACTTTGTTTTACCGGCAATTAGGTCGTAAACTCGTTGACGATTGGCACCTTCTTGAGATTTGTTGACAGGTGCAACATTCACTGGGATAACCGGTGTGGAATTAGCTGGATTTATAGATATAAGTGGATCTAGATTTTTGGATCTAGGCATAGGTTATTGTAGCATTTTGTCCACTTCTTTTTTGAGATTGGCGTAGTTGGGAGCTTGGGCAAAAGGTAAACCATTGATTAGGAACGTGGGAGTGGAATCGACTCCGAGAGTATTGCCGTCGGCAGTATCGTTGATTACGGCATCTTTAACCGGTTGAGAATTTAGATCAGCTTGAAATTTAGTTAGATCAAGATTGAGTTGCTTGGCGTAATTAAGAAACATAGGCACGGGATCTTTTTGCTCGGACCAATCGGATTGTTTGACAAAAAGTAAAGACTGGAGTTGGAAAAATTTACCCTGAAGACCGGCTGCTTGAGCAGCTTGGGCAGAAATAATGGCATTTAAATGTTGGGGTAAGGGGTAGTGTTTGTAGGTATAAAAAACTTTGTCTTGGTAATCGGTAAGAAATTTATCAATATCGGGGGCATAAGTGGCACAGGCAGGACACTGAATATCGGCAAATTCAACTAGGTGTACCTTGGCCTGAGGATTGCCACGAGTTTGGCCAGGGTGTTGCCCAAGTAACTGAGAAAGCTGCGCGGATTTATCGGTATTTGCGGATTTAGGTGGCTGAGAAAGCCAGAGAAAAACGGCAATTAAAAGGATGGAAAAAAAACTGACGGAGAGAATTATTTTAGCGTCGTTGTTCATAGTGTTTGGCAACTAATATGCTTAGTATTATAGCGGTTGTGGCTAAAAAAGAGAGGAGTGGAATGGTGATGAAACCAAAATATTGAACAAACTGGGTGGTGCAAGAAACGCCAGTGGAACAAGGAGAATAGGTGTCGGCAAGAATGTGGTAATAAAGCAGATTGTGATAGAGAGAAATAAACCAGCCTGGAATTAAAATTAAAAGCAAAGATTGAGCTACGGTGGATTGTTGGCGCAAAATGGCATAACCCAAAAGAATGGGTATGGGGTAGATGGC
>CAYUVY010000034.1:0-3472 GCA_964448465.1 uncultured Gammaproteobacteria bacterium
ACCACTTCCCAATCCACAATCTGCCAAAACGCCTTCACATAGTCAGCTCGGCGGTTTTGGTAATTAAGATAATATGCATGTTCCCAGACATCCAATCCTAAAATAGGTTTTTTACCTTCCATCACCGGATTGTCCTGGTTTGCAGTATTATGTACTACTAAAGCACCCTTATCATCTTGTGACAACCAAGCCCAACCACTACCGAATCTAGTCATTGCCGCCTTCTCAAACAACTCCACAAATACATCAAACGTACCAAAAGTAGTATTAAGCATCTCTAAAAGCCTCCCTGTTGGCCTATTCCCCTCTTGTGGCTTTTTCAGTTGCTCCCACCATAAACTGTGGTTATAGTGCCCTCCGGCATTATTTATCACTCCTTGTTTAATCTCAACTGGTAATTCGGTCACCCTTTTTAATATTTCTTCCACACTTGCAACACTGACCCACTGATCTGCCAATCCACTTGTCAGCTTGTTCAGATTATCCACATATGCCTGATGATGCTTAGTCAAGTGTATCTCCATGGTTTTCGCATCAATTGCGGGTTCAAAATCTGTAAACTCAAATTTCACTTTTGGTAGCTCAAAGGTCATAAATATAATGTTTGTAAATTAATAATATTATCGCTGTTACCTAAAAGTGATTACAATAGTATTGGCCAAATTCAAATTATCCGCCAAAGCTGACAAAGTAAACTGACCAGCCGTGGTTGAAGTAACCGTAAACTCTGCCAAGCCCTCAGAATTAGTTTTTTTTGTATCTGTGCCATTCTCGGGCAAACCTGTCAAAATCACATTCCTCGCTCCCACAGCTTTACCATCTTTATCCCTCAAAAATACCGATACCTTTATTGGATCCTTACCATCCGCTTTTGCTAATAAATTATTACCAAGAATAATCGACTGTCCAGCCGACACCGTGCCTGCTGGCGCAGCCCTAGTTAAAGTTATCAATACTTGTGGAATTGCGTACACAGCCATAAACAATGTGACCACTAAACTTACCAATACAATAGCTACTGCTTTCTTCGAAATCTTTTGCATATACTATTATACAAAAATCTAGAGCATTACAAGTACAAGATAAATTACAAGATAAATTTGGCAAACTAATCCTCAAACTGATAGTCAATCGCAAAACAACAATTAATCGTTCATATACGAATAATTAATAATAAACATAAAATAAACTGAAATCCTTAAAAACCCCATAACAATAAATTAAGTTCAAATAAGCCTAATAAACTATTTAAAGTGAAAAAACAATAGTCACCTTCACTGCATCTTTTAGCGTGTATCAAAATATTTACAAAAATATATAATTTTAACCGCAGATAACCGATTACAATATATATTTATTTAAATAAAATAACTATTTAGAGTTAAATAGAGTATATTTGATAGTAGATAAATAACAAAATAAGTATATGTGAAAATATTACCGCACAAAAATTCAATAAATAAATAGTCTATTTTATCCCATATTTACTACATCATTCCCTTTAATTTTACCCTCAACTACTGCTTGACAGCGCTTTTATAGTAGTAGAAGATTAATTATCATGCTAAGTATTATTTCTAAAACTTTGATAATCGCATATAAATACCCATTAACTGAACTTAGCTAATTATCACCGCAAACATATGCTCACTGCCTACTCCAGTTATCTAAAACAAGAAAAATACTCCGACAATACCATCCGCAATTACCTCAGCGATCTCTCTTCCTACTTTCGTTGGTCTGTAAATCAAGGCTACGCCCAAAATTTACAAGATTATTCCAAATTTCTCACTGTTTCTACTCTTTCTACTTACTTTTCCCTTATTCAACAGCAAAAATCCTATTCCAGATCATTAGCATCTCTTCGCTCCTTTTGCCAATTCGCCCTCAACCAAAATTTCATTCACAAAGATGTAGTTAACTCCGCACTCCAAAACCTATCCAAAAACTCCAATCAGCTCCTTGATCAATTCTCCGCATACCTGAAGAAACAAAAAGTCTCTGAAAACACCCTGCGTAACTACCTTGGCGATGTTAATCAGTATCTCTCTTGGCTAAATGAGCATCCCACAAAGTAATCTATCTAGTTCCACTCTGCAACAAGCTTACCTCAGCGAGCTTCGTTCCAGTGGTTCTTCCCCTGCCACTCTGGCTAGAAAGCAAGCAGCCTTGGCCGCTTTTAATGCTTTCCTCGCCCCCACAACTACTCCAAAGTCTCCCAAAATAATACAATCTATCTCCAAACGTCCACTTCTCGCCTATGGTTTATTTACAGGCTTACTTTTAAGTCTCTTAGGGTTAGGCTACTTTCTTTATCAACAAGCTTACAAGCAGGCTCAAGTTAATTTAGCCTATCCTGCTTCTTTGACCAGACCTAGCCGTCAACTTTCCTTTCAAGGTCGACTAACCGACACCTCCGGTAACCCAATTATCGTTTCCACCAACATTGGTTTCAAACTCTGGACTGCCGGCACAGGTGGTACCCAGCTTTATACTACCGGTACTGGTGGTACCGCCACCCCTGACACCAATGGCATTTTCTCTGCCATTATTGGTAACAATATTGGAACCGAAATACCCGCCGATGTTTTTTCCGAAAACCAAAACGTTTGGTTAGAAATAACTGTTAACCCCAGCAATGTCGGTACCTCCGAGGTCATGACTCCTCGCCAGCAAATCGCCACCGTTGGCTATGCCCTTAACGCCGAGACTCTTCAGGGCTACCCTCCTATTGGAGTGGCTTCCTCCAACGCAGTTTTAGTAATAGATGGCTCTGGCAATGTCAATCTTGGCTACACTTCCCCTTCTTTTAAATCCTTAGCCGGAACCTTTGGTATCGAAGGTCAGGCCATGACCCTCAAAGCCACCGACACTAGCAATGGTAGTATCACCATCAATCCAGATGGAACTGGTGTTTTGAATATCACTTCCGAAGGTACTTCCCCTTCCACGGGTGGAGCCTTTATCAATCTCAACAACGCCAACATCTCCTCTGGTAACCTTTTGGGTTCAGTCATTGGCAATAATAACCGTGGCTATAATTTTATTCAATTCAAAAATCAAAGCGCAGGTGTCACTGGTCTCCGTTTTGAAGTCACTTCCGATGGTGATGTAACTATATCTAACCGACTCGGAATAGGATCTACTAGTGTAACTTACACTCTTAATGTCGGCGGCAGCGGTTTAGGCGTGGGTGGCACTGTTAACTTCTCTGGTTTAGCCATTGGAACTACTGGTACAGGTACCACTGGTGTCTTTATCGATTCATCAGGTAATCTCTACAAAAATAAATTTGGAGCTCTAGCCTTTCAAGACGCTACCACTAGTACTTACAACTGGATAGCCAGTGCTTCTGGCAACCAAACTATCAGTGCCGGCACCACTCTATCCTTTACGGGCAATAATGGCCTAACTAGTACCACTGTGGGTACTTCTCAAATTACCTTTGGTCTCGGTGGCACTCTCACCCAAG
>CAYUVY010000035.1:0-3214 GCA_964448465.1 uncultured Gammaproteobacteria bacterium
AAGAAAGAAAGAATTTTGTGGTTGGATTGGGCCAGGGCAATAGCAATATTGTTAGTAGTAATTAGTCATTTGGGTGGAGTGTATTGGCAAAGCCGAGGAATAGAAACGGGATTTAAAAATACATTGGGAATAGTAATGGACAAACTGGGGGTTGTTCAGTTTGGTGGGGCCTGGGGAGTGGGAATATTTTTTTTACTGGCGGGATATTTAAGTGCGCAAACTAGCGCTGGACTGAGTACTAAAGAATATCTTATCAAACGATTTTTTAGGATTTATCCCTTATTTTTTGTCTGCACGAGCGTATTTTATTGGTGGCAAAACGGTAGCCCCACCGTGGCGGGATGGATTACCAGGTTAAATATTTTAGAGTTTCGGGCCAGACTGCATGATTTTAGTCCAGTAATTTGGACTTTATATATAGAGGTGTTGTTCTATGTAATATTTTGGATATTATACATAGCTGTAAAGACGCCTAGAAAAATATTAGTAGCTAGTTGGATAATGGTAATTATAGCCGGATTATTGGGACAAACTCGTATCCCTTATTTAAAAAGTCTGGCCTTTCATTTTAGTTTTTTGCCGATTATGTTTATGGGGAGCATGTATTTTTATTGGAAAAGTGGACAGATTATGTTAAAAGAATTGTTGGTTGGAGCCATGATTAGTGCAGGAGTTTTGGCCAGAATGTTGGCCACATATCACCCTTTGGAATCATATTCTGGACACTGGTACATAATCTCGCTGTTTTGGTCGGGGGTAGTATTTGTGGCTCTGGACTTAATAAAAAATAAACTGGAAAAAGTGCCCAAAAATATAAATAGAATAGTGGGCGGGATTAGTTTGGTTAGTTATAGTTGGTATTTGTGGCATACGAATGTGGGATATTGGCTACTGGACCTAGGTAAAAATTGGTGCCGGGATGGAATTAGGGCTTTGGGCGTGGGTGGAATTACTTTAATATTGGCCTGGTTTTCCTACCGGTTGATAGAAAAGAATTTTTTGGCTTGGGGTAGAGTAATTAGCCGTAAATAGAGGTATAATTGCGTATGGTGACAGAAAAAACATACTATGACGAACGCTCAGCTGGGGGCATCGTTTACAAACGAGAAGACGGACGGCTGTTGTGGCTAGTGATTAAAACCCTGGCAGACAAAAGACACAGCGGAGTCAGGCTATTTTTAAGACCACCAAAATTATTGTACAAATTTCCCAAGGGACACGTAAACCCGGGAGAATTTTTAAAACAAACAGCTTTGCGAGAAGTAGAAGAAGAAGCTTGGGTCAAGGCAGAAATAATTACCAAGCTGGGTAGTAATGATTATGTGTTGTTTGACAAAGAGTTACACAAAAAAATTATTAAAAAAGTAACATTCTTTTTGATGGAATTTAGGGGAATATCGGCAGTGAAGTATAAAGATGCAGAAGGAGTAGTGGGAAAGGAGTGGCTGGAGTTTGACCAGGCATACGCACATTTGGCCTATGATTCGGAGAAAGATTTGTTAAAGAAAGCAGTGGAGTTTGTAGAAAATAGCCTTAGTTAAGGAAAAAATATTTTTGGAAAAAAGAAACAGTGGTGATATATTGTGGATAGAAGCTTTTAGAGGAGCCACCTAAACCCTTTTTGGTAAAACAGAAAGGGTTTTTGTTGTTATACTGAGTTAATGCCCAAGAGTTGGAATTATTTTTACTATTCGATTGTTTGGCTATCGGTGATAGTGGCGATATTTTTGTTAAAAAGTGGCTTGCTACATTCTTGGTTGTTACTGGACGAGGACGGAATAAAATCTAGTTTTATAGCGGGAGGGATGTATGCCTCGGTGGTTAGCTCCAGTTTGTCTTTGGCAATTTTTTACGACTTGGGTAATAGAATGCCGGTGTGGCAAGTGGCGGTACTGGGCGGAGCCGGAGCAGCACTTGGTGACTTGTTGTTGTTTACTTTGGTTGCCAAAGGGACACACCACAAGGGCTGGTTACATCGGTTTGCACTGAAACTGGGAAAACATCCGATGGTTAAATTGGGTTTGGTTTTAGCAGGTGTAGGACTGATTGTCTCTCCCCTACCAGATGAGGCCGGAGTAGCACTTTTGGGAGCAGTAGGGTTGGAGCGCAAATGGTTTATGCCTCTGGGATTTGTGGCCAATGCGGTGGGGATTGGGCTAGTGGCAAGCGCAGGAGCTGGAAGATTATTTAGCTAAGTATTATCGTCTGGAAACGAACCGTCTTATTTCTTCTTCGGGAATTAACTTGCGCACGGGAATAACTTCCCCAAAAACTGCTTGGGTGTAGAGTTCTGTTGGAATTGGGGCTTCAAGAATAGGGTCGTAAATCAAATTGTCGCAACAACAAACTTGATGGGCGTACCAGCTGACTCGCCCTTCAAATATTAGTGGCGATAGCCTCTTGGGGCAGATAGATCCATTTTCTTCAACTTCTTGGGAGATTACTAAAATACTTGGGATAGCCCCTTGGGCTAGTAATAATCTAGCCAGATCTACGGCAATTAAACCACAAGATTGTGAATATCGACCACTGGCGTCTTTATAATCATGAATTACTTCTTGGTGTTTACTTCTTAGATAATCACAAACAGGAGAACTAGGAGTTATTCTGTCTTTGGAGGAAAATATTTCAGTCATAAATAATTAATTTTGTCTTATCTGTCGAGTAAAACGTCAACGGCTACGTCAAACATTTTTTGAGCTTGTTGATAGCGAAAATCTTTTTGTTGAGTATGGCTATCGTCTCCGACCACTTGGCCTTTGATTAAATTATCGGAAACATAAACCAGGGAGGCAGAGGGTATTTGAAAGTGATTAGAAACGGCAAAAACGGTGCTAGTTTCCATTTCCACGCCAAAATAGCCTTCTTTGGACCATTCTTCTACGTCCTCCTTGGTTTCGGCAAGCATGGCGGCACAGGTCATAATTGGACCTTGCCAAACAGTTTCACCCACCAACTTGTTTTTTAGTTGATCACTGAGTTTTTTGTCGGGATAATGAATATTTTTAGAATTGTCTCGAGCATAGAATCTGGTACTAGACTCGTTACCATAGGACCAAGTTGGTATCAGATAGTCCACAGACTGCATTTGAGGGTACAAACCGCCACAACTACCGATGTGAATATTCTTCTTGGAGCCAAAGACACAGGCAACGTGCAAATATTCGCTTAAGGTTACTCCCCCATAGAGGGTGGTAAACCAATAAATTTTATT
>CAYUVY010000036.1:0-3168 GCA_964448465.1 uncultured Gammaproteobacteria bacterium
GGATTTGGGGGAGTTGCCCGTAGTGGTGGGAGTCGCCGGGAAGGTCGACGAGTTGGCAATTGGTAATATTTTGACCAAGAATAAATTTCTGCAGATCAGAAAAAGAGGCTAAGGGGTCTTGGGTATGTTGAAGAAATAAGGTGGGTGTAGAGAAGTGGTTAAACCAGGTTGGATAGGGGAATTTGTTTTCTTGTCCCCAGGATAGAGGAGTACCAAGAAAAATGCATTTTTGAGGATGAATTAAATTTTGAGAAATGGCCTTGGCAGCAAGAAAAGTTCCGGCGGATTTGGCAAAAATGATGTAGTCTTTTTGGTTGGAAATTAATTCTTGGAGTCTATGGGTTTCCAGTTCAAAATCGATTAGATTGCCTCCGGTTTGCCAGTGTTGGTAGTAGAGGATTTGACCAGCAGAAAAAGAATTAAATTCTTTTTTGACTGATTCGATCCAATCTTTGTTACTTGGACCGTTGCCGGGAAGATAGATAAAGTGCATGAGGAATTATAAACGATTTAGTTTTCTAGGATCCACCAGTTGAATACGAGGTCTTCGGTGATGGGTTGGTCGAGGCCGACGGTGAATTGGCCGGCTTGTTTGGCCTTAAGATAGAAGACTTGGTTTTTACCACCCTTGGTGACAGTTAGATAGATGGGAGTAGCAGAAGTGGCGTGTTCGTTGACTATAGTTAAATCGGTTTGACCAGCCAAGAGAGTACCTTGTCCAGAGAGGGCGTTGGTGGTGGTTTGGTTGGTGAGAGTAACGGGAGTGTCTGTACTGGGGGCAGCGATAATGACAGAGTCGGCCAGATTGTCGGCACGTAGAAGAGAGGGTTGTTCGCTGGCGTCAAGTTGGAAGGGTTGCTCGGAGGTTGTTGTGGGCGAAGTTTTAACTGGTGCCTGTGAGAGTAGACTCTCCAAAGCTTGGGCTTGGGAACGGACTTGGTTGATTTGCTCTGGATCGGTAAGGAGATTTAAGAGTCTTTGATAGGTGGAAAGAGCATTTTGCAGGTCACCGGTTTGCTGTTGGATTTGGGCTAAATCATAGAAGTTTTGGGCCTTGGTAGGCTCAAGGTTTAAGGTTTGAAACAGATAGGTCTTGGTATTAGTGGCGTCGCCTGCCTTGGCGTAGAGGTTGGCAAGAGTCTTGGTCAGCTCGGCGGAGAGGGGATTTAAGAGGCTGGCTTTTTTGTAGTCGGCAATGGCAAGAGCTAGGTATTCTGGTTTGGTTTGAATTAAACTTTGGTAGATTTGACCACGCTGTTGCCAAGCTCGAAAATCACCAGGATAGTCGGTAATGGCAGAGCTGGCTTGATTGATGGCTTGGTTGACGAGCTCAACTGTGCCTTGGGGGTCGGTTTTTTGCTTGGCTACGGCTTTGGTGAAGGATTGCTGGGAGGCCAGAAGATAATTTTGAACTGGTTCCCGACTGGCGTTGGAGACCTCGTCCTTGGTAGGACTCGGGAGGACACTAGGGGTAGCGTAGGCCACACTACCAGTAGTGTTTTTCACTTGATGGGATTTGAAGAAATAGAGGCTGGTACCGATAAAAATGGTAGCTCCAAAGACGGCGAGTAGGGGAAGAAAGTTGGGCTTGGATTTAGCTATTGGGACGGGATTTTGGATACTAAACAATTGGGCAGAGGTTAGGTACATAGTTAATCTTAGCAGATTTAAGGGGCACCGGTGACAGGGGCGAAGTTGACGGCACCATTGTTATAGAGCATTTGGACTTGGGTGGGGGTAAGGGCGTAGCGATAAAAACGAAGATCGTCTACAAGTCCGTACCACCATAGCGAAGAACCAGTAGAGTTTGAGCCAATATATTTAGCGTAGGCATTGGTGGCACTGGCAGTAGTGGTATCGTTGGTGGAACCATTTAGCTTGCCATCAATATAAAGATATAATCTGTCGTTGGTGACATCTCTTACTCCAACAATATGGTGCCAGCCAGTTAGCAAGCTTGAGGCTGTTATGGTAGGGCAATTGGCTGAGCTATCTCGTATACTAAACTGGATGAATTGTGAGGCATCGGTAGAAAAAAGAAAAGGATAAGCAGAAGACGTACATACGGCGGCAGGGGCAGAGGATAGAATGTGAGCGCTAGCTGTTTGAGAGTCAACCCAAAAGGCAAAACTGTAGCTTTCGTTGGTGGCACCAACGTTTAAAACGGCTGGAGTTCCAAAATTAACGTAATCATCAAAGCCATCAGTAAAAACCGAGGAGTTTATTTTGCCACTGCGACTTTGATACCACATGGCGGAACTATTTACCACTGCGCAAGCTCCAATGGAGGCGTTAATATAGGAGCCACCAATAGTGATGGTTCCGGTGTTGCCAGTACCGATACTATCAAATAGTGTGGTTCCTTGGCATTCGTCCATTTTATACCAAAGAGAGGGCTCTCCTTGGTTGTATTCCCAAGCAACTTGGGCAGGGGTACGGGCGTAGTTGTAGATTCTAACTTCATCAATAATTTCTTCACCAAAGTTATTGCCGTCACCGGTCCAGGCTCCAATGGAGATGCTACTGGTGTCGCTAGGTAGGGTTTGGGCTGTGCTGGTGGTTCCTTCAAGTTTTCCATTAACATAGATATTTTGAGTGGAACCGTTCCAATTGGCAGCAACAAAATACCAGGTACCTGCAACTACAGTGGTGGTTCCGGTGGTGAAGCCAGCAGTATTCTTTACTTGAAATTGAAAAAGACTGGATGCATTAGTTTGAAAGATTAATTGACTATCAATGCCGTTGTGTTGTTTGGAAAAGAAAGACTGGGAGGCAGTGACATTGGGAAACTTGATCCACATGGAGATATTGCCGGCCGAAAGGTTGTTGGCAGCTAAATAAGAAACTGTAAGATAATCGTTGGAACCGTCAAAAGATAGACCTTTACCAAACATGCCCGAAGACCAAGTAGGTGCCGCAGAGCCGGAGCCAAATACTCCATGGTAGCCACCACCACCATTGTCGTAGGCTGTAGTGCCAACACCTTCTTCAAATTTCCACTGTGAAGTGGGTGGGGTACAAACGGCAGTATCGCCTGGGACACAGTATTCTTGGGACCCGGAGGTGTTGGGATTGGTATTGCCCGTACCGGTGGAAAGAGAACCTTGTTGAATGGCCTGCCCCCGGTTGTAATCTATTAAGATTTCACTGGCAGTAAGTTGGGAACTA
>CAYUVY010000037.1:0-2676 GCA_964448465.1 uncultured Gammaproteobacteria bacterium
AAATTATTGGAGGATACCCACGTGGCCCGCTCAAATCCAAAGCCAACACTTTCTTCTGCCTCACTACCCCCACTCCAATTACTCCCAATATTACTAAACCTAATATTAATCCTACTTTCTTCACTATTTAATCTTAGCATTTACCCTGAGCATCGCCGAAGGGCTATCGTTCTAAAGTTCCAAAGCTCTAAAGTTCTATTTTCCTAAAGTTCTAACGTTCTAACGATCTACAGTTCTATAAACTTTTCTTCCACACTACAAAATCTGCCAGGTTTACATTGCCATCACTGTTATAGTCTGCTGACTTTGTAGTTAGTGCTCCCACAAATTCCTTTTTCCAAGTCACAAAGTCTGCTAAGTTTATGTATCCATCTCTGTTTGCATCTCCCATCCAATAAGGCCAGCATACTCCTGTATCTATACAGGGGTTAGTTCCCCTGGGCAGCCCAAAAGCTTCTGCTACTGCTTTAATATTCTCTGCTCCATCTCTTAAGCTTGGCTCTAGTCTGCCGCCCTCATGCCACTCATTCCAGGCATAAAGAGTTATATATCGAGCCAGTTCTTCCGTTTGTGGACTAATCCCATCTAAATAGTTTTTTGCGTACTGTAAGACCGATTTGAATCGATCTAAAGTGTAGTTGCCATACCATCTTCTTAAAGACCTGGCATAAGGCGGATTTTGTCTATCCCCTACTACAAATTGCCAAGGTCTGCTATCAAAATTGTGCATCAAACACCTCATGTAGGGTTTGTTTCCTGGTCGAGATGATAAAATAGTTGGAACTAGGTTTTGATAGTTTTGGTAATCATTTTCTCCAGAGGTCATAGGTGCGCCACCCCCCAAACAGGTGCTACCGTCATAGTCTGGCAGATACGGATCAGTTGGGGTTGGTGTTCCAGTCGTCAACCACAAGACCATTGCCTCCTTACCGGTTGCCGCCAAAGTTTTTGCCTTGAGTTTCTTGATAAACTCAATTGTATTATTTTCCGTTCCATCTCCTGCCACGCTATATAAAGCCACCATTGGCCTACCACTTTGACTCTTTAAATAATTAGGCTTACTTATATATTTACTAACCAACATGTCTGTTACAGACTCAATTTCTTCCGCTCGTACACAACTTGCTGATCTATTCAAACAATTTCCATCACTGGCAAATCTAGTAAACAGTGATAACATAAACTCCATGTCTTGACTATTCTTAGCTTGAATAAAAGTCTGCGAACCATCCGATTCCATTTCACCTCTATTTAAATCAGGAGTATTACTGTTGCTACCCCAATACCAATAGAAGTTAAAAAAATCTATACCATTTTCCTTAGCTTGCATAATCTGTCTCTCCATCGTCTCCACTTTAGAGCTATCATAAAAACCAATAGCTGGTTTTAGATAACCATAGTCTCCATCCCAACCCTGAGTATTTTTGGGTATTCCAGGCTCCAGACCATAAAAATCTTTTACTCCACACCAAGGGTCTCTTCTACCAAAGTTACGTTCACAATTATCCAGTTTCCAAAAAGACTGATTAGCCGAATATGTTCCAAAGTAATACACACCCACCTTGTAAGCTGTACTCCCCTGCGCCAATATCTTCTTCTGCCTGACTACGCCCACTCCAATTACTCCCAATATTACTAAACCTAAAATTAATCCTACTTTCTTCACTATTTAATCTTAGCATTTACCCTGAGCATCGCCGAAGGGCTATCGTTCTAAAGTTCTAACGCTCCAACGTTCTTTCCGTCCCAAGCTATGTTCTCTATTAAGCGCAGCAGGCCTGCCCGCCCTGCCACGCTTAATGCAAAACATTCTCTTGACATATACAGCAAAAAAACTTAGTCTGAATTTGAAGAAACAATTTTCGACGTGTTCCACCTGCTTCGAGAATATCGCCCAAATTGTTTCTTCTTTTTTTTGCCTATAAAATCAACTTTCCCCTCAATTTAGCCACCTGTTTCAATTGCTCTTTGGCCCAACTAAGATCTAGTTGATCGACTTTTTTAAAAGAACTGCCACCCTTAGATTTATCAGACATTTTCAATTTCTCTTTTATCCAAGTTAGTAGCATACCCAACTATAACACCTCTTTTTTTCTTGTCTATATCCTATAAATATTTACTTCCCCAAAAGACCATACCCCATATTTTTTCTTATCTAAATTTCAAGTACATTTCTCCAACTATTTTCTTGCTTTTATATTCTTGTGGATAACTTGTGTCAATCCTCCCCTTCCCTACTTATTCACTTTCACTTTTACTTGTTTTAAAATTTAAAATTAAAAATTTACTTTAGAAGCTCTCTTACCGCCTCTATCTCCAACACGCTCTTGCCCAGCGCCTTAGCCTCTTTCACTCTTTTCTCCCACATTTTTGGCTTCTTCACCCGCCCCAGCAAGCTCACTTCTCCCACGTACGCACTATTTTTCGGCAAAGCCTTATTTTTAAACGAGGAATAAATTGAGGCCACTATCGCCAGATCCAAGGCCGGCTCGCTCACCTTCATTCCTCCCGCCACTCCCAAAAACACATCATATTTATACAGTGGTACGTTTAAATATTTCTGTACCACTGCCAACATCAGCTGAGCTCGGTTATAGTCCAAACCCGCAAACACTCGTCTCGGTTGTGGCGCAAAACTTTCCACCACCAGAGCCTGCACTTCCACCATCACTAGTC
>CAYUVY010000038.1:0-2531 GCA_964448465.1 uncultured Gammaproteobacteria bacterium
CTTATTTGGACCAAGCGGTAAAACTCGTACCAACTAGTTCGGGGGACTACGAAAAGGCAGCCAAAGAGCTGGAAACTTGGAAAGAAGAATACAATAAAATTGTTAAAGCAATACAGGCACAAGTTAGTCCAACACCAACACCTAAAGCTCCAGAGAGTTTGTCGGTGCCAGAGGTGATTAAACCAAATACAGAAGAAAAGGTGAACGTACCGGCGGCAGAACTGGAGCCTCCAAAACCTTAAGAGAATGATTGACCAAGCTAAACAGGAAGGAGCATTTGCTAATATTGAAAAGAGTGCACCCAGACCGCCTTACGTGGTGTGGGAAGATCTGTTTAGTGGGGGATTAGTAAGATTGGCCGGAAAAGGAGAAGCAGGCGTAGTAGGTGCGAAAAAGTATCAAATTGATTATGATGGTGTGGCAAGATTGTTGGAAAAAGAATTAACTGGCCAATTTGAATACGTACCGGAACAGAAAATAACCAGGCAGGAGTTGGTTGAGGAGGGGCAGGTTGTGTTTAGGGAAGTAGTTCATGCATTTGTGAAGCACGGGGATATTCCGGTGGGGTTGGCAGTAAAAACTGGAGAACTGATTAGACCATCGGATTTAATAGCTGATGATAGCAATCACGCTAGGATGATGTATTTGTCCAACGATGGTCATCCTGATAAAATGAAAATAACAGTTGGGAAAGAGATAGTTGATGGTAGAAGATTTAGTTTGATGAAGGAGGCTACAAGGGCTTGTGGAATATCACTAACCGATAAGCAGATTCGACATTTGGCCATTAGAGATATTGTGAGTCATGAATATGGTCATGCTGTAGACGGTGCATTACTCAAAGTCCAACAGGTGGGGATTGGTGAAGAAAACTGGCAAGTGCCTGAAAATATGCGAAAGTATATATATGATGAACTTGCCCCGTCGGAGGATCTTCAAATTATTTTGGGTAAAGAAGCAGAAAGAGACTACACTTCGTTGCCAAATCTTACAAGCATAGAAAGAGTTGCCGTAGGCTTTGAAGATTTGGGCATGAGGTATGCACTAGAGGAAATGGGTGTTGAAAGTGACAAAGCTATGGAGGTCTTAAGCTATATACGAGAAAAGGATGGGAAAGTGTGGAAAAGCATTGTCAGAAGTGTTGAGTTAATGCGAGGGAAGGGGCTAAAACTTGGTGACTTATTTGATATTCAGCTCGAACTGGGTGACCATTTTAAAAAACTATTAAGATTTGACCTGGAAGGATATATAAGAAGAATGAGACTGGATACAATTGTATTTGGTTATTATTTTCCATTGAGTCAGGAGCAATTACGAGCATATGTTGGAAAATATTTTAGCGAAGCAAAAGTTAATGTACCGGCAGAAGAGCTGGAGCCTCCAAAACCTTAAAGTGATATAATTTCCAGATGGGTAGGGAAAATATATCATGCGTAGTTTCGGGAAGTTTTAATTATAAACCCGAGATTGATAGAACAATTTCTGAATTTAGTGATCTAGGCGTTTTGGTTCTAGCACCTGAAATAGGCTGGATAGAAAGACCGGTCAGGGAAGTTTTACGACTGCCTGCGGGTGGTTTCCATCCCTTGCCGGGTGAGAGAGGGATGACCCCTGGAACAGTGGAGGATAATTTTTTAGCTAGCTTGGGTAGGGCTGATTTTGTATATGTAGAAAATCCAGAGGGTTATGTGGGCAATTCGGTTGCACTGGAAATTGGCTTTGGGTTGAATTTGGGGAAACCAATATTTTCAAGATTTAGTATCGATGTTAGTTTGGATCAGGATCCAATTTGGGCAAGTAGAATTGCGAGGGTTGAGGTGGCTAGTCCCGAGGAAGTGGTGGCAAGATTTGCTAACTTAGAAAAATTTGGACCAAGGATTGGATTTGGACATCGCAAATAAAGCTGAAGTTTTTTGTTTTGACGTTCAAATTATACTTACTGATATAGTCGTGACATGGGTACTGGATCAGAATAGTCATCTTGGCGAATGACCTGCATAGAATCTTTCTTACCTTGCTTACCAGCTAGTTTTTCGATATCTTTTTCAACCTTTTTTCGTTCAGCAGGTGAAAGATAGCTTGCGCCAAGAACTACGAGAACAAAATTATCGCGACGGCCATAAGTTCTGTCAACCATAGAGTTTATTTTTGCTTGCCCTGGGGGTAAACCAAGTTGATGGCCCAATCTGCTAGTAAAGGTATCCTGATTGTCTCCTGCTTGAAAACAACAGCCAATAATATTTGATTCTGGTTGTTGTGTTAGCCTTTCTCTAACAGCAACTGCGACAGCGGAAGTAGCTTCCCTAGATTCGACTTGTTGAAGAAACTTATTTCCAAGATGCATACTAACCGATAGCCTCTGTCTGCCTAAAGAGATTGTTCCGTCGTCATTAAAAACAATCTCTGAAAAGTAACCTGATTTTTCTCTGGTCATGTTTATATTATATACTATTTAGAAAACTTTGAACCAAGATTCGGATTTGGGGGAGTTGCCCGTAGTGGTGGGAGTCGCCGGGAAGGTCGACGAGTTG
>CAYUVY010000039.1:0-2411 GCA_964448465.1 uncultured Gammaproteobacteria bacterium
TCTGGCCCGCATTTGTTTGGGCAAAAAGTCGCGAAAGCCTTTTAAGGTTTGTAAAGTAGGTTGAGTCATAGTTTTATTATAGTTTATAAATTTGTAACTAAAACAGGATAGACAGAACAGATTTTTTTGATTTTTACTAATTTATTTTCTTGGAAAGATTTACCCGTGATGCTCATATCCAAGATGGCATCTATTTTTTGACCGTTGATAGTTAGATACGGGTAAGCTTCAGTACCGCCATTGGTGGCGATAATTTTTGTATTAGGGAAATACTTACGTGCTATTTTGGGGTATTGAGTAGCAAGTGAGATAATTGCTGTATTCTTGGTTTTGGCTGCTAAATATAAGGGCCATTGTATTTTAGTGTATTTTTTTATTATTTTTACCCTATTTTCAGCCTCTTGTTCGATTAGGTGATCTGTGCCGACTACAGCATAATTAATTGCACCTGAAAGCAATAATGGTATTAAAGATTTGTTTCTAGTCCAAACTAAAGTGTATTTATTGCTCTTGATTACCAGTTGCTTTTTAAATTTACCTATTTTTAGGTTGAATTCTTGAGCATAAATATTTTTGGTGATTTGAGTAAGTTCACCGTCTTTTTGGATACCAAAGATCATATGAAAAAAGGCGTAGAAAATAAAAACCCCCGCCGGGGAGCGGGGGTTTAGGAAGGAGACGGGATATATCCCGTCTCTACGAAATGACCACTAGACAGCCCCCGCGACTGTGGTAGTCCCGGTATGGCTATGGGTAAGTGATCTTAATATCATAAATAAGGATAGCATGTTATGGGATATTGGGTCAAGTGGAAAGACAGTTGGTGTTAAAATAGAGTAGATGTGGTTTGCTAACCTGGAGCAGATGAGTAATTGGATATCTTTACCCAGGGAGGAGCAGGAATTCTTTGAGAATTTACATAGAAATTATTGGTCGAGAAAAGATCGGGATGCATGGGAACGGCTGAGGGGAGAAGGAAGCAGAGATCAGACCTGTCGTGTGTATTCTGTTAGCCGAAGAGTAAATAATGGATTGGAGACTGCTGTGGCAGCGCGATTGTTGAAGAGATAGTAGACATACTAGGAATTAGAGGTTTCATGGGTAGTAGTCCAGGTGTGAGTGAAACGACCTTTGTACAAATTAGGCGAGAAAGAAGTGTGTGTGGATAGAAATTTAAGAGTTGCGGGCAAGGGAGAGGGGAGAATTAAGTAACTCTTTTTGCCAATATTTAGGCGTAAAACTTGGATTTTTTTGTTTTGAAAATAATAGGTTTTGCAAACAGGATTGAGGCGGTGGGCTGGGCTGGCTTTGGCGAAATATAGAACCTTAGAACGGTAGAGCGTTAGAAAGTTAGAACGTTGGATCTTTAGAGCGTTAGAGCTTTGGAACGGTAGAGCATTAGTTTGGGAGAGTTTTTGGCAAAAGAGCGAGATATTGATGCTGGCGTAGGTGTGTTTTTGGGCAGCAACAAAGAAAAATCCGGTGGTTTTTAAGAGTTTGTTGAGGGTTTTTTGGTCCACAAGTTTATATAAACCCTCGTATTTAGGCAAGATAGTTTTAGAAAAAAAGCTATCGCTGCTAAGAATAACTTTGCTAAAAGTTTTCTTGCCAAGACGTAGTTGGTAGTTGGCTTCGAGGACTTGGTTTATTTGAGAATTATTGGAATAACCGGAATAATCGGTAAATTGATGGCAGGGGATTTTTAGTTTGGATTGTAGGAGAATTTGTTTGAGAAGCTTCCAGAGAAGAGGATCGGCATTTTTATCAAAGATTGGGTTATGGGAAGAAAATAATTGAACCAGCTTGGCGTGATCGGGGCTTAATTTGGGGGGAGAAAACTTGGGGTCGAGTTCCTCTAGCCAAGGAGAGAGGTTTTGCATATACTAGTGTGACATGAAAAAGGTCTTAATTTTATATTCCAGTTTGACTGGCAATACCCAGATGGCAGCCATGGAGCTGTGTGGCAAGCTACAAGAGCTGGTACCGGAGAATAAATATGAGAATGAAGATATTAATAATTTGGCTTTGGCAGAATGGAAAAAATATGATTTGGTGATGATTGGGGTGTCGACCTGGGGAGAGGGGGACTTTAATCCAAGTAGTGAGGATTTTTGGGCCAAGGTAGAGGTGGAAAATTGGCAGTTTGCAGGCATGAAGTTTGCACTGTTTGGACTAGGAGATAGTAGTTATGTAAATTATTGTGGCTCGGTACTAAAATATGAAGAAAAGTTAAAAGAAAGAGGAGGAGAAATTGTGGGTGAAGTACACAAAATTGATGGCTGGATGGATGAGGAAAAGATGGAAAGACTATTGGCTTGGGCAAGAACTATTTTATCTGCCAAACAGGCTTGAAAGGACAGGCTTGAAAGGGTTTGTGCAAGGATTGCCGGAGGTTATTTCTACTAATCCCT
>CAYUVY010000040.1:0-2376 GCA_964448465.1 uncultured Gammaproteobacteria bacterium
GACCAGAAAAAGAAGGGGTAAATGATAATGAGTCGCTGAAAATGAGTAAAAGTAAGCCAAGTAGCGCGGTGTTTGTGCACGACTCACCGGAGGAAATTAGAGCGAAATTGCGAGCTGCCTATGGGCCACCAAAAGTAATAGAACATAATCCCCTACTAAATTGGGTAAAAACTTTGGTGTTTTGGGGAGAAGAGGAAGGGGAATTTAAAATAGAAAGAGAGGCTAAATTTGGTGGAAATTTGGAATATAAAACGTTTGCACAAGTGGAAAAAGATTATGCAGAGGGTGCACTGTTTCCACTGGATCTAAAAAATGGACTAGCAGAGTGGTTGATAAATAAGCTGGCCCCAGCCAGGAAGTATTTTGAGGAAAACGAAGAAGCAAGAGAAGGGCTGAAGTTTATTCAGCAATTTGCGAAAAAGTAGTTTTGTGATATAATATAAGATATGAAAATTGATATGATGAAAGCAGCTTCTGTTCTTTCTGCCATTATGCTCTCTGCTTGTAGTGCAAGTGCCCAATCTAACAATATAGGTCCTAAAACTATTCATACTGGTGCTGAAAAAGGTAACTTTTTATTTGAATTACCAAGGGCTGGTACATATGTTGTGGAGATAAGCGCTGCGAGAAATTTTTGTGATGATAATGGATTTAAGGGTGGTAATGAAGATAATCTTCTTAAAAGAAGACTTCCCTCCACTTGGGATCTGGGTTATGATTTTTACTTATCACACAGAACCACTCCAAACGAAGTAGCTTCATTTATGGATCCAGGAATACCCAGATTATACGATAGGACGAGCGGAGGTTATCCTACGACCCAAAGAGTTGTTGAGCAAGCAATTTTAAATCAGATTAAATTAGATTGCGAAAGCGTAGAAATTGATAAATAAAGAAAGGCGAGTACAAATTGCTAGTGTAGTTTTAACTAATCTTGCGAAAACCGGAGCAGCAGGCTTTCTTGGTGCCGTACTTTTAACTAGTGCAAATAATTTTTGTGCCACAACAATCGCTGCTGAATTGGACTTACCAAGAAATAATGTGTGTGCCGAAAGTCATTTTTTTGACTCAATGTACACAGGATACCTTCTTGGAGTTGTTTATATTGCCTCAACTGATACATTTATTGAGCTAAGGAATTAGAGAAGACAGTCTATACGGAAAACGCTTTTTTCTCCATCAGTTTTTTGCGGTAGCGGTTGGCAAAACGGTGGGCTTCGTCGCGCAAACGTTGGAGTAGAAATATCGCTTGGGAATCTTTGGGTAGATTAATTTCGATAAACTTACCACCAGATTGAATGACGATGGTTTCTTGCTTTTTGGCCAGACCGACAAGAGCAATATTTTTTATATTTATGGAAGATACGACCGATAATTGGGGGATACCCCCATCCAAAACAATCAAGTCAGGTGTGCCCCATTCGGGATGCTTAAGACGGCGCCAAACGACTTCTTTTAGCATGTACATATCGTCTTGGTCTTGTTTAGTATAAATTTTAAACTGTTTATAATTGCTAGAATTAACCTTACCTTCGGAAAAAACAGTCATACCACCCACAAAATAGTTGTTGCCAAAATTAGAAATATCAAAACATTCGATACGCTCTAGTTTAGTTAGCTGTGGAAAATAGGGCTGTAGGGTAGTGAGAAGTTGGTTGGTGGCTTGGCTAGTTTGATCGTCGGCTAATTCGATGGTTTTAAACATGGCACTTAAAGAGCGCCAGCCAGAGGTGATATAGGTTAATGCCTCCAATTGGTTGCGATGAACCATGGCTTCTTCAAATTGGTGATTTTTACTTGACGTGGTCATTTTTTGCTTTAAATCTAACATCAACCAGGTGATGTTGCCACGCAAAAAGCGTCTGATTTTACCTACATACTGGCCATAATCGGCTGGGGTGACACAGGGAGCAGTACAGAGCCCTAGTTGGTGGTAAATGCAAGGTTTTTTGGGTAAGACACGGCAAGAGCGATAGGGAAAGATTTTGCGAATGGTTTTTAAAAGTTGGCGTACACTGCCTCCATCTGGAAAGGGTCCGTAGAATTCGTCTTGTTGATTTAATTTAGATTTATGGGTGGCAAAGATACGTGGATATTTTTCCTTGGTTAGACAAATATAAATATAACTTTTGTTGTCGGTTAACTGAGAGTTGTATTTGGGTTGGTGTTTTTTAATTAGACTGGCTTCCAAAAGTAAAGCCTGAATTTCGGAGTCGACAACTTTAGTCTCAATGTTGGCAATCTGGGAAACTAAAGTGGTGGTTTTGGGACCCAAAGCATCATCGCGCTGAAAATATTGATGGACACGTTTGTTGAGGTTTATGGCCTTGCCTACGTAAATTATTTGGCCTGTTGAGTTTTTGTAGATATAAACAC
>CAYUVY010000041.1:0-2343 GCA_964448465.1 uncultured Gammaproteobacteria bacterium
TTGGTAGATTTGGCCTTGGCCAACGACTTGTTGAATTTTAATTGGTTCTAGTTTGTCCCAATTTAAGGCTAAATCTTTGGCTTTGGCTAGGATTTTAAAGTCAAACTTGAGAGTTAAATTGTGGCCGGGCAAGACTGGTGAGGTGGTGTTGGAACAGGCCTGAGTGTATTCCACTTGGTTGTTGGTCTGGGCCGGGAAACAAAGGGTTTGGCCATTTTCTTGCCAGATGGCCTGGCCAGTGTTTTTAATAATTATTTGTCCAGAATAGGCAGTATTGGCGAAAATTAAAATAGGCATGGAGTGGGACAAGTATTCAATCTTATCTACTTGTTCGGGTTGATTTTCGGATTTGGGATATTCTTGGAACTTGGCATACTCGGGATAGAGTTTTTCGGAAGTATCCACCCAAGAAAAAGTGGCAAAGGGTGGATAGGGATAGTTGAAGATAAAAGGGGTGACGGCGACTATTTTCTCGTCTTTGGACCAAAGGTCAAAGGCTTGAGCAAGTAGTTTGGCAGTAGTGGCACGAGTGTAAAAAGGTGATTTTTTGCCGGCTAGTTCGCGGCTGGGCCAACCGGTTTCAGTGATATAGACAGGATAGGTTTGTTTGACGCCCAGACTGTGCAAATATTCCTGTTCCCATTGGTAGCCACGCACGCTAACTTTGCCCTTATCGGTGGGTAAACCGAGAAAGCCGTGGTTGGGATAGGAATGAGAAGAAAGAGCCTCAATTTTTTGAAAATATTCGGGCTTATAGAGCCAAAGTTCACGATAAAAATCGCTAGCATTTTTGTAACCACCCTTACTGGGTGAGGCTAAATCTAGGGCGGAGCCCATGAGTAGAAAATTGGGGTTAGTTTGCTGAAATTTATCCAGAGCATAGATGGCAATATCGGCATATCCCTTGATGTCCACTTGCCCACCCCACTCATTGGGATGATTGACCTCGTTAAACAACACTACGGGCAGTGTTTTGGTGGGCCAATTGAGCTCATTTAGAAAATTAGCAAAATTATCGATGTCAGACCGTTCTGGACGGGCCCAGGAAGCACCTTGGGAGACCGTAGCTAGCCGGATTATGGGTTGGATGTGTTTTACTCGACACAGGTTAAAAAAGTCTTGCCAAGCGGTTTTGTCGAGGTCCTTTTTGGCCAAAACAATGGTTACCCAGCCCCAATCTCCGCCTTGGGAGTTGATAATAGGCTCGGCCTTGCCTAGATCCGAAAGTTGAGTGAGGTGAAGACCAAAGATGTTGTGATTGGTTGCTTGTGACTTTTGAGGTAAAATCAGGGATAATACCAGCAAGATTAAAAAAATCATCTATTGATTCTAACAAATGACCAGCAAACTAGAGATTATCAAAATCCAAATGGCCCGAATTCAAAAAGAGATTCGGGATTTGCCGTACCACAAGGGGACGGAGCATCACCATGGCATGATGAAGGCCAAGCTGGCCATGCTGGAAGACCAGCTAGCCGGTGGTGGGACCAAAAGTGGGGGTGGAGGAGGTGGTGGGGTGGGCTATGCGATTAAACACTCGGGAGATGCTTCGGTAGTATTAATTGGGCTGCCTAGCGTGGGCAAATCGACTTTGTTAAATGCGCTAACTAATGCAGTCTCGAAAATTGGTAATTATGACTTTACGACCCTAGGGGTAGTGCCCGGAATGATGTATTACAAAGGGATTGCGGTACAAATACTGGATTTGCCGGGAATAGTGGAAGGGGCGGCGAATAATCGAGGCTTTGGGCGTAAGGTTTTGTCGGTGGCACGAGGAGCGGATCTCGTTATGTTGATTACCGATGTGGCACGGATGAGTTGGTTTGAAATTGTGGAAAAAGAACTATACGAAAACGGCATGCGCATGAATACCCAGCCGGCGAAAATTACAGTGATAAAAACTCTGCGGGGTTCTATTGAAGTGGTCAACCCCTTTGGGGGTTTGCAAGAAGAAACAGTGGTGGAAATTTGTAAAACCATGGGGATGGGCAACGCCAGAATTATTTTTGAGGAAAAAGTGGAGGAAATTGATTTACTGGTGGATGCCCTCGTTAAAAATCGAAAATATGTGCCGATGATGAAAGTGGTGACAAAGATTGATTTGGCGACAAAAGAGCAATTGAAAAAAGTGCCCAAAGATGCGCTGGCCATTAGCTCTGTCAAAGAATTAAATTTGGAAGAATTAAAAGAAATGATTTGGAAAAAACTGGGTTTGGTTAGAGTGTATTTGAAAAGAGAAAGAAATGGAGAGGCAGACAGGAAGGAACCGATGATTATGAGAAGAGGGCAAAGCCTGGATGATGTTCTTAAACTAATTTCTAGTGAAATGAGACAGGATGTGGC
>CAYUVY010000042.1:0-2295 GCA_964448465.1 uncultured Gammaproteobacteria bacterium
TTGACTTGTGTGATAGGATAGGAGCAGAATGAAAGCTATGTTGCCCACACTACTGGTGGTGGAATCACCAACCAAAGCCAAAACAATTGGCAAATATTTAGGTAAGGAATTTACCGTCTTGCCTACGGTGGGGCATTTGCGAGATTTGCCAAAAAGTAAAATGGGAGTAGATCCAGAGAATAATTTTCAAGTGGACTACGTGGTGGACCCAGTGAAAAAGAAGGTACTAAATGATCTACTTGGTGCGGCAAAAAAGAGTAGTTTGATAATGTTAGCAACAGATCCGGATCGAGAAGGGGAGGCAATATCCTGGCACGTGTCGGAACTAATTAAAGATCCAAAAAACAAAGTTAAATCTGAAATTAAGAGAGTGGTGTTTCACGAAATTACCAAAACGGCGATTGAAAAAGCCATAAAAGAACCACGAGAAATTGACCAAAACTTAGTGGATGCGCAGCAAGCGAGAAGAGTTTTGGACAGATTAGTGGGATATAAACTTTCGCCGGTTTTGTGGAAAAAAGTGCGAAGAGGCTTGTCCGCAGGACGGGTACAAAGTGTGGCTCTAAGACTAATTTGTCAGAGGGAAGAAGAAATAAATAAATTTGCCAAGAAAAAATATTTTAGTTTGTGGCTGGAAGTGGAAAAAGAAGGGAAAAAATTTGAAGCTTGGCCTCTGACTCTGGCTGGAGATAAATACGAGATAAAAACCAAACTAGAACTGTTTGATGGGGATTATGTGTATGGATCGACAATTATTGATAGAGAGGAAAAACTAGAAAAAATAAAAAAACAAATTAGTAAAGAATTGGAAGTGTCTAAAGTGGTGGAAAAAGAAATCAAAAGATCGCCCTTGCCACCATTTACCACTTCTAAGCTGCAACAAGCGGCAGCCTCGAAATTTGGCTGGTCGGGTAAGATGACTATGAGCTATGCGCAAAAATTGTACGAAAAAGGTTGGATTTCCTACCACCGTACAGATTCGGTGTATTTAGCGCCCGAGGCGGTGGAAGCTATGAGAAAACATATTGTGAGTACCTGGGGCAAAGAATATGTGGCGGATAAACCTAGATTTTTTGCCAATAAAAGTAAAAATGCCCAGGAAGCTCACGAAGCTATTCGTCCTACGAAAATGGACCGAGTAGTGTCGCACTTAAAAGACCTGCGGGAGCAAAAATTATACGAAATGATTTATAAAAGGGCTTTGGCTTCGCAAGCTGCGCAGGCCAGACTAGAAAAGACTATTGTGGAGCTTAAAGATGAAAATAACACTTTTAGGGCCGAAGGTGTGCGCATGGTCTTTGAGGGCTATTTGAAAATTTATGGACATATTTTAGAAGAACAGATTTTGCCAAAAATTTCTCAGGGAGAGAAATTAAGTTGGAGCGAAATTAAATCTAAAGAAGAAGAAACTAATGCACCACCTAGATATAGCGATGCGAGCTTGGTGGGAGCTTTGGAGCGCCAAGGTATAGGTCGACCTAGTACTTATGCGCCAATTATTTCGACAATTCAAATGCGGGGATATGTGGAAAGAGTGGAGGGGAAATTTGTACCAAGCGTGGTGGGTATGGCGGTAAGTACGTTTTTGGTGAAAAATTTTGAGGAAATAGTTTCTTTGCCTTTTACGGCGGAAATGGAGCTAAGTTTAGACAAAGTAGCCTTGGGTAAGCTGGCTTGGAAGGAAATGATGAAAAAGTTTTGGGGTGGATTTGAAAAAGAAGTGGCTAGGGTGGAAAAAGATTCGGAGCGAGTAAAAATTGAGGTAGAAAAATTAAATAAACCCTGTCCGGATTGTAAAGAAGGGGAGTTGGTCATAAGAAGTGGTAGATTTGGTAAATTTATTTCTTGTAGCCGTTTTCCGGAGTGCAAACACACCGAGGCTTTGAAAATCGAGGCAGACTTTTTGTGTCCTACTTGTGGGGCAAAAGTGGTGATTCGCAGAAGTAAAAAAGGCAGGAAGTTTTTTGGCTGTAGTACGTATCCGACGTGCAAGTGGGCAGGGTGGAAGAAACCATAAAAAGGCGTATAATATTAATTAATTGACTTATACTAGAATTTTGAATTGGGCAACAGGACGAACAATAAAAATACGACCTTTAGTGGGTTTGAATTTTGGAGCCAGGTGGGAGTACTTAGAGCAAAGCCCTAGTCTGAAGGATACGTGTGATATGTATATCCTGCCTGAGGATTGTAGTGAGAAACCTGCGATGTCTGTGCCGGAGTTAGAACAGACTGTGACGGTAAGGAAAGGGGTAGAGAGAAGATCTTGACAAAAGTTGAGGCTGGAGTAGACTA
>CAYUVY010000043.1:0-2219 GCA_964448465.1 uncultured Gammaproteobacteria bacterium
CCTAGGCCGATTTGTTGGCGGGCGTTGGTGATGTGCGAGGTTCGCTTGTCTTCTTCAATCTGCCATAGTTTGGCAGCGAGAATTTGCATGGCAATTTCACGGTTTTGAGCTTGAAAACGCTCTTCGCGGACGGTAATGACGATATTGGTGGGCTTGTGGACTAATCTGATGGCGGTAGAAACTTTGTTGACGTTTTGGCCACCATGGCCACCGGCCCTGGTAGCGGTGATTTCTAGGTCTTCTGGACGAATCTTAATCTCATTAGTCTGGATTTGGGGAAGAACCACAATAGAGGCCGTAGAAGTATGAATACGGCCGTGTTTTTCGGTATCGGGGACACGTTGGACCCGGTGTGTGCCGGTTTCCCATTTAAGCTGGGGATAGACGTCTAGGCCGGTGATTTTGATTACATCATCGCTAACTTGTTGGACTTTCCAGCCAACTTTGGCTGCATAGCGGGAATACATGGTCATTAGGTCCTGCATCCAGATTTGGGATTCCAGGCCACCTGGGCCGGGTTTGAATTCCAAAATAGCGGTGTTGTTTAAAAACGTGGGCATGGGATATTATAGCTCAAATTCTAAATTTATAATTTTAAAACAATACGTCATGCTGAACTTGTTTCAGCATCGGTGTTTAGCAAAGGAAACAGATCCTGAAATAAATTCCCACCAAAGGCGGGCAGGCAGGATGACGGTGAATATTCACAGAGGGGGACAAAGTTCTAGGCTTTGGCTTGGCGTTTGGCGTCTTTAGCAGTTTTAGCGGCTTTTTCGGCCTTAAAATTGGCAGACTTGACTTGTTTATCCTTAAACTTGTCAATTTTACCCTTTATATCCACAAATTTGTGTACGCCAGTATAGGCTGGGTGACATTTACTACAGATGTCTACATCGATTTTGTCGAAGGTAGAACCGGTGGTAAAAGAGTTACCACAAGCACAAGTGACTTTACACTCAGAATTGTAGGTAGGATGAATAGCTGGTTTCATAGGTTATGATTATAGCAAATAAAGCTCTTTTTCGCTAACTAGCTGTTGGGTTTGAGTAGAAAGGTTCTTTAAAGTGAGCTTATTTTGGGCTTTTTCTTGGCTGCCTAAAATAATCGCCAGGGGGATATTTTGAAAATCTGCGTATTTTAGTTGTTTGGCAATAGATTGGACTTCGGGATAGAAAATCACAGAAATACCCTTGCTACGTAGGCGAGAGGCGAGAGATAGATAGTCGGCTTGCAGGGACTCATCCACATTTAAAAGAATAAACTTAGCAGGATAGTTTTTGCCTGGAAGCAGATTAAAGATTTCCAGACAATCTAGTAGGCGCTCGAAACCGAGGGCACAACCGACAGCGGGAACATCGGGACCACCTAAAGATTTGATTAATTGGTCATAGCGGCCACCAGCAGCTACGGTACCAATATTGGCTTCTGGAATAGTGGTTTCAAAAACAAAACCGGTGTAATAATCTAAACCGCGAACAATGGTGGGATTAAAAACCACCTGGCTTGGGTCCACTCCCATGCGGAGAATAGCGTCGTAAACTTGTTGCAAATTAGCATCTGGCTTGGCGCTTTTGATAGCAACAAAAATGGCAGAAACTTGGGAGTCTGACAGACCTTTTTTATTGAGCTCTTTTTGTACTCCATCTTCACCAATTTTGTCTAATTTATCGATAGTTTGAAGTATGTAGTTTTTGTTATCTTTGATCTGTGCATCCTCCAAAATCTGGTATAAAACTTGGCGACTATTGATGTTAATTTTGAAGTTTTTCAGACCTAGTTTGGGAAGGACGGTGGCCACGACTGTAGCAATCTCCGCATCGGAAGCCGGACTAATGGAGCCAAAAAAATCAATGTCGGCTTGGATAAATTCGCGGTAGCGGCCCTTTTGAGTATTTTCGGCGCGCCAAGCCGGATCAATTTGATAGCGCTTGAATGGAAGCTTAATTTCATTGGTATACATGCTCATGACCCGAGCAGTGGGGACGGTTAAGTCGTAGCGCATACCCACTTGACGGTCGCCATTGTCTTTAAATTGGTAGACCAGGCGGTCGGCTTCTTCTCCATATTTGTTAAGTAAAATTGAGGCGTACTCCAGGGTGGGGGTGGAGAGGGGTTCGTAGCCAAAGAGCTCAAAAGTTTCGGAAATGATTTTGCGAACTAGATTTCTGGCCCGCATTTGTTTGGGCAAAAAGTCGCGAAAGCCTTTTAAGGTTTGTAAA
>CAYUVY010000044.1:0-2183 GCA_964448465.1 uncultured Gammaproteobacteria bacterium
TCAAGACACCACCGACGAAAACGGTAAGGCCCTCTTTGATCTTTCTTCACCTCAAACCGGCACCTTTCTAGTGCAGGCCCAGGTCAATTCCGACAAACTCCTCCCCCAAAAGCTAACTTTAACCTTTTATTAAAATATAATTGTCCAGAGAAATCCCAATTTCAGGTACATACAAAGAAACAAATAGATCGTATTTGGATTACCATATAACTCAAATTGAAGGTAACTTTTCAAAACACATGCCACCTGAAATGAGAGAACGGGAGGGAAGTGTTTTTTCAATAGACAGACATCTTAGCTATCAACTAGAAGCCGCCGTTCAAAATCACCAGGATACCGTAACCTTGCTTGATCTTGGCTGCGGTTTAGGTGAAATGCTTTCCAACATTGCCAATGACCCGGCAACCTGTCCTAATACCAAATCAATTTTAGCCAAGCATCCACACCTAAGACTCAATCTGGTAGGACTTACAGATACCATTGCCCACGACCAGGATCAACCTCATCAAATAAAAGATTTAGTTGAACCGGGATCAACACCAAGTCAAATTCAAGCCTGCTCTATAACTTACACCTTGACCGCTGCCCAAAGACTTCCAGAGTTTCTCAAGATGTTCAGTATAGATGCCCCCAACCTAATAATTTCCCACAAAGCCTTAACCTATTTGGGTCCAAAAACCTTCGGCTTTTTACTTCAAGATATCACCCTGGTTTTGCCTCCCGAAGGAGAATTTTTCGCAATAGGATACGCTCTGGCCAATATGCCTGGTTTTTTCGAACCAATTGCAGGAAAAATAGACTTCAATGACAACCGCGACAAGCAACACTTGGAAGACTTTACCCCAGAAGAACTAGAAACTGAGATAGCAAAATGGAAGCGTGTTGCCGGTACCGACCTTGAAGCCCCCTCTGAACACTACACCTCAGGGCTGAAAAATAAGCTATTAATGCTCAAAGCCAAACTACGAGGAAAAGAATGGTGGGAAGAAGGCAAACCATTCTCTAAATTTTATGTCACAAAATACAACGCAGAAGAAAGAATGTACACCAAAAAGATCTTGTTGTATCGTAAATTAAAAGAAGAAGCACTTAAAGAAATCCAGACCAATAATCCGGACGTGGAAGTTGACTATAACGCCCATGTAATAACCATCAGTAAACCAGAAAACCCAAACTCCTCCCCCAAAAGCTCACCTTAACTTTCTACTAACTATTGGTGTATAATAGATCATATATGCACAAATTAGAACAAAGACTTGCTGCCATGTTTGCAGCAGCCCTAGTTCTCTCAGGATGTGGTACACCAAATACACCCACACCAAGCGTCCGACCAACCGAAACCTCAACCCCAAAAGAAGCCACAAAACAACCTGGCCTACCGGAATATATCTGTGCCAGGGGCGATCTAGATGCAGACACCATAACTAGATGTGAAACAGCCGGGTATCTTTATGAAAGAGTAAATGATCTGCCCAGACTAGTTACTGCCACACCCTTACCTACACCAACACCATTGCCCACGCCCACCCATATACCCAACCCTACCCCTATTGCCGGTCTTCTCCGCAATCAGAATCTTGCTTGCAACAACGCCGATAATTCGCTAAACGCCGGAGACTGGGCCAAATCTGTCCAGCTTCAATACGCTCAACAAATACTAAGCCCTTTTTCCAACCCCCTAGAATGTACTTTCAGTAGAGGTGGTAATTTTGGGGTTAATGAATATCAGGCAACCTCCTTTAGAACCATTATTGGTAGTTCCACAAATTTTTCAGGTAGTCTGAGGGTTACTAACTTTTCTTCTCTATCTTGGGAGAACCTTCCGGGAACAGGCTGGAATCCAACACTTAAGCTAAACAAAACCTATGCTATTTCAGGTTATTATCTAGCTGCAGGGGGAAGACAGTTTATCACTCCAGACATTAGCCTGACTTGCCCAATCACTGCTCCTTGTAGCTTTAGAACAGAGATTAGGGGAACAAATCTTGTCATCCTCGGCGAAAATCAAGTTGTTATGGAAACGGCAGGAATCAACACCACGGGTCTAACACCAGCCCAAGTACAAGACATAAAAAAGAACTTAGGTACAGTGACTAATCAGTCTCCCTAGTGCGCCAATCTTTTCTCTACCACTTCCCAATCCACAATCTGCCAAAACGCCTTCACATAGTCAGCTCGGCGGT
>CAYUVY010000045.1:0-2102 GCA_964448465.1 uncultured Gammaproteobacteria bacterium
AAACCATCAATAATTTTTACCATATTGGTTACATCGTTGTAGTTAAAGTGCTGTAGCACTATATCACCATTTTTTACAAAGTTAACTATTCTCTGTTCTACTTGCCACGGGCTGCTAAGAATACTTGTTCCTTCGCTAGAAAAGGACTAAATATAACCTGCGAGATTAGTCTTTTTAAGTGCTTCTACTAGATTCCAGCTTCGGCCACCGTAGGGTGGACGGTAGCAGGCAAAGGGAGTATTTTGTTCCATAGTTTTATTTATTTGTTGTTGAGATCGGTTGATTTCTTCGATAATTTGATCTGTAGTCTGTCTTTCCACAGGAGAGTGAGTAAAACTGTGACAGCCAAATTCGCAGCCGATGGCCCGCAATCCCCTCCAGAAATTAATGTTATCAGGGTTGGCCAGAGCTTGGCCGGTGGGGAAAAGGGTTAGTCTGGTTTTGGTATCTTTGAGGGCGTTTAGTAGATTTTCAACTTGAATCCAACCATCGTCAAAAGTTAGGGCCACATTGGGTTTGTTGGTATCGCCTCGCCAGATAAAGTAATCATTTAGAGATTTGGTCGGGGTGGGTGATGGAGTTGCCTCGGGAGTGGGACCAGCTTTTTGAGGTGTGGAAGTAGGTCTTGGTCTAGGTGTGGAGGTAGCGGTGCTGGTTGGGCGGGGTGGCCTTGGTTCGCGGGTTTCGGTTGCATCGGGAGATGGTCTGGGTGAAATTGTTTGGGAAGCAATAGGGGTAGGAGCTGTGGTGGATTCTGGGATTGCGGCGGTAGTAATTATTCTGGGCGTAATTGTTGGTGGATAAGTAGGAACCAGAGTTGCGCTGGCTTCTGGAGTAATAGGGATACCAATTTGTTTGGCACAGGCGGAAAGACTTAAAATTGCGATTGATTTAATGGCAATGCCTGAAAATTTTCTCCTGTCTATTGGCACGAAAGATTATATCACCGAGGTTGGTGCTGGTGATGAAGATCCTAGGCTTGAGTAGTAAGAGTCTTTGGTGAGCTGGAGTAATTCCTTTGGATCAATATTAAGATCGAATAGTTTGGGTATTCCTCTTAAGAAAGCTGAAAAGAAGTATCCGTCTCTGGGGTGAAAAATAGAGTTTCGGTCATCCTCGATTCGCTTGGGGCTGGAATTTTCCACCATGTCATCTAAATCAACAAATCTTCCGTCTAAAGTAATGTTGTGTAGTCTGTATAGAAAACCGTGGGTTATGCCGAGCCTGTGCATTTTACCTAAATTACTTCCGATAGTAGAAGCCAGCCAGCGTAAATATTGAGAAATGTCGGAAAAGGAGTTGCGAACTTCCAGAGGTATGGATGTGTCCTTTTGAATATCCGCAATAGCTGTTCTAACTATTACTCTCTTTTTTTCTGTCTCTCTTGTAGTGGTAATATCTCCATATTCTTTATCCCATTCTGGGCGATATAAAGCCTCAGTTAGCCTAAAAGGTGTGACCCAAGCTCGGTACAGAATCACAGGTTCGGTGCCTTGGGCAACATAGCCTCTTTCTTTGGCTTTAGCAATGGATATTTTATCACCATTTGGATCAATGACTTCCCCAATGTCTGCGATGGCAACAATGGGTACGGTTCTAATACCAAGAAACTCTAGTCGTGCACTCATGCTATTGTCGATATCAACCCAACTTTGGGTAGCCAAACCCGAAGTTTCTTCGGAGTATGGATGATCGTGTGGCTTGCTAGTGGCGGCTACTCGGTAGTTTGTATACCTATTTTCATCAGCGCTCTTGATATCACGATGTTTATCTTCAAGTAACCCTGTTCCTTTGGCATCTAGGTAGTTGAAAACCTGATTGCCAATGGTGATTTTTGCATTTGCCAAAAGAATAGCCGATCTGTAGTGTAATTCTCTTGCCCAAACAATTCCATCAGGGCGTCTTTTGCTGGATCCTAGGGCTAGTTGGTAGGCCAGATTGGTGGGCTGACCAAGAGTAAAACTTTCAAGTCCAGAAGTTATCTCTGGGTTAATCCAGGTAACCGTATTTTCTACTTCTACGGCAGAAAAAGGTTGAAAAATGTGCTCGGCGACTAAAATGTCAATTTTTGGATCATGGTTTTTTAAGCCTTCGCGTTTATC
>CAYUVY010000046.1:0-2064 GCA_964448465.1 uncultured Gammaproteobacteria bacterium
AGAGCATTGGTTTGCGAAACCAAAGGTTGCAGGTTCGAGCCCTGCTAGGCACACTAACTTCGATCAATAAATTGGTGTCTGTCGTCTACGAGAACACGCTCGGTAGGATACGCTAAACTCGAATAAAAAGGGTTACTTCTGGCTACTTGTTCGTTTGAAGATGCAGTAATCAACCTGGCATCAATATGGGCCCCTTCTCGGATTCTGGTGTCTTGGAAATGTACTAAATAGCGAGGATCTCCGTGCATAACCATATCTACCTGGTGTGCCAAAGGAAGTAGATATACTCCAACCTTGTCTGCTGCTTCTTGGCCAATTTGCATAGACAACTTATCCAAAAATTCGCGTCTTTTGCTGTAAAGTTTTAGCATATCTTGTTCCATTTCCCAGCTTACATTAACTAATTCAGGAATTTGCCTAAGATAGGCAGCCTGAGTAAACCCGGTTTGGTCGATTTCTCCTAAGCCAACATGGGTTTCATGAAGAGGAGACACTCTCTCCCAGGCTCGGTGTCTACCGAGATCTCTTTCTATACCTAAATCTATTTGCATATGCAAAGAAATTGGCCCGGCACTTGCCGTAATTTCTGGTAAACTAAAACGGTTCCGTCGCAAAAAAATAATCCTACCAACTTCGCTCTTTTGTCCGTCGGTGAGATTTTTTGTGAAGTCTAGAATATCCTTCATTTTCAAAGAGGGGTAAAGTGTCAAAATCTGCTGAGCAATTATTTTATCTACTGACCATGTTTGCTCCGGCAAGAGATCTACCTGGTTGTCAACGATCCCACCAAAAGATCTTCTTTGGGAGAGTAATGCCGAAAAACCATTTTGCTGACTTAGATACCTTTTTAACTCTACTTGTTCCTCTTTGGTAGTAAAGCTTGGTTCAGTGTGATTAAGCAAGGGTTTGATTTCGGGATAATATCCAGGAACTGGCATTTCGGGTTTTAATAGTGCAAGTACAGTATCAGACAAATGCCTCTCTCCGGGAACTCGACCACTTCCAAACTTGCTAATTAACTGTTGTACGGAGGTGGCGTTGGCCACCCAAACCATATTTGTTTTAAGACCGGAAAGTAAAAATCCTCGCACGGTATCGTAGCTTCTGGCAGATAGAGCACTTTCTTCTGTTTTATTAGCTTTATCTATTTTAAAATGCGCAGCATAAGCTTCGTAGACTCTTGGGTACCAACTCAAGTAGCTTCCTATAGATAATTTTTGTAGATCTGAATATTCTTGAAATAAGCTTTCCGGAATGGTGGCTCCTTCTGGAATTAATGTGGCTAGCGGAACCAAATCGTTGCCCGAGGCAAAGTCAATAAATCTAGTGGACGACTCTTGTCCGTCATGTAAAGCAGGCCCGGCTCTGAAGACTGCAGCGGCTGTCTCGATGGGTATGTTTTCGAAAGCAAGTACCACGTGGGCCATTCCGGCCGGAGACTGATGTTTGAGTCCGTTGACTATGCTCGCTAATCTTTTTTCGGGAGTTAGCTTTCCTTCTTTATACGCTTGCTCAATTTCTTCTAATAACTCATCCATACCATCTCTGGATCGCGAAAATTTAGCACCCATATAGGCCACTGCGGCCGGATAGCTTCTCTCGGAATTTGCCAGGACTGTCCTCACAGTAACTCCCGTTGTATTGTCAACACAACTTGCAACCACGAAACCCGTATCTTCTTTGTTAGTTAAATCATATAAAAATCTTGTTTTTTCCTGCATGGGTATATGCTAGCTTATTATCACTTCAAGTCAAGATAGAATTTATTTATCCTATTTTAAGCTAATTGTTATAATACAGGCAATGGAGGGTTGGCCCAGTGGTTTACGGCACTGGTTTCGAAAACCAGCGGGAGCAATCCCAACGCAAGTTCGAATCTTGCACCCTCCGCCTTCACCCGCCGTGGCGGGTTTCGGCGGGACAGGTCCGCTTTTGTCATATTCCGGGACTTCGGCGGGACAAGTCAGCTTTTTATAAAACAGGCTAGAATGATTATGGCACAGGAAAATAAGAAAGAAAGAATTTTGTGGTTGGATTGGGCCAGGGCAATAGCAATATTGTTAG
>CAYUVY010000047.1:0-1852 GCA_964448465.1 uncultured Gammaproteobacteria bacterium
AGATTTGATGTGGCCGATGAAGATTTCCAAAGTACGGTAAAAGAATTAGAGCCACCAGACGAAAATGAAAAACATCTTGTTTTTAACTGGACAGATGATGTCGAATTGTGGTTAGAAAAATATATTTCAACTGTTTAGTTTCTTCTACAAAAAATATACCTCATATTTTTTAAAATGCTAAGATAACAAAGATGGACAAAAAAATATTAGATCATTACCTACAATTTAGTCAGTATACTTACCCGGGTCTTTACGGCGAATTACTCAAAGATACTTTACCCAACGATATTAAAGAACTTGGACTTTTAGTTAGAAAACAACTCATCCATCGTACAGTTCTAAAAAATGGTAACACCGGATCTAACGCCGATTTAAGATATGGAGATACCACCAGAATTCCTTGGACCAGACAACCCGAAGACGATATATTTGTCACAGCCTCTGCCATACTAGCTGAGTTATACCGAAGAGATCCAAGGGGATTAGTGCCCAACCGGAATGCCGAAAACATGTTGGTTCTTACCTGTAGATTTACAGCCATACTTATGGCTTCATTGTTAAAAATCAAAGGAATACCAAGCAGGGTGCGTTCTGGTTTTGCCCCATACTTTAGCGTAGAAGGCTTACCAGCTGGGAAAAGCGATGACCATTGGATAAATCAATATTGGAATTACAAAGAATCCAGGTGGGTCTCTATCGATGTTGATGGTAGTATTGAAGGATATTTAAAATTTGATCCATACGACATGCCCGAAGGAGTCTTTGACTATTCAGCCGATGCTTGGCTGGCAGTTCGAAGTGGCAAAGTAGACGCTAATCATTTTTGGAACGGCGGTGGAACTGGTGGACTAATTGCTATCTCCTGGGAACTATTTTATGACTTTCACTGCTTAATGAATGACGAGCTTATTTATCACCATACTCCGAAAATCACTAATTTTAGTATGTTTGACAAATTATCCGAAGAACAACTTGTAGAAATTGATAACCTCGCCAATTTAATGCAAAAACCTGATGACAATTTTGATCAACTCAAGAATCTTTGGGAAACCAAAAAAGAATTCCGTTTGGTCAACGGGGGACTGATCTAGTATTAAGAACCATAAAAGGTCCCCCTTTTTATATTTTATGTTCCACTTTTAAAATTAAGTTTTTTTTGACCCCGGACAATGCTGGTAACAAGTGATTGAGAACTTGTTCTGCTGTCATTCTAAACACATTGCCTTTCGCTGATATTTTTAACCAACCCGCTTTATCTTTATGATACTTTTCAGTAAAATTTTTTGTGCCAATAAAAATTGTATAACTATCGTTACCGAGTTTCATCCTTCAAATTTTAGCATAAACTGCTCTAAATCAGTTTACAAAGCAAACCCTAAGTTTTGGGAAATTAGTACTAGATTAAATCAAATTCCTCAAATAATTTTTTTGTTTCTGCAAGCTGGTTTGGAAAGACAAAATATTTATCTAACTCAGACGGTTTAACCCAAATTATTTTTTTAATTTCTTCTGGCTGATAAATTATTTCTTCTGGTTCTCCCAAAAATTTCACCAAAAATTGTGCTACTTTTTGTCCAAGGTAAGTCTTTCCTTTCTCTCTTAATTTTCTTTCAATAACATCATCTGCCCAAGCATATTTCAAATCATTTTTACTTTTTTTAAGTACTACAAATTTGTCTGTACCCAGTTCTTCTTTTAACTCCCGCAATATTGTTTGCTCTTCAGTTTCTCCATCTTCTACACCTCCTCCTGGAAATTGCCACTCGTTATCCTGATAATTTTTCTTTTGTACCAAGAGGATTTTCTTATTTTTATCAACCACTACTGCAATCGTACTTTTACGATAAGTAAG
>CAYUVY010000048.1:0-1849 GCA_964448465.1 uncultured Gammaproteobacteria bacterium
AAGACAAAGATCGGGCTGGCAGGCAATACTAAACAGTTTCCAGCAGTTTTGCGAGGCTATTTAGAACCATAGTCCAATTTTGTTCGGAGTGGATTTTTTCTTCTTCAGTTTGGTTGTTGTCTTGGGTTAGAGTGAGAGTAGTGGTCTGGTTATTTGTAGTCAGCTCGTAAGTTACTTTTTTGAAATTTTTTGGGTCATTGGATAGTCCAGACATGCTGCTCCAATAGGTCATTTGCAGGAATTTTTCAGGAACAAAGGCAAGAATGGTGCCAAGATCTTCATAAGGTTTGTCTTGCCAGATACCTTTCCAAACAATGGGACTACCAACTTGCCAAGTGGTGACAATTTCGGTGCCGAAAAGATATTGTTTGATAATTTCTGGATCAACTAAAGCATGCCAAACCCTGGAAACAGGGGCTTGAATCGTGATTTTTGCAGTGGCTATTAAATTAGGCATGAAGGTATTTTAACAGAAATTGTTTGGCTACTTGGTTGACTTCTTCTACGGCCGAGGGAGAATAGCGATAATCGTGGGTGCAATTTAGCTCGTGTAGTTCTTTGGGGTCAGGAAGTGTGGCAAAAACTTTTTGGTAATCGCTTGGATCAGAAAAATCGTCTTGAGTGGCATAAAAAAGTAATTTCGGTTTGCTACAATCCTGCAGTACTTTTAAAGTGTCGTACTTTTGACCATCTTGGAAATAAGATAAAGGTAAAGAAAATGTTTTTTGTTCTTTACTTTTTATATTTCCTGAGGGCAAATCACGAGATTCTAGTTCATAACCATTTTTGATAGCTAAAGGACTTGGCTCAGATGGCCCATCCAGACTAGCCATAATGGCAATAACTCCTTGGACATTGGGATTAGTGGTACCGGCATGAATGGCGACTGTGCCTCCCCTACTATGGCCCATTAAGATAGTTGGTTTATGGCCATAAAATTCTATTAGTTCACTAATAGCTTGAAGATAATTAGTAGTGGTAAATAGGCTGATATCTCCAGGACTTTGCCAAGTACCTGGTGGATCAAGAGAAACGGCAAAATAGCCAAGACTAGCTAAAAATTCAAGATGACTGGAAATATGAAAATAATCTTTGGTATCCAGGCGACCCGGAAGAACCAAAGCAAGCTGATGAGCATTTTCATCACCACAGGTGTTGATGGCTAATTGAAAAGATTGGGTGGTAATACGCTGCATGGATAATTAGCCGTGCTTTAGACGGTTTTTGTATTTCTTTAAAACATGATCTAGGGCCTCTTCGAGATTTATGTCAAATTTGTTAGCGACGACGATAAGTGAATAGAGTGTGTCACCAAGTTCGGAAGTTAAATTTTCGTTTTTGGCAAGTGGTTCTTTGCCGTATTTGGTAATAGTTAAAACCTCTTTGGCAACTTCACCAGCTTCGGAGACCAAATCAAGTACTCGGTGCTCAGGCGGGGAATCCCAATTAGTTTCTTCGACAAATTTTTGGATCTGTTTTTGAAGTTGTGAAAGTTCCATACTGCAGTTTAGCAAACTACAACCGACCCAGAAGAGTTGCCATGGTCAAATTATTACACATAGAATATAATCATTAATAATGTTTAAAAATAAGCTTGGTGTCGCTATCGTACTTTTTGTACTTGCGATGATTACACGGACACTTTGGTTGGATAGATTTCCGACCGGTATTACCAACGACGAGCTACATTTTGTGTTAAATGCTAAAGCCGTATGGTACGGATTTACAGATATGAGCGGGGTCTGGAACCCTTTGTCGTTAACCAGTATTCCGGATAATCCTAGTGCAGAGCTGACTTCCCCATTTTTAGCGCCTTTTTTGGGACCAATTACCTTAAACTTATTTACAA